>JAZRZA010000061.1:0-38968 GCA_045601045.1 Paludibacteraceae bacterium
AAGGTCATGGTACTCACAGGTGGTCCTGGTACGGGCAAAACCACCACGACACAAGGTATCATAGCCGCATTGAAGGAAATGGGACTAAGGATTCTGCTGGCTGCCCCAACCGGACGCGCTGCCAAACGAATGAGCGAAGCCACCGGCATGGAGGCAAAGACCATACACCGATTGCTGGAGTACAATCCTGCTGACGGCTACAAGCGCAATGACGAGAACCCCATTGATGGCGATGTACTGATCGTGGATGAATGTTCGATGATTGACATCATTCTGATGAACAATCTCGTCAAGGCATTGTCAGAGGACATGCGCCTTATCCTTGTGGGTGATATTGATCAGCTGCCAAGCGTGGGGGCAGGCAATGTGCTCCGGGATATCATAGAATCGGAACGTGTGCCGGTAGTAAGACTGACCCGCATCTTCCGACAGGCACAATCGAGCCGTATCGTCATGAGTGCCCATGCCATCAACGAGGGTAAGTTCCCAGACATCAGCAATGGCAGGACCACGGATTTCTTCTTCATAAAGAATGATGATGCCGACAGTGTTGCTTCAGACATTGTCAACCTTGTGAAGAACCGGCTTCCCAAGGGCTACAATATGACCTTGGATAAGATTCAGGTGCTTACCCCTATGCAGCGAGGTGTGGTAGGTTCTGCCAATCTCAACCTTATCCTTCAGGAGGCTCTGAACCCTACGAAGGAAGGACTGAGCCGAGGCGGTTACAACTACCGCAAGGGCGACAGGGTGATGCAGATCCGCAACAACTACGACAAGGAAGTCTTCAACGGCGACCTGGGTTACATCGAAAGCGTGAACATGGAAGACCGCACTCTAATGGTCAACTTTGAAGAGAAAATGGTGGAATACGAGGTTTCTGAACTCGATGAACTATCTTTGGCTTACGCCACAACCATCCATAAGGCACAAGGTTCAGAATATCCGATAGTGGTGATGCCTGTGCTGATGAAGCACTATGTAATGCTTCAGCGCAACCTTATCTACACAGGCATTACCCGAGCGAAGAAGATCTGTGTGCTGATTGGCTCCACCCGAGCCTTGGCATACGCCATTCATAATCTGACTGTGAGTAACCGTAACACGAGATTGAAAGAACGATTGCGTGGAGAATCAGAAACACTCACAAATGCAGCACCACTGCACAAACCCAACCTTCATGAGTTTCCCCAAGAGACTCAACACCCAATGGTGGCAGATACTGATGTTGAATATAATAGTTCTAAAGAGCAATGACAAAGATTCAAGAGTTGGCTCTTGCCATGATCAACTATGACAATGGAGATCCCAAGAGAATACAACATACGACCAAGGTTCACGCCTATGCTTCTTTGATTGGCATTGGAGAGGAATTGGATGAGGAAACACAGTTCATCCTTGAATGTGCCGCATTGGTCCATGACATCGGTATCAGGGCAAGCGAGAAGAAGTTCGGCCATCAGAATGGGAAGCTTCAGGAGCAAGAAGGTCCTGCCGTAGCCCGCGATCTACTGACTCGAATAGGAGGTTACACAGAAGAAGAGATAGAGCGTATCTGCTGGCTTGTTGCCCATCACCACACCTATCACGCATCAGAGGATATGGATTACCAAATTCTAATAGAGGCCGATTTCCTTGTAAACCTCTATGAAGACAATGAATCCGACAATGCCATTCGTTCCGTAAGGGAAAACATATTCAAGACACGGAGCGGTTTGAAAATGCTTGATGATATGTTTAATATATAAACAATGAGTAAGATAAAAGTAATGGCAATAAACGGAAGTCCACGTAAGAATTGGAATACAGCCATCATACTTCAGTCAGCTCTTGAGGGAGCAAAGACGAGCTGATAAGCATCAATACCGAGATGAGCACTTCGAGGAAGATAAACAGACGGTGATTAAAAGCCCATCCATCCGAACTTATCGCAAATACCCAAAACAAAGACAGCCAATATGATAAGCGGCAAAACATAGGTAAGGTATGCCCGCATCCATGGTTGGAAACGCACGCCCTCGCCCTTGTTGGCCTCATCGAAGAATCCTTTGATGCCCCATCCATATCTACGGGTACAGAAAAGGCACAATACCATTCCGCCCAAAGGCAATAGACAATAGGAGACGATAAAGTCCTCCAAATCAAGGATCGTACCTCCCAATGGAGCCAACCAACCCCACGACCACTCGCTAAATCCCAACACGCACGGCACGGAAAGAATCGCAATGATAAAGAAATTGTAGAACGATGAGCGCTTACGGCTCCATCCAAACTGTTCGGAGCAGCAGGTAATAATATTCTCAAACACCGCGAAAACCGTCGAAAGGGAGGCGAAAGACATAAAAACGAAGAACATCGCACCCCAAAATTGGCCCATAGGCATACGGTTAAAGACCTCTGGAAGTGTCACGAACAGCAATCCTGGTCCTGCTCCGGGCTCCACATGATAGGCGAAACAGGCTGGGAATATGATCAATCCAGCCACCAAGGCGACACCCGTATCAAGCACCGCAATCGTCAAACCCTCTTTGAGGATGGTGTTCTTATGGGACATATAACTGCCGAAGATAGCCATAGATCCGATACCAATGCTTAAAGTAAAGAAGGCGTGGGACATCGCATTATAAATCACATTGAAAGGTCCTACCTGCCTCAACCTCTCAAAATCAGGCACAAGGTAAAAATCCAGTCCCGCACCCGCACCGTCGAGCAACATGCTATTCACGGCCAACACCACCATGATTCCAAGCAATATCAGCATCAACACCTTAGACACACGCTCTACGCCCTTGATGAGGCCATAGCCGACAGTAACACTTCCAATCAGCACCACCAACAACATCCAACCGCACATAGTAGATGGATCATTCAGCAAAGCATTAAACCTTCCGACGACATAACCTGGCGCCATTTCGCCTACAAAAGCACCATTGATAGTAGCAAAAATGTAATGGAGCATCCAACCCGCCACCGTGGTGTAAAACATCATGAGCATATAACAGCCCACCAACGACACCCATCCCTGTATGTGCCACTTGGAACCCGATGGACCAAGGTGTTTATATGCCTTTATGGGGGATAGACGCGACGCTCGTCCTAAACTTAACTCCATACAAAGCACGGGGATACCCAACAAGAGCAAAAAGATAAAATATATCAAAACGAACATTCCCCCTCCGTTCATACCCGTGATATAGGGGAATTTCCATACATTACCGATGCCAATCGCACAACCTGCGGCAACAAGGATGAAACCAAGACGCGAAGAGAGTTGCTCGCGTGAATTAGATCCCTCTTTCATTATTTCTGCTTTCAAAGAGTTATTATCGTACTTTCATTTTCAGGATACAAAGGTAGGAATTAATTCAATTCACCCCAAGAGGGGGATGCGAGGGAGGGTTGGGGATATAATATACATTATTCTTTTTCCAAACTCAAATCAACGAGCAAAACAGCATGTTCTTGTTCTTCCTTTGGTGCATCAATAGGTTTCCAAGCCACAATAAAGCGGATGGTTGAAGATGTAACATGGTAACCTTTTTCTTCCCAAAGGAGGAGTTCAGATTGCATTTTCTGGGAAAGTTGGGCAACGGGAAGATTGGTCTTGGTGTCATGGAGATAGTATTTCTTTGCTATCAAATCGTCACCTTTACCTAATATTTGGCTATCAAAACGTAGTTCTTCGCCAGCACGAAGAGCGAGAATCTGCTGTTTACGAGTTTTAAAGAAACCTAAGTTCACTTCCTTGTAGGAAAGTTGCAGAACAATCTCATTCGGCATTTCGTATGGATGCTGATCAATCATTATTCTGTCGACTGGCAAACGATCAAACAAAGAACTTGTGGTGTGAATAAACAGACGTTTTTTGGCACGAGTAATACCCACATAATAACGTCTAATCACATCATCCGTGATATTACGCTGTTCGGAAAGCAACATATAAACATCATCAAACTCACGACCTTTAGACTTATGAATAGTTGAGACTACCACATCAGCACCCGATAGATCACAGAAGTCCTCGACAGACGATTCAAAGACAAACTCTTTAAAGTCTGTCAAATACTTTGCTTTGTTCGTCACCTCAAACAACTCGACACAGCGTTTTAGGTAATGGAGGCTTTCCGACGATGCATATGCCGCAAATGTTTTATTCTTTGCTTCTTCCCACACATCTTCAGAGATGAGCGGCGTATGCGTTCTGGCATCAATGCATTTGAGGAACAAACGAACTTCTGCCATATTCCAGAATCGGAAACCATCCATACTCTGAATCAACTTGCTTTGCAACCCATGTTTGCGAAGAAGCGCAACAAGAATGACCGCCTCCTCATTAGTTTGCGTCAACACACAAGATGTTCCTTGCCCACGATTGGCTACAAGTTCATGCACAAGTGGCTCATACATACATGAGGAGACATGATGAGTCACATTCACACTACCCTCAACCTGGTTAACTGAAATAACAGGCGAACTCTTCATCCGCCCACGAATTCTATTGACAAAGGCATTGGCAAAGTTGACTACATGCTGACTGGAGCGATAATTTTCAGTCATTTCCACTAACCTTCCCTGTGACTCCTCTAACAACTGTGCCATAAAATGTGAATTCGAGCCACGGAACTCATAGATATTTTGATCATCATCACCTACGGCAATCACACGCATATCCTCGTTGGCGGCCATCAGAGCATGCACCAGAGCATACTCCTCCTCACTCATATCCTGAGCCTCATCTATCACAAGTACGGTCTTGGCGATGCGATTAAGTTCCACTTCTCCATCACGAATCATCTGCGCCGCATGTCCTACCACATTTTGGGCATCATCCAGATTACCGACTCTTCCCAATAGGTCAAAGCAATAGGAATGGAAGGTCTTTATCTCCACAAAATGAGCGGCATTGCCTATAAGATCCATCAATCTTTGTTTAAATTCTATAGCTGCCGCACGTGAAAAAGTAAGCATCAACAGTTGCTCGTGCTTCACATCCTCAAGCAACAACAACGAAGCCAACTTATGTACCAATACACGCGTCTTGCCGCTACCTGGTCCTGCCGCCACAACAATGCAACGAGACTCTTTATCGGATATAATCTCCATCTGTTTCTGAGACAATGCGCCAAAAAGTTGCTGGTACTTACCAGGCGTGACGTTTCTTTCTATCTCTTGCGCTCGGGTTCCCTTGAAATACTTTGCTACAAAGCGTTTGTAGTCCATCTGGAAATAATCTTGCACATACTGAAGGGCTGCATTATAATCACGCACCATCAGATTGGCATACTCACCTACAATGTGTACCTGTTGAATCTTCTGTTTGTAAAACTCATTCAACATACGGTAGTCATCCTGTCTATACCGCAGACGATTATCTTTTATACGGCGAATGTCCATGGCGTTGTACAGAACAAGAAATCCGCCCTCCAACTTCAGTGCACCAATCTTCGACAAATACAACAACGCTTCCTCCACGTCTTCAAGTTGCACATCCTGCAACACTCCGAAGAGACTTTGTCCCTGAGCTTTCAGATCGTTGAGAAGACCAACCACAGAGAATTGAACACCCCTTTTCTTTGCGTCTTCATCTATTGTTTCAGAGGTTTGCCTATAAAGCCACTTCAAAGCAAACAGACATATCTCCAAACGTTTTTCGAATCGTTTCAACATGGATTCCTTATCTGTCTGACGTGTCACTTCAAGGTTGTGCGCCGCATCTTCTTTCTTGCGCGTGTATCCTTTCACAGAAAGGAAATAAAGCAACGTGCGGATGTCCTTCTCTGTTGCTGTTGTTATACCTTCATTCTGTGCGTTATCATTTAATTGTTTGTAAGAAATGTGCAGTGGTTCATCAGAAATTTTGTTCAGAATATAGCGTTCCAGTTTTGTGAAACGCTCCAACAAACGCTTCGTCTTGATTTCTGACACGTCAGCGTCGTTCAAATACGCAGATATATCCTTTGTGTCCGCAAGGATACCTTCCTGACGCATACGCCCCACGACAGACACCACTTCACTCTTGTTCATTCCGAGAATATCAGCCAGATAATCTACACGCGACTCAGCTTCCGCATCTTGTGCCTTGGCAGAGTATTTCTGCGTAATCAACGATTTTATGATTCGCACAGCTTTCTCTATTTCTTCGTTTTCAAAGAGCAATGACTCTGTGATTCGCTTACGCGCCTCTTCCAAATTCTTCACTGTGATGCCGGTGGCATAAACATGAGGCACATTGTTTCCTCTCTCTATATATCCAGCCTGTTCAAGGGCGGCAAGGGCTGTTCGCACACGCGTCTCAATATCCGAAACGGAATCATCCCAGCCTGCTTTTCTAGCCATCTCAAGTGCCGAACAACACGCTCGCATTCTATGTCGAGTCATATCCTTCACAGCTTTCCACACTTGCTGAATCTCACTGATACTGAGCTTTGTCTGATTAAGTAAAATAAAATGTTTGTCAAGATCTGTATCACTATAAAGCACAAAACATCGTGCCTCGAGATGTGGATCACGCCCCGCACGACCAGCCTCTTGCACATAGTTTTCAAGAGAATCAGAAATATCAAAATGCACCACTAATCCCACATTACTCTTGTCTACTCCCATGCCAAAGGCTGAGGTGGCTACGATGATGCGCACCTTGTCCGACATAAAAGCGTCCTGATTGGCTACCTTGTCATCAGAATCCATCCGTCCATTAAACGGCAATGCTCTATAGCCATCACGACTGAGCTTCTCGGCCAACTGTATAGTACGTTTTGTACGGGATACATAAACGATAGTAGGACAATCATTCTCGGCTATCAAAGAGCGAAGCTTTTGGTATTTATCCTCGTCAGATTCGGCATGTATCACAGAATAACGTAGGTTGGTACGCGAAGCAGTAGAAGCAAATAGTTGGAGGTCAAGATCAAGTGTCCGCTTGAAGTAGTCACAGATATCTTGAACTACCTTCTGCTTAGCGGTGGCGGTAAAGCACGATACAGGAATGGAGGTTTTACACTGCTTTTTCCTCTGATATTGACTGATAAACTTGCCTATGTAAAGATAATCTACTCGAAAATCCTGTCCCCATGAGGAAAAACAATGGGCTTCATCTATTACGAACCTCACCACGTGGCGCGCCAGCAGAATCTTCTCTATCGTTTTCGAGCGAAGCATCTCAGGGGCGATATACAATAGAGAGGCATCGCCATCCTGAACGCGCTGAATAGCTAGCGAACGACTGATAGGGTCCATCAATCCATTAATAGTAACAGCATCCGTTATTCCTCGATCGGCAAGGTTGTCCACCTGATCTTTCATCAGCGACTGCAATGGAGATATGACAACAGTAAGTCCATGAACCAAACGACCTTCCATCAAGGCTGGTAGCTGAAACGTGAGCGATTTGCCGCCTCCCGTCGGGAAGATGGCCAGCAAAGATTTTCCCGCAACGGCTGCCTTTGCTGCATTTTCCTGCAATGGTTCTCCTTCGTAGGTACGAAACATATCGTAGCCAAAGAATTGCTTCAGATTATAATGTACGTCAAGTACACGACTACAATATTCGCACCCATCCTCACATCGTGTATAGCGAAGTAGTCTCACAACATTCTCTACGCCGGGATAGTTATGCAGCACCCAAGCCGGGGTAATCGATCTATGGTCAGTGGTGATTATCAGGGACAAGGCATACGCAAGTTCAACGGGTTGCTGAAGAACAATGCTCTCCAAATCAGCATGTGCGCAAATACTATCTTTGTATTCCGTTCTGATAAGATTAGGCAATAGTTCCTTGTCGGCCATTTTCGCTCCAACATATTCTAGGAATCCCACAAATTCAGGCACATCATATAGTAACGTGGCATAAATCTCTTTGCAAGCATTCGATAGCCCACTCCATCGAGCTAACTCATCCATCAACAGATCACGAGCTTTCTCACAATCGTTCACAGGATTGTTTATCTGATCACTTAACAGTTTATCATCTTTCAACAAATGGTGGTAGGGTCTTTCGGGAAACAATAATGGCGACACATAAAGCGTATCTACTAACACCCATTTCTTTGCCTCATCACCCAACAAGTATTTCGCATCATGGTGAATGATGTTGTGTCCACAAACGTAATCCACACCTTCAAGGAACTGCACCGCTTCACGCTTATTGGCCGAATGAAAAGTAGCACCATCCCACTTCAACGCCCCTACATCATGTACTTTTCCATCCTTTACACCAACCTCGACATCCACAAAAACATAACGAGAGGAATCATGCGACACCCCGTTACGAAGAGAATCTGAAGGAATTTTCTCCTCTCCACCAATCGATTCTATAATTCTGCTCCAAATTGACATAAACCTGATATTTCTTCGGTCGCCCACTTTCAGTTATATCACTCCCACATACTTTACGAAAGCATATTTTCACGAAAAATAAACATCGTTCATATTATGAATTCACAGCCTACGAATGTAAATATACACAGAAAACATCAGAACAAACACATTTGCCTAAAATTATTATCTTATTTTTGCAAACAATTAACGCATAATCATGAATCCCCTATTCTATTTATCAAGGAAGCTACTAATCGCAGCGGTGCTAATCATCGCCACAAACAACTGCACACGCCAATCGGCTACAGAAACATTCTCCGCAGAAACGGACGCTATCTACACCAAAGAGGCGGACGCCTTCATCGCTTCGGGAGCAACAAAAGGGCAAACCGCCCAAACGGAAGCCATCCGCAAAGCCATTGCAGGGGATACCGAGGCATTGAACAATATACGAAACGGAAGATCGAAAACGGACTATGCCGATGAACGAGTGACCATAAACGACTCTATTCCTCAATTGCGTATCTATACACCATCCGCGGGGGAGAAAAAGAAAAGATCTGCGCTTCTCTATCTTCATGGTGGAGGATGGTGTTTCGGAAGCATAAAAAGTTGTTCACGATTTTGTACTGAATTGTGCGCAAACGCCGACATCATCATCGCCGCATTGAATTATAGATTAGCGCCAGAAAATCCTTATCCCGCCGCCATCAACGATTGCGTCGAGGCTATTCAGTATCTGGTAACCCACGCGGAGGAATTAGGCATCGACACGGCCCACATCTCCATCGGTGGAGACTCTTCTGGAGGCAATTTAGCCATTGCAAGCGCCCTAAAGTCAACACATACCATCCAATCGCTTTTGCTCTTCTACCCCGTGACGAATGTAAGCCAACCATACGGACAATCTTGGCAAACTTACGGAGAGGGCTACGCCAACGATGCGGAGATCATGGAGGCATTCACCGATGCCTATATTCCACAAGACCTAAGAGCTACGGGAATGGTATCGCCACTCATGCTTAACAACGAGGAGCTGAAAAGATTACCTACTACCCTACTCGTCGCAGCGGAGCGTGATGTGCTTTACGACCAAGGGAAACAATTCATTGAGAAGCTTCGTGCGGTGAATGTTTCTGCCCGACATATCACCATCAATGGCTCGGTGCATCTCTTCATCACCGTGCCTGACCAAGACGCCGCATTTTATAAATCAGTGGAACGAGCGAAAGAATTCCTGGTATCTTTGCCATAAGGTTCTATGATAATGGGGAAAACTAAATATCCACATCTGGGCAAGGAAAGCCTCATCCGAAAAAAAGGTTACGTTTCCACTAATTCTGGTATGGCCGATCCTTCATGCCAGAACTATATTTGTATAAAAAATAATATCATCAAATTAATATACGCATGTACATCGAAAAGATCCAATCTCCAGCCGATTTGAAAGGACTGGACATCAAAGCGCTTAATATAGTTGCCGACGAAACCCGCGCCGCAGTCATCAATCGCGTGAGCAAACATGGCGGACACGTCGGGCCCAACCTTGGTTTCGTGGAGGCCACCATCGCTCTCCATTATGTGTTTAACGCACCAGAGGACAAATTCGTATTCGACGTTTCCCACCAATGTTACCCTCATAAGGTGTTAACCGGACGCGCATCCGGATTCCTTGGCGACGTGGACGACATGAACGCTATCAGCGGCTATTCATCACCTGCGGAGAGCCCCATTTACGACAACTTCGAGGTAGGCCACACCTCCACCTCCATCAGCCTTGCCACCGGTTTACAAAAGGCTCGTGACATCAAAGGGACACACGAGAACATCATCGCGATCATCGGCGATGGATCACTTTCCGGAGGCGAAGCATTCGAAGGGCTTGACGAGGCTTCGGAACTTGGCACAGGAATCATCATTGTCGTCAACGATAATGAGATGTCTATCGCGGAAAACCATGGAGGCATCTACAAGAACCTCCGCGCTTTGAGAGAATCAAACGGAAAATGCGAGCACAACTGGTTTAAGGCATGGGGCTTCGAATACAAGTACCTTGAGGAGGGAAACGACATAGAGAAATTGATCGGACTATTCCAATCCGTCAAAGACACGGACCAACCTACCGTAGTGCATATCCACACGGAGAAAGGCCACGGATTCAAACCAGCTGTAGAGGACAAGGAATCTTGGCACTGGGGTGCACCGTTCAATCCAATCGACGGTTCTCGTCCAACGGGACCTGCAATGGAGAATTACCAAGAATTGTTTAGCGACTGGATGCTTGCCGAGATGAAAAAAGATCCAACACTGATTGCAGTGACCGCAGGTACTCCGACAGCAGCGGGATTCACACTTGCCAAACGATTGGAAGCCGGCAAACAACATATAGACATGGGTATCGCGGAGGAGCAGGCTGTCGCGATGGCGAGCGGTATGGCCAAAGGCGGATTGCGCCCAGTATGGACCGTTTACTCTACCTTCATCCAGCGTACCTACGACCAAATCGCACAGGATCTTTGCATCAATTCCAACCCTGCAGTCATCAATGTCATGTGGGGAGGTTGCGGCACCATGAACGACATCACTCATATCTGTCTGTTCGACATTCCAATGTTGACAAGCATTCCGGGACTTATCTATCTCGCTCCGACCACATGCGAGGAATATTTTGCCATAATGAAGTGGGCCATCTTGCAGGACAAGAAACCTATCGCCATCCGTGTGCCTAGCAACGGTGTCATTCATACCAACGAGAAGATGGAGGCGGAATTCAGTTTTGAGCCGAAATACAAAGTGGCAAAGAGTGGCTCAAATGTTGCGATCATCGCAGCCGGCTCATTCTATCAGAAGGGAGAGAATGTGGTGAAGTTGCTAAAGGACAAAGGCATCGACGCTACCCTAATCAATCCACGCTATCTGAATGAGGTCGATGCTACCACGCTTGATACTTTGAAGGCGAACCACCAGCTTGTTGTGACACTTGAGGACGGATGCAAAGACGGAGGATTCGGCGAGCGGATCGCCTCTTACTACGGAACTTCCGACATAAAGGTACTTGTAGGTGGTATCAAGAAGGATCTGTACGACCGCTTCGATGTTACAAAGCTACTATCAGACAACCGGCTGTTGGATGAGCAGATTGTGGAGGATGTTTTGGCGATTGTGAAGGGATGATTGTGACGGACCCCGAACCGTTAAATATTGCGCTAAAAAGTTTCACACCACAAATAGATTCGTATTTTGGAAAAAACATTATCTTTATGCGAAGATGTGCTGGCAATTAGTCAGCACATCTTATAAAATAAATTGTTCAACCTCATTACACAAGAACATTATGAAAGTATTTATCTGAAGGAATTATAGGACTTTAAAACATAGTAATATTTTGTGATGACGAAAGAGGAAATTATAGGGAAACGAGACAAGAAAATTTGCTCTCATTTGGAAAATAGTTCTTTATGGAAAAAAAGTGTATTGCCAGAAATAATCACTATAATGGCGGATATTCTCAAGTGTGGGTATAATGAAGTTTGGGATAAAACAATTATTGATTTTCAAGCTCTTTATAATGAGCAGGAAAGAGAGTGGTTCAAAGAGATTTGGTTTAAATCCGCTTTAGAAAACGAAGAAATCAGTGACATCACTCAAATTGATCACATAGAAATCAAATATCCATGTGATTTAGAAATTGTAAAAGATTTAACATATAAGAAAGTATAGGACTTTAAAACATGACAATAGGTGGCAATTATAAGAAGCTGTTTAAAAATTTACGAAAAAGTTTCAATTAAAACACCCTATAAAGCCTCACTTAAAAATCTTCAATAAAAAATTTAAACGGCTTCTAAAATGTCACAATCCTAAAAAAAGGTTATATCTTCCCCTGTTTAGGTATGCGAAAGTATTGATAATGTGAATAAATTTGCGTTGTAAATTACATTGAAGTAATGCAAGAAATACGTTTAGATACTATTCAGCAGTTCAACGACTACAACGGGAAGGAGACGCTTCATCCCCTTGTAAGCGTCATCCGTGTGGAGAGCACGGAACATATCAAGGAATGTGTAATGCACTACGGCCTATATGCTATCTATTTGAAGGAGAATAAAGGCTGTAAGCTATCGTATGGACGTACTCCCTACGATTTTGACGAGATGACGGTGACTAGTTTCGCGCCAGGGCAATCGATCATAGTTCAGCCCAATCCGGATGTGCCATTTGCCAAATACACGGCGTTAGTTTTCCACCCGGATTTTCTAAACCGCACGTCGCTCGGCAAAAACATCAGTAGATATGAGTTTTTCGACTACACCTCCAACGAGGCGCTTCACCTTTCGTCGCAGGAAATAGAGATATTCCGTGGCGTATTGGCGTTGATCCAGCAGGAGTTGCAACACCCTATCGACAAACACACGCGAGAGTTGATAGTCAGCAACATAGAACTGCTTTTGAACTATCTTCTCCGCTTCTACGACCGCCAGTTTATCACCCGCGAGGAGATCAACCACTCCGTTGTGAAGAAATTCATATCTTTACTTGACGAATATATTACTACCAAAGCCGATACGGAAGGCCTGCCAACCGTGGCTTATTTCGCCGACAAGTGTTGCCTTTCAACAGGCTATTTCGGCACATTGGTAAAGACAGAGACCGGGCGTACGGCCAAAGACCTCATCAATGAAAGGATTCTTGCGAAAGCCAAGGAGTTACTACAATCCGAGACTTCATCGGTGAGCCAGGTGAGCCAGCAACTTGGTTTTGAATACCCGCAACATTTCGTCCGCTTCTTCAAAGGCCTGACAGGAAAGACGCCGAACCAGTGGCGAGCAGCTTAATATCAAACAGAATTAATCCAATACCAATTGAATAAAAATTGAAAACATGAAAAGAATAGTTGTCATCTCCACCAGTTTACGCGCCCACTCCAACTCCGACGCTTTGGCCAACGAGTTTATCCGTGGCGCACAGGATGCAGGCCATACCGTAGAGAAGATTTCTCTCGTCGACAAGAACATACAGTTCTGCAAGGGATGTCTCGCTTGCCAGAAATTGGGCAAATGTGTCATCAAGGATGATGTGAATGACATCATGGCAAAAGTGCTGAATGCCGACGTCGTTGTTTGGGCAACGCCTATCTACTACTACGAGATGAGTGGACAGATGAAGACGCTGATTGACCGTATGAACGCCATGTACTCTCAAGATTACAAGTTCCGCGACGTTTACATGCTCACTACAGCGGCAGAGGACGAGGAGTTTGTGCCTAAACGTGCGGAAGCAGGATTGACAGGTTGGATCGACTGCTATCCAGAGTCAAGGCTTGCCGCTACCCTATTCTGCGGCGGTGTGAACGACCCGCATGACATCGAAGGCAACGCCAAATTGCAGGCGGCATACGAGATGGGTAAAAACGCATGATGGCAATGAAATAATTACTGTAGAACAATTCAGAAAACACATGGCAGATGGGCTTCCTGTCGAATTACGCAAGCTCCTTGCTGAGCTTTGGGGGCATGAAGTTCCAGAGAGCATTGGCATGTTTCCTCCTTTTATCAAGAACGTATGATAATTTGGAATCCCTGGCACGGTTGCCATAAGATCAGCGAAGGTTGTCAGCATTGCTATTATCCGTCATGGCAAGCATAAGCTCCTGCATCAAACACCATGGTATGATGAAGAGGGTAATGTGGCTGGATTGATTGAGTTGGCCATCGACCTGCCTAACCAGATGCCTGTTTTCAATAGAGACAATCAGTAATATCATAAGATTACATTATTTCGAATATAAAAATGTTAAAGTTGAGTTAAACTATATTCGTTATAATGTAATTTTCTTTTTTGTTCGTACTTTTGCATGCGAAAGAATATAAAATTACCACATTATGGCACGAACAAGTTTATCGAATACCGTCAAGAACCTCCGCAAGGAGTTCGGCATGACTCAGGAAGATCTCGCCCTTAAATCGGGTGTAGGCCTCAACTTCATACGCAATCTTGAGCAAGGGAAGGCAACGCTTCGCATGGATAAGGTGAACCAGTTGCTCGACCTGTTTAATTATGAGTTGAAGGCAATGCCAAAAGATTGATAGCGTATGGTACTGAGACAAGCAAAAGTATATTATAAGGAGCAATTAGTAGGATTGCTATCCGAAGTGGATAGCGGTTATGAGTTTGTGTATCTGCCAGAGTATCTTGCATCTGAAGGTGCAAGAGCAGTAAGCCTGACGCTGCCATTGCAGGAAGAGCCATACACTTGCAATGTGCTGTTTCCCTTCTTTGATGGCTTGATTCCTGAAGGTTGGCTTTTGGACGTGGCAATTCGCAACACCGACATCAGCGTACTCGACCGCATGTCATTGCTCTTGCTCTGTTGCAAAGATTGTATCGGAGCGGTGAGTGTCATTGAAAGAAAGGAGGCTAGCCATGTGTAAATGCCTGTTTTGCTACCGTCCACTTAATGCGGGGGAGATAGATTTCCACCCTACATGTTCCAAGAAATACTTCGGCACGAAGGAGGTTCCATCACTTGACTATACACTCAAGGAGATTGACTCGTTGGCATCGCAAGTCATTGAGGAACAAACCTCCCTGACTGGTGTTCAACCAAAGTTGTCGCTTCACCTGAACAAGCATGAAGGAAGCCAGCGACTCACTATCGTTGGACTTTGGGGAGGGTTTATCATGAAGCCGCAAACGGAAATGTATCCCCAGTTACCTGAAGTTGAAGACCTCACGATGCACCTTGCAGAAGTGGCAAAGATTGATGTAGTGCCTCACACCCTAATGCGAATGGCAGATGATTCGCTTTGCTATGTCACGAAACGTATCGACCGAACATCGAAAGGCGAAAAAATTGCGATGGAAGATTTCTGTCAACTGACTGAACGCCAGACGGAATACAAGTACAAGAGCTCGTATGAAGCCATAGGTAAGGCGATCCTGCGCTATTCGTCTGTACCCAAAATGGATCTGACCAACTTCATGGAAGTACTGCTGTTCTCATGGATTGTGGGCAACAACGACATGCACCTCAAGAACTTCTCGCTCTACGAGCCCAAGGAAGGCAAGCCACGCCTCACTCCTGCATACGACATGCTCAATGCTGCCATCGTTAATCCTCGAGACAAAGAGGAACTTGCCCTCACGCTCAATGGCAAGAGATCGAAGATAAAGGCAGATGATTTCATCAAAACCGCCACAACTCTCGGTTTGCCAGAAAACGTAATGTCAAATCTCTTCGCAAAGTACAAGGCTCTGGAAGAGAAATTTATCACATGCATAAAGGATTCATTCCTAACGGAAGCGTTGAAAGATGCATATATGGAGTTGATTAGCAGAAGGATTGAGAAGTTGTAATATAAATATTCCAGACACAAACCGAATGGCCAGTTCACAAGAATAAATCCTAAAAATTGGTTATCCTTCCTAATTTTCAGGTATATCCCAACACCAATAATATGAGTAATATTGCAGTTGAATAATCAATTACAATTCAAGGAAGTCAGTCATGAAACAATTATTTATCCTTACGCTCTCGGCAATTTTACTTAGTGCTTGCGCACAAAACAAGACAACAGAAGAGAA
This sequence comes from Paludibacteraceae bacterium, assembly GCA_045601045.1. Lineage (GTDB taxonomy): Bacteria > Bacteroidota > Bacteroidia > Bacteroidales > Paludibacteraceae > UBA1181. The sequence continues at coordinate 15,901 of JAZRZA010000061.1, forward strand.
CAGACCAAACACCTCCACAACTCAGGAATGGGACAAGACCTTTCCGTTGAGTGAAAAGGTAAATCATGAAAAAATCACGTTCAAGACTCAATACGGATTTACCCTTGCGGCAGATCTCTACGTACCCAAGACTGCCCATGGCAAAATGAAGGCCATTGCCGTTAGTGGTCCTTTCGGAGCCATCAAAGAACAATGTTCTGGCCTATACGCCATGACCTTGGCCGAGCTCGGTTTCGTCACCCTCGCATTTGACCCTTCATTTACGGGTGAGTCATCCGGAGAACCTCGTCGTACGGCATCGCCCGACATCAACACCGAGGATTTTCTTGCCGCGATCGACTATCTCGCAATGCGCGAAGATGTAGATGCAGAGAAGATTGGTGTCATTGGCATCTGCGGCTGGGGAGGTATTGCCCTCAATGCAGCCGCTGTCGATCCGCGCATCAAGGCAACTGCCGCCATGACCATGTACGACATGAGTCGTGTGAATGGCAATGGTTATTACGATGAGTTCAACAACGAAGAGGCACGTTTTTCGACTCGAAAAGCACTTGCCGATGAACGCATCAAGGCGATCCAAAGCGGGAAGACAACTCCTGGTGGTGGCGTTGTTGACCCATTGCCAGAGGATGCTCCTCAGTTCGTAAAGGATTATTACGACTATTACAAGACGCCACGCGGTTACCACGCTCGTTCCGGCAACTCAAACGATGGATGGCACACCTTCGGTTGTCAGGCATACGCCAACACACGATTCCTTTACTACATCAATGAGATACGCAGTGCCGTACTCATCGTTCACGGAGAAAAGGCTCACTCACGCTACTTCGGCGAGAACGCTTACGAGTACATGATGACTGGCAAAGCGGAAGGTTATGACGCTGTACGTAAGCCTAATCCCGTACCAGAGAACAAGGAACTTCTCATCATCCCAGGTGCCAGCCATTGCGACCTTTATGACGGAGGAAAAGATAAGGTTATTCCTTGGGGAAAATTGGCATCTTTCTTTAACGAAAACATGAAGTAATCAACGGTTTGGCAGGAAAGAGACTGAACCAATGGAGAGTGGCTAAGTTCATTAAAAAATTGATATGCCAATGAAAGTGACAATAAAAATCGCTAATTTTCAACAAGGCAAAATAATGAATCTATGAAACATATACTTTCAACCCTTTTAATTTTATTGGCAATGACAATATCCGTTTCCGCACAATCATTATCCACACGTCAAAAACATTTGGCAACGATCGCCAGTGACTGACGAACAATACGTTGAAGCTAATAAATAAAGCACGAAATGAAACAATTACTATCTAAATTGCACCTTGTATTGACCGCTATCTTCATGATGGCTTGCTCCAATGAGGAGGTTGATGCCGAACCAGTGGAGGGCGGTAATCAAATTTCAGGATCAAAAACGCTCGTTGTCTATTACAGTTACACCAACCACACGGAGGAGATTGTGGCTGATTTGAGAGAGGTGATCAACGCTGATGTGATTGAGGTGGAGCCGGAAGAGAAAGGATTGGATTTCTCTGCCAACAATTATGCTATCGGTTCCGCACAATTATCCAAAATTAACAACAATCCCGAAGAAGAGAGCAGTTATCCATCTATTGATCCTATCAACGTGGATATGAGCCAGTATAGCACCGTTATTATCGCCACACCACTTTGGTGGAGCCAGATGGCTACCTATACGCAGACTTTCTTATTCAAATACGGCAAAGAGATGGAAGGCAAAAACATTGGTCTGATTGTCAGTAGCCACAGCAGCGGCATCAGTGGCGTGGAGGCGGACGCCAAACGTTTGGTGACAAACGGAAATTTCATGAGCAAGAGTCTTTGGATCAACAATTCCAACCATCCTAAACGTAGAACACTCATTGAGCAATGGCTGAAGAATATAAACTTTTCAAACTTAGAAGAAAAAACAAGCGCCATGAATTTGAACGTCAACGGCCACAACCTGACAGTGGAACTAACCAACAACTCATCTACTGAAGCTCTTTTGTCTTTGCTAGAAAAAGGTCCTATAACATACGAAGCCAACGATTATGGCAACTTTGAGAAAGTTGGAGAGATCGCCTACACCTTGCCACAGAACAACGAGCAGATAACGACTCAACCAGGAGATGTTATCCTCTACCAAGGCAATAACATTTGCCTCTATTATGGCACCAACACATGGGAATTCACTCGTCTTGGAAAAGTTCTGAACATCAGCGGCAACGATCTGAAAGAGATGTTAGGCGATGGCAAAGTCACCATCACCCTATCATTGCCTGGAACCACGGGCCTCAACACCGCAGCATCTGAAAAAATCCAATCAACGCACCTCTACGACATCAACGGAAGAGTCATGACTCAAATACCTGAGAGCGGTTTCTATATCGAGAACGGCCAAAAGAAAATAAAATGACGCGACTCTTGCGCAAAGACTCCTAAAGTCATTATCTTTGCACCGAAAGGGGGAAGTATCTTCCCCAAACAGCCGGGCAGGAGTACAATAATTGTACAATAATTGCCATGCGCCACTTGCGATCGATTTATTTTCACCGAAGAAACCCTCATTGCGAATATGGCACTATCCAACATAGAGAAACATTACAACAAACATAAGGAAGATTTGAGATTGTGCCGTAGGCATGGAATCGTGGAGTTCGAGACAACCATGCACCACTTGCGTCGCTTCCTTCAACCGGGACATTCCATTTTAGACGTCGGAGCGGGAACTGGCAGATACGCGTCACTTTTGATGGCAGAGGGATATCGGGTGAAGGCGGTGGAACTTGTCCAACGCAACATCGACACCTTCCTCAAGCGAGAACCTTTAGCGGATGTCGTGCGGGGTGACGCGCGTGAAATGCCCTTCATCCCCACCCATTCGGCGGACATTACCCTACTGTTAGGTCCGCTCTACCACCTCTTCAACGATGAGGAGAAAGTCAAGGCGCTGAAAGAAGCCAAACGGGTGACAAAGCCAGGAGGATTGATCTTCATCGCCTACCTAATGAATGAATACAGTATCCTCTCCTACTGCTTCGACGAGGAGAGAATCGAGAATTTGTTGGCATTAGGCGCTGTCGATAGCCATTTCCACATCCGAGCGAAGGAGGGCGAACTATACGATTATGTACGGTTGGAAGACATCAATAGATACAACGAAATGGCAGGATTGGAGCGCATCACCATCTTTTCTCCAGACGGTGCGGCGGACTATATGCGCACACGCCTCAACCAGATGAGCGAAAAGAGTTTCTCCCTTTTCATCGAATACCAAAAGATCATATCGGAGAGAAGCGACCTTATCGGAGCGGGCAGCCATGTGGTAGATGTGGTAAGGAACATATAAAGAACGATATAATTTTGAGGGGCGCAAACAAAAATTATGCGTAAATTTGCAAGACACAACAAAGAGTATTTTTATGATCACACCCTTAGTTGACGTTCACACGCATACCATCGCCTCCGGACATGCCTACAATACATTGATGGAGATGATCCACGCAGCCATGGACAAGGGGCTGAAAATCTATGGCGTCACCGACCACGCTCCCTCTATACCAGATACTTGCGGTGCGCTCTATTTCCACAATATGCACAACATTCCCCGACAATGGGGCGAGATGCGCCTTTTGATGGGCTCGGAGCTAAACATCCTCGACACACAAGGCACTTTGGACCTTGAGGAGCGCTACTACAAACGGATGGATATCCGCATCGCCGGCATACACAGCTTATGCTGGAGGGGCGGTACCACGGAGGAGAACACCGCCGGCATGATCAACGCTATCCGCAACCCTTGGACCGACATCATCAGCCATCCTGGTGACGGAACGGCCGACCTTCTTTTCGAACCGATCGTACTGGCCGCTAAAGAGAGCGGAACCCTTTTGGAAATCAACAATTCATCGCTCAATCCACGGAGAGGAAAGGTGGTGGCCCAAGAGAACAATCTGACGATTCTACGCCTCTGCAAGCGCTATGAGGTGCCCGTCATACTAGGGTCTGACGCCCACTTTTTCACAGACATCGCCAACTACAGCAGAGTCTACCCGCTCCTAGCGGCATGTGATTTCCCAGAGGGGCTCATCATGAACGACAAACCAGAACAATTTTTAAAGTGGCTCAACCAAAGAGCCGAACATTTTTGCGCAGACTAACCACTAATTTTTATGATAAAGAACCTCATTTTCGACTTCGGGAAGGTACTCGTGGACTACGATTTCGCAGCCTTTTTCCGCAAATACATTCCAGATCCACAAAGATGCAAAGCCTTTGTACCTGTCCTCTACAACGAAGAGGTGCAACGCAGCATGGATAGGGAATTGATCCCTTTCGAGGAGATCATCGCCAACATCGTCCGAGAGCATCCCGAATTCGAGCCAGAGATACAAATATTCAACCAACACTATCCGGAGATCATCACCCAAGAGATGCCGGGCATGAGGGAATTGATCCGCCAGATGAAACAGGAGGGTTACAAGATCTATGGGCTCTCCAACTGGTGCAGCAAGGTCTATATCACTATGAACCAGTTTGAGATATTCCAGTTGCTCGACGGATACATCATCTCATCGGAAGAGCATGTCATCAAACCGGAGCCCGCCATCTACCAACGACTGTTCGACAAATTCAACCTTCGACCTGAAGAGTGCCTCTTCGCCGACGACAAGGAGGAGAACATCATCGGCAGCAGGGCCATGGGCATGGAGGGCATCGTCTTCCATAACGCCGCACAATACGAAAAGGAGATGAGAGCGATCATCTCCGCTAAAAAATAATTCATACAATTTTACAACTCAATAGTTCACATGGGTAAACAAGATTATATACAAGCCAACAAAGAGTGGCTGATCGAGAAATCCAAAGAGGAGGGCGTCAAGGCGCTTCCCAAGGGCATCTTCTACAAAGTAATCAGCCAAGGAGACGCCAAGAGCAACCAACCTACGCCTCGTAGCGTGATCACCGCGCACTACACGGGAAAGACCATTAACGGAAAGAAATTCGACTCCAGCCGAGGCGGAGTGCCTCTCGCTTGCCGACTCTGCGACTTGATCGAAGGATGGATCATCGCCATGCAGCAGATGCACATCGGAGACAAATGGGAGGTCTATATTCCTGCGGAGATGGGTTACGGAAAATTCTCTCAACCAGGCATTCCAGGAGGCTCAACGCTTATTTTCGAGATCGAATTGTTGGGTATCGCATAAGGAACGAAAAGATAGTTTATCATGAACAATTCCAAAACCGTCCTATCGGTACTGGTAATGGTGAGTGTGGCGCATGCGTTAAACGACCTGCTACAATCGGTCATCCCCGCCACCTACCCGATGTTGAAGGAGAACTGGAATCTCTCATTCCAACAGATAGGCATCCTCACCCTGGTATTCCAACTCACCTCCTCTATTCTACAACCAGTGGTGGGTTACTTTTCCGACAAGCACCCACGCCCCTATGAATTGGCTATCGGCATGGGTGGCACCTTCGCCGGACTCTGGATATTGGCCTTCGCGAACAGTTACGCCATGATGCTCGTCGCCGTCGCCCTGACAGGGTGTGGCTCCGCCATCCTTCACCCGGAAGCCTCCAAAGTGGCCCGTTACGCATCCGGCGGAGCAAAAGGGGTGGCCCAATCCATCTTTCAGGTGGGAGGTAATGTGGGACGTTCACTGGGACCAGTCGTCGTCGCCTTGATCGTGTTGAAATATGGGCAATGGAGCATCAGCATCGTCTCGCTCATAGCGGGAGCCGCCGCCTTGATCCTCGTGTGGGTTGGCAAATGGTATAAAAAATACCTAACGGAACATACCCAATCAGGGAAATCCAAATTTGAGATGGAGAACAAAAGTCCCCTAACCCGCAAACAGGTGACAGGAGCCTTAATCGTGCTGTTGACCTTGATGTTCTCCAAAGATTTTTACCTAAGCAATCTGCAAAACTATCTCACCTTCTATCTGATCGAGAAGTTCCAAGTCAGCAACGAGATCAGCCAATACTGCCTCTTCGCAGTACTTTTCGCCTCGGCGTTCGGACTGGTGTTGGGCGGTAAATTGGGAGACAAATATGGCAGAAGATACTTAATTTGGGTATCCATCCTCGGAGCGGCGCCTTTCGCGTTGCTGCTCCCCTACTGCAACTTCGTCGGCACCATGGTATTGGCGGTTGTCATCGGAATGATCATCTTCACCAGCACCTCCGCCATTCTGGTCTATGCGATGGATATGTTGCCCGGCAACATCGGCATGATCAGCGGACTCTTCTTCGGCATCTCGTTCGGAATGGGCGGTATCGGCAGTGCGGTCTGCGGTTGGTTGGCCGACATGAAGGGAATAGAATTCGTCTTTTTCCTCACCTCCTTCCTTCCGCTTCTCGGTTGTGTGGCCTACTGGTTGCCGAAGGATAAAAATTAGGTTTATTCATCAAAATACAATATACGATATGAAAAGTTTATTAATCAAAGACACCACCGTGTCGGAGCGTGCGGAGATTGTCCGCGAGGCATTGGGTTGCGAAAGCGACTGCGAAGGTGTGGATTTGTCGGACATGTACGACGATTATATTTACGGATTGAAAGAGTTGGCCGACATCAACCGCGAATTCAGCGAAAAACATGCGGGTAGCGTCGTAGCCAGCGATTTAAGGAAAGAGTCCCGTTGTTCAAGATAAGCCCATGGAGAAGCAGTTTCAAGGGAGAGTGGTCGTTGTGACCGGCGGTGCCCAAGGCATAGGTAAATGCATCACGGAACAGTTCCGTAAGGAGGGCGCCTCCGTCTGCGTCATAGATATCCAGCCAGGCGACCACTATGTGGGAGACATCAGCCAAAAGGAGGTTTTGGAATCATTCGCCCGCTCCGTCATCGCCCAATATGGCCATGTGGATTGCATTATCAACAATGCGATCCCCCTGATGAAGGGAATAGACGAGTGCAGCTACGAGGAGTTCCAATACGCACTCAGCGTAGGGGTAACCGCGCCATTTTACCTGGTGAAACTTCTCTCCAATCACCTTGGAGCGAACGCCTCCATCGTGAACATCTCCTCTTCCCGCGACCGCATGAGCATGCCCCAAACGGAAAGCTACACAGCCGCCAAAGGGGGAATCGCCGCACTGACACACGCCTTGGCCGTTAGCCTGGGCGGCAAAGCAAGGGTAAATGCCATCTCTCCGGGATGGATCGACACAGACTACACCCAATACGAAGGCGCGGATGCCCTCCAACAACCCGTCGGACGAGTGGGTAACCCAATGGACATCGCAGCCATGGCACTTTTTCTCTGCTCCGAGAAGGCAGGGTTCATCACAGGAGAGAATATTTGCATCGACGGCGGCATGACCAAACAGATGATCTACCATGCGGAACATGGATGGACATTAAACAACCAATAAGGAGATACAACCATGGAAATCATTCTAAACGAGCACAACAAAGAGGAGCACAAGCCCTCCCACACGGCAGAGCACCTGCTCAACCAGACAATGGTAAGGATGTTTGGCTGCGAACGATCCAAGAATGCGCACATTGAGCGGAAAAAGAGTAAAATCAACTACGATCTACCCCAGGCGCCATCAACGGAGGAGATAGCGAAAATCGAGCAAACACTCAACGATCTCATCCAAGCGAATCTGCCAGTCACCTATGAATTCGTCACACGCGACCAGATTCCGGAAGGGGTAAAATTGGACCGACTTCCAGAGGACGCCAGCGAGACGCTTCGCTTGGTCCGCATAGGAGATTACGACGTTTGCCCATGCATCGGACAGCATGTGGCCTCCACCCGAGAGATTGGCGGATTCCGCATCACCAGCACCAGCTACAACGAGGGGGTATTCCGCATCGTCTTTAAGGTAACAGCCATCGAGGCATAAAGCACCCCAAAGACTCGCAAAAACACTGATGAGAGGCCATCATAGACAATTCCGCATCTCAACCGCAATCAATATAACAATATAATATTATAATTATACATCAATATATCGTTATAAAAATATATCGCCCGACATCATGCGAAAATTTTTCAATTTTTAACTACATCCCCATTTATATCGTTTGCGATATAAATTATTTTGGTTACTTTTGCAACAAATTAAAACTTAACGAAATATATTATATCGTTTACGATAAAGTCATAATGATTATGAACCTATACGACATCAAGGTTCTCAAAAGGGAGAACAAACAGGACATAGAAGTGCCTTTGGCAGATTTCAAAGGGAAAGTGCTTCTCATCGTCAATACGGCGACAGGTTGCGGACTGACCCCTCAATACGAGGCATTGGAAATGCTCTACCGTGAGTATCAAAACGAAGGATTCGAAATCCTAGACTTTCCATGCAACCAATTCATGGAGCAAGCCAAGGGCAACGACGAGGAGATCAACTCCTTCTGCACACTAAAATATGACACCACCTTCCCCCGTTTCAAGAAAATCGACGTCAATGGAGAGCAGGAGTCGCCATTGTACACCTATCTAAAAAGGGCCATCAGCCAAAGGGAAGGCAAAGGCAACTTCTTCATGAGCATGATGATCTCCCTCTCTTCCCGCCTCAACGGCAAAAGCAAAAAGGAGGGGGACATACGGTGGAATTTCGAGAAATTCCTGATCGACAGGGAGGGAACCGTGGTCAAACGATTCGACCCGACCGTCAAACCAGAGATGATCGCAGCGGAAATCAAAACATTATTGTGATATGAAAGAGAAGATCCAGAAGTTCCTCCAGCGCTTTTCTTTCAGAACGGGCGTGATCGTATTGGCGATGTGCATTCCATGTTACATCATCTCCTTCGCCCAATTCGCATTAGACCTCTCCGCTTCGCTTCACACCATTCTATGGACGGTCTTTTTCGGATTGGCTAAGACATTCCAATATGGCGGGCTCACCATCGTGGGCGTAGAGGGATGGAAACGAATCAAGAATTATTTTTCAAATAAAAAAGAATAGATTATGGCACAAGAAAAACCATGCGCGAACTGCAAATTCCGCGCAAAGTACGACAAGGATCCAAAGTCACTCATGGGACGCTTCTGGCGTTGGCACATCAATTTTTGCCCAGGATGGAAAGGCTTCATGAACTCACTTTCAGAAGAGGGAAAAGAGGCAATGCGCCAAAAATACGATTTCCACAAGTATTAAAAAATGGCTTACGATCAATTAAAATTAGACAACCAGGTGTGTTTCCGTCTCTACACGGCAGCGCGCCTGGTCGCTCAAAGTTACACCCCCTTCTTCAAGGAGATGGGCATCACCTACCCCCAATACCTAGTCTTGATGGTACTGTGGGAACAGGACAACCGTGTCATCACGGAAATTGCGGAAAGGATTAAATTGGAGACCAACACCGTCACACCGCTGCTTCAACGCATGGAGAAGCAGGGCCTCATTGTACGCACACGCGGAGAGGTGGACACCAGACAACGCATCGTCTCTTTGACCAAAGAGGGCAAGCGACTGGAGGAGAAAGCGGCTAACATACCCTCCTGTTTGGTCCACAACCTAAATGAGAAAGGGCTACCCACAGAGGATTTGATCGCACTGGCCCCACTGTTGGACAAATTGATAGATGCCCTGCAATAGAGCCATTCGCCAACAATTGCACCAATTTCCCATGAAAAAAAACAACCTATGCCTCAATTCGGCACAACATTTTGCTATATTTGCCATAACAAACGAATTGGCTTATGGCAACGAATCAAGTTAACAAGTACATCTGGTTAGTAGACACAATCCACCGCGCAGGAAAGATATCCTTTGAGGAGATCAACAAAAAATGGTTGCGGAGCGACATGAGCGAAGGATTGGAGATTCCCAAGCGCACCTTCCACAAATGGCGCAATGCCATCGAGGAGATGTTTGGCCTTATTATCGAAAATGAGAATTGCGGGGAGTATCGCTATTTCATTGAAAACGAGGAGGAGATCACAGAGAATAAACTTAGCTCTTGGATGATCGACACCATCAGCACCAGCAACCTTCTGCTGAGCAATATCAGTATGAAGGATCGTATCATTCTCGAAAACATTCCTTCGGGACGCACCTACCTTCAAGATATCATCGAAGCGATGAAGAGCGACCACAAAATAGCGTTCACCTACTACAACTACTGGAGAGGCGACTACCGACCACACATCGTGGAGCCATACTGCGTGAAACTATTCCGCCAAAGGTGGTACATGGTGGGAAAATTAACCGATACGGATAAGATATTGGTCTATTCGCTTGATAGAATGAGTGACTTCACCCAAACGGAGCAAACCTTTTCCATTCCCGACGATTTCGATGCACAGAACTATTTCGAAAACTGTTTTGGCGTGGTACCCGGAAACGACAAACCACAACGGATTCGCATTAAAACTTCCGCTCAACAAGCCAATTACATCAGAGCCCTTCCACTCAAGGAAGGTCACCAAACAGAGGTGGAGAAAAATGACAAGTACAGCATATTCGAGGTAGAACTCTGCACCACCTTCGACCTTGAGCAGGAGATTCTCTGGCACGGAGAGAGTGTGGAGATCTTGGCTCCCCAATCATTCAGGGAGGCCATCGCGAAAAGAGTGGGAAAAATGTGGGACTACTACAAAGACGACAAATAAATGTGCAGCATAGTTTCACCAATCAATCACGACACCCCCAATATCATTAAACTATGAAGATATTACATACGAGCGACTGGCATCTTGGCCATACACTTTACAACTACGACAGAACGGAAGAGCAAATCGCCATGCTCCAACAGATGGTGACGATTGTCAAGGCAGAGCAACCCGATCTGTTTCTGCTATGCGGTGATGTGTACCACACCTCCCAACCCGCTTCATCCGTACAAACCCTTTTCACCAACGCCTTGGTGGAGATCCATGACGCCAACCCACAAATGACGATCGTTATCACTGCGGGCAACCATGACAGTGGCACGAAGCATGAGATCTTCCGCACGCCTTGGAAGGCTCTGAAAGTCCATACCATCGGACAACTCAACAAGGAGGAGATTGATGAGCACATCATCAAAGTGGCGGACAAAGGGTATGTCGTAGCCATTCCCTATGCCAACGAGAGAAATATTCCCGAAGGTTTTTATCAAACGATATTGGACAAGGTAGCTCAGGAAAACAAAGAAGGATTGCCTGTCATCATGACGGCCCATACAACCGTCAAGGGGTGCGACTTCACAGGACACGACCACACGTTAGAGACCGAAAGCTGGGAAACAGTGGGAGGCATCGATTCGTTACAGATCGAAGAGATGGGAATCGGGTATGATTATTTAGCGCTGGGACACATCCATCGCGAACAATTCGTCCATACCGGCAAACACAATGTAAGATACTGTGGCACACCTATTCCGGTCAGCTTTGACGAGAACTTCCCCCACTCCGTCTCACTGGTTGAAATAGACCACAAAGGAGAGAGACCGAATGTCAGGAAAATAGAGATCGAAAACCCTCACCCATTGGTGACGTTACCCCCAGAGGGGGCTGCGCCCTGGAATGAGGCGATTAATTTGCTCAAAGAATTTCCTTACGACATCAGTGCTTACATCCGTCTCAATGTCATGGTGGATGAACATCTCCCCGCCAACGCATTCAATGAAGCCTTGCAAGTAACGGAGGGAAAGAATTGCAGATTTTGCCATATCAACACAAAACGTCAAGCGTCTGCCAACTTCCAAGAAAAGGTGTTAACTGTGCAGGAGTTCCAGGCGGAAGACCCTATGGAAATCGTCAAACACTATGTGGAAAACCAAGGTGTCCCATTCGACGAAGAGTTGAAAGAGCTCTTCCATGAGACCATTTTGTCCCTAAATGCAGATTCAAACAACGAATAATCAGAGAGGAACCATAACATGAAATTTCAGAAACTTACCATTCACAACCTAGCCTCCATCGAGGATGCAGTCATCGACTTTGAGGCAGAGCCACTGTCCAACAGCGAGGTATTTCTCATCACGGGAAAAACTGGAGCCGGTAAATCGACCATATTGGACGCCATCTGTCTTGCTTTATATGCCGACACCCCACGTTTGGACAACTCCAAAATGGAGGGAGAGTCGCAAGAAGAGATCAAGATCACCGACCCCCGCCAATTGATGCGGAAAAACGCCATGGAGGCCAAGGTTTCCCTCTCTTTTACAGGCAACAATGGCAAGCATTATCTCGCAACTTGGGCGGTCAAAAGGAAAAAGAACGGAGGTTTTAATAGCAAAGATTGGCAAATTGAGGATCTCGACAACAAACAAATCGCAGGAAAGGACAAGGAGATCAAAGCAGTCATCTCAGACGCCATCGGGCTTGAATTTGACCAGTTCTGCCGTACCTCCATGCTGGCACAAGGCGAATTCACACGTTTTCTTAACAGCAAAGACGAGGAGAAAGCCGATATCCTAGAAAAAATCACAGGCGTGGATATCTACTCCAAGATAGGAGCCAAAGTATACGAAATCACCAAACAAAAGGAGAAATTGTTCAACGACGCAAGCCTTTTGGCAAACAACACCCAAACGCTTTCGGAGAGCGACATCAAAGAGAGACAGGAACAAATAAACCAACTAAAAGAGCAAGAAAAAAGCATACAATCCAACCATAAACTAGCGTTGGGAAAATTGGAGTGGATCCAGACAAACAACAAGATAAAAAAGAGCATAGAGGAGGCTTCTTCCGCACTTCAAGCAACGAACAATGTGCTGGCAAGCGAAAGGTTCAGAGAAACAGAGGCTATCGTCAAAGATTGGAGATCCACCATCGACGCACGCAGATGGATGAACGAAATTCAAAGTAGAGAGAAGGATAAAAACAGTTACGAAAGAGATTTGTCCATTTGGGCTCAAAAATACAAGGAGATACTATGCGGACAAAAATCCGTGGAGGAGAATATAAACAGCAATGCCCGAAGCATCGTTGAAATAGAGGATTTTCTTCATCAGGAAGAGAAGAAGGTCAATACTTACAAAGAGGCGCAAAACATCAGCGCCCTACTGACAAGCATCCATAGCGGACGCCAAACCATCTCGCAAGCGAAGGTAAATATAGCAAACGAGAACCAAACACTCAAGGAGGTTTTAACCCCAACATTGGAGCAGGCGCAACGCGAGGAGAAGAAGGGCAATGAAACCATTGAGACAGAAGAGGCTTTCATAAATACCATAGGCCAGCAACTCGATCAAATGGGTATGCCACTACTTCGGGATCAACAAGGTAAGCTGATCGTTTTGTTGAATAACATTTCATCCGCACAAGAGCGTATCGACAGCCATACCACCGCTCAAAAGATGGTCCAAGAGAGAGCGAATAAAATTAAGGCCCAATTATCCTCCATTGAGCAGATGAAGGCACAAGCCGCTCAAATGGGGCAACCCATCCACGATGCGGAGTTGGAGATGAAAATTCGGAAGGAAGAGCTAGAAAAACAAATCGACACAGTCAATAAGTTCGCCACCACCCTACGAATGAAGCTTCACGTAGGGGATACCTGTCCTATTTGTCGTCAGCCTATAACCAAGGAATTACCCCATGAGGAGGAATTGAAGGCCTTATACGACGGATTACAAGAGCGTTTCAATAACGCGGAAAAAAAGTACAAAGAATTAACCGACGCCCTAAATAAAGCAACGGCCTCCATCCAATCCGAAACGGAGGTTTATAACCGTGAACTCACGGTCCACAACAACGACCAATCAGTCGCGGAGACGGAACAAAAGGCAAAAGCGTCCTGCGTGGCATGTGGTATCACCCATTGGGATAACACCACCCTATCTGCGTTGGATCAACTAAAACAAACTTCGCAAAAAGAGAAAGAGGAACTTGACCTCAAAATTTCGAATGGAGAGAAAATCGAGAAAGAATTAAAGGAGAGGCGTCAAAACCTCGACAAGCAAAGAGCTATATTAAAAAATCTCACAGAAAAAGTTACGAAAGCCAAAGAGAACGTGGCGGAATGTAACAAGCGAATAGCAGAGTCGCAAGCCATTGTCCAAACCAAAACGAAAGAAGAGAACGATGCATCTCAACAGGTGAGAGCACTGCTTTCGGAGAATAACTGGCAGATCAATTGGGAGAAATCCCCTCTTGAATTTGCCGAGATGCTAATCCAAGCCGCTCAAAAATATCACAATCAAGAGCAAAAGAGACAAGAACTTAGCTTCAAACTCCAAACGGACAAGGCTCATCACGAAAGTGTAGCAACCGTCATCGCATCCATTATTCAATTGATGCCATCATGGGGAAGTTACGTTCCCACCACCGCCTCAAATATTGATAACTTGCTGAATAAGGCCAATGAAATAGAGAACCAGGTGACACTACTCCTCGCCCAACTCAAAAGCACGGAAGATTCGATTTCCACTAACCAAGGAGAACTAAAAAACTTCTTCGCCCAAAACAATACTTTGAACACGGAGCGGCTCATCTTATTGAACAGATACTCCGCAGAGGAAATTTCAAAGGAGGAGGGTCAATTACAAAAGAGCCGAGATGCGGTCACCTCACAAAAATCATTGCTCGAAAATGAACAAAAGAGATATGAGGAGCATCAGCAAACGAAGCCTATGTTGGATGAGATTGATAACATTGACACCCTCAACGCACAAATCGCCGATTACGAGAAACAGGTAGGTGAATTCAGGGAAAAGAAGGGAGCAATCGACCAAGAACTCGCCCTAGATAATGAGAAGAAGAAACAATTGTCCTCACTCAAAGAAGATGCGGACAAGAAACATGCGGACTTCAACAAATGGTCACGGTTGTGTTATTATATTGGCGACAACACAGGAAAGAAATTCCGAAAAATCGCGCAAAGTTATGTGTTGAGCAGTCTCATACACTCCGCCAATAGATACATGAGAACCTTGACCGACCGATACACGTTAAAAGTGACACCGGGCACCTTCGTCATCTCCACCGTGGATGCTTACCAAGGCTATGTGTCACGTGCCGCTAGTACCATATCAGGAGGAGAGAGTTTCCTTGTCTCCCTCTCACTGGCGTTGGCATTAAGCGACATCGGAGAGAACCTCTCCACCGACATGCTATTCATCGACGAAGGTTTCGGAACATTGAGTGGCGAGCCTCTCCAAAGGGCCATCAACACGCTCCGTTCGCTTCACAACCAAGCTGGACGTCGCGTGGGTATCATATCCCATGTGGAGGAGTTGCGCGAACGGATTCCAGTTCAGATCCAAGTGAACCAAGAGGGCAACAGTTCTTGTAGCCACATCAACATTGTCGCCGAGAACGTAAGGTAAAACAATAGTCACATCAAAAGAAGAATTCATAAAAATATTTTCAAATAAGCAATTACCATGCAGAATTTCGCCGCCATAGATTTTGAGACCGCTAATTATCAAAGGACATCAGTCTGTTCAGTAGGTATCGTCATTGTTCGTAATGGAGAGATTGTAGACAAATTTTACTCGCTCATCAAACCCGAGCCCAACTATTACCAACCGAGATGTGTGGCAGTCCACGGATTAACAGAAGAGGACACCTGCGACGCACCATGCTTTCCGGAGGTGTGGAGCCAAATCGAACCATTGATAGAGGGGCTCCCGCTTGTGGCGCATAATAAAGCATTCGACGAAAACTGCCTCAAGGCCACCTTCCGTTGCTACCAGATGGACTATCCTGATTATGAGTTTCACTGCACATATCTCGCATCGCGCCAAGCTTTTCCCCAAGCAGTCAATCACCAGCTCCATACCATCTCCGCCCTTTGCGGTTATGATCTCGAACACCACCACCATGCACTAGCCGATGCGGAGGCATGCGCGGCGATCGCCAAAGAAATTTTGTGAAATAATTTTGATAATCGACAGATATTGTCTATATTTGCGTAATAAATACATAAATATATGATAGGAGCAATTACAGGAGATTACATCGGATCAATCTACGAGTTTGACAACACACAAGATGCCAACTTTCCAATAGTCGATAACGAAAAGGAGATCACCGACGATTCTATCTGCACGATAGCGATCGCCAATGCCATCTTGAAAGGGATGCCCTATGCGGACAGTCTTAAAGAGATATGCAAAAGACACCCCTATCCGATGGGAGCCTACGGAAGTGGATTTCTGAATTGGTTATGGAAAAACGGCAACGAGCCATACAACTCATGCGGTAATGGATCGGCTATGCGTGTCAGCCCGGTTGGTTGGGCCTTTGATAAGGAAGATGTAATGCTAAAAGAGGCAGAAAAATCATCTGCTTGCACCCACAACCACCCCGAAGGCATCAAAGGAGCGCAGGCTACGGCCCATGCCATCTGGTTCTTTCGTCACCACAAGGATGATATCGAAGGATTCAAACGTCTCATGACGCAATACTACCCAGACTGGGAGACTTTCGAAAAACCTTTTGACCAATTCAATGCCGTATGTCAGAACACAGTACCGCTATGTATCCAAGAGGTAGTTTACGGCCAATCATACGAAGATACACTGCGCAACACCATTTTGTGCGGAGGCGATACCGACACCAACGGAGCCATCGCCGGAGCCATGGCAGGCGCAAGATGGGGTGTGCCCCAACATTTATGGGAAGCTGCATTAGCCACCGCCGCACCAGATCTGAAAGAGATCATCTTGGCCTTTGTCGAGAGGTATAAGGTGGTAGGGTAAGGGTTATCTGTATAGTTTACGGAATGCCTCCTCGCCAAGCAGATTTTTCAACGCTGGTGCAATCAATCTCTCTATTACCAATCCATCTGCAAACACCAAAGAAGAATTTCGACGTTGCAATGTGGGAGATACAACCATCAAGGTTCTTCACAAAAATACGCGATTGTTTTTCGCTATATCCGCGATCAACAAGTAGTTTAACCGCAATCTCCTGATTATAGACGTTTTTTTTATTTTCTTGTTCTTCCATCTCTCTGAAAGCTTCTCTAAGTCTTTCTATTGCGTTATTATTCACTGGCATACGATTACTATTTTACTCAAAAGTTAACACATTTAAATCTCCCCCAACACCGAACGGATTACCGTTCAGGCGTTGGCCGTTTACGGAAGTTATCCTATGAAACTTGAGGTATTTCAGTGTACTCCCAAGAAATCTTCGATTCACAAGTGCCATTGACGAAGGTGGAAGCTTCCGTCATCCTCCCCTCGCAATCATAACTCCAGAGTTCAACACACTTCTCTGATCCATCGATATTGAAGGAGGTACGTTTTGAAAGTAAGCCGCACTCATTGTACTCCGAAACCTTCCGACGGGAAATCTTTCCTCTTTTTTCCATATAACTTTCAACCTCTCTTCCCTTCTCATCAAAAATAGTGTGAAAGGTTCTGAAAGGGTCGATAGTATCGGTCGTCCGTGCCTTTTTCAATAGGCCATCACGATCATAATGAAACTCCGTTGAGGATAACACTTTACCTGGCTTGAGAAACTTCACCTCCCCCTTTTTCCTCCCCTTGTTGTCATATACATACTCAACAAACCACACTCTATGACGAATCCACGAGACAATGTTGGGCCATTGAGTAATCCACACAAAACCACTGATTTTATACCGTTCCCAGAACAACACATTTCCATCCTTATCGTGATGATAGAAATCTTGGAAACCTTGGGTTGATTTTTCACGACCAGATGAACTGACTATTCGTTGAACCTCAAGAGAGACTCTACCTAAACCATCATACAAGATCGTTCTGTCTTCAAGATCATTATTGCTGACCTCATAACTGCCATCTTTATAAGAAAACTCCTTCACCACTCTTCCTTTGTCGTCATAGTTACGAACAAATTTTAAAATCCTGCTTTCTGCTCCCTGTCTTGTCTCTTTTACTAACACTTCCTTCATATACTATAGTTTTTTTGTTAATTCTTTGAATTTACCACACTCATAACCACTTGGCGAGCATCTCTTCGCGGCTATGCCACTTGACATCCTCCACCTTCTCAAACACGCATCCTAACAAAGGCGTATGAAAGTCTCTATCGGGGTCTGACAAATATCTAAACATCCCCCAAAGACTCCCCTTCCTCACACACACGAAGATGCGATCCACATTGAAATCATATTCCGTCGAAACGATTTCGTCATACTCTTCGTCAATGAACTGCTTACATTCGCCGCCAGTCATGCCCATTCCCAAGACCTCAAACAACACAATCTTATACTTGCCGTTTTTCATCTCGGCGTACTGTAATGGTTGAGTACATCCATCATTACAGTACAAAGGCACACAACAACGAATCAAATTTTCATTTACTCTTTTCATAATATGAATTTTTTAGTTCAACAATCTTATTTACGAACTCCTATCCGCCTCATCTCAATATGTCAAAGAACAAATCTTCCGCGAAGATAGACCCTTGATATGCAGAAATATTGCATACGAAATAAAAAACGTATTTTTTTTCTTATTTTTGCCAATAAACAGTAAAAATCCATGACCAGTAAGACATTCAATAGATACGTTTGGTTGCTCAACACACTCATGAAGACAAATTACCTGACGTTTGAGGAAATATCAGACCGATGGGAGCGGAACATCTCTGTTGGAGACGGAAAACCTTTAGCACTTCGCACATTTCACATGCATAGGGATGCTATTTATGATCTTTTTGGTGTGGAAATAAAGTGTAACAAATCATACAAATACTACATCGACTCCGACAGCGACTTAGGAACCGACAAAACCAAACAATGGCTTTTCAATTCCTTTTCCATCATGAACATGATCTCTTCAAGCGTAAATATGAAGGATAGAATCCTCTATGAAGAGATACCAGCTGGCAAAGAATACCTACAAAGCATTGTCGAGGCAATGAAAGCCAACTTAGTGGTGAAAATTGTTTATGAACCATTCGGAGAGACTGCTCGTGAACTACACATAGAGACTTACTGCCTCAAAGTATATAAGCAACGATGGTACATCATAGGCAGAGCCATAGAGAGGGATAATATCCGTAACTTAGCATTGGACAGGGTAAAATCAATCGAATTGACCGATCAACACTTCAAAATGCCTAACGATTTCGACGGAGCGCTTCACTTCGCCAATTCAGTCGGAACCTATGTTTACAACCAACCTCCGAAGAAAGTGGTTATCCGAGCATGGGAGAATTTAGCGCATCATCTTAGGACACTTCCCCTCCACCATTCACAAAAGGAAATTCCTAACCAAGTGGGTTCCTATTGTGATTTTGAATACAACCTATGCCCCACTCCTGAACTCACCACGGAGTTGCTATCCATGGGAAGCCAAGTGGAGGTATTGGAACCTCAAGAATTGAGGGAGGAGCTACGAAGGGAATTAGAGAAGGCGTTGGGGAGGTATTGAGTTATTTCTTTTTCATATCACTTCTTGTACAGTTTTCGGAATATTTCTCGAACGGGTCAAAAAGATTCCTAACTTCATCAGGGAACCCAACTTTAACATCCAATTCCATGCCATCAGCCAACAAACTTTGTGCAGAAAATGTTTTATATTCAAAGTTCACACCAGCAAAAAGTTTTTGCTGGTATTTATCCAATAATCCATCAAAGGCCTTTGAAAGATCAGACGGGAATTTGTCACCTTTTAAATTCCACACGATATTGTACAAACAAACCTTTTTGCTTTTCAGGGATGGATTTAGATGTAAATAAAGAGCGATGCCTATTAGGTGACAAGTCTCCTGTTTGGCATAAAACCATTCATTTCCATCTCGAGTAACAGTTTTCATTTTTGCGTCGAATTCTATAATAAAATCACGGAAATGGGTGGCACATTCACAATCGTGATAACGCTCCACAAGGCTCATTTGTTTAGAACCATAGGGAGCGTTTAACCAGTAAGCTTCGGACAATCCGCCATCACTCATATACTTCCAATCGGCCAACTCGGAAAATTTGCTCTCAATGAAAATCAACTTATTCTCTGTTTCTATAAACACATCCATATTGGGTGTTTTCCCACCACTTGCCATACCTGGCAGCTTGAATTCAAACTGAAAATCCAACACATTAGGATCCTTTGCCAACCAAGAATACAGATCGAAGGCAAACCTAGAAGATGACTTTTTACTCCAAAATTTTGATTTTAATTCATTGCCATCTCCGTTCAAGTACTGATCAATAAAGAACCTCTTGACATTTTTCTTGGTATAGGGTTCAATCAGTCTTTGGAAATACCCAAATTTTTCTTTGTCGTCAATATATTTACTCATCAGAATACGATTATTTTAGGGTACAACTTAGGGATTCTCTACGTCGTAGTTTTTCAAATCTAAAATATCCTGGATTCCAATAGAAGGTAACTGAGCCTTTGAAAACAGGAATGTAACCTTGAAGTTTTTGTCATGTTTTATAAGATCGTAATATGTTCCATTACGACTCACTAATTGTGATATTCTTTTACAACCCCACCTATAATCATCAAACAAATAACCAGACATGGTAATTTTAGGAGTAAGTCCTTGGGCGTCAGCATTATCATCCAAGGTAACAACATAAAACGACGGGACATGAACGATCTTATCAACAGGAAGCCCCTTGAGACATGACGGAAAATTCACATCCAATAATTCTAACGCGGATAGCAAAGATACTGCTTCGTGCTTAAAATCGTCAAAATAAGCCACTCTATTACAATCGCTACCATTGTATTCATAAAAATCCATTATATGTTTCCGAACTCCACTGTCCCCACCAATAGCTTTAGAACCATACTTCAACTCTATAAATGCAATTTTAAAGTTTTTCTTATGAATGGCAATAATATCAAACCTACCAGCAAAACCATCCTTCTTCGCTTGCTTATTTGGATATCTCTTTACATATTCCACATCAAAACAATACCATTCTGAATTTGGATTCGAATTATTTGATAAGACCAACAACTGTTGCGATTTTTTTTCATCTGTAGAACGATTACTACTCTGATTTTTTATGGTATTATAATTATTGATAATATCACTCGCAGTAACTGTGGTATAATTAGTCTGTCCGTTATTCAAATAAAAGTTGTTTATCAAAGCACTAAAAGCTTGATTACATGCACAGTACTTTATTTTTGCGATACTATCACATTGATAATAAATATTTATTGAATCATAACGTACACCTATCAACAACTCATCTGTGTGATTTAAATATAAATTCTTATAAAAATCACTTTTCTTAAACTCAGCTAAAAAATTAGCATTTTGAAAAATGCCTCTATATTTAGGAGAGATTGCATTATTAGTACTTTTGCTCATCTTTTAACACTATTTATTGCAAATATAAATATTTATATAATCCCTTTCTATAGAAAACTCCCATAACGCTATCTAACCCATCAATACACCCCACCAAATCTTCGTACGGTTTGGCATATATAATCAGGGCATTTAAAGATATTATGGATATTATCTCTTGAAACCAAGAACGGCTCATCTTCATACTTGCGCCAACTGTGAAAAAGTGCCATAGATGACACCCTTATTCTTTATGATGCCTACGAGAAGCCTCATTAATCGACTTTCCGTCTGCACGATATATTATTTCTGCCAAAGGATGAGTCCTGAAATGTTCATTTTTATCACCGGATAATCTTTTTCCACCCATATGCCAAAGAATAGCATCCTTTTCTGCATTTGTAAGCACAAAGCCAGAGTAACCAATCTGTCGAACAGAACGTGTACTATGCCCATGCGTTTTCTTCACCACAAAACTCTTGCGCGTCTCCTTGGAATAGCGCAAAGCATCGGCCTTGCACAAGTCATGCAATAACGCTGCAATGATTACACTCTCCTCAGGCATTGCATTTGGATCCACTCCTTGCGCTATCTTCTCACCTCTCAATTCCATCGCCTTGTGGTAAGTTTCAAGCGAATGGCTTACCAACCCACCCTCAAAACGATGATGAGAAAGTGATCCAGAAGCAACGAAATAGCCCATGTTATCGATATATTTGATCAAATCCTCTATCTTAGGCCTTTTTGTAGAAAGAAGTAGTTCCTTGCACTCCTCCTTTTTCTCTTGTAACGATTTATGTATGTACATATTAAGAATTCTTTTAAATTAATTCAGAAACAAAATAAGAAAGTTAAAAGGTCATTTATTCAACAATGACTGATAACTCCTGCGCACAAAAATAAAAACAATCAACAAAACAAAATAATGATGACATATCTTAAAACGCCATCAATACACCCCACCATATCTCCGTAAAGTTTGGCGTATATACCAACGCTCTTGAAATATGTAATAAATGTTTTCTTTACATATCTCAAAGGGATTATAAGTGTCTTTATAATCCTCCCAACCATCAAAACTTTCACTGACAACATCCTCATCAGTAACCACTACATCCTCATGCAATTTCATACAAACATTCCATTCGTAAACCTTCCCTTCGCAGACAAACAAAAGGTCACCCGCTTCAGGTCTGATTAAAATCATATCCCCCTCAATTTCAAACTTCTTTCCATTCACAATCGCCTCCATAATTATCTCTTTATTTGGTTTCGACCGCGAATTTAGACCTACGCTATGCAAAAACTCCGCATACCACAAAAAAAAATCCTTTCAAATCTAAAAATCGCCCATTCTCCCAATTTTTCCTACCTTTGTCCTGCATTACCAACCACAAACAATAGAAATAATATGGAGATAAAAGAACAAGTTTTGGCAGCCATGAAACAAGCCGGCGAGCCAGTTAACGCAGGGAAAATTGTTGAAATCAGCGGAATTGACCGCAAAGAGGTGGACAAAGCCATGAAACAATTGAAGGAGGAGGGCGCAATCGTATCTCCTAAACGTTGTTACTGGGAACCTGCGAAATAATAGTGAACTATGTAGTGTAAATACATGCACGAAAAAAGCACCAAGCAACAATTGCCTGGTGTTTATTTATCTCATCAGGACAACTTCTATAGTGTTATCAATTATAACGATATGAGTTAGGATAGGTTCTCAAATCTGTCAAGCTTCCCCACCCTTCAATCACTCAAAAACAAATATTAGTGTCCGCTAAACTTGAAAAGACATACTAGTATAGTCCGCAATGCCAGAAAATACGGTGTTGCGGATTCTTTTTTTGAAAACCAAGCCCCTAATCAAACAAGGAGAGCTGAATCGGAGGCTCTTTTGACTGCT
>JAZRZA010000062.1:0-112325 GCA_045601045.1 Paludibacteraceae bacterium
CTCTTGGCCTTTCAGTGCCTCTATGGCAACTTGAGCCTTAAACTCTGCTGTGAAACTTCTTCTTTTACTTTTCATGACTGCTAAATTAAACTTTATTTTCTTAACTTAGCAACTGGTTCGAAAAAGCGGCAGTATTATAATCTCCAACGGAAGCAGCTCGCTCCATAAAAGTGTAAAAATCTTGTAATTCAAGCATATTTATTTAATTAAAATTACTTTACAACACTTCATAATTCCCAATCCCCCCAATCAACACATACGGGATCTTGCCACTGCGGATCACCTATTTCAACATTAAACTCAGATGTTCTCAAAGCAACACGACATGAAACACGATTCCGTCATAACAACACCTTATTTACTTGTTATTTCCCAATGCCCTGCTTTACTTGAACCTACATAAACTACCCTATGCTTCATCTTTCGTAAATGATATTTTACGCCATCTACCGTGATATTCAAAGCCATGGCTAAATCACTTTTTGTAATATTAAGATTGTTCTCTATCAACTCCATCATTCTTTCCTCAACATCAGAATCCGCTTTGGGGGTAGTAACATCCGCTTTGGGGGTAGTATCGTCCGCTTTGGGGGTAGTAATATCTGCTTTGGGGGTAGTATCATCCGCTTTGGGGGTAGTACTTTTCTTAAAAATAATTGTGTACATACCATTTCCCTCAACCTCTGGTTCCTCCAAACCAGCCTCTCTCATCGCCTTCTGCATACGAGGAATGCCGGATCCAACCTTTTCGACCAACTGCATACGAGTAAAAAGAGTCACAATTGTTGGATTACGAGATACACTCTTATGACCGAAGTCTTTTGCCACCTCTGGCAACAAACCTCCTGGATTTGTTATCGAAAGTCTATCATCAAAGAGTTCCACCATTATCGTAGCCCCTTGCTCATAATAATCGCGGTGGCAGAGCGCATTAATCACAGCCTCTCGTAAAGCTTCCAACGGCAATTCCCACACCTCCTTGCGTGGACCACCTCCCTCAATGATATATTTGACAGCCAGCTGACTCTCCAACCATTTCATCGTATTTTGAAATTGACGGTATAGAGGACCAACAAACGTTTTATCATCAATAATGTGAACACGTTCTATTCCTTTGAACCGCACACAACGCACAACAGCGTGTGGAAATAATCGTTCAGGAAGTTTGCAAAAAAACATTGCAGCAGCGTTCTTAGAGATTCCCTCATCATCGAAAAGTTGAAGATTGTCAAAAATCTGTCGATTGGATATGGTATCACTCAACCGAGACTCCCGACGGAAATCAGCCAACATCTCGACATCTGTATCAGTCTCAAAATTGAAGCTTTTGCAAGGCATCGCATCATAGAAAATCTTATTACATTGCACAAAAAACTGACGCATCTCTTCCGCCGTCTTCAACTTCTGTGAATTTGCACCCTCTCGCACAAAGATACATCCGCCATGAATATAAGGTTTGTCTTTTCCGCTTGGTACCTCAATCACCCAAACGAAAACGCCCTCCAATGTGACAGAATACATCTCAACCTTCAAGGCTGGAGAAATTTCGCTAATAGAACCTTGGATGGCAGATCGATCCTTATTATCAAGACTAGTTCC
This sequence comes from Paludibacteraceae bacterium, assembly GCA_045601045.1. Taxonomy (GTDB): domain Bacteria; phylum Bacteroidota; class Bacteroidia; order Bacteroidales; family Paludibacteraceae; genus UBA1181. Next base: position 1,600 of record JAZRZA010000062.1, read on the forward strand.
CACGACCTTGCCAGAATCATCCACACCAAGGAATACAAATCCTCCATCTGCATTGGCAAAAGCACATACCTCTTCCGTTAGTTCCTTTACCTTACTTGGCACACGAACTTTGAACTCAACTCGTGAGCCCTCGCCCTGAAGAATTAAATCTTCTATGTAACTTGCAGACTGCATAAATGTAATATGTTAACTACTAATACGTTCATACTCTATTTTTTTACCTCATCAACTCTCCCAACTCCGGAAACAGCTCACCTGCCTCATCTCCAGAATTAGATAAAAACATACAATAATATATTGGCACATACACCGTTTTACTCAATAACCTCCCTTTCGTCACGAAACACAATCGCTCTTGAAATACCATATTCCGAATTGCAAATAAACTTGTTTAAGTCGCTCAAAAGCTAAGTGTATTTAACCACTTTTTCATTAAATTCATGATAAAACACACCACTTTTTCTATAACGAATAAGCAAAATTAGTACTAGTTCAAAAAAGATCCGAATGCCACTGCTTAGCCATATCTTCACCCACCAAGGATACAACATCTTTCCATCTTGCAAAATTTTGGAAATCCTTTTGCTCTTTGGGCTTCATTGTCATATAGATATCGGAAATCTTTTGCTTAAAAGCACCTCTATCAACATCTGTAAGAGTATTATATTTCAACCAAGTCTTCACATTTCCACAAAGAGTTGGGATTTTAGAGGCGTTGGCTATTTTTTCTGATAGTGGAACAGAATTAGCCAGCTTTCTATCCATTGCTTCTTGTTTTGCTGTTTCTTTGGCTTTCAACTCTGCTTTTATCTGTTCTACTTTATATTGCGACTGTGAAATCCAATATTCATGTTCTTTATTCTTGGGTAAAAGGCCCGCTGCTTCCTGGGCTTTTGAAAGAGCATCTTCGAATTTTTCTTCGTTATACAATTTTTCGGTTTCCATTATTAAAAGAGAATACTTTTGTTGTTTTTCCTCTGCTTCACGACGTATTCGTTCCGCTTCTTCTCTTTCTCGTTCCAATTGTGCCTCAAGTTCGGCTTTTGCTCGTTCAGATTCTTCTTGTTTCTGACAAATGACCGCAATACGCTCTGCAGCTGCTTGTGCTTTTTGATTCTCAATCTGTCTAAGCTCTATTTCAGAAAGCACACGCAACTTGACAAAGCCCATCAGAGAAAAAGATTCTCCCCAAATAGCAATCTTGCGTGACTTAGGAAGAATCTTGCCAGCTATGCTCAAATCTTTTTTTTCAGCTCTTTTTCTGTCCAACATTCCTTTTGTGTAATCATCAAATTGCCAATCACCGGTAATGGAATGGAAACCAGCACCTGCTGACATTTTCAACACACAATATGAATTATCAACTGGTATGGAATTTAAGAGAGCATTTATCGAATCAATGACTCTATCTGTTTTGTCCGTTGAATACTTCTTAAAAAAAATTTTTTCCTTCCTAAGGTATTCACTTGTATGATTATTTATGATTTTAAAGAGCTTTTTTATGTCATTAGATACAACATGACGCTTTTCGTTTCCCCTCAAGTGTTGCTTATTCGACTTTTTTTCAAATAAATCGTACGTAGTCTCAGACAACATCAACGATGAATATCCCTTTTGTTCGGGCATCAAACATTCATAAAGCGTATTAAATCCTGTGGTCTTATAATTCGACGAGGTCTCATTCTGTCCATGTTTCCATCCTCCTTGCCAGGCACCGTTCCTCTGTAAATTGAAAATTTTAGTGTTAATTAATGATGTCTCATCAAATTCTGCGTCAGAAAATTTAATAAAACGCATAAACTCATCTCCTGTCGTTGATGAGCCAAACACTTCCTTTCCATCTTTAGATGTTCCTCCTAAATAATCGAATAGTACCGAACGAACAGCACCCTTTAATGAGCTACCTGCGAGTATTGGGTTGCCCGTCATTTGATTTTTCACAAATGCCTTAACATCATTATCGGACTCTACAGGACAAGGAATAATCAAATCAGAGACAACATTAAGCATCCCTGCCAATCTCGACTTCAAGCCATCTTCATTTTTTGAAGAAAATAAATTTGAGAGTTCTTCAGCAGACACCCCCACTTGAATCATTTTTTTCAAGTTGAGTTTATACAACTTGTGATTATCAATAACGAAATCAACGCCTCTCACCCAATCTTTTTCTGCTCCTGCTCCTATAGAAAGCGGAGTGAGAATCTCTAATTCTATGTTGTATTTGTGATTTATTCCTGCCATATCAATCCAATTTTATAGGTAAGAAAATAGATCTGCCACAACGCCAGATAGGATGACCAATCTCTTCACCCCAATTTTTCTCGGGTTTTAGGTCAACACCTACCAATCCTTTAGTTGAAACACTATTAGTCTTGTTTGCAAAAACCGAAGCGACTGTAAAAGCATACACATACTTCTTTCTATATGTATTGTGAGGCGGTGTTGTTATCCATCCGCCTCTACGCTTAAAGTCATACGCTACATCAGTAGAATTCAGCATTGCAGAGAGTTGTTCTTTTGATTCGGGAATAAACAAAGACAAAGACATCTCATGTTCTGCGAGAGCAGGTATGGTAATCTCCACCTCTCCTTCTTCACTCTCAAAATAGCCATTCCCAACATTTCTATCCGTTCCTATACCTTCCGTTTGTAGCAAAGCGATTGCAGAATCCAGCAATGTCGTATCGCCTTCTACAATAAAAAACAATCCCGAATAATCTTTAAAAGATATTCTATCCATATAAAATGGGTTAGCATCTTCTTGCCCATCTCGAGAAACTGCAACACGAGGTGATACTTGCGAGGTAATGAAATTCTTGTCTATCTTCTCATTTGTCAAGAACGCACCTTTATCCAAAATCTCTATAGTCGCATCATCAAAAAGTTGTTCTCCATTTAACGCTTTAGAGAAATATGAAGCATCAAGCCATGCTACCTTTTTCACTTTCTTGCGCTCTTCTATTGCCTTTTCTGACGTTGGCAATGTCTGTTTCAATGGTTTAGGGAAAAAATATACTGCCGTGTCGCTTGTTGTTTTCTCTTTCTGATAGAAAGGAAACAAACTGCTTATAGTGCATCCCAAATCGCCATCTTCAGGTATATCCTTGCCTAATTTTGCAAGGCAGGAAATCAATGCCGCATACATAGTATCAGAATCCATCGTTTGAAGGCTGACACTATAATCGTCGCGAGCATCTCCTAAATGCAATGGTGATGAGAAATGCAATTTGTATGTTTTTAACTTGCATTTCACCATTCTATTATATTTTTATCAAGTTTCACCATTTTCCATTTTGAACTTTCGGTTGCTTCATAATACTTCCATCCTCCAAAACGAACTTGTCCATAACCACGAGAGCCACAACCTCCTAAATAGTCATTTTCAATGGCATTAATAGCATCTTTAAAAAGAGACAAAGAGTCGTTAGAGTCATCTATTTCTTCTTTTTTATATACATTTAGAACGAATTCCACAGCAAAAGACACCCCCGCAGGGACTCTTTCTGTTTGTCTGATTCCGCCTTTCACTGTTGTTCCTGTAATTCTATCTATCGTATTTTCATATTTATTTTCGGTATATGGCATATCCAACTCATCAGAATTCTCCAATTTTATTACAGAATCACTTGTTAAATAAGCATCCCTTACTATGATTTTCGAAGGACATCCATTGATTACTTTATCTTTTATTTTTTTTTCTGAAGCACCAAATAAATCGTTTATTTCAGAATTTTCGCCTAATTGGCAACCCTTTATCTGTTCCAACAAGCAACGCATCTTTCCCTTTAACGAACTTCCTGGAATGTAAGGTTTTCCATTATCTGTTGCCAACTTTATAACTGGATTGTCAATTCCTCCAATTTCAACATTGTCTTTACTACCACCTATGTGAAGTCCAGAAAGAAGTTCTACTTCTGCTGTGATTTTATATTTCTTTACTAATGCTTTCATATCTATATTATTTAATTATTATCACTTAAGTTACTTTCTTCCGCAGCTTTATGATAAGCAACAATTGCTTCAAATATTTTTATAAAGTTTTTGAATTTTATTTCTTTTGCTATGCCGTCTTCATTCACAACAATATCAATTGCATTCGCAACAACCTTATATAAATCGTTAATCTTCGCTGAAGGATCCTTAACTCTTCCTACTGCATACGCTAATTTAGGTTTTAATAAAACAAAATCTGTTTCATTGTATCCTTTCATCTGCTGTCGTTTTACTTCACCATAAAATTTTCTCAATTGAGTTGTCGTCAATTTTGCACGAACTGTCTTCTCTTTCTTGTTTCCATATTTATCCTCAATTAATTTTGTGTCATTAGTACCTAAATGACTTCCAAATTTTTTAGCGAAATCAACTGTTTCCTTGCTTATTTTCCCTGTAATTTCACCTTGCGGAATATTCTTTTCCCAAATCATAATTACTTATTTTTAATTGTTATTATTTTCTCTTAATTCCAATTCTGCCCAACGAGCTGCTATTGACATCAGTCTATAATTCTCCTCTTTAAGTAGTTGCTTGTCACGCAAATCCTTACAAAATTCGACAACAGCAGCTTTTCCTTTGGCATTTGCCATATAACGTGTCAAATAATAGGCTGTATGCCATAGATAACTCATGTCGGGCTTTCGTTTTTCGTCTCTATTTCCTTTTACCGTTTCTGCGTATGTCATTATCTTATGAAGAATGCCACGAGACAAACCAAAATCTTTTATCAAAGATACAAACTGATCCTTATATGATTTTACATACTCATATTCATCTTTCGTCCACGATACACATTCGCCAAGCAAACAAAATGCATTCTTCGCAGAATCTTTATATTTTTTTGCCGTATCTTCAGCTTCGCCAGCCATTTCGGCAGCTTTCGCTATTGGATACTTGTCTCCAACGATTGCAATACCACCAGAAATGGAGATATCGTCGCGACCAACAAACTTTCTGAAGTTCTCACGTATAGACTCTGCAAATTCTATCAATTTATTCCACTTACCAACAGCAAACACATCGTCTCCACCAGAGTACAATATGTTTACATCATCCTTAAACTCATTCTTCTCTCTAATTGTATTCAAGAAGCCACTGAAGAAATAATCAAGCATAAACGACATTGTTGAATAAGCAGCAAAACTCTTCGCTTCATCAGGTAGTCCCTTGATGAAAATAGAACCAAGTCCGTCAACATCCATACGAAGAATGCCCAAGTACGAACCTCCTGCAAGCTCTTCAAATGTTTTGTTGCGTAATTTCCCTGTTTCCTTGTCTATAATTTGAGCCTGTTTGTTTCCTCCGTAGAATTGAAAGCCGTAGCTACATTTATTTCCCTTTAGCTGAGCGGACAAGAAATTTGTCTTATTAATCAGTTTTACACGACACACGTCAGCTGATGTTATTCTTCTAAAATCAGCATCGTCATCGGTTAGCTCTAATTGGTCAAACAAATAATTATGAATACCAACACAATGTACATCGCACTTCACACGATTACGCACATACTTGTTTTCCTCATTTGACTTATGCGTTAGAATATAATCAGCATCTTTTAGAGTAACTCCTAATTCTGCCTGTTCTTTAACAATTGGCAGAACATAAGTTTTATTATCTTTTTCTTTCGAGTCAATCGGCTTACAACTGTCGCTTTCAATGCCCGTTACAGCACATATTTTCGCCTGCTTATCCACATCTTGCGGTGTGAACATATTATCAAATTCAGACAATATGACATTATTGAACTTACGATTTTTCTGGGCTGTAAGTTTATCTGCCAATGCACGCCATAACTCACCTATTGGTCTATCAACCTGCGACTCAAAATCAAGATTCTTACCTTTTACATTATACGAGAATGGAACATAATCAATGTTGACAATAAGTTGACCATAATGCTCTTTCCATATATCTGCCTCTATCTGAATCTTTAACTCTTCTATCGTATTTATTACTTTTTCCGTATTGGGCAACAGCATATAAAACTTTCCGCCCGAAGAATAAACCACATGAGCCAATGTAGCATTGATATCGGGATGAGAAATGACACGTTGTATAATGGAATCTATCAGCAACTGCAAATAGAACGAACGCCCTTTCAAACTCACAGCCGCCTTGCGCGAAGCAATATTATAAATAAAATTCTGAATGCCAGACAAGTCACCTCCTAACAATATTACAGGCTTCGCCCCTTCTTTTAACGACAATCTATTGTTTGAACACATAAAATCATCAGGATGATCCTGCCTGTAAACGTACAAACAATCGGCAAAAGCTGCTGTTGTTTTCAAATGGTCAAATAAACTAACATTTGCCATATCATTTGTATTTGAAGGGATACACCATGTGTATTTCTTCAATAAATACATCAAACTCTCCGAAAAGCCATTGAACGAATCGGTCGGAATTTTTTTTAATTCTTCTCTAAACGATTTCCACAACTCTGCATATTTCTCTTGTGAAACACCATCGGATTTGCTACTTACATTTTTCGGAAAGAAATCCTTCTCGTCAATTGACAATGGATGCAAACCAAATGCAAACTTATAATTTCCGCTATTAATTTTATTAAATACAGAATACAATGGTATCTGCTTATAACGGTGTCTGCCCCAATTTATATCTGCTTGCACACCATCTTCCTGCTCATAAGTTGCAGGATTGGTTCTATCTATACCAGCACTCCACCAATCAGCCAAAGAAATTAAAGCTTGAAGTTCTGTACTCGGTTTGTGATGATATGCGGCCAACTGAAACACAGAATCCGAATTGTTCGATTCTAATAAATTAGTCTGAAAACCAGGAACTGATTTCAACATCGAAGATACTTCTTCCAAAAATTGCAAAGTCCACACAGAATGCTGGTATCCAAAACCTCCATGTTCATTCTTTGGACATATATAGTCCACCAATGGCTTGATATTATCTGCAAATTTTTCATCTGCAAAGGTCACATCTGCTCGCTGATAAAACTTGCCTATATCATGAAGCATTGCAGCTAAATACACATGTTCACGCACTTTATCCATATATTATTACTTGTTTAATTTTTTCACCATTCCAAATCCCAAGCTCACCCCTTTTCCCAATCCCACATAATCAGGCAATGAGACATTACTTTTAAACTCGACATCGAAACCCATCATCTTCACACCTTTATGAGTATAAGTATGAGTTCCTAAGATATTCTGAATCACACATGAGACCTCCTTCTCTATGGTAACATCCACCCCTTTACAGAAAGACAAAACATTGCCAACGAGAATCTTTTGCAAGAAAGCGCACTGTTCAACGATACCATTCAAGGAAAGATATGTACGATAGTTTTCAGAACTCAACGGCAACCACTTACGAATAACATACCTAAACTCATTATCCCAAACCTGAATCAATGTGCGTTTAGCATCTACATGGTCGATCTCCATATTTTCTATGCGATCACCTATCTCAAAAGAGAAATTAGCGTTACTGAAAAACTCTCCAATTACCTCAGTTCCTTCTCCAACACATACCAATGCGGCTCGTTTATTAATTCTTTTGTATTGAATCAATGGATAACGATACCGTAACTCATCATCATTCAGATGATTGTGGAACAAAACATTTGCGTCCTCCATTGCATGAATAACACTGCCGCGAAACAAGGGTATTTCCCAAGAGGCTATTTCATTCTTGAACTGTATAATTAACGTCTGAACATTTTGAGTCTTCATGGTACAACATTTTCTCTACACTAAATTACGAATAATATTTAAAATATCAACAAATCAAAGATATATTTTATAATTTTTGGATTGAATGTTACAGACAATACATCGTTAATTATTTTTCCCTACCTTTGCCCCAACCAAAATTTTAAAGTATATGGATTCTGTTAATCAAAAAGTGGGAACACCCAATTTGCACGCCGCGGTTCCTTACGTGGCAAGTGATAAAAGATATGACGAGATGGTCTATCGTCGTTGCGGACGAAGCGGACTGCTGCTTCCCGCTATTTCCTTAGGTTTATGGCACAATTTCGGAAGCGTGGATTGTTTCGAGAACTTCGAGAAGATCGCCTTCACCGCCTTCGACAATGGTATCACCCATTTCGATCTTGCCAATAACTACGGACCGGTCTACGGTTCTGCCGAGGAAAACTTCGGAAAGATCTTGAAGCATGGCTTGGGTGCTTACCGCGACGAGATGATCATCACCACCAAGGCTGGCTACGACATGTGGCCTGGACCTTACGGAGAATGGGGAAGCCGCAAATATTTGATGGCAAGCCTCAACCAAAGTTTGAAACGAATGGGCTTGGACTATGTGGATATCTTCTACTCTCACCGTCCAGATCCTAACACCCCACTCGAGGAGACCATGGGGGCCTTGGCAGACATCGTGCGACAAGGAAAGGCATTGTATGTAGGTATCTCCAACTACGACGCCAAACAGACCAAAGAGGCGGTAGCGATTTTGGCGGAACATAAGGTGCCATGTTTGGTACACCAAGCACGCTACTCCATGATGGATCGCTGGACCGAGCCTGAATTGCTTCCTCTATTGAAGGAAAAGGGCGTTGGCATGGTGGCATTCTCCCCATTGGCGCAAGGATTGTTGACCAACCGCTATCTCAACGGCATCCCAGCCGATTCCAGAGCGGCCAAGAACTTCTTCTTGCAGAAATCATCCATTACCCCTGAGTTGGTGGCTAAGATCCAATCCTTGAACGACATCGCCGTGAAGCGTGGTCAAACCTTGGCTGAGATGGCCTTGGCATGGCTGTTGAAGGATGAGCGCGTGACCAGTGTGATCGTAGGCGCAAGCTCGGCCAACCAATTGCTGGATAGCCTCAAGGCATTGAACAACCTTGCCTTCTCCGCTGAGGAGTTGAATGCGATCGAGAAGATCTTGAAATAACAGAAGATCACATAAAATAGAAAATCCGTGGCTGCCATCAGATGATGCGCCACGGATTTTTTTGTTTACAACAATGCGATTCCCTTACGAAAAGAAAATCATCTTCAAACCCACACCTAAAGAACTAGCCCAGATAAAGACGGCTCCCAAAGAGATAGGGAACATCACATTTCCAACAAAATAAATAACCTTGCCTACCACGCCCCATTTCTGTTGCATCAGCTGGTACCTGGACATTCTTTCAGGACTTTTCAAGGTCATAGCGCCTACCGCCAAACCAAGAACGATCAGGATTATTCCTAAAATTAATGTTGATATAGCCATACTATAAACGATTTATCAATTGAAAAAGTTTGCAATCGCTCCACGCTCCCCCGTCTCGCACCCAATCCTTGAGCACGCCAGCCTCAACAAACCCACACTCGGCAAAGAGCTGAAGACTCGCCTCATTCTTCACATTCGCCCTTGCCATCAGCTGATGGCAACGCAGAAAATCAAAGGCGTACGAACGAACCATCGCCACCGTCTCCTTGGCGAATCCCCTTCCCCGAAACGCATCGAAAATCAAGATACCCAGCTCCACACGCTGCGATATCGGCTCAAAATCGAAGAGATCCACCATACCGACAACCCGACGATCCACCTTTTGCTCAACGACTAAGCGAAGAGTGCGGGAAGAAAAAATATCCTGCCCATTCGCGATGTATTGCTTCAAGTCGTAGCGGGAAAAGGGAGGAATCATACTCCCCTCGCCCCAAATAGCGGGATCATTCTCGCATTGGTACAACACCTCCAAATCCTCAGGCTCCAAAGCCCGAAGAGCCAGATGCTCGCTCGTGAGTCGCAACGGGGCCATTAACGCAATCTATCCAATGAACGGATCAATGCCTCGTCCGCACCAATCTTGCGAATAGCCAAATATGTCAAGATGACATTGAGAATCGGAATCAAGATGGTCCAACTTGGTTGGAAAACACCAGAGATAATACCTTGGTTAGGCATCAAGAAGAAATAGTAAAACGCAAACAAAGCGTAAATACCCAACTGCAACAACATATTGAACACTGCGATGCGAATCTGCAACATCCTCTTTCTGAACATGAAAATATCATAAATGGTAAGCCCCAAAATGATGCACACCAAGATAAACAATGTCCAAGCCGTCTCTACCATTTGTGAGGAAACCGACGATTGGGAAGGATCAGAGACCAAAGCATAGGCCCCGACTGCATTCACCTTAAACACCTCCAACATACCATCTTGCAAGATATAGCCCATCGGAAGGATCAATAAGAGGAGAGTAAGAATAAATGTAACCAATAGATAAATAGATTGTACTCTTTGTAACATAGTAAAATATTGAATGTATAATGAATTAGTTAGAACAAAATTAATAAAACTATCACGGTTTCGCAATATATAGCTTCATCTTATTCGAATCGCTAATATCTGTCAAAGAGCAAATGGTATCCTGTTTCACCACCATAATACGCAACTTTTTGCCCATGATGTCATACCCCGTAAATCCAGCCGCCTTGTATTGGAAATCACACATCTCCAACTTATCGGAAAACTTCTCTCCATTCAAATAGAGATTAAAATTCTTGACCGTCAAACTGATCGTATCACACTCCGACGAAACAAACGCATGGGAATGCATATAATCCCATAATTCACCTTGATTCCTAAAATCACCCTCGGAATATTCCGCCTTCGTTTCAGTTTCGCCCTTCTGTTCTCCCCTCTTCTGAATGATTGAATAGAAAAATATTCCCAAACACAACACCATCAAAAGGATGGATATAATTCTTCTCTTATCCATATAACTAAACTATTATTAAATAATTACTCTTTGATAATTTCCACCGTTCCATATTTCTCTTTGCCATTCTTAAAGCGAATGGTATAGAGATATACACCCGCATCAGCAGGCGCGCCGCGGTACTGTCCGTTCCAGCCATTCTCGGAATGGCATACCAACAAGCCATAACGGTCATAGATATAAATCTCATACCCCTCCATAAACACGTCATTGACGCCATTACCATCTCCAGGCGTGAAGGAGGTTGGGATATTCACCTCATCATCGCCGCGTACATATAGGTGCAACACCACCAAACTGTCGCATCCATTCGCCGCCACATAGGTGGTGTCAAAGGTAGATTCACCCGCTATTTTTTGAGCAGGCAAATCAAAGTTCGCATCACGGTAACTCTCACCATACGCCACCGTGTCGTAATAGTTGGTCGACTGTCGCTCCAAAGCTTTGAGACGAAGCGCGATCACACTGTCGCAATGGAGGATGGATTGGAGCGTAAGATAGTGAAGACTATAATCTAACTCATCCACCACAAAATCAAATCCACTCTTCTGATAACGCTCCATATAGCAAGCGGAGTCCACCATGGCGATTTGATAGACCGTATCCACATAGAGACCTAAAGTATGGATCATCACACATCCATCGGAAGACTCTTCCGTACGTTCCCAGTATTTCAGCATCGCACGTTGAAAGGCAGGTATATCAAATCCATTCTCACGATAAGACTCGTTTTGGCATACCCGAGCGTACTGCGTATCCCTTTGCGCAGGCAAAACCTCCAAACGTAAACAGAGTACACTGTCGCACGATTGCGCAGAGGAAAGCGTGATGGTATCGTAGATCACACCAGATCGATTCGCCTTGAAGTTGAATCCATGCTTTTGATAGAAGGCTCCTTGGCAGACCACATCTTGCAACCGTGTCGTATCGATCGATGTCAACACATCCAGATTCAACACCATTTTTTGTTTGCACTCACCATTATCCACCTCTATGGTATAACTACCCGACTCGGCAGACTCGAAATAGTCATCCTTGTAGGTCTGTCCAGCACAGATGGTACGATTCATCACCACAGGCTCCTCGCTCTTCACATAGATATCTTTGGACAACAAAGTACTACACTTGCCTTGATACGCGGAGACCTCCACTTGGTAGGTCGTAGTGCTATTCGGACGTACCACAATGGAAGGTGTCGTATCACCACTATTCCATCGATAGAAGCTGGTCGTATCTATCACCACCTCCTTCTCTTCGCAATAGACAAAATCACGCATCGGACGGACAATACGCTTTTCCGACATCGGCTCGTTCATCATACTACCCTGGGCCATGTCATAACTCCAGCCAATAAGTTCAGAGGTTGCGCCATAGACAATACTGGTCCAATACACATCATACGAAAGCATCTCACCACCTTGACGATAGAGAGCGGTATCCAATACGATGGAATGGGCATAGAGGTAATTCATTTGGGCAACAGAAGGAATATACCAACCATTCTCAAAATCGACGTTCCAAGCGGCTGGATAATCTTCCGCCGCGCCCGACAATCTCATTTGGGCCGTATTATCATAACCAGACCAACCTGTCAAGGAACTTTTTATCGTTCTCTTGGTAGGTAAAGAAGGCGCGGAAGCGCTATTGCTCAAGGAGAACTCCTCCGTATCCTCCATCGCGATCATCGTTCCCGAAACACCATCAGGCGCCAAGTAACAAACTATTCCCTTGGATCCATCCGAGTTCTCTACCAAATCACCCACCTTGTATTTAGGGGCTTTCCAATTCGCCATCTTCACCGCGCAAATGTAACGGCAACGATAATACGATCTTTTATTGAGCGCATACATGACGAAATTAGAGGTCAGACAGCAGATGTTCTGGGCATTATACTCCGTACTAGACGCGTATGCAAAATCGTATGAATTGTAGACGTCAAACAAACTATTGTCCAAAACAATCGAAGAGCCACCTACCATCTGGAGGGAGTGGTTGACCGTCTCTATCTCACCAAACAACTTACGCAACTCGCCTATCGCTGGGATATACCAACCTTTCTCAAAATCGCACTCCCAAGCCATCGGATAAAGATTCGAGCCGCCATAACTACGCATCAACGAGGTATTGCCATATCCACTCATATCATCCAACAAGTTGCGTAGGTACATTTGGTTTTCAATGCCTGGTATATCCACATATTCATTTCCCCACAACATCTGGGCACGCTCTGTCAAATCTGCCACATAAGCGACACCAAGGGTATCATCCACAAAAAAGACAACGCCTCGGGCCTCCTTCGGCTGACTCAAGAAACTATCCAAAGAGATAAAAGAACCATCCGCGCAATAAACATCTCCTACAGCCACTTGCAAAGGATCGCAACTCTGCACGAGCGAATGTGAGCCTGATGTCTTCACGGTCAAACGCACCTCCGCGGAGTCGCAATAGACACTCTTATCAGGAGAAGCCGTAAGCGTCGCCTCCGGATTAGGCAAAACAGTAAGCACCAATACGATGGAACTATCACAACCCATCTCAGTCTTGTAGGAATGAAGCGAGGTAAATACGCCAATATTATTTTGTTTACCCAAGCGAATCTCGCCCCTCGTATAGGTATTGCCCTGACAAACAGTATCTTCCACCACGACCTGATAAGATGGGTGAGGCGTCACTTGGACCGGCACCGCGCTGGATCCACATCCATTAACACCCGTCAACTCCAAAGTAGCGGGGCGGTCATCCGTAAAGTAGAGAACAACCTGCGGAGAGTTCGCGCCACTCACGACCACCACATTTTCAGGCAACGTCCATAAATATTTCGACAAATTATCCTCTGTCTCCACATAGTACGAGACCATCGTATTGACACAAGGATTCAAATCACCAATGATCTCATTGCTCAAATGGTTGGATTCGCTCACCTCCAAACGGAGGCAAACAATGCTATCACAGCGGCCATTCGCATGTTTGTAACGCAATGTGTCGGTATAGACACCCACAGGCGGATGTTGCACAGAAAAACCATTCGCCTCATAATCCTCCCCCTCACAAATGGCAGCCACGATTGGATAGTAGGTTTGCAAAACCGTCAATTGCAAGTTCACCTCCTCGGTAGAGCTACAAGAGGAAGGATTCACAATGATGTTGTTGTAGCCGAAAGTACCCACATTCATTTGAGGCGGCAGGTCAAAATAATTCTTCTGGTAAGTATCTCCCTGACAAATCGTATCCTTCAGATCAGTGCTTATCACGATGGAATTATCTGTCACATACGCGCTTTGCGTAAATTGACAGCCCGTAACGGAGGTCACCTCGCAATAGATATTCATATCTCCACCCGACATGGTGCGGGTGGTCACACGGGTGGTATCCCCATTGTCCCAATGATACGAGGCGAATCCCTCTGGCGCGGCCAAACTAAAGGAGGAACCGCTACAAGACTCAACAGCCAATTTATTAGGAGCGCAAGAAGCAGTAAAATAAGCGTAGCCGAAATGACCAAGCAAATAACAGTCGTAGGTAATGAACTGGACTTGCACCTCTTGCCCCACAAAAGGAGTCAAATCCAAACCGATCCGGGACCAATCACGCCAACGCACCACGCCATTTATGGTGGTATAATCTTGGAAACCATCCAACCCGGCTGCCGCGGATACATCGTATTCGGAACAATCATTCACCAGCCTACCCTCCTTATCCGTAATGCGGATGACAAAACGAGGTTGGAAAATAAAATCATGTCCGGGATCTTCTAAAACCACAGCGAAATTCACAAAAAGCAAGGAGTTATCCGAATCGACAACATAATGATACACAATGGATTCAGACTCTCCACCAATGCTATCATTACCCAAACGAATCGACTTCAACTCTCCCTCTGGAATAAATTTCAGTTTACCGCCCGTATTATAGTCCACTCCCTGCGCCTCATTGAGATGGTGACGCTTCTCCACCTTTCCAATAGAATCAAAAGGTTGATCGGTATGGCCTGTGAAAAGTTCCACATAAGAGGCGTCAAGATCCATGAAATCCGGACAGCCAACAAAAGGAGAAGCGAACATTGGAGAAAAACACAATGATAAAAGTACCCCTAGGAGCACCCTACACACGCTATTTCCATTCAAAGGCCGCTTCATCTTATGCTCTATTTACAAAAACTTCTTTTTTAATTCGCTCTTCGCCTGCTCCAAGCGTTCAATCACGCCATCGCACCATGCGTCAAAATCAGGGTCTTCACGCTGCAATTCAGGATGAGCCAAGACATTATCGATTGTTCGCTTCACACCCTCGGCGAATGATACCGTCGGGGTATAACCAGGCACGGCACGCTTCAATTTGGTATTGTCGAAGACCACTGAGTTGGCCTTATCGCCAATCAAACTACCCTCTAAGTCGTAGTTGCTGACGGACATCAAGAAATCAGAAGAGACATGGTATGGTTTCAACTCCACATCCAACGCCTGCGCGATGGCTTGATAGATTTGGTTCCAAGTCAATGTCTCATCCGATGTGATTTGGAAAGCCTCTCCAATCGCGTGTGGATTGCCCATCAAACCGACAAACGCCTTGGCGAAATCACTGTTGTGGGTCATCGTCCACAATGAAGTACCATCACCTTGGATAATAACTGGTTTACCTGCCATCATACGCTTCACCACTTGCCAGCTACCATTGGCGCCATGAACGCCGAGTGGAATGGATCGTTCATCATAAGTATGACTAGGTCGAACGACCGTAATCGGGAAATCATTGTTTTTATATTGCTCGAAGAAATACTCCTCGCACTCAATTTTTTCCCTGGAATATTGCCAATAAGGGTTGGCCATCGTCGTACCCTCCGTAATGATATAGGAGGACAATGGTTTATGGTAAGCGGATGCGGAACTAATAAAGATAAACTGTTTCGTCACACCCGAGAAGAGTCGGAAATCCCGCTCCGCCTGCGCTTTATGGAAAATGATGAAATCGCAAACAACATCGAATTTCATGCCGGCGATCTTCGCCTTCACATCCGCCTCGTCGTTCACATCCGCCACCTTGATATACTTCACATTGTCAGGCAACTGAACCGATCTGTTTCCTCGGTTCAACAGGAACAATTGATGCCCCTCAGCAGCCAATTTTCTGGTAATGGCCATGCTGATGGTACCCGTTCCTCCGATAAATAAAACATTCATACTTATACAGGAATTAAATGATATGACTATTTATGGCGATTCGCGCGTTTACGGCGATACTCCGCCTTCATTTTCGCCGAACCGGACCCGTGCGCTCCTTTGATATAGGAGGTCTTTTTCGCCTTGGTCTTCACCTTATCGTCCTTCTGGGGACCACCCTCGGAGGATTTACGAAACACGGCTCCGTGTTCCAAGATATGTTCGATATCCATAAGCTACTACTCTATTTTGAAAAATCAGACACAGAAAAATTAGACATTCTTAGGAGTAAGTCCCAACTCCTTCGCCTTCTCCAACATGAACTGGTAGGCTGGCTCATACTCATTAGGAATGACTCCATCTAAAATAGCATCCTTGATCGCCACCTTGATGTCACCAATGGCACGGCATGGCGTCAAATCAAAGATGCGCATGATCTCCTCTCCCGTGATAGGCGGCTGGAAATTGCGGACACGGTCCTTCTCCTCGATTTCACGTAGTTTCTCCCGTACAATTCGGAAATTCTCCTTGAATCTTCTCACCTTATCAACATTCTTGGAGGTGATATCGGCATCGCACAGCGTCATCAAGGCATCTATATCGTCCCCCGCGTCGAAAAGGAGTCGACGTACCGCCGAATCGGTGACCGTATCCTCCACGAGGCTGATCGGACGCATGTGGAGCTCCACCATTTTCTGCACGAATTTCATGTGCTCGTTCAACGGCAACTTCATTCGCGCGAAAATTCTCGGCACCATCTTCGCGCCCACATAATTATGGTTGTGGAAGGTCCATCCAATCTTATTGTCCCACTTCTTGGTGACTGGTTTCGCCACATCGTGGAAAAGGGCCGCCCAACGAAGCCACAAATCATCGGATTTCTCTGCCACCGCATCCAACACCTGCAAGGTATGGAGGAAATTATCCTTATGGCCATGACCCGCTTTCTCTTCAACACCACAAAGGTTATGAATTTCAGGCATGATAATTTCCAACAGGCCACAACGTTCCAAAAGGTCGATTCCCACCGAAGGACGAGGGGATGCCATCATCTTATTCAATTCATCCACGATACGCTCTTTGGAGATGATGGAAATCCGCTCCTTCATCCGCACAATCGCATCGAATGTATTCTCGTCAATAAAGAATCGTAGCTGGGTCGCGAAACGAATGCAACGCATCATGCGCAACGGATCGTCACTAAATGTGATATCGGGGTCAAGCGGTGTACGAATCACCATGTTGCGGAGATCCTCTTTGCCTCCAAACGGATCCACCAACTCACCGAAGCGGTCACTGTTCAAACAGATGGCTAAAGCGTTGATGGTAAAGTCGCGACGGTTCTGGTCATCCTCCAAGGTGCCATTCTCCACAATCGGTTTTCTGGAATCCTCACGGTAAGACTCTTTTCGAGCCCCCACAAACTCCACCTCCATATCCTTGTTTTTCACCTGCGCGGTACCGAAATTCTTGAAAACAGCCAAGGTACTACCCTTCCACTTCTTATGGAAAGCCTCAGCCACCTCAATGCCACTACCGACTACCACCACATCTATGTCTTTGGAGGGACGTTGCAAGAAGATATCACGCACAAACCCACCGATCACATAACATTCCACACCTTTGGCATCCACCACCTCAGAGATCAACTGAAAAACCTTATGGTTTAAATATTCCTTCACGACAAAACTCTTCTTTATTCTTTATAACTCCTTGCAAAGGTACGAAATTTATGGGGAAACACAAAATTGGGACAAAGGGTTATAAGGCCTTTGAACAACAAAAATAGGGCACCCACAAAGGGACGCCCTACAATCTTTAAACAACATTCTTGTTATTATTTCTTAATTGAACTGCCGTAGGGTATAAACCCTACGCTACCCACGTATATCCCCTCCGGGGATTGCTCTTAACTCTTAATTGACTTCGTCGAACTATCGTTTCTTAATTCAAAATGAATTTCGTCAAATCCTCCATCTTGATCCTACCCTCATAGATAGCCTTGCCTGTGATCACTGCAGGAACACCCGCCTCTTGCAACGCCTCGATATCCGCCATGGAGCTGACACCGCCACTGGCGATCAAGTACAAATCAGGGAATTCAGCCAATATCTTTTTATAAAGATCGATGGATGGCCCTTGCAACATACCATCCTTGCTGATATCGGTGCAGATCACCTTATCCACGCCTAGGGCCTTGAACTTTCCGACGAAAGGCAACAAATCCGCGTCTGTGGTCTCAATCCATCCGCTGACCGCAATCTTCTCCCCCTTCACATCAGCGCCCAATATGATACGCTCCGAGCCAAACTTCTCAATCCAAGAGGAGAATACATCGGGTTTCTTCACAGCGATGCTACCGCCTGTCACCATGCTCGCGCCACTCTCGAAGGCGATTCGAAGATCATCATCGCTCTTCAGACCACCACCGAAATCGATGGTCAAGTTGGTGCCATTGGCGATCTTCTCCAACACCTTGTAGTTCACAATATGCTGCGCCTTCGCACCATCCAAATCGACCAAGTGGAGACGTTTGACCCCCGCATCCTCAAACATTTTAGCCACCTCAAGCGGGTTCTCGTTGTAAACTTTCTTTTGGTCGTAATCACCTTGTGAAAGACGGACGCACTTGGCGTCGATAATATCAATCGCTGGAATAATCTCTATCATATCTCTTGAATTTTTCTAATACAAAAATAAATAAAAGCAACGAACTTGGGCTACTTTACTCCGCTAAATTCACGTATCGCGCCCTCGTTAAATGTCGCGTTGGAGAGTTTATTCACCACTACCCCATCCTCCACCAAAAGAATCAAGGGCACGGAACCATCCGTGATGGGCAACACTTGTCGACCCTCCATCAACTCATGGCGACACGGCGTCACTCCCGTCTCATCCAAGAACGCTTGGAATGAATCCTCTTGGCCAATCACAAACCATTGAATCCGATCCTGCGGGAAATGTTGTCGCCTCAAGGCGATCTCCAATTTCCGCATCGCGGACTTACAATGCTTGCAATGGGTACTAAAAAACGCGACCACCTGTTTACCCGGCTGTCGCAAGTCGGAATGACGCTCCACCAACTCCGCGTACTTATCAGGAGAGAACTTCACTGGTTTATCCTTTCCATAACCATAGGGTGCCTTCAATACCAAGGAGAAGAGCAACGCCCCCACCACAAAGAGCGGAAGAATATACTTTTCCGCCTTCCGGAACCAATCCTTCGCATGCCATGCCACCCCCAACAAGGCCATTAACACCAAATTTTTCAAAAGGGAAGGCAACGGTTTTAGTTCAAACTGTTCACCAAAACAATGGCAGTTGCCATCATTGCCCGTCGCTATCAGGTAGAGCAAAAAGAGGGAGAATCCAACCAGTGCCGCCATGGCGCCACGCACCGCTAATCGTGCCTTCACACCAGATATCAAGGAGAGGCCCAATAGTATCTCCATCGTCAGAATCAACCTAGCCAAGTAGGATGAGACCCCCATTCCAAACCAATCGAATCCATAAATGTAGAGTTCGAAGGCATCCAGGGAAATAAATTTCAAAATGGCGGAAGCCACAAACGCGGCTCCCACCATTATCCTAGCAGTATATTTTATACAGTCGTTGAATTGCATATTAGATAGAAGAGCAACGCATGCCCTCTGTATCCTCTAATTCAGAACAACTCACCTCCTCATCATAATACTCTTGCTTTACGTCGCCAATCGTACACTCACAGTCATTCGTGATAGCTGAACATGAAGAGAAGATCATCAAAGACACGCTACCGAAAAGCGCCAACTTGATTGTTTTACTACGATTCATAACAATAACTATTTTACTACAAACGATTAAACGCCGCAAAAGTAATACAAGGTGTACGATTCTCCAAACAATATTGACATAGCGCCACACCCTTAGAAGGCAATCTTCAATATCACACCATTATTTTGTTTTACATCAAGCACAAATGGCTCGTCACTTGCGATTTTACGTTTAGACTTCTTCCCTGTCAACAAATCAGTGAACTCACATTTGTCCGCCGCAGGAATACCCAAGACATCGAATGCGTGCTGAGGGATGTTCACCTTCAACTTCACATCATTGTTTTCAAAATTCACAACAATGAGTAGGCACTCATTCTCATGCTTACGGAAGAAGGCATACTGCTTGTTGGTATTGTAATCCGGGTTATTGAAGTTCGCATAGGTCAAATCGAAGAAAGAGCCATCCGAGATCGCCTTTTCGGTACCGCAAACGTTCAGCAAAGTACTGTAAAAGCTGCGCAAAGCCTTCTCATTCTTGGTGGACTTGCCATTCAACCAACGTTGAACGGATGGAACCGCCCAATAATCGAAGATGGTGGTACGGCCATCCATGCCGCTGAATCCGGCCTTGTCCATCGCAGACTCACCCAACTCTTGGCCAAAGTAAAGCATCGCAGGGCCTTTGTTGATACAAGCGGAGATAATCATGGCAGGCTTACCCTTCTCGGCATCGCCCGCGAAGAAATCAGAAGCGACACGTTGCTCGTCATGGTTCTCCAAGAAGTTCAGCATATTGCTCTCGATACCATCCAAACTCTGCCAACAAGGTGTGATATTGTGGCAAGCATTCTCGTTGCGCATCACACCACGCAAAGTATCATAAAGGCCTACCTTATCGTAGAGATAATCGAATTTTCCATCAAAAATGAAACGACGATATTGAGAAGGATCGTAGGTCTCGGCAATAAAGATGACATTCGGATAGTTTTGCTTCACGATAGGAATGACCCATCCCCAGAAATCAACAGGAACCATCTCCGCCATGTCGCAACGGAAACCATCCACACCCTTCTTGCACCAATACAAAAGGATATCAGCCATCTTGGTCCAGGTATTGGGCATCGGTCTAAAATCGTGGAAATGACCATTTCTGTAGTCTACACCATAATTCAATTTTACCGTCTCATACCATTCATAGATACCTGGCGTGTTTGCGAAGAAGTCATTTCCAGTCACCTTGCAAGGGTATTCGGTGTAGGGTTGCTCTTCTCCCGCATACAAATCGAAACGGCCCTCGAAACCTTGGTCCACCAAATAGTAGAAATTATTTTGATTGGAGAAGAAAACCTCCTTCACATCCTCCTCGCCCAAATCCAATACCCCCTTCGGCTTCGCATCGGAGTGATATTGACGAGCGACGTGGTTCGGAACAAAGTCCATAATCACTTTCAAGCCCGCTTTGTGGGAACGCTTCAACAAGGCGTCATACTCCTTGCGTCTATCCTCGACCTTCTCGGCCAAATCAGGATCGATATCATAATAATCCTTGATGGCGTATGGAGAACCCGCCTTGCCCTTCACAACAGCAGGATGGTCTTTGCGAATGCGATATTGTTCGTAATTGGTCTGTGTAGCATGCTCAATCACACCCGTGTACCAGATGTGGGTAGCACCCAATTCCTTTATCTCTTTCAAACGATCGGCCGTGAAATCAGCAAACTTTCCACAACCATTTTCCGCGATACTACCATTCTCCACCAACTTCTTGGTCATATTGCCGAAAAGTCTTGGGAGCACTTGGTAAATGATGATTTTTTCCATATTCTACACTGATTATAAAATACAATCCATATTAAAAGAAAATCTTGCCGTACCCATATCGGACACGGCAAGACATGTTATCACTACAATCAATCGAAGTAACTAGAACCGTCGAAGCAGTGTGTACAAACCTGCTCCTTTGGCAATCCGATCGCCTCGATCAAATCCTCCACGGTACAGAAACGAAGGGAGGTCAAATTGAAGGTAGCACGGATATCCTCCACCATCTTTTGATACTCTGGAGAATCGGTGGTTTGGTACTTCTTCAAGTTTTTATCATGCGCGCCCTCAAACTTCTTGATGATGCGTCGAGTAATCAAATCCAACTCGCTGTTCTTGGATGCGAAGTTCAAGAACTCACAAGGATAAATCAATGGTGGACAAGAGATTCTCATGTGAACCTCCTTCGCGCCGTAACCGTACAACGCGCCCACATTGTCGGAGAGCTGTGTACCGCGAACGATGGAATCGTCACAGAAGATGACACGGCTACCGTTCAACAATTGCTTGTTAGGAATCAACTTCATCTTCGCCACTAACTTTCTGGTCTCTTGCGTCGCAGGAGTGAAACTACGTGGCCAAGTAGGAGTATATTTGATCAAAGCGCGCTTGTAAGGGATACCGCTACCATTGGAGTAACCGATGGCGAAACCAATACCCGAATCTGGAACAGCCGCCACATAATCCGCATCGCACTTATCCTTCTTACCCATCAAGCAACCTGCCGCATGACGGGCGAAGTCCGCGTTCTTATCCTCGTATGTGCTGACTGGGTATCCATAATATACCCAAAGGAAAGAGCATATCTGCATCTTCTTGCCTGGCGCGCGCAATTGCTCGTAGTGGTCCGCATAGACATGAACGATCTCGCCTGGACCTACATTGTAGCAAGGCTCATAACCTAAGTTGTGGAAGGTACAAGACTCGCATGAAATAGCATATCCATCCTCACCCTTCGCGATGACAACTGGAAGACGTCCCAATTTATCACGACCGACAATGATTCCATTTTCGGTAAGAAGCATGATGGTACAAGAACCTTTGATCTTCTTGTAAACATTCTCGATACCCTCCTTGAAGGAATCGGCCTCTGAAATCAACAAAGCGACCAACTCTGTTTGGTTGATTCTGCCCGAACTCATTTCGGAGAAAGGCATCTTCTTATCAAGCAACTCCTTTCCAAGCTCCTCGATGTTGTTGATGCAGGCGATTGTGGCAATCGCGAATCTTCCCAAGTGGGAATTGATTAGGATAGGCTGCGCGTCTGTATCACTGATCACACCGATACCCGCATTACCCTTAAACTTAGACAAGTTTGGTTCAAACTTAGTACGGAAGTAAGAATTCTCGAGGTTGTGAATACTACGAGTAAAGCCTAACTCCACGTCATACATGGCCATACCGCCACGTTTCGTACCCAAGTGCGAGTTGTAGTCCGTACCATAGAATAGGTCCATCAGACAACTGCTTTTCTTGACTGCTCCAAAAAAACCGCCCATACTGTTATTATTTTTTAATAATGATTTTATCCTTTTGTCTTTCCAACTCTTCGTAGATACGCAAGGTGGCCCATGCGTCCAACGCCGCGTAACTCTTTTGCTTCTCCGTCAAAAACTCGGCCTCCCAATTGGTGAGACGTTGCGATTTGGAGATGCGTTTATTGAAAATGATCGCGAAAATTTTAGAGAGGCTATTGTCCTCTATGCCATATTGCTTCACATAAGGTTGAAGGTCAATGAATCCCGCAGGGTCAAATTCCATCTGCTTACGCACGGCACGGAAATCGTCCTTCAAGGAGAGGCCGATCTTCAATATATTTTCGTTCTCAAAAATGGGTTTTAAAAGTTCCAGACAGTTCGTATCCTTTAACCTAAACAAGAAACAGGTCTCATTGGTCGAGAGTTGCACCAAACATACAGCATTGCACTTCCCCTTGGCAAATGAAGGCTTCGTCTCCGTATCGAATCCAAGGATCTTCTGCTTGGCAAGGAAAGAGACCGCTTTCACAGCCTCCACATCACATTGGACCACCCGAATGGTGCCCTGGTAATGCTCCGCTTCCAATTGAGCCAATTCCGCTTTGTCTATGCTTGGTCTAAACATCATCAATCGTCAAAAAAATCAACCATTCCGTCCACGTCGCTCATATCCTCCGACTCGGACAACTCAACATCACTATATAAAACATTATGTATAGCTTTCAAGGCATTCAAGGCCGATTGTCCCCAATATCCCTTGAACTCATCCTGGCAACTGATCAAGGCATCATTCATGATCGCGAGATCGGCACTTTGGAAATTACCGATCATATCCCTTACCTGCTGATATACATCGGCTAGATTCTCCGAGATACGCGCGACAATAGGCGTCTCGCTATATCGCATATCCTCCATAAAGACATCCAAATACTCGTCGTGGGCCCCCACAATCGATTGTATCTGTTGACGGACAGCCTCGTACTGCCGTTCGGAGACGTAAGTGTTCAACTCAGATAGTGAATAGGTATCCATCTCCGGTAAAAGGGTCATCTTCAAATATAGAAGAGGAATCAATTTGGAAACCTTATCCAAAAAGGCACGTTCACCCATACCCGCGCACTGTTCCAAAAAAGAACAATATTCAGCCGCCACGGTGACGAATTCTATCGTGTTTTTATCATACACGGGATGTTGGGGATATTCTTCACTTACGCTCATATCTCTTACATTTTCTCGCGAATTTACAATTTTTCATAACAGATTGAAAGCATATCCCACCTTTTTTATCCACAAAATTTATTTGTTCATTTTTTCTCCTTCCGATCGAATTCACCGTGTCAAAAAACGCAAAAACAACGATTTCAACGGAGTTTGCAACAAAATTATATGTTTTTGACACAAAATTATTACCACATCACCCTCTTCTAAATATATCTTTGCAATAACGAAACACACGAGGTGTATCGGTTAATGATTTAGATTTAGAAACACACATAAAAGCAACATAGAATCTAAACAAAACTATTATGAAAATTTACACTGATTAGCCGCCGGACATTCGTCTGGCGGCTATCTGTTTTTTAATGAGACACTGAAAGCGACAATAAGAATTAGTTTTTAACAAAACCAAGCGACCACGAAAAAATTCTTGGTCACTTTGTTACTTTTTATGACATATACCACTAAATTATTATGAAAAGATAGAAAAACTACCACTAATAGGTATTATCCATGGCGACCAAATTAGTAACTTTGCAATGTGAAATATGAAATGCGAAATATGAAACGCGAAAGGAAACAAACCGCACACAGGAGATTATGACGACAAACGACGAAAATAAAAAGACACTGGCTGACATTTCCGAAGGATTGGAATGTGTAATAGTAAAGGTGAACGGACACGGCGGATTCCGCCATCGTGTAATGGAGATGGGATTCGTCAAAGGAGAGAGAGTCACCGTATTGAAAAACGCGCCTTTACAAGATCCTATAGAATATAAAATCATGCAGAGTCATGTTTCGTTAAGAAGAAGCGAGGCAAGTCATATCGAGGTAATCAGCGTGGAAGAGAGCAAATCAATGGGAAATGACTTCCACGGCACCCTTTCAGAAGAGGTACAAAAACGCATCAAAGAGAAGACCAAAACAATCACGGTAGCTTTGGTGGGTAACCCTAATTGCGGAAAGACCTCCTTCTTCAACCACGCGACTGGCCTGCGCGAACATGTCGGCAATTACAGTGGTGTCACCGTCTCCTCGAAAGTGGGTACCTTTTACAAAAACGACTACACCATCAACCTGGTGGATCTACCGGGCACCTACTCCATCACCGAATATTCACCAGAGGAATTGTATGTGCGGGAATACATCACCGAACAACATCCGGACGTGATCCTCAATATCGTGGACGCATCCAACTTGGAGCGCAACCTCTTCCTCACCACCCAATTGATCGACATGAATGTCCGCATGGTGATGGCGCTCAACATGTATGACGAGTTAGATAGAAGAGGTGCCACACTGGATGTCAATCAACTGGAGCAGATGCTTGGTTTCCCATGCGCCCCTACCATCTCCCGCACAGGAGAAGGTATTGACCACGTATTGGACCACATCATCACCGTTTACGAGGAGATGGATGAGATCACCAAACACATCCACATCAACTATGGGAGTGAAATTGAGGAGGCCATCGGAAAGATCAAACCGCTATTGGCCTCACACGCGGAGGCGGCCGTGGATTTCCCATTCCGTTACGTGGCTATCAAACTTTTGGAGAACGACCAGACCACTTTTAAACATCTGGAGAAGCATATAGACAATATCTCCGAAATCAGAGAGACGGCACAAAAGTGCAGGGAAAAGATCGAAGCGGAGTACAGCGAAGATTGTGTTAGCGTCATCACCAACGCCAAATATGGATTTATCCGAGGAGCCTTGGCGGAGACCTTAGAGACGGGCAACGATGCGAAAAACGAATTGGCCTACGCTTTGGACAAGGTCCTCACTAACAAGTGGTTGGGTTTCCCCGTGCTGATCCTCTTCCTTTGGCTTATGTTCGAGACAACCTTTATCGTAGGAGCCTATCCGCAAGGATGGATCGAATCATTGGTCGGATGGTTGGGCGAGACCATGCGTAACCTTCTGGGGTCAGGCATTCTCTCAGATCTTATCGTGGATGGCATCATCGCCGGTGTGGGCGGCGTCATCGTATTTCTGCCGAATATCCTGATACTATTCTTCTTCATATCCCTATTGGAGGACACGGGTTACATGGCCCGCGCCGCCTTTATCATGGATAAATTGATGCACAAAATGGGTTTGCACGGCAAATCATTCATTCCTTTGCTGACAGGCTTTGGCTGTGGCGTACCGGCCATTATGGCAACCCGCACATTGGAGAACCCCAAAGACCGTATCATCACGATGATGGCGATTCCATTCATGTCCTGCTCCGCACGACTACCGGTATACCTACTCTTCGTGAGCGCCTTTTTCGAAACCAACCAGGCGTTGATACTGCTTAGTATCTATATATTGGGTATTATCATGGCGATCTTGACTGCCCTACTATTAAAGAAAACCAAGTTCAAGGATAACTCCGAGCAATTCGTAATGGAACTGCCACCTTATAGGATACCAACGGCCAAAAACACATTGATCCACATGTGGGAAAAGGCGGTGCAATACCTTAAAAAGATGGGTTCAGTGATCTTGGTATCTTCCATCATCATCTGGGCGCTCAGCTACTTCCCTACCCACAACCAGGAGACGGAACGAATCGATGCGCAAATCTCCTTAGTGGAGGAGAATGATTCCCTAACGGAGGAGGCGAAGGTGAGCCAACTTGCCGCTCTCGAAATCGACCGTGCCGCAGCGCAAAGCGAACACTCCTACTTGGGTCAAATCGGTAAATTCATCGAACCAGCTGTCCGTCCATTGGGATTCAACTGGAAGATGGGCGTCAGCATCCTCACCGGTGCGGCGGCCAAGGAGATCATTGTCTCTTCCATGGGTGTCCTTTACCATACGGACCTCAATGCGGACGAAAACTCGGATGGTCTGAAAACGGCCCTTCAAAACCATGCTAACGATCCAGAGACGCCGTTAACACCTTTGGTAGCCTTCGGATTCATGATATTTGTCTTGCTCTGCTTCCCATGCATGGCGGCGGTAACCGCTATCGGGAAAGAATCGAACTGGAAATGGGCTGGCTTCTCTATCATCTACACCACTACGGTGGCTTGGGTCGTCAGTTTCATCATCCATCAAGTGGGCGGTCTATTCTAATTCAAGTCTATTCTAATTCAAGGAGATAGCCTATGGGGGAGGTCGTGCAAAGCATCATTGTAGCCCTGATCATTGTCGTAGCTGTGGTCTGGGCGATAAAGAGGATCTTTTTCACCCGCAACAAGGGTTGCGGCTGTGGGAAAGAGGGGTGCGACGCGCCTCATCAGGCTACCTGCGGAGATTGTCCACTAGCGGGAAAATGCGGAAAAAAGTAGGATTTTTGAGATAAAATAAAAAACGACTTCGGGCTCAAACATCGCATACCCGTTGAAGTCGTCGTAAAATATTCGCGTTACAGCCACTATATCTGCCTTAAATTCATAAATCTTAACTCTTAATTCTTAATTATTTGCTATATTTGCAAAAACTCTCATAGCATGCAAGAATTAATAGAAAAACTGGATTTCGAGAAATGCGGCGGTTTGATTCCCGCCATCGTGCAAGACGCGGATACTCGTGTCGTTTTAATGTTAGGTTACATGAACCAAGAGGCCCTCAAGAAGACCATCGAGACGGGTAAAGTAACCTTCTACAGCCGCACACGCAAATGCTTGTGGACCAAGGGCGAAACCAGCGGACACTTCCTTAATTTGGTATCCATGAAAGAGGATTGCGACCGAGACACGCTTTTGGTGAAGGTTCATCCCATCGGACCAGTCTGCCACACAGGCACAGACACTTGCTGGGGAGAAATCAATAAATAACGAATAACAGAGATCGTATGTCAGTCATCGAATACAAGAAGGTGTGCGTCAACAGACAAGAGCAGCCAGTCTTAAAGGATATCAGTTTGACCGTGGACGAAGGTGACCTCGTCTTCCTGTTGGGCCGTGTAGGTAGTGGTAAGACCACTTTCCTCAAATCGCTTTACTACGAAGCCATCATCGCATCCGGCGAGGCAAGAGTGTTGGATTTCAATCTTCGAGAGATGAAGATGAAGCAAATTCCTATGCTTCGCAGACAACTCGGCATTGTATTCCAAGACTTCCAACTACTATCCGACCGCAACGTGCACGCCAACCTTGAATTCGTATTGAAGGCGACTGGCAACCATACCAAGGGGGAAATTGAGAGCCGTATTTCGGAGGTGCTCAATTATGTGGGCATGACCAACAAGGGCTATCGTATGCCACACGAACTCTCTGGAGGAGAACAACAACGTATCGTCATCGCAAGGGCGCTGCTCAACCAACCTAAGATCATCTTGGCAGACGAGCCTACGGGCAACTTGGACCCTATCACCGCCAACGAGTTGATGCAACTCTTCCGTCAGATCGCCAGCGAAAAGACAGCGGTGATCATGGCGACCCACAGGACACAAATCGCGGAAGGCACACCAGGCGCCAGAGTCCTCCATTTCGAGAATGGCAACATGACTGAGGGTGCCGTGGCGTCCAACAGACTATTCGAAGATTAATGTATGAGTGTAAAGGATTTAATTCTAAATAAAAACAAAACCGCTTTTTCAATTGAGATTTTGCCTCCATTGAAGGGCAATGGCATCGAGGCTATCTACAGCACGATCGACCAACTCCGGGAGTTCGATCCGAAGTACATCGACATCACCACCCACCGAAGCCAATTGGTTTACAAGGACGCGGGCAATGGTTTGTATCAATGCGAGCGAGTGCGTCAACGTCCAGGAACAGTGGCTATCGCGGCAGCCATCAAGACCAAATACAACATTGAGGTGGTACCACACATCCTTTGCAGCGGATTCTCCAAAGAGGAGACCGAATATGTGCTCATCGATTTGGACTTCCTCGGCATTCACGACCTTTTGTTGCTTCGCGGCGACAAGGCGAAGGTGGAGAATGCGGTGATGCCAAGCGAAGAGGGATACGCACACGCTTTGGAGTTGCAGGAGCAAATCAACCGTTACAATGAAGGCTACTTCGTGGACGGCTCCAAACAAAAACAGGAGATGAAAGTGAAGTTTTCCTACGGAGTGGCTGGCTATCCAGAGAAACACGAAGAGGCTCCCAACTTCAATTCTGACATCTATTGGTTGAAGAAAAAAGTAGAAAACGGCGCAGACTACATCGTGACCCAAATGTTCTTCGACAACCAAAGATATTTCGATTTTGTGGACCGATGCAGAGCAGAGGGTATCAACGTGCCTATCGTCCCAGGATTGAAGCCTATCACCACTTTGAAGCAACAGACCATTTTGCCAAAGACTTTCCATGTGGATCTTCCAGATGATTTGGCGGCCGCTCTACGCAAATGCAACAACGACGAAGACGCGAAGCAGGTGGGCATCGAATGGTGCACGATGCAGGCTAAGGAGTTGATAGCGAAGAACGTGCCCAACATCCACTTCTACACGATGTCAACGGCACGAAGCGTAAAAGAGATCGCAAAACAAGTATTCTAATTCTACAGATGATATAAAATGTCTTTCCTTCTCACGCTCATATTAATCATCCTTCTTTTCGTGATCGGCGGAACATGGATTATTTCGTTGCTCGGACAAGGCGTATGGGGCATCATGAAACTATTCGGTTTCGGAGAGGGAAAGAGAGTACAGGACCATCAGACATCCTGGAAAGACGACGTCTCACAGCAATCCGACGACAACAAGTTGGAGATTCGCACCGAAGATGGGTTGAGAAGGATGAAACGGATGAAGGACTCCGCGGAGACAATTGAGTTTGAAGAGGAGAAAGAGGATAATGAGAAGCAATAATTTTACAATAGTTTAAAACAATATAGAAATGAACAAGAAAGTTTTATTGATGATCCTCGATGGTTGGGGATTTGGTAACAAAGGTAAGTCTGACGTAATCGCTTCAACACCTACCCCATATTGGGATTCATTGTTGAAGAACTACCCTTACTCACAATTGCAAGCCTCTGGTGAGTTCGTAGGATTGCCAGACGGACAAATGGGTAACTCAGAGGTAGGTCACTTGAATATCGGTGCGGGTCGTATCGTTTACCAAGACTTGGTGAAGATCAACATCGCATGCCGCGAGAATACCATCATGGAGAACCCAGAGATCAAGAGCGCATTCTCCTACGCAAAGGAGAACGGCAAGAACATCCACTTCATGGGATTGACCTCAAACGGAGGTGTTCACTCTTCTTTGGATCACTTGTTC
Source organism: Paludibacteraceae bacterium (assembly GCA_045601045.1). Taxonomy (GTDB): domain Bacteria; phylum Bacteroidota; class Bacteroidia; order Bacteroidales; family Paludibacteraceae; genus UBA1181. Next base: position 31,918 of record JAZRZA010000062.1, read on the forward strand.
AAATTGTGTGATATCTCAAAAGCTTACGGCATCGATAACACTTTCATCCACTGTTTTATGGATGGTCGTGACACCGATCCTAAGAGCGGTAAGGGATTCATCGAGCAATTGTCTGCCCACACTGCGAAATCAGCAGGAAAGATCGCCTCTATCATCGGCCGTTTCTACGCAATGGACCGTGACAAACGTTGGGAGCGTGTGAAAGAGGCTTACGATTTGTTGGTGAACGGTGTAGGAAAGAAAGCTACTGATATGGTAAAGGCTATGCAAGAGTCTTACGACGAGGGCGTAACCGACGAGTTCATCAAGCCAATCGTTAACGCTAACGTGGATGGTAGAATCAAGGAGGGTGACGTAGTGATCTTCTTCAACTACCGCAACGACCGCGCAAAGGAGTTGACCGTTGTATTGTCGCAACAAGATATGCCAGAGGCTGGTATGAATACCATCAAGAATATCCAATTCTACTGTATGACTCCATACGACGCTTCATTCACCGGCGTTCACATCCTCTTCCCTAAAGAGAACGTGGTAAATACTTTGGCTGAATACCTTAGCAACAAGGGCATGAAGCAATTGCATACCGCAGAGACAGAGAAGTTCGCTCACGTAACCTTCTTCTTGAATGGTGGACGCGAGGCTGAATTCCCAGGTGAGGAGCGTATCTTGGTTCCTTCTCCTAAGGTGGCAACCTACGATTTGAAGCCTGAGATGAGCGCTTACGAGGTAAAGGACAAGTTGGTTGAGGCTATCAAGACTCAAAAGAATGACTTTATCGTTGTAAACTTCGCGAATGGTGACATGGTGGGACACACTGGTATCTACGAGGCTATCGAAAAGGCAGTCGTTGCTATCGACAACTGCGTGAAAGATACCGTTGAGGCTGCTAAGGGCAATGGCTATGATGTGATCATCATCGCTGACCACGGTAATGCGGACAACGCTATCAACCCTGACGGCACACCTAACACAGCCCACTCTTTGAACCCAGTGCCATTCGTTTACGTAAGCGATAAACCAGCGGCAAAGGTGGAAGATGGTAAGTTAGCTGATGTCGCTCCTTCTATTCTCCACATCCTCGGATTGGAGCAACCTAAGGAGATGACTGGTAAGTGCTTGATCAAGTAAGCGAATTCCAATAGAATACTTACGGAGAGGCGTCGAGTTGCGACGCCTCTTTTTTTGTCTCCAGCGAGTAATTTCGCGATATTTTCCAACTGAAATTTTGTTTTCTCAAAAACAAACGATAATTTAGCATTTTAAAGTTTTAGTGCTTTGCAACATAGTTTAGTAAACAAAGAAAAAAGCGACACGCGAACAAAATGATGTGTGTTTAACAGATTGCAGAAAGGGAAAATGGGTAAATTTTTTAAAGGATATTTAACTGCTCTTGCGGCGCTTGCATGTTCCGCATCAGCCTATTCAGACGTAGTGATCAACGAGATCATGCCTTGTAACATCGCCACCTACTTCAACGAAGAGAGAGATTTGACAGGATGGGTGGAACTCTACAACGACGGATCCAAGAGCGTGAATCTCAAAGGTTGGACCTTTACCAACTACAATTTAAAGGCATCCACCGCGGCGGAAAAAGTGAAATGGAGTTGGACCGTTGACAAAGAAATCACCATCGGCGCCAAGGAATACAAAGTCATTCCGTTCGACGCATACCAACCAGAAGAGAACTATACCCCCAAAGAGGTTCACGCGCCCTACAAAGTGGATCCTGACGGAGGTTCGCTCGAGCTAAGCGATAACAAAGGATTTGAGCACACGCTCAAATATTCCAAGATGAAACCCCACATCTCATACGGAACAGATGAAAATGGGATGAACGGATACATGGTTCCAACCCCTAAAAAAGCGAATGGCACCGCCTACAAATCATTGGACAGCCAATGCGCCAAACCTACTTTTGGAGACGTAAAACCAGGCATCTATCCAAACTCGGAGGAATCGAGTGAAACGCACAAGAAGATCAAGATATCCTCTGCCACAACAGACGCGACCATCCACTACACATTGAACGGATCCATTCCTACCGAGTCGGACTCAATATTCAGAGCGGAATCATCCATCAAACTATCGGAGACAAGAATCGTCAGAGCGCGTGCTTTCAAATCAGGTTCCCTCCCAAGCGACATTTTGACGGGTTCATTCATCATTTACGACAAAGACAGAGATGGGTGTAGCGGAAAAGACGCCGCGGTCGTTTCGGTAGTTGCGGACAAAAAATTCCTCTCCGACGGCACATACGGCATGTTTGCCAATCACGAGCAAAGTAATTCAGGTATTCCTGGTACCAAAGATTGCATCTCCAATACAGCCAACTACAACAGAGATTGGCAACGAGGCATCAACTTCGAATTCTTCGAAAACGGAGAACAGAAAATCGGACAAGAGGCGGTTGCGGGCGTCATGGGTGGTTGCTCACGCAAAGATGAATACAAGGTAAAGTCACTGAAAATCAGCACCAACAAACGCACAGGAAACGAGACTTTCAACTACAAAGTTTATCACAACGAAAGTACCAAGAAAGATAATATCTATTCCAGTTTCCAATTGAGAAATGGAGGAAACGGCTATGAGGAGTTGATTTGCCGCGATGGTTTCACACAAAGTGTCGCTAAGGGAATAGGCAACATCGACTACCAAGCTTACCTTCCTGTCGGTTACTTCATCAATGGTATCTACAAAGGTATGATGGGCCTTCGCGAGCGCACCAACGCCTCCTACGTAAAGGCGAACTATGGATTGGATGAGGATAAAATCGACATCGTGGAATTCACCCAAAAGAGAGTGGAGGCAGGATGTGGCGACTTGAACGCCTACAACGAAATGTATAAGTTCGTGACAGATAGCATCAACTACAAGAAAGATAATTTCGTGGCCTTACTGGACAATTACATGGATGTCGAGGAGTATGTGAACTACATGATCTTCGAGCAGTTCATCGTCAACACAGACTGGCCAGGAAACAACCAAAAGATTTGGAGAAAACATATTGGAGGAAAATTCAGATGGATCCTCTACGACACCGACTTCGGATTGGGTCTATACGATGGATGGGCGCGCAATTACACCAACAAATCGCTTAATACCATCACATGGTGTACAGGAGAGGGCGAAGAGGCCAACTGGGCCAACGCCAATCCGAGCAATTACGCCTTTGACGAGGAGTATATCTGGAAAACAAAGTTCTTCAAATGTTTGATGAAGAACCAAGGCTTCAAGGACATGTTCGTCACCAAAGCGATAGAATTATTGGCGGGACCGCTCTCCGGAGAATCTTTCGATAAAGCCATGGAAGATTTTATTCCACTGGTAGAGAAGGAGTATTGCGCCAATAACAAGACCAGCAGAAACAACTATATTGAGTTGGAGAGCAGACTCAGAAAGATGGTGAATTTCGCCAAAGAGAGAAACAGCATCTACAAAAACGACCTTGCTAAATACTGCAAATTAGATGTAGACAAAAAGACTGTCCTCATCATCAACAGCAAGGGCGATTTCAAGAACAAAGTGGAGGGATTCTGCGTTAATAACATTAACGAGATCGGCAATAGTTACAAACTAAAAGGTCTTTCCGGCATGAATGCCAACATCAAACCGATCCTGCCCGATGGATATATCATCGAGAAATGGAAAGTGACCACAGACACTACCCTCACCTACAACACACACGAACTCAACCTGAAGTTGAAGGGTGACACCGTCAATGTGGAACTCACCATCGCCGAAGACACCTACGACAAACCAACCATTGTCATCAACGAATTATGTCTAAAGAGCGCCAACTTCATAGAGCCTGATTCAAAAGAGGCTTCCGATTGGATCGAGTTATACAACACAGGAGACGAATACGTGGACATCGCGGGATTCTACATCAGCGACAATGACACCACAGTCCAAATCGCCAGGGGATATGAAATGACCAATATTCCACCTAAGGGACATCTTCTTTTGTGGGCAGATGGCCGAGGTAAGAGCGGAGCGCAACACCTTGCCTTCAAACTGGATGCTTACGGAGAGACGGTCACACTCACCAAGAAGGTGCGTGATTCCGTCATCGTGGTGGATAAAGTCAAGACAGGCAAATTACTGGAGGAAGATTACAGTTATGGCCGCGTGACGGACGGAGCTGCCACATTCACTACCTTCGCCGCATGTCCTAACAGCGAATTCTCGGAGGCGACTCCAGGCGAGGTGAATGGCAAGTACAATTGCGAAACCATCTTGGATGAGCTCACTTACAGTGTGGATTTGGCTTGTAGTTTCGACAGAGCGAAATACAACATGAATGGCAAGGAGATCGGACCGAACAAGGTCAACACCTACATCCACAAGGGAAAATCACTGACCGTATCCCCTATCCTTCCAAACAAAGCCTATTTTGTGAAGTGGGAGCTTTCCACGCCAATCGATTCATACGATAGCCTTGTATCCTACAACAGTATCTGGAAGTACCATTCGGCGGACTCCCAACCTGCAGGAGATTGGACCGCAATCAAATATGACGACTCTAAATGGATAGATGGCGCTTACGGAAAGATGGGTTACTGCGACACAATAAAGAGAAAGACCTACTACAACACCCCTATCGCATACCAAAAGGGAGACAGTGCCAAGTACCTCACCTCCTATTTCAGACACTCTTTCAACGTAACTGACACGACAGGTTTGAGAAGTATCACAGCCTCCGTTCTCTTTGACGACGCTGTGGCCGTCTATCTCAACGGAAAGGAACTTTGCAGATACAACTTACCATCAGACACCACCTTGTCTTATGGCGTAGCAGCTTTAGATTTCATCGACGATTTAAAAGAAGAGTTTAAAATTGATCACAAATTGCTGAAAATAGGAGAAAATGTCCTTGCGGCGGAGGTTCACCAAAACGATAGAGCAAGTTCCGATATGACCTTCCGATGCTACGCAAAGGGCAAATATCACGCTAAGACCACCAAGGAGAAGAGCATCACCGTCACTCCGGAAGGTCCTTTCAGCGCGGTATTATTTGTCAATGACCACACAGGAAATGGAAGTGTAGCTACGGAACACAACGAACTAGCTTGCTATCCTAACCCAACAGACGGCATCGTCTATTTGACAAGCTGCGATGAAGAGACCCAGATCAACGTCTATGACCAGGCAGGTAATCTACGTCTCATCCAATTCGTATCAGACGTCAACGAAGGCATCAATTTGACTAAGTTGCCACAAGGTATTTACTATCTCCACGCGACATCCAACCAAGTTGACGCCATCGGTAAAGTCATCAAGAAATAACCCATAGAAATATGGAAGAGGCAGAACAATTACTTACCAATAAAGGTGTAAAAATCACAGCGAATCGAGTGCTCATCCTGCGGTCGTTATTGGCCGCAGAGCACCCGATTTCTTTGTCTGAAATGGAGGATATCTTACCCACCCTGGACAAGTCCAGCATCTTCCGAACCCTCACCCTTTTCATGGAACATCACGTCACCCATAAAATTGAGGACGAAGGCATCACCAAATATGAGATATGCCGCCACGAAAAGGATTGTGACCTGTCGGATATGCACACCCATTTCCACTGCGAAATTTGTCACCAGACCATCTGCCTACACGATATCCAAGTACCAATTGTGCAGCTACCGGAAGGATTCGAGATAGAGGCCATCAACTACATGGTGAAGGGAATCTGTCCCCAATGTAGGAACAAAAGATAAATCTACCATCAAGCATGTTCCACACCATCCGCGCCAAGGGGTCGCTCCCCTATTAATCGCAGATATACATTAACCGTCGCGCTGACATCCTTTTCACAATAACGAGCAATCCTATCCATATCACGCGCCTCATAAAAAACAGCAGCCACTTGACTACCATCTATGTCATCCTTGGAGGTAGGAATTCCCAATACCGAGCACAACAATGGCAAGGAGGTGTAATGTTTATAATCCCCGAATTTCCACATATCCATCGTATCCAAGAATCGGGTTTCCCACGGTTTCTTTCCCGCCACATTCAAAATTCCAGGCAAAGGGACATTCTGAACAATCATTCTTCTGGCAATAAAAGGGAAATCAAACTCCTTGGCATTGTGACCACACAAATGAGTTTCTGGATCCTTGTACTTTTCATGGTTCAGTAATGAGGCGAAATCAGTCAAAATGGCTTTCTCATCCTCCCCGTAAAAGGATTTAACCTTCAAATGACGCACACCCTCCAAGGAATAAATGAAACCCACAGAGATACAGACTACCCTTCCAAATTCGGCGAATATACCCGCCTCCTGGAATTTACTTTCTCCCGTACAATCCTCCGGATAACGTTCAGGCACTCTTTTCTTCATCGCCTCTACCTTCTCTTGCCAAAGGTCGGCCAAACTACCATCCATCTCCGACAATGTCGCCGTTAACGGAGCTGTCTCAATGTCTAAAAACAAAATTTTACTTAAATCAGGTATCATAATTAAATAAATAAAAAAACAAACAATCGATAGAAGAAAGCGGAGGTGACCGCAAACTTGACACCTCCGCCTATTGATGCGTCAACCGCGGTATTCCAACATGCGGCTGATATATTTTCCCACAATGTCAAACTCAATATTCACCACAGTGCCTACCTCTATTTGACAGAAGTTCGTGTGTTCGTAGGTATAAGGAATGATGGCCACAGAGAAACGATCCTTTTGAGAGTCGCAAACCGTCAAACTGACACCATTCACAGTGACGGAACCCTTCTCGACAGTCACATACCCCTTCTTCACCATCTCATTGTCCACATCGTATTGGAAGGTGAAATAGTAGCTACCATCCTCCGACTTCTTACCGATACACTTGGCCACTTGGTCCACATGACCCTGTACAATGTGTCCGTCCAGGCGACCGTTCATCTGCATACTACGCTCCAAATTGACCAAACTACCCTCTTGCAAAAGGCCGAGATTGGAACGACGCAACGTCTCTTGAATAGCCGTTACCGTATAAGTGTCAGCTTTTTTATCCACCACAGTCAGGCAAACACCATTGTGGGCGACACTCTGATCTATCTTTAATTCCGACACGAAAGGACAAGTCATCGTGATATGAAGATTTTCCTGATCCTTTCTCAAAGCGACCACTTTCGCAGCCGTTTCAACAATTCCTGAAAACATATATTTCCTCCTAAATATATTTTACATTCTAATAATTATCTATCCACATTCTTCACGCCCTTCACGGCCTTGATTTTCTTAATAATGCCTTCCAATACCTTGGTATCGGAAACACTAATCGTCAAAGTGCCACGGAACAATCCGTCACAAGAATCCACAGACATGGAACGAAGGGAGACATTCGCCTCCTTCTGGATCAAAGATGAAATATTGGTGACAATACCGATATCATCGTTACCGGTGACGCGAAGTGTACAGTTGTATTGAGAACCCGATTTGCCCGCCCATCTCGCCTTGATGAAACGATAACCAAAACGGGCCAACATTTGCGGTGCGTTCGGACAATCCTTTTTGTGAATTCGAATTCCTCCTTTTACAGAGACAAATCCAAAAATTTCATCTCCATAAATCGGATTACAACACTTGGAAAGGTTATACTGAATACCCTGCAAATTATTATCGATCACCAAGACATCCTCTTTGGCATTCACCTCAGAAAGGGTGGTGACATGTTCAAATCCATCGGCGCTTCGCACCTCATCCGGCTTGGTTTCAGGCGCCATGCAAGCGATATAGGCATCTTTCACCTTACCCAGATCGACACTGTCTTCCGCCAATCTCTTGTAGAAATCCTGAATGGTAGGGCTACCCATCTTCTTGGCCAATTTACCAGCGGTACCCTCCTCATACTCCAATTTCCAGTTCTTCAAACGGCGCTTGAGCAACTCCTTACCCAAATCCATGTAGGCGTTTTCCTGCTCACGCACATATTGCTTGATACGAGTACGGGCCTTGGTGGTCTGGACAAACTCCAACCACTCTTCGTGCGGTGTCTGGTTGGAAGCAGTCTGGATCTCCACTTGGTCTCCATTGTTCAATTGGTAGCGGATAGGGACATTCTTGCCATTCACCCTACCACCGACGCATTTGCTACCCAAATTGGAGTGGATCATAAAGGCGAAATCGAGCAATGTGGATCCTTTCGGCATTTGCTTCAATTCACCAGATGGCGTGAATACAAAGACCTCCTTGTCATAGAGATTTAATTTGAAATCATCCAAATACTCCATGCCCGCGGAAGGATTTTGCAATAGATCCCGCACATTCGCCAACCAGTCATCGAAGTTCGACTCGCTCTTCACGCCCTTGTATTTAAAATGCGCGGCAAGACCCTTCTCCGCAATCTCATCCATTCGTTGAGTACGAATCTGCACCTCCACCCATTTGCCTTCAGGACCCATTACAGTAGTGTGCAAAGACTCATAGCCATTGGATTTCGGAATAGAGAGCCAGTCACGCAAACGCTTCGGATTGGGTTGATACATATCCGTCACGATGGAATAGGCTTGCCAGCAGTCTGATTTCTCCTTCTCCAACGAAGTATCCAAAATGATACGGATGGCGAATATATCGTAAATGTTCTCAAAAACCGTATTCTGCTTTTTTATCTTATTCCAAATCGAATAGACCGATTTGGTACGCCCCTTCATGGTGAACTGGAAACCTGCTGCCTCTAATTTTTTCTGCACCGGTTCGATAAACGCGGCAATATAAGCGTCGCGCTGTTGCTTCGTATCGTGCAACTTCGTGACAATCTCATCGTAGATGGCACGGTTGGTCTGCCTCAAAGAGAGATCCTCCAATTCGGACTTCACCTTATAAAGACCCAAACGATGCGCCAACGGAGCATACAAGAAGGATGCCTCGGTAGCGATACGGGAACGCTCCGCCTCATCGAACGAATCGATTTTTCTTATCAAATAGAGATGGCTACAAATCAGAACAATTACCACACGGATATCCTCCGCCATCGTGAGAAGAAGTTTTCTGAACGCATCCGATTGAACAGCGGGATGGTTGCGGTACAACTCTCCCACATTCAACAAAGATTGGACAAAACCAGCCACCTGCTCACCGAAAACCTCAGTCACAGCCTCCATGGTGACCAACTCCGCCTTGATGGCCTCATAGAGCAGAAGTCCCACTTTAGGCATTTTACCCAAGTCAACCTCCTTTTGGATGATCTTGACAATATCCACCGCCTTCTTGACTAGATCATGGTCGGTAGCGAGCAAACGGGTCAATTCATCCAGCTCTTGTGGAGCAAGATCACATTCCGCAAATAATTGTTCAAATTCGTCTATCATAAATGAGATATTATTTAACTTTTGAGCCGCGAGCCAGAATAATGTAAACGTAGCAAATCTCCGTCAACCAATCCTCGCTCAACTTCAATTTATCCATACCGCCACGTACTCTCGCCGCCATTTGCGTCAATTCCGTCGAACTCATACTCTCTCCAGAGGCAATCTTATGCACGGAATCCTTCATCATCTTCTTCATCCACTTACGGAAAATCAAAGGCAAACGCATACCTACTTGCATATCCATTGTGACAGCGGTCATTCCGTCGTTCAAGAAAGATTGGAATATGCCACCGAATCGAGGTAGGTCATCCACCTTCTTGCAATTCTTCTTGATGGCGTTATCAATCTCATCAAAGAATGACTGAGGTAATTTATACTCCTTCTGCATCACATTCGCGACATACTTCTTCTCCGCTACACCCAGACGCTCCTCTGTCGCGATCTTGAATTTTTGCTTCAACACCTTCAACTCCGGCAAATATCTCAAATCAATGATACGCAATGTCGAAGCGGAAGAGGCTTGAATATAGACATTCACCAAGGTCATAAAGTATTGCAACTTCTCTTTAACCTTTTCCTCTTGTTGTTTTCTCTTTTCTTTTAAACTATCAGATAATCCCATCTTGAAAATTATATTAATTATTATTTCCTAATTTCTTTATAATCACATTTTTATCAACGAATACCATGTCGCTTCAACAATGGAAGGATAGAAGGTTCCTCTCCTCTGAATCGCTTATAAAGTACCATTGGATGTTCACTTCCACCCCGTTCCAAAACCTCGCTTCTGAAGCGGGTCGCGGTCTCTTGATCGAAAATGCCATTCTTTTCAAATACGGAGAAGGCATCCGCATCCAACACTTCCGCCCATTTGTAACTATAATAACCCGCAGAATAGCCTCCCGAGAAGATATGGTTGAACTGCGTGCTCATCAAAGCTTCCTCCACAACTGGCAAAGTCTGGGCAGCTGCCCATGCCTCTGACTCGAAGGTCTTGACATCGCCCTCGAATGGCGCGTTGATGGTATGCCATCCCATATCCAACAATCCGAAACTCAATTGCCTCAAAGTCGCATAACCCACATTGAAATTAGCGGCACGTCTGATTTTTTCTATCAATTCGGCAGGAATGGGTTCGCCTGTTTTGTAATGGACCGCAAATCCGTCCAAATACTCTTTCTCAAATGCCCAATTCTCCAACATTTGGGAAGGGAGTTCCACAAAGTCTCGATAGACATTCGTACCCGCTAAACTCTCATATTTACAACGAGAGACCATACCATGGATGGAGTGTCCAAACTCATGGATAAAGGTGGTCAATTCATCGAATGTCAACAAAGAAGGTAGAGAATCCGTTGGCCGCGTGAAATTCATCACAATGGAGATATGCGGACGGACATCCTCCCCCTTCGCGTTTTCGTGCTGACAAAGGAATTCAGTCATCCAAGCGCCACCGCGCTTTCCGTCGCGCGGATGAAAGTCGGTATATAAAACAGCCAAGAAAGAACCGTCCTTATCAAAGACGTCGAAAGCCTCCACCTCCTTTTGGTAAACAGGAATCTGATCGTTCTTCTTGAACGTCAAACCATACAATTTAGTCGCTAAACCAAATACGCCGCGTTTCACATTCTCCAACTCAAAGTAAGGACGAAGCAACTCGTCATTGATGCTGTACTTCTCATCACGCAACTTCTCGGAATAGAAAGACCAATCCCAAGGCATGATCTTGTAATCGGCGCCATGGGCTTTCGCATAATCCTGCACCTCATCCATCTCTTGTAGCGCAGTGGGTTTGTAAGCCTCCAGCAATTCGTTCAACAACTTATAGACATTCTCCTTGTTCTCCGCCATACGATAGCGTAAAGCACGCTCCGCATAATCTTTGCAACCCATCAAATTGGATAACTCCAGACGCGTATTCACAATATCCTTCACCACCTGACGGTTGTCAAATTCGCCAGACGAGGCTTTGGTATTATAAGCCATATAGAGTTGTTTGCGCAATGCTCGGTTCTCCGCATACTTCATGAAAGGAGCGTAACTTGGATAGGTGAGATCGAATACCCAACCCTCCATATCGTTCTCCTTCGCCTTCTTGGCAGCCGCCTCCACAACGGCGTCGGGCAATCCCGCAAGATCCTCCTTAACTGTCACATTCAGCTTATAGGCATTGGTCGCATTCAGCACATTCTGACCATATTTCAAAGTAAGAAGCGACAACTTCTTGCTCAACTCACGGTATTTTTCCTTGCCCTCCTCGGACAAATTCGCTCCATTCTTCTCGAAAGACTCATAAGTCTTCTCCAAAAGCATTCGTTGTTCAGGCGAAAGTGTCAAGGAATCTATCTGATCATATACAGCCTTCACACGTTGGAAGAGAGCCGCATTCAAGGTCACATTGTTGCTATGTTCCGTCTCCAAAGGAGAGATCTCCTCCGCGATGGAATCCATCTCCGCGCAGGTTTCCGCTTCCAGTAAGTTGTAGAAAATATACTGCACCTTGGACAACATGGCGCCAGATCGCTCCATCGCCACTATCGTATTCTCAAACGTTGGGGCCTCCGAATTACCCACAATCGCCGCTATCTCCTCATCGTGAAGGCGGATACCCTCCTTCACGGCTGGTAAATAGTCGGACATTTTCAATTTGTCAAAAGGGAAAGTCCCGTGCGGAGTCTGATACTCCGCTGTAAAAAAAACATTATCTGTCATCGCTTTATTATTTTCTTTTTCACTGCATGCGGAAGAGAAGACGAAGGCACCACCCGCCAAGAGCATACCCATGAAATTAAGTTTCAAGCTCCTCATTCTATAAAAAACAGTTCCTTTCATTTCCTCTTCAATCTACAAATCCATCACCAACAGATCACCCGAGTCAGCCAATTGGGCATTTCTCATCTTCAAGGTATAATCCCAAGCACCAACGAATTCCGGCTGATTCTCCATGCTGAAATTCTCCTGTCCCGAACAATCCACCATATTGAAAAAACGGGCGACGGTCAGTTGATTAATATCCATCGCGGGGGTATAGACCACATTCTTGTCGTTTCGCGACTCCATCAAGACGCCCGCCTTGCACAATCTATTCAACACCACAGAAGCCAAACGGATCGGAATATGGTATTTATCAGACATCTCCTCCAATGTCAAAGGGGCATCCCCGTCACGGAAACGCATCGCGACAATCTTCGTGACCGAGAGCAATCCAAACGTCAAGTAACGATTACTCATATCCTGCACATCCTTTTCAAACTCAAAGTTACGGACATTCTGCAAAGAGAAAGAGATCTCCGCGCCAAACAAAACAATCATCCAGACAATCTGGACAAAGAGCAACGCGAAAGGAATCGCAGCCAAACTACCATAAACCGCATTGTAGGTGGTCATCATCGTCTGAACATAGACGTAACCCATCTTGAACGCGAAAAACGCCACCGTTGAGACCGCTCCCGCCACAGTCGCCACCCAAACCTTCACCTTGGTATTCGGCATCACCACATACATCATCGTAAAGATGAACCACGCCACCACAAAAGGCATCGCATTCAAGACGACACGCAAAGTAGGCGTGATGATATAGTCCTCATTCAACATGGAAATGACATGGTTGAAATAGAAGGAGACTCCATTGGTGACCAGTACAAACAAAGGCACCACCAAGAGTAAGGAGATATAGTCCGTGAAACGACGGATGTAATTACGGTTCTTGTTCACACACCAAATTTCGTTAAAGGAGATCTCCACCTGGAAAAAGACCTTCATCAAAGACCAAAGGAGTACGCCGATACCGATTCCCACAAAAGCGCCGCCACTGGCATTGTTCAAATAGTTCTCCACGAAATCCTGGAAAATGGTCACCAACTGCAAATGGGATGCGTAACGCTCCCTGATCAGTTGCATGACATAAGCGTCAAAACCGAAGCCTCTCGCCAACCCAAAAATGAAAGCCATCATCGGAACCAACGCGAAGACGGAGTAATAACACAAGGCAGAGGCACGAGTGGCCATTCTGCTCTTGAAAAAATTCTGAATGGAGAGACTGAGCGTCTTGGCGAATAGTATCACATAACCGTGATTGCTACCCTCCTCCTCTCGTTTGGTAATACGCCAAATATCATTGGTGACGTAATTGATCTGATTCAGAAAAAATCGTATGATTTTCTTCATACGCAAATCTAATTTTTAGGTCAAATATTAGGTCATATCTAATGTCCTGACGCGGAACACATCTATTGGCAGGCGACTTTCCACGGCACGACTGAAATTCAAAAAAAAGAGTAGGCGTATAAGCCGAGTTCTGTACCCGCCGAAACGGGCGTCTGTCATTTATCTAGGACTTATGTCACCATAAGCCTCAAGCAATCTACCCCCCGACATCGGGCGGGCAGCCCTACATGCGTCGGTATATTCGATCTTACAACCCGCGACTCGCACAGCCTCCATCGTTGCCGATGGAACTGGTGGGCTCTTACCCCACCTTCTCACCCTTACCTGCATGCAGGCGGTTATTTTCTTCTGCGATAATTCACCCTCACGGACGACTTCCCGTTAGGAAGCGCGGCGCCCTCTGTTGCCCGGACTTTCCTCTGACGTTTCCGCCAGCGACAAACCCTCCTACTCTTATCCGCAAATATAGTGAAAATTCAGCAAACCACTGACATTTTTTCACAAAAACCCGCCTTTTTTTATCATCAAACGTTAAAAGTAAGGGATTGATGTTAAATCAATTTAAAAGAGATACAAAGTGAGCCGATATTGTACGTTATTTGTACGGGATTCATACAAGAGAAGTACCACGATTTCGGTCGTGTTAATGAATTTGACAAAATGAATATTAACCATAAAAATTGAAGACATGAAACATTTGAAATGGATAGGCGGTACCCTAGCGGTAGCCGCAGTGAGCGCAGGCGTTTCCTGCTTCTGTTACCAAAAATTCGGTCCTACTGAAAAAGAGACCATCGTCATCGAGAAACAAACACCGGCGATCTGCTCCTCCTACAACAACGGAGGAATGGTGGATTTCACCCAAGCCGCAGAGATATCAGTCAACGCGGTGGTCCACGTCATGACCATCACAGAGACCAAACAAATCAACTACGGATACGACCCATTCTTGGAGTATTTCTTTGGAGAACGCGGGCAACAGAGACAATCACCGAAACAAAAACAGATGGGTTCCGGTTCTGGTGTAATCCTCTCTTCCGACGGATACATCGTCACCAACAACCACGTGGTGGACGGATCGGACAACGTGAAAGTGGTCTTGAACGACAAGCGAGAATTCAACGCCTCCATTGTCGGAACCGACCCTAACACCGACTTGGCCCTTCTCAAAATCGAGGCGACCGACCTACCCGCCTTGCGTGTGGGAAATTCGGATGACCTAAAAGTCGGAGAGTGGGTATTGGCGGTAGGAAATCCCTTTAACTTGACCTCCACCGTCACTGCCGGTATTGTCAGTGCGAAGGCCCGCAACATCAACATTCTAACATCCGACATGAAAATAGAATCCTTCATACAGACCGATGCGGCTGTCAACCCAGGAAACAGCGGCGGCGCCTTGGTGAACACCAACGGAGAACTCGTGGGAATCAATGCGGCCATCGCCTCCCAAACAGGCTCATATTCAGGCTACTCATTCGCCATTCCAACCAGTATCATGAGCAAAGTGGTAGCCGATCTGAAGGAGTTCGGAACGGTTCAAAGAGCTTTGTTGGGCGTCAAGATCCAAGACATCAACGCGGATTTGGCCCATGAGAAAAAATTGGATGTGATGGAGGGTGCTTACGTAGCCGAAATAGGTCCGAAAAGCGCGGCGCAAGAGGCGGGGATCGAAGCAGGCGACATCATCACCCACGTCAATGGCACCAAGGTGAAGAGCGTCTCTGAAACCCAAGACCAGATCAGTCGATTCAGACCAGGAGACAAAGTCGAGATCACCTATTTGCGAGGCAACAAGCAAAAGAATACAGAGGTAATCCTCAAAAACATGAATGGAGACACAGAGGTGGTGAAGCAAGTTGCCACCAACACCCTCGGTGCCACTTTGACGCCCCTCAACGAGAAGAAACTACAACAGATGAATCTCGCCAACGGGCTGGAAGTTTCACAAGTGGCAAAGGGTGGAAAATTCAACCGTGCCGGTATTCCTAACGGGTATATCATCGTGAGAGTCAACAACATCGCGGTGAATAGCGTAGCCGATGTGGATAGAATCATCAGTAGTTTGAAAGGGCAAGACGAGCAGGCGCTATTCATCTCCGGCATCCTGCCTAACGGCAAAGTGGTTTACTATGCGGTGGATATGAATTAACCCCTTAACAAAATAAATAATTAATCGTAGGCTATTCCCGAGAACATCAAAGGGAATAGCCTATTTTTTTAAGGTCTCCCCAAATGCCCGAATGCGTCGCTTCACATTTTTCTGAAGAGAATCATGGTAGAGCGTCAACTCTAACAGATGGTAATTCCCCACGGGAAAAAGCGATTGAAGACTCTCCACAAAAAGGGCCTCTTCATCCAACCCTTCGGCAATCAACACCTTGTGCGTCTCATCCACTCGTATAGAGACCGTATCATTCAAAGGATGGGCCATCGTATCGGTCGTCCACGAGGCGGGATTGATCACCCATGCGTTATTTTGCGTCAATATAGGGGCGACAGCCTCAACCCTTCCCACCGTATTATAGACGACCGTCACGCCAATATCATTCGCGCACCTTGCCGCACGCAAGAAAGGGACTCCACAAGTATCCGAAGGAGTCACTTTATACCCGCAAACATAAGCGGCCACCATTCTTGACGCCTGCTCCGGACTCAACTCCTTGATCAATTCAACCACACATTTGGCCCCTTGACTAAAGCCCGCCAAAAGGAAGGGCCGCCCGCCATTCTTGTGCTTCATATAATAACTAAATGCCTCTCGGATATCCGCCATAGCAGTCGGGAATCGTTCCGAAACGACCTCCTCCCCTTCCATCCATGTATTCAAAGAGATATGACGGTAATAGGGCGCGAAGAAATTGGCGCTATCTGCGAAAATCTCATCGGCCAACTGATAGGAAGGAAGCATCGCGGCACGCTGCGCGGAGTCGGTAAGCGAAGCGTAATGGTTTACCTGCCCAGTGGAATCCTCCCAGTCAAAAACGCATGTCGGCAAAATATAAAAAACGTCCACCTTGTTGGGATCCACTCCCCTGCCATTGTCATACCAATAGAGGGGTTCCGCATAAAGTTCTCGCTTTTGAGCATACCAATGATAAAGGAGAACGCACAACAAAATCGCGACACCTCCACAAATTCCTAACCTTTTCATATAATAACCAATCATGAATTACCAATCATCGTACAAAGGTACAACATAATAGAGACAAAACATCTCATCAAACAAATTCTCTCTACTTTTTCAAGTGGACCGGAAGCAACCAACAGGCTACTTTAGGTGGGAATCCTTCACTTTAACTTAAAAAAAACAAAAGGGAAACCGCTCACTTTCGCGGAAATAAAATATTTTTCATTAGGATATTACAGAAAAAAAATGTAATTTCGTGGCAATTTTCATTTAATTGAGGAGAATAGACTAAATGAGACAATTAAAGATCACAAAATCAATCACAAACAGAGAGAGTGCCTCTTTAGATAAATACTTGCAGGAAATCGGTCGCGAGGACCTAATCACAGTAGAGGAAGAGGTAGAGTTGGCCCAAAAAATCAAAAAGGGCGATCGCAGAGCACTAGAAAAGTTGACACGTGCCAATCTCCGTTTCGTGGTATCCGTCGCTAAGCAATACCAAAACCAAGGATTGAGTCTTCCAGACCTTATCAACGAAGGAAACTTGGGATTGATCAAAGCGGCAGAGAAATTCGATGAGACAAGGGGTTTCAAATTCATCTCATACGCCGTATGGTGGATTCGTCAGTCTATCCTTCAAGCATTGGCAGAGCAATCACGTATCGTCAGATTGCCGCTCAATCAAGTAGGCTCACTCAATAAGATTAACAAAGCCCTCTCTCAATTCGAGCAAGAGAACGAGCGTAGACCTTCCACAGAGGAGGTTGCAGGCATCCTCGACATGCCAGTCGACAAAATTTCAGACGCGATGAAGATTTCCGGTCGACACATTTCAGTGGACGCGCCTTTCGTAGAGGGAGAAGACAACAGCTTGTTGGACGTATTGGTCAACGACGATTCTCCAATCGCGGACAGATCATTGATCAACGAGTCTTTGTCACGAGAAATCGACAGAGCGCTCTCTACCCTCACCGACCGTGAGAGCGAGATCATCAAGATGTTCTTCGGCATCGGATACCAAGAGATGACGTTGGAAGAGATTGGAGAAAACTTCGGACTTACCCGTGAGCGCGTACGTCAAATCAAAGAGAAGGCAATTCGCCGTCTAAGACAAAATTCAAGAAGCAAGTTATTGAAATCCTACCTAGGATAATCCAACAAGGCATCATACTAAAAGAGACTTACAATTGTGTAAGTCTCTTTTTTTGCGCCCCTCCGTTTCGAAAAGAAAGGTCGAACTACAGAAAAACACAAAAAAAACTTGCGCGACAAGCCAAACAGATTTATACTTGCCTCAGATTGTTTAACAGAAGAATTACAAAAAAAACTATGAGACAACTAAAAATCAGAGAATCCTACACCAAAAGAGAGAGCGAAGGGCTAGAAATCTACTTGACTCAGATTGGACACGAATCACTCATCACCCCAGACGAGGAGGTGGAATTGGCTCAACGCATCAAGCAAGGCGATATGGCGGCTCGCGACAAATTGACCCGCGCCAACCTACGTTTTGTGGTATCAGTCGCCAAACAATACCAAAACCAAGGACTCAGCCTTCCCGACTTAATCAACGAAGGAAATCTGGGATTAATCAAAGCGGCGGAAAAGTTCGACGAAACCAAAGGATTCAAATTCATCTCCTACGCAGTATGGTGGATTCGCCAATCGATCATGCAAGCCTTGGCAGAACAGTCTCGTATGGTAAGATTACCCCTCAACCGCGTCAACGAAATCAGCAAGATAAATAAAACGCTAGCCCAATTCGAGCAAGACAACGAACGGAAAGCATCCGCCTACGAAGTCTCAGAAATGCTCGATCTCCCAGAAGATAGGATCGAAGAGGCCATGAAGAGCGTGGCTCATACGCTCTCTTTAGACGCGCCCATCTCGGACGATCAGGAAGATACTTTCGAAAGCAAAATATGCAACACCAATTCACCTAGCACAGACAACTACCTGATGAAGGAGTCTTTGTCGCAAGAGATAGACAACGTGCTTTCCACATTACCAGAAAGAGAGAGCTCTATTATCAAAATGTTTTTCGGCATTGATTCCACAGAGATGAGTTTGGAGGAGATCGGAGAGCAATTCGGCCTCACACGCGAACGTGTACGCCAAATCAAGGAGAAGGCAATCCGTCGCCTAAGACAAAATCCAGGGAACAAATCATTGAAGTCCTATCTGGGATAATCCAGCCCAACAAACAAGTCAGAGGCCCGTTAAATACGGGCCTCTCTATTTTATATCCAAGCAGAAAAAACGCCGAAAAATCACACACTCGAAAAAAAATGCGAAAAAAAACACATTTTTTTCACAAAAAACTTGCGCGAGGCAAAAAACCATACTATATTTACAAAAGTTATTCCTAACTTAGGACTAATAAGCACATCAAGATTTAACAACATGAAAAATACTTTTATAAACCACAGAATACCTAATATGATGTAATCCAATGACGGGGCAATAAAGGGACCGCCCCACCCACCGACGTTTCTTACACATGTTGCTATTATTAACCACTCAAACACCAACAACGAATGAGAGAATTCAAGACTTCCACATCAACCATCACCAACAGAAACCAAAGCATCTCCCTAAATCTCTACCTACGCGAAATCGCCAAAGAAGAAATGATCACCGTCGACCAAGAGGAAGAACTTGCCCATAGAGTCAAGCAAGGTGACATGGAAGCGCGCAACAAACTAGTCCGCGCCAACCTTCGATTCGTCGTTTCCGTCGCCAAACAGTACCCTAGCCAAGGTTTGACCCTCGAAGACTTGATCAACGAAGGGAACATCGGATTAATCACCGCAGCGGAGAAATTCGACGAAACCAAGGGATTCAAGTTCATCACCTACGCAGTCTGGTGGATCCGCCAATCCATCATGCAAGCATCAGCCAACAGTTCACGTTCCATCCGCTTGCCGCTCAACCAAGTAGGAGTTCTCCACAAGATCAACCAGGCGTTCGTGAAATTCGAGCAAGAAAACGGCAGAAGCGCCACCACCGAAGAGATCGCCGAAATCGTCGATTTAGCGGAAGACAAGGTGGTCAACCTATTGGAGAGTTCCGCCCATCAAGTCTCTTTGGACGCTCCCCTTTCCGACGAAGGTGACAGTTGCGTACAAGACCTCATCGAAGATGCGGACACCCCAGCGACAGACACCTCACTCATGAGAGAATCCTTGGCTCACGAGATCGACAGAGCATTGTCGACGCTGACAGGCAAAGAGAGAACCGTCATCCAGAAGGCCTTTGGAATCGGATGTCAGGAGATGAGTTTGGAGGAGATCGGCGAGGAAATCGGGCTCAGCAGAGAGCGTGTGCGCCAAATCAAAGAGAAGGCGATCCTTCGGTTAAAGCAACCCTCGGGAAGATTGGCCTTAAAGCAATATTGCTAATGGCATATCCACAAAGCGAGTCACACGGCTCGCTTTTCTTTTTTCTATTCACGAATACAAATCAAAACTTCCCCTTGCTCTTACAAAAGCTGGAGATTCCACACTGTCCGCACTTTGGATTCCTGGCCGTACAGACATATCGCCCATGCAAAAGCAACCAATGATGGGCCCTTCCCAACAGAGCGGATGGAATACTTTTCACCAGACGCTTCTCCGTATCCTCCGGTCTCTTGGATTGCGTCAAACCAATGCGATTGGCCACTCGAAAAACATGGGTATCAACAGGCATGGCAGGTTTGCCAAAAGCGACGGCCAACATCACATTGGCTGTCTTCCTTCCTACGCCCGGCAAAAGGGTCAACTCCTCCATCGTGGAGGGTACGACGCCAGAGAATTCACTCGCCAACATCTTTGCCATCGCCACCAAATGCTCCGCTTTCGCATTGGGGTAAGAGACACTCTTCACATAGGAAAGCACCTCATCAAATGATGCGGCTGACAAGGATTCGGCATCGGGGAAGCGTTCAAACAAGGCAGGTGTCACCATATTCACCCGCTTATCCGTACATTGCGCGGAAAGCATTACAGCCACCAACAATTCGTAGGGATTACGATAATTCAACTCACTGTCAGCCTCCGGCATATTGGTAGCGAACCATGAGATAACTCCCTCATAACGCTCCGAGATCGTCATTGTCTTATCGTTTAATAAATGCGGCGCACTCAATCACATTCATGACATAATCTCCCAACTTCTCACACTCGGAAATCATATCCATATAATAAACGCCCATCTGGTAGTCGTAGAGTTTCTTGTTGATATCGTCCACATTTTGATTCTTCAACAACTTACGATAATTGTTGATCTCAATCTCTATGTTTTGCGATTTATTCAGATCAAGTATCGTCACATCCTCAGACTCAACGATATGTTTCATCTGCTCGATGGATTGATCGGCCAATTTCAACATACTGAACAAATGTTCGTATTGCTTCTCAGTAAAATCACACTCTGGCGACTTTTCCCTTTTCCTACGTATGGTACGCGCTAAATTATAGCAACTATCACCAATACTCTCTAACTCAGAAACTTGCTTCATCATGTGCTGGATCTCAGACTTTCCCTCCGCACTCAATCTTCCCTCGGAGACCTTATTCAGATAATCGGCGATCTGCACCTCCATGTTATCGGTGATATTCTCGTACTTCTCGATTCTGCTGAACAACTTATTGAAATCGTCATCCTTCTCCATCTTCAATAAAGCAGGAATGAAGCCCAACATCTTATGACAACGCTCCGCAAAGACATTCACCTCTTTTTTCGCCTCCAAGATAGAGATTTCGGAAGTGGACAACAAACCGCCACCGATATAGGTCAATCGAGCCTCATCCTCCTCCGGATTAGCCTTCGCCTTGATGATTCTGCAGACAAGTTTCTCCAATGGTTTGATAAACCAAATCAAGATCAACACATTGCAAATATTGAAAGAGGTATGGAATGCGGCAAGCACCACAGTCAATATATTCTTATCAGAAATCTCTCCATGCGGGTCGCAACCCACCATCCAGCAAACGAAATCCACAAAATAAGGGAAGATGGAGAATACCCAAATCACACCAAAAATATTGAATACCATGTGGGCCATAGCGGCACGTCTAGCCTGCGTGGAAGCGGACAATGCCACCACATTGGAAGTAACGGTAGTACCGATATTTTCACCCATCACCAAGGCTATACCCATATAGATATCCAAAACACCCGCGGAACAGAGTGTCATGGTGATCGCCATGATGGCTGCCGAACTTTGTACCGAGCAGGTCAACAATCCGCCAATCACCAAGAAGAGCAAATAAGATCCATACCCCATGCTACTCATCTTTCCGAAGAAATCCTGCACCGCTTGATTCTGATCGAGGTGCATTCCCTTCGCATTGGCGCTCAAAGTCGTCAATCCCAAGAGCAGCAAGGCCAAGCCCATCACGAACTCGCCAAGATTACGTCTTTTGTTACTATATATACAGGCAATAGCAAAGACAATAGCGGCATAGACCACATACTGCATATAGTTTCCACTTCCGCCCAACACCATGATCCAAGCGGTGGCGGTGGTACCGATATTTGCGCCCATGATGACAGAGATAGCCTGAGTAAGCGTCAGCAAACCCGCGCTTACGAAACTAACAGTCATAACAGTTGTAGCGGTGGAAGACTGGATAGATGTCGTGATAAAGGCACCCGTTAATAGACCCGTGAAACGATTGGTTGTCATTTTTGCGAGGACTTGGCGTAACTTACTACCAGCCATCTTTTGCAAACCTTCGCTCATGACTTTCATTCCGTACATAAGCAAGGCGACAGAACCTGCAAGAATAATTAATGGTAAATAATCCATATTATATGGTAAGAAACATTATTCTAATTTGTACTTTCTAAAGGACATCAAAATAGGCCCTTTCGAAAATCCAAGACAAAAATAATGGTTTTTTCAATACAAAAAGTAGGCTAACCTACCAAATAGACAAAAATCTTTCTTTTCTTTTCAAATGCCAACAAAATGAAGGATCGCAACTCCTATTTCTCAAAATATCAGTGAATTTTATAATAAATACAAAATAAAAAGTTCGCACATCTTCTTCTTTTTATATCTTTGTAACAACGAAATCTATAATAATTAATAACAATTTATGAAAACACGTTTTCTTGGAATCGCAGCGTTGGCATTGGCTTTGATCGCATGCGATAAGCCCGCTGGGCAAAAAGAACAGACTTCGTCTGAATGTTCTAAGTATGCTACACTTAATTTGAAGAATGGTGTGAACGTCAGCCACTGGTTGTCACAAACAGGTGGCCGCAACCACGAGGATAGAGCAAAGATGATCACGAAGGCTGATTTCGACTCTATCGCCGCTATGGGATTCGATTTCGTTCGCCTTCCAGTTGATGAGGAGGAACTCTATGATGAGCAAATGAACCGTGACTCATCAGGATTCGAGTTGATGCACAACGCCATCAAGTGGACCTTGGAGAACAATATGAACATTGTTGTGGATCTTCACATCGTCCGTTCCCACCACTTCAACAACGAGAACGGCCATCCGAACACTTTGTTCACCGACCCTGCTGAGCAAGAGAAGATCGTGAATATTTGGAAGGATCTTCAAAAGGATTTGGCTCAATACCCTAACGACCGTTTGGCTTATGAGTTGATGAACGAACCTGTCGCTCCTACCCACGAGGCTTGGAACCTTTTGATCGAGAAGATGATCAAGGGCATCAGAGAGAAAGAGAACGAGAGAACCATCATCGTAGGTTCTAACCTTTGGCAAATTCCACAAACATTCGATTCTCTCCGTGTACCAGAGAACGACAAATACTTGATGTTGAGCTTCCACTTCTACGAGCCAAGTTTGGTGACACACCACCAAGCACCTTGGACCGACTACAGCTTCTATAAAGGAAAGGTGAACTATCCAGGTTTGCAAGTAACCGACTCTGCATCTCTCGCATCGTTGTCGGAGAAGGAGTTGGAGAAAATCAACTCTATGAATGGAGAGTACAACAAGGACACCATGTATGTTCACATGAAGAAGGCGATCGACAAGGCTGAGTCTCTTGGCTTGCACCTCTACTGCGGTGAGTTCGGCGCTTACCCATACTTCGTGGACAAGGAGGTTCGTATGCGTTGGTACAACGATATCTGCGACGTATTCCACGAGCATGACATCGCAAACTGCCACTGGTGCTACAAGGGCGACTTCCCTGTTGTTAACCAAGACGGTTCAGCTAACGAGTTGCCTGCAATCATCACTGGAAAGAAATAATATTTCCATTCAATAAAAACGAAACGTGGCGTCAGCGGTTGGCGCCACGTTTTTTTATTCCCGTATCCATATCATAAAAAAAAGGCCAATCCCCGCAAAGGAATTGGCCATGTATCATTAACTTTCTAATTAGAAAGGCAACTGGTCAGCCTCGTTGCTTTGTCCCGCATTGGATTGATTATCGAATGAAGGAACAGCTGGCATACCGCTTGGCATAGCAGGCTGAGCGGGAGCTTGTGGTTGAGGAGCGGTGGTACCTGCAGGAGCGACTCTCCATGCGCGGATATCGTTGAACCAACGTCCTTGCCACTCGCGGCAGTCGATATCCACACTCACGGTGTAGAATCCACCCTCTTGAATATTGAACTCAGCGATCTTTTGCTCACCCCACACATTGAAACACATACGACGTGGATATTGTGCGTTTGAGGTATCGTGTTCCATTACATATTCCTGACTCTTCCAAGGGCCATTCTTTCCCTGACCTGTTCTTGCAGGCAATACAGCGATAATTCTTCCTGTGAAATCCATTTTAATTTACGTAACATTAAGTAAAGGGACCAAACTCCCCGAAAATCATATTTTTCGCAAAAATACAAAAAGTTTATTTCTCTCCCCACTTTACGGAGAAAATCAAAGCATAAAAATTTCAACAATCGACGAAACGGCCTAACCCTTACGAAATGATGAATAGTTGAATTTATCGTGTTAGGCATCTATCTATCCAACAAAAGGGTTATCTTTGCAAAAAAATATGAAGTGTTATGAAGATTAAACTTATTCTTTTTATTCTACTAATCCTTCTCTTAGGAGGTGCGGCTTTCGGTTATTTCCGTTACTACTATGTATTCGGAGAGGGCGTCAAGAGCGGCGAGCTCAACTATGTCGTTAACAAGGGTTATATTTTCAAGACATACGAAGGAAAGATGATCCAAAGCGGCTTCAAAGGTAGCAGTACCACTAAAGGGGCGACAGCGACTGGCATCCAATCCAACGAGTTCGTCTTCTCCATCGAGAACGAAGAGGTGGCTAAGAAGTTGATGAATATGGGTACCCGCACCGTAGATCTCTACTACAAGGAGTACCTTCACACATTGCCTTGGAGAGGCAACAGCGTCTACATCGTGGACAGCTTCATCGTCAAGGTGGAGAACATCTCCCTGAACAAGACGGAGACCCGCTTGAATGTAGGGGAAGATGAACGCATCAGCGCAGCCATCTATCCAGACGATTCCAACTGCAAGGGATTGCATTGGAGCTCCTCCAACAATGCGGTGGTTACAGTGAACAGCGAGGGTGAGATCCACGCCGTAGCGCCAGGAAAGGCGACGATCTACGCGAAGGCGGACAACAAGACTGCCAGCTGCGATGTAATCGTCAGGGATCCCAAGAGGGATACAGACAATCTTTACGAAGGATACAACACCAAAGATCGTTACTAAGAAGAGATTAGTAAATCATACAAAAAGTAAGGCATCCCCGAACGAGGATGCCTTACTTTTTTGTGTATTCACCGTGATTATTTCGCGAATAGCAACTCTCTGTATTTAGGCAACGGCCAACAATCGTCATCCACTACCAACTCCAACTCATCTATGTGGGAACGGATCTCCTCCATGGTCGGACGAACGTTCTTATCGTAAAGCATAGCGGTTGCACTCGCCTCCTTAGCGGTATTCGCCTCATGACGCTCTTCTGTCATGCGTTTCACCAACTTCTTGATGGCTGTCACGTGGGAGGAGATCTCTCGGATCAAATCCTTACGATCCTCTGCCAACACCTCGAACTCATTCGGATCAAACAACTGCTTCAAGCCACAAAGGTTATCAATTAAACGGTTTTGGTAAGCGACAGCGGTAGGAACGATGTGGTTGATAGCGATGTCACCCAAAATTCTAGACTCAATCTGCACCTTCTTGGAGAACTTCTCATACTCCACCTCCACACGTCCGTGCAACTCCACCTCATTGAAGATGCCACCACCGATCAAAGCCTCCACGGATGGCTTGTCCAAATATTTGCTGATCGCCTCAGGTGCACTGGTGATATTGCTCAGGCCGCGCTTCTTCGCCTCCTTCTTCCACTCTTCAGAGTAACCATCGCCCTCAAAACGGACAGGTTTGGACTCTATGATGAGTTTCTTCAAGACTTGGAATATAGCCTCATCCCTACCCTTGCCTGCATTGATCAAACCATCCACCTCCACACGGAAGGCGTTCAGTTGCTTCGCTACCGCAGCGTTCAATGCGATAATGGAGGCTGCGCAGTTGGCGGAAGAACCTACCGCACGGAACTCGAAACGGTTGCCCGTGAATGCGAACGGAGAGGTACGGTTACGGTCTGTATTATCCAACATGATATCCGGAATACGTGCGATTCCCAACTTCAAAGCAGTTTTCTCCTCTGGCGTCATCTTGCTGTCTCCCACTTGGTTAGCCAAATTGTCCAACATCATGGATAGGTTGCGGCCCAAGAATACGGAGAGAATAGCGGGAGGTGCCTCATTGGCACCCAAACGATAGGTATTACCCGCACTCATGATAGAGGCACGAAGTAGATCTTGGTGCTTGAACACAGCAGTCATCACATTCACCAAGAAGGTGATGAAGAGCATATTACCCTTGGGATTCTTGGCTGGCGAAAGCAAATTCACACCAGTATCAGTGGTCAAAGACCAGTTGTTATGCTTTCCGGAACCATTCACGCTAGCAAATGGCTTTTCGTGCAACAAGACTTGGAAATGGTGCTTACGCGCGACACGCTTCATCAGATCCATCACCAATTGATTGTGGTCATTCGCCAAATTGGCCTCCTCGTAAATTGGAGCGAACTCAAATTGATTAGGAGCCACCTCGTTGTGACGGGTCTTCAAAGGAATACCCAACTTGTGCGCTTCGATCTCGATGTCACGCATAAACTCGGTGACACGCTCAGGGATGGAACCGAAATAATGGTCATCCAATTGTTGATCCTTCGCGGAAGCATGTCCCATCAATGTTCTACCAGTCATGCACAAATCTGGACGAGCATTGTAAAGCGCCGCATCCACCAAGAAATACTCCTGCTCCCAACCCAAGTTGGTATTTACCTTTGTAATGTTCTTGTCAAAATATTGGCAAACCGCCACAGCTGCCTTGTCCACAGAAGAGATTGCCTTCAACAAAGGGGTCTTGTAGTCCAAAGCCTCTCCCGTATAGGAGATGAAGATAGTTGGGATACATAGGGTTGAACCCACCACGAAAGCGGGAGAAGATAGATCCCAAGCGGTATAACCACGTGCCTCGAAAGTGTTACGGATTCCTCCGTTAGGGAAAGAAGAGGCATCTGGCTCTTGTTGAACAAGCAACTTACCAGAGAAGCGCTCGATCACATCTCCATTCTCGTCAAAATCGATGAATCCGTCATGCTTCTCGGCTGTACCGTCGGTCAAGGGTTGAAACCAGTGGGTATAGTGGGTAGCGCCACGCTCCCTTGCCCACTTACGCATACCAGTGGCGATCTGATCAGCCACATTTCTATCGAATAACACACCGCGGTCCACGGCCGCGATAAATGCGTTGAACGCATCTTTGGAGAGATACTCGCGCATCTTCTCCTTTGTAAACACATTGATACCGAAATAATCGGACAATCTATCGGACGGCGTATTGACCACCAATGGACGTCTACGATACAATTCGCGCAATGCGTCGAATCTCATAATTGCCATAAAAAAAACTCCTCCTTTATTAGATAACCCACAAATTTCGAGGGTTACGGCGCAAAAATACATAATATTTTCGATTTACACCCTAATTTCGGAGGGGTATCAAACTAAAATTACAGCATTTTCACAATCTGGTCCACTTTCTCCTCCATCGGCAAACATGCATCTACCCAATGAATGGTGAATCCACGACGCTCCATGCCTCGGAACCACGTCATTTGACGCTTGGCAAATTGGTGGATGGCAATCTCCAACTCAGAGACCATCTGCTCGTAGGATAAATTGCCAATAATGTAGTTGGTAAGATATTTGTATTCCAAACCGTAGTAAATCATATCCTCCGCGGAGACACCCGAATCCAAGATGGCCCTCACCTCATCAACCATCCCCTCTTCCAATCGGGCACGCAGACGCTTCGAAATCTTCTCACGCCTCAACTCGCGCTCAATATCCACGCCAATAATTAAACTGTTGATGTGAGGGAAATCGACAAACTCCTGGGGGTGGTCACGGTAATATTCGCAAATCTCAATGGCACGGATCGCACGCTTCACAGTATCGACATCTGTTGTGTTATGAAGTGTTTTGTAGGTGGAGAGCATCTGCGTCAACTCCTCCAATGATTTTTCCGCCAACCGGGCGCGTAATTCATCATTCTGAGGAACAGGCATCATCTTATAGGCCTTCAAAACCGACTCGATGTACAAACCCGTACCACCACACAAAATGGGGAAGACGCCCCTCGCCTTGATATCTTCGTATGCCGTCAAAAAATCTCGTTGATACTCAAAGAGATTGTATTTATATCCAGGCTCGGCGATATCAATCATGTGATAGGGAATCTGCTTACCATTGACCGTATAATCAGAGAGATCTTTGCCCGTACCAATATCCATACGACGGTATATTTGGCGAGAATCCGCACTGATGATTTCCGCATTCATCTGATAGGCCAACTGCGACGCCAAAGAGGTCTTGCCACTGGCGGTCGGGCCCAATATCGTGATCATGTCGTATGCCATACTTATAATGATTTTGAATCCAAAGATAATAAAAGATATAATAATGGGAACCACAAAAGGGCCCATAAAGGTCGCTACGCATTCACCTTATTACGGACAAAGTGACCTGCGGTATAGCACGAGAAGAAGATCCAAGAGAGCATCACCAAGAAGCCTCCCACCATAAACGTCGTAGAGAAGGTTGTCCATTCGCTCAAACAACCGCCACCTAACAATCCCGCGCCAATACCTAAATCCCAAGTCGTCAGATAGGTGGATGTGGCCGTTCCTCGCTTGTTGTTGGGAGCCAGCGCCACAAACAAGGAATTCATCGCCGGGAAGAGTGTTCCATACCCCACGCCTATCAACAAGGCCGCCACATAGAGCGACAAGGAGACATAACCATACGGGACATGCAGATAAGGCAGCGTGCCCAAAAAGAGAAAGGCCAAACCACCCGCGGCGATGCCCACCTTGATCACCAGCAACATCTTGCCTCGATCCACCAGTTTGCCCGAAAAGATTCTAGATAAGGCAATTCCTGCCGCCAAAAACAAATAGAAGGAGGTTGGCTTTCCCGCAATATTCAACTCCTTGGCATATAGCGCGATGAAAGAGGTCATCACACCATACGGAATCGCCAAGAAAAACATATTGAAACAGGCGGGAATTCCCTTTATCAAGATAAAGCGGTCCAATGAAATCTTCTCCCGGACGGCTACTTTCGGACGATATTGTGTCTTGATCATGGAACCAACCAGTAAAGAGCAAAGACTTACTCCGAACGAGGTATAAAAGATCGTCTCGTAGCTGTAATGCTCCAGCAGCCACATGCCCACCATCGGGCCCGTCGCCATCGCGAAGTTATTGGAAAGGCCGAAATAGCCCAACCCCTCGCCTCTTCTACTAGAAGGCATAATGTCTATCAAAATCGTATTGCTGGAGATGGAGACCATGCCAAAGGCGAAACCATGCATCAAACGAAGGAGAGCGAACATCAGTACACTCTCCACCACAGGATACCCCGCAAAGAGAAGCACAAAAAAGAAGAGCGCCATCAAATAGAGGGGCTTACGCGGAAATGTATCCACCAAATAACCGGAAAAAGGGCGGATAAAAAGGCAGGCAAGCATATAACACGCCAAGACAGCGCCCACTGTGGATTCAGGTACGGAAAACACCTCGCTCAAATACATCGCCAAGATAGGCATGATCAAATAAAAGGAGAAGAAAAGCAGAAAATTCGCTACGCATGAGCAGAGAAAACTCATCGTAAACAATCTATCCTTGAGCGTTCCCATCTGACAAATCTATTCGTTCTTGATTCTTTCGAACCCTACCAAACGGTCGTAATTGGATCCTAAAGGTCTGTAATAGACATAAACCTGGTAATCGTTTCCGGTCTCCCAAATGCTACCCTCCGCACGGGAAGGCAAACCACTTCGGGTACCTGCGGGAACGAAGAGGTACTGGAAATTGTAACCTCCGTTTTTCAGCACCATATCCAATTCATACTGGTGACGTTCGAAATTATAGGTCATCTTATTCATTTCGCTCAACCTGCCATCGCAAAAACGTCCAGATACATAGAGTGCTCCGTCCAACCAAGGGTCCTCTAGGGGATAAGTGAAATGCACCACCGAGTAATCGATCTCCGCATTGCTCCACACATCTTGTTGATTCACAATGTAACCTCCATCCACATCGTGTTCAAACATCACATTTCGGCCACTCTTCCACTTGCCGGGCAACATCTCGACATGGTAGTAAGGCGCATGATAAGAGATTCGTTCTATACGTCCACTGTAACGATAACGATGGGAAAAATCGGCTACATTGAATTCACGTCCCGCCTCAAAAGAGAGGCGATGCTCATCCTCAAAAACCAAGGATTCCGGTTTGATATAGGTAGGCTTCAAATCAACCACCTCATTGTCATATCTTCCATTCTGACGGACAACCACATTCAGCTCCTCCGGCAATACCGCGAAACCATTCTTATAGAAGAGTTCGAAAGAGAGATGCTGATACTCCTTATTCACCCCATAGACGGATTTTCCATCCACTGTGCCCGCAATGGCAACCCGCGCGTTTTGCTGCGAAAAGCAAGCCGTCATCAAGATGGACGAGGGCTCATCCGTATCATAAACTTGCACCACATAATTACCAGACAAAGTCAACTTCACATCGTCATTCGGCAAGGAAAATTCGTAGTGAGAATAGTCAAATGTCGTATTCATCGACATCACAGGATCCTCGATGACCACCTCGTTCAAACCCTCCATATACTCCATCTCAGTCAATTCGGACAAGGACCAGTCCGCATTGCAGAATTTGATGCGATACGCCAAATGGCGGAAATCGTGCGACATCCAGTCGAACGAAACCGTGACGTGGTCGTCCGCTCCCATACGCAAAACAGGATAGTCCAATTGGTTGTTATTCAAATAGACCTGTATCGTCTTGATTTGAGGCGAAAAGGCACGATTGATGTAGCGTTGGGCGAATCCATGGGCCGTCCAAAGTCCGAGGAGCATAAAAAGCAAACATACTCTTACCGCTCCACTATTTATTGTTCCTCTATTTATTATTTTATCACTACGCATCTTGCTTATCTTTAATTAGTTGGGGAAGATAATCCGTCTGCACATTGAGCATGGCGTTCCACATACTGCTCTTCACATGGGGATTCATCTCCTGCAATTTATCCATCACCTCTTTCATGGTGGAACGGTGGGAAACCGTTTCGTAGGGGCAATATTTATTCTGTTTCATATAGGCGTGCTCCTCCGCCAAAGCCTTCAAATCAGCCTCTTCGATGAGCGACAAAGGTCGGATCACCGTCAAATCAAACTTATCCATCTTCAAGAGCGGCGGCATCGTACCGAAAGAGCCTTGAAAGGTGAGGTTCATCATCAGCGTCCGTAAGATATCATCCTTGTGGTGGCCCAAGGCCAACTTTCGGCAACCCAACTCCCTCGCCACTTCGAAGAAACGTTTGCGACGACTCCACGAACAAAGGAAACAAGGAGCCTTCCGCTTATCGGTGGACATATCAAACGAGGTGGTTGAGTGGACGAAACCCGCTCCACACCGCTGTGCAAAGGTACGAAGATATTCGATATCCGATTGATAAGGGATATTCTCCATGGTGACATGGATTGCGGTGAACTGAAATTGAACCTTCCCTGCCCTATGGTACTGACCCAGCAACTCCAACAATGCAAGGGAGTCCTTTCCGCCCGAAAGCCCCACCAAAATATGGTCACCTTCGTCGATCAGACCATAAGATTCGATCGCCTCCTTAAAGTTTTTATAGAGTTTATGCAACAGCAAGCCCTCTTTCGTGTTTGACATATTCTTCTCTTTTTATCGAACAAATATAAATCAAAATGGGACGTCATCCCCCAAATCTTCCTCAAAGTCATCTATATCGTATTCCGGAATCGGATCCGGTCTTAGTCTGATAAACCGCGTGATATCGTCGTAATAATCCGGATGTCGCCAAGCATCGTTATTCTCCTGCCACTCCTTATTCACCAGCCGATTTTGTGTATCCAAATAATTCGTGGAGAAGCGCATAATCCAGACCAGCGCCTTCCCACCGGAATAATCCTTGGCGAAGAAGTACCAGGTATCGCCGATCAATTGGTTCCGCTTCACATCCACGTAGTTGTAACGCATATCAATCTTCACCAGCCGGAAACCGTCATGTTCCTCATTCACCTTGTCGAAAATCTTTTCAGGCGGTATCCCAAACGCCAACTTACGATTCATCAGCTCAGTCGTGTAACCCTTTGAGCCGGATACCTCCAACAGATAATTTCTCACGCCATCCGACATGGGGATGTCCCATGGATAGATTGAATAATCCACCTCATCCCTGAAATCATACTCATAGGGAACAAAATAGAGTTGGTATTTATGGTGACTATGGCGATCTATCAAGATATAGAGAGGCCCCTTTTTGCTGTATCTATAAAAATAAGATGGATCCTTCCGCTCTGTGGTACACCACTTCGTGAATTGTCCATAATAACAGCTCGCCTCAAAGGTTTTCGGGATAACCAAAGCCCAGTCGTCGTCCATATAGACCAATTCGGCATCCTTGGTGTTCGCCTTCTCCATCTCGTGGAGGAGACGTAGGTCCGTATGGTGATGCTCCTCGTAAAGTGCGAACAGTTGCACCACATTGTAGTGATTGATCTGATTGTCCGACAAATAGGATTTGTTGTAATCGAACCAATAGAGGGCCTCAGTCAGACGTTCAGAGTTATCCAACTTCTCATTTTCACAATCCACAACAATCTCCGCGCGGTGCGCGATGAGCCACTGCAGGTATTTTCCCTTCACCAAAGCATCGCAATAGGACAAAAAAGCCTGTTTCGGGATGTTTCCATACTGAAAAACACTTTTTAGACTTCTTCCTCTGATACTCAGAGAGGGAGGACAAGCAGTAGGATCAAGGGAGAGCAACACCACAAATTCGCCCACCTCCAATTTCGGGGTGTGTTTCACCTCGCTGTCGGGGGCATAATACCGCATGTATATTTCTAAGATGTGAGTTTTCGCCATATAAAGTAATATTTAACAAAGATAGCAAATCTTAATTCTTAAATCTTAACTCTTAACTCTTATTTTTTCACTATCTTTGCATCTGAAGAAAACTCAAAAAATATGATTACAAGGGACGACCTCATGCAAATCGGACAAATCGTGAAGCCTCATGGCCTTCAAGGAGAAGTGGCCTTCACCTTTACCTCCGATATTTTCGACGAAACGGAGCCTCCGTGCTTCATCTGCGAGTTGGACGGCATATTCGTTCCCTTCTTCATTGAGAGTTACCGCTTCAAAAACGACGAGACCGCACTCGTGAAATTCGAGGGCATCAACTCCGCCGACGAGGCGAAGGAACTGATCAAGGCAAATCTATATATCGAGAAGGAGTTCGTTCCGGAGGATGTCGAGCAGAGCGAAGTGGAGGGTGTGGACTACTACCTCGGATTCCGTGTTTATAACGAGAAGGGCGACCTGATCGGCACCATCGATGGGGTGGACGATTCGTCCGACAATGTCCTATTTTTGGTCATGAGCCCCGATGACGAGGAGTTGTATATCCCCGCTACCGACGAGTACATCATCGAAATCAACGATGAGGAGAAGACGATGTGCATGGATTTGCCCGAAGGATTATTGGATTTATACAAATAAAAATAACAGCGCATGAAAGAGAACGAGATGATTTTTGGCATACGCGCCATCATCGAAGCCATCAACTCAGACAAGAAGATCGACAAGATTATGGTAAAAAATGATCTTCAGAGCGAGTTGGCCAAGGAGTTGCTAAACACCGTGAAAGGGCACCATGGCATCCAGATCCAACGCGTGCCGATCGAACGACTCAACCGATACACGCACAAAAACCACCAAGGCGCCATCGCCTTCGTGAGCCAGACCGATTATCAGTTGGTGGCAGATCTCGTGCCTTTCCTATACGAAGAGGGCAAGGTTCCCTTCTTTATCGTACTGGATGGTGTAACTGATGTACGCAACTTCGGCGCCATTGCCAGAACTTGCGAATGCGCGGGTGCCGACGCGATTGTCATTCCAGTCAAAGGTGGCGTGTCGGTCAACGCCGACGCGATCAAGACATCCGCAGGCGCTTTGCATACCCTTCCCGTATGCAAAGAGAGCAGTCTCACCTCGGCCTTGAAATTCATGAAGAAATGCGGCATCCGCATCATCGCCGCCAGCGAAAAGGGCACCAAACCCTATACGGAGTCTAACATGAAAGATCCAGTCGCCATTGTGATGGGCGCGGAAGACAAGGGTGTGTCACCTGAGGTTTTGCGTATCTGCGACGAAATGGTCAGCATTCCTATCAATGGTAAAATATCATCCCTCAACGTATCTGTCGCGGCAGGCGTCATGATCTACGAGGCAGTAAGACAGAGAGGAAACGAATAACCCCCAACACCATGGAGATTCTTTACGAGGACAACCACATCATTGTCGTGAACAAGAATTGTTCAGAGATCGTTCAAGGAGACAAGACGGGCGACAAACCCCTCTCTGAAATGGTGCAGGAGTACATCAAGGAGAAGTACGCCAAACCTGGAAATGTCTTCATCGGTGTCACCCACCGACTGGACCGACCTGTCAGCGGATTGGTGGTATTCGCCAAGACATCCAAGGCGCTCAGCCGACTCAATGAGATGTTTCGCACCCATAACCTCACCAAGCGTTATTGGGCCATCGTGAAGAACATGCCGCCTAAAGAGGAGGAGTTGCTCACCAACTACCTTGTCAGAAACGAGCGCATGAACAAAACATTTGTCTATGACAAGCAAGTAAAGGAGGGCAAACTCTCCAAACTAAGTTATAAAGTGATCGCGAGGTCGGAGAACTACTACCTTTTGGAGATTGACCTGATGACAGGACGTCACCACCAAATCCGCGCGCAACTCGCCCATATTGGTTGTCCGATCAAGGGTGATCTCAAGTATGGATTCGACCGTTCCAACAAAGATGGAGGCATCAGTCTCCACGCCCGCAATGTGAAATTCATCCACCCCGTATCCCAGAAGGAGATCGACATCGTCGCTCCCGTTCCAGAGGAGACATTGTGGAAGGCATTCGAGCAACTTGCAACAAACCTGGAAGAACATGCGTAAAATCATCTTCATACTATCCCTATTCATCGCTCTCTCCGCGCAAGCGGCACAGACAGAAGCAAAAACAGAGGCACAAACATCAGAGAACCGTTTGGCGATTCTCTTCGACTCGTTACGCTCCTGTGAGGTGGATAGCACCAAAGACCGATTAAGCGCCGAAATCTCACAAGAGTTGGGAGATATTTTACGAAATCCAGAATCCTTCAAAAAAGATTTCAAGCAATTGCCCAACCTTGGGAAAGTCTATTCCGACGACAAAAAGGTAAGAATCTATACATGGTCCTATCCCTACGCGGACCGTTCCAACGGATACGGAGGTTTCATACAAACCCAATTGAAGGAGAAAGTAGTCACGACACCTTTGATCATCCAGAAAGAGGCCTACCGTCCTAACCAACAAGGCAAAATAGCGACGAACAATTGGTATGGATCCCTTTACTACAAAGTTTTCCTTGTGAAAAACAAAAGAGAAAAATATTACATCGCCTTGGGATGGTCGGGCTATGACGCAGCCTCAGATTTTAAAATCATCGAGACCATCAACATCGACAACAAAGGCAATGCCTCTTTCGGAAAAATGGTTTTTGAAAAGAAGGGGAAGAACGATTCTCGCATTATTTTGGAATATGGTTCCGAAGCAAAAATCGCGCTCAACTACGACGCCTCCTCCAAAAGGATCATCTTCGACCACCTCTCTCCTATCGAGCCAGGGTACAAGGATCTCCGCGTCTACTACGGACCAGACTTCACTTACGACGCCTATAATCTGAAAAAAGGCATCTGGACTCTCACCGAGAACATAGACGCCAGAAATTCACGCTAATAACAATCAACATGAAATATAAAACAGCAATCATGCTTATGGCAGCAACATTGATTAGTTCTTGTTCAAACGATGGGGTGCAAACTACGAGCAACTCCACAGCAGATAATTTCGAGTACAAGGTAGACAAATTCGCGGACCTTGAAATCCTCCGCTACCAAGTTCCAGATTTCGAAAGTTTATCCCTCAACCAGAAGAAATTGATCTATTTCCTCTCCCAAGCAGCCTTGGAGGGAAGGGATATACTCTACGATCAAAACAATAAATACAACCTCGCCATCAGAAGAACCTTGGAGGCAGTTTACCTCAACTACGAAGGTCCACGCGACGAGAAGGAGTTTCAAGAGATGGTGGTTTACTTGAAGCGAGTTTGGTTCTCGAACGGTATCCACCACCACTATGCGACCGATAAGTTCGAACCTACATTCAGCCAATCCTTCTTCGAGAAGGCGGTACGCAGTATTCCAGCCGAGAAGTTGCCTCTTAAACCATTCAACAACAATGTGGAGAATCTTTTGCAGAAGATCACGCCTGTCATCTTCGACAAGAACCTCTACGCCAAAAGGGTCAATCAAGCGGAAGGAGCTGATTTGATCAAAACCTCCGCCAACAACTACTACGAAGGAGTGACCGAAAAAGAGGTGGATGACTTTTACAATAAAATGAGGGATCCGAACGACACTACGCCTATCTCATACGGTTTGAACAGCAAGTTGATGAAGGAGAACGGAAAAATCGTAGAGAAAGTATGGAAGGTGGGTGGCATGTACTCCGACGCCATCGAGAAGATCGTGGGTTGGTTGGAGAAGGCTGCGGAAGTGGTCGAGAACGACGAGCAAAGAAGCGTCATCCACTCCCTTATTGATTTTTACGAAACGGGGGATTTGCTCACCTTCGACGAATACAGCATCCTATGGGTGGAAGACACCGAATCGCGTATCGATTTCGTCAACGGATTCATCGAGACCTACGGCGACCCATTGGGTATGAAAGCCAGCTGGGAATCTGTCGTCAACTTCAAGAATTTGGAGGCGACCAAAAGAACCATCACCATCAGCGAGAACGCGCAATGGTTTGAAGACCACTCTCCTGTCGATCCCCGCTTTAAGAAGGATAGCGTGAACGGTGTGACCGCCAAGGTGATCACGGCGGCTATGTTGGGCGGTGATTGCCACCCAGCCACCCCAATCGGCATCAACTTACCGAACGCCAACTGGATCCGTCAAATGCACGGTTCCAAATCAGTAACCATCGAAAACATCACATCCGCCTATGACCAAGCGGCGCAAGGCAATGGATTCAGCGAGGAGTTTGTCTGGAACGACGAGGAGCGTGAACGCATTAAAAAATATGGATTCCAATCCGACAATCTACACACCGACCTCCACGAGTGTTTGGGACACGGTTCCGGACAAATGTTGCCAGGCGTGAGCCAAGATACCCTCAAAGCATACGGAGCAACCATCGAAGAGGCACGCGCCGACCTGTTCGGACTCTACTACGCAGCCGATCCGAAGATGGTGGAGTTGGGCTTATTGCCAAATATGGAAGCCTACAAGGCGGAATATTATAAATACATGATGAATGGCCTACTCACCCAACTTACCCGTATCGAATTGGGCAATAACATTGAGGAGGCGCACATGCGCAACCGTCAACTCATCGCGAAATGGGTATTCGAGCAAGGCAAGGCTGACAAAGTGGTCGAATTGAAGAAACGCGACGGCAAGACCTTCGTTGTCATCAACGATTACGAAGCGATGAGATCACTTATCGGCAAATTATTGGCGGAAATCCAACGGATCAAATCAGAGGGAGATTTTGAAGGTGCCAAGAAATTGGTCGAAGCATATGCTGTAAAGGTGGATTTGGAGATTCACAAAGAGATCAGAGAGCGTTATGCGGCTTTGAACATCGCGCCATACAAAGGTTTCGTCAATCCAACATACGAACCTATCATGGATAAGGAGGGCAACATCATCGACGTGAAGGTGAAATACGAAGAGACTTTCGAACAGCAAATGCTCCGCTACGCGAAAGAATATTCTTCATTGCCGACCCTTAATTAAGGAGAAGTATAATTTTCCATTGCGGAAATTATCAACACACCCTAAAAAATTCAAGGTTTATCGTAGAATATTTCATAATAAATACTATTTTTGCAATCAGTATCGACTATAACAAGAATAAATAATAATAAAAAAACAATAAATCATGAGAATCAAGAAGACAGCGGAAGCAGACTTGAACAACAAACGAACGTTGTTCACGTTAATCGGTCTCGTTCTAGCATTCGGATTCGCTTATATCTGTTTCGAATGGTCAGATAGCAAAGTGGAGAAGATTAACGACAATGAGATGGTACCAAATGGTCCAGATGATACTGACATCATCGATCAGACCACGCAAGATGAGGAGCCAGAACCAGAACCAGAGCAACCAAAGGAGGAACTCATCGAGCAATTGGACGACGCCATCAATGTGGTGGCTGACAACAAGGTGACAACTGGTGATATCAAGAGTTCAGATAGTAACTTGAATGACACCATCGCGCCTCCACCACCACCAGCAGCATCTTCTGACGATGACGAAGAGGACGAGGAGAAGATCATCTACACCAAGGTAGAGAAGAAAGCCGAGTTCCCTGGCGGTAAGGCAGAACTTACCAAATATTTGAAGAAGAACTTGAGTTATCCTCAAATCGCGATCGACAACAACATCCAAGGAAACGTAGTGGTGAAGTTCGTCGTTTCAAGAACTGGAGATATCAAGGACGTAAAGGTAACTCGTGGTGTGGATCCAAGTTTGGACGAAGAGGCTATCCGCGTGGTAAAATCAATGCCGAAGTGGACCCCTGCTGAGCAACGTAACAAACCATGTAACTCATACTTTACATTGCCAGTAAACTTCAAATTGAAAGAGAACTAATCGTTCTAAATACAATATGAAAAGGAGGAAGTTAATTCCTCCTTTTTTTTTTGCATAAAAATTCCTTTTTCGAAAAAACAATACGTTCTAGAAGCACTAGGTATGTAAAAAAAACTTAAATTCGCGAAAGAATAAAATAACATAAAAACACAAATATTTTTACAAATGGAATTATTAATGATTGCTGTGTTCGTAGCAGGATACGCAGGTATCGTGATGGAACACCCATTGAAAGTGAACAAGGCCGCAACCGCTTTGTTACTATGCGCGGTACTATGGACCATTTACATTTTACACGCAGAGGATATTATCGCAACCGCTCCTGGGTTCTTGGAGCATTTCAAAGTAGAAAGTGCTTCCGCTTTGGGTAACATTCATGATAAGGTTGTGAAGTACGTCACAG
Source organism: Paludibacteraceae bacterium (assembly GCA_045601045.1). Taxonomy (GTDB): domain Bacteria; phylum Bacteroidota; class Bacteroidia; order Bacteroidales; family Paludibacteraceae; genus UBA1181. The sequence goes on from JAZRZA010000062.1 coordinate 71,258, forward strand.
AAGTCCAAATCATCGAAGGTTTGGGAGATGTAGCCTCTACCCTCTTCTTTTTGATGGGTGCTATGACCATTGTCGAGTTGATCGACGCTCATCGAGGCTTCGCAATCATCACAGACAAGATCGCCACCAACAACAAAAAGAAGTTGTTGTGGTTACTATCAATCATCACCTTCTTCATGTCTGCCGTTTTGGACAATTTGACTACCACTATCGTAATGGTAATGTTGCTCCGCAAATTGGTGGCTGACAAAGCAGAACGTTGGAAATACGCTGGTTTGATCGTTATTGCGGCCAATGCGGGTGGAGCCTTCTCTCCTATCGGAGACGTGACTACCATCATGCTATGGGTAAAGGGTAACATCACCTCTGGTTCGGTAATCACCAACCTATTCATCCCTTCGTTATTGGCTATGGTTGTTCCATTGGCTATCGCTAGCTTAAGTTTCAAAGGCGAGTTGGTGTCACCTAAATCATCGTCCAATGCAGAAGGCACCAATTACATCACAGATAAAGAGCAGAAGACCATCTTCTTCATGGGTATCGGATCTTTGGTATTCGTTCCTTTCTTCAAGATGATGACTCACCTTCCTCCATTTATCGGTGTATTGCTTGGTTTGAGCATCTTGTGGATTTACACAGAGTTGCTTTATCACAAGAAAAAATCCATTCCAGAGAACGAGAAAGCAAGAATCTCTTCCGTATTGAAGCGCGTAGACTTCACTACCATTCTCTTCTTCCTTGGAATTTTGATGGCTGTAAATGCGTTGCAATGCGCTGGCATTCTCAGCGAATTGGCACAATACTTGGATCAAACCATCGGAAACCCATTCTTGATCGATTTCATCATCGGTCTTCTCTCTTCCATCGTGGACAATGTACCATTGGTAGCAGGTTCTATGGGTATGTACGAGATCGCGGAGACGGGTATGATGGCGACAGACGGTATGTTCTGGACCTTCCTTGCATACTGTGCGGGTGTCGGAGGTTCCGTACTTATCGTAGGTTCTGCGGCAGGAGTTATCGTGATGGGATTGGAGAAAGTAGACTTCATCTGGTATTTGAAGAACATCTCTCTCTTGGCCTTCATCGGATACCTTTCAGGAGCAGCCTTCTACTATTTGCAAGAAGAGATTATCCTACCGTTGTTGGGCTTCTAATCAACAATAGAAATAAAAGAGCGGAGGGTGTATCGATCGATACACCCTCCGCTCTTTTTATTACGGTTGAAGAGATGCGGCACACCACGTCACTGCTATATCACCATTGACAACTGAATACGCTTTCTTGCCAAATCCACATCAATCACCTTCACCTCCACATGCTGGTGAAGCGATACCACATCCGCGGGATTGCTCACAAAATGGTCCGCCATCTGAGAGATATGGACCAAACCATTCTCCTTCACACCTATATCCACAAAAGCGCCGAAATTGGTCACATTGGTGACAATACCCGGATAGACTTGGCCAATCTTCACATCCTCAATCACATGGATGGTTGGATCAAACTCAAAGACCTTAATCGCCTTTCTTCTATCCAATCCAGGCTTATCCAACTCCTCCATGATATCGTTCAAAGTAGGCAAACCTACCGTTGCCGTCACAAAATCATTCAGATTCAACTGCCGCTTCAAATCCTTCTTCTGGATCAAATCCTCCACACTGCATCGGAGTGATTTCGCCATTGCCTCCACCACTCCGTAACTTTCAGGATGGACAGCGGTATTGTCCAACGGATTTTTAGCGTCTGGGATGCGTAGGAAGCCGGCACACTGCTCATAAGCCTTCGCCCCTAGGCGAGGTACATCCAAAAGCTGCTTGCGCGAAGTAAAGGCACCATTCGCCGCACGGTAATCGACAATGTTCTGTGCCAACTGAGGTCCCAAACCTGAGATATAATTCAACAAATGCTTGCTGGCCGTATTGAGATTCACACCTACCAAGTTCACGCTATTGACCACCGTTTGATCCAAAGAACGCTTCAACTTAGTTTGGTCCACATCATGCTGATATTGGCCCACGCCAATCGATTTCGCGTCTATCTTCACCAACTCCGCCAATGGATCCATCAATCGGCGACCAATGGAAACCGCTCCACGCACCGTCACATCATAATTGGGGAACTCCTCTCGTGCCACCGCAGAGGCGGAATAGATAGATGCGCCACTTTCACTCACGACAAAGACCTGTACCTTTCGGTCGAAACGGATGCTTTGGATAAATTGTTCCGTCTCACGTCCCGCCGTGCCATTACCAATGGATATCGCCTCAATATTGTAAGCCTCCACCAACTTCGAAACCTTAGCCATCGCCTGTGACCGCTCGTTTTGAGGTGGATGGGGATAGATGGTCTCATTGTGCAACAAATTACCCTGCGCATCCAGACAGACCACTTTACATCCGGTGCGATAACCAGGATCGATCGCCAAGACACGTTTCTCGCCCAATGGAGGCGCCAAGAGTAACTGTCTCAAATTCTCCGAAAAGACCTTGATGGCCTCATCATCCGCCTTTTCCTTCATAGAGGCGGACACCTCCGTCTCAATAGAGGGTTTTATCAATCTTTTATAACTGTCCGAAATAGCCAATTTCACCTGTTCAGAGGCAGCGGTCACCCCCTTGACAAAGAGAGGTTCCAACTTCTCGACCGCCACATCGGCGTCAGGCGAAATATCAACACGCAAGAAACCTTCAGACTCACCACGACGCATCGCCAATAAACGGTGCGAAGAGCAGCGCTTAATCGGCTCTTTCATATCAAAGTAGTCGCGGAATTTCTCCGCCTCCTGTTCCTTTCCCTTCACCACTTTCGACTGGATGACAGCCTCATGAGAGAAGAGTCGACGTATTCTGCCACGCGCGGATTCGCTCTCGCTCACCCACTCCGCAATGATGTCGCGGGCACCTTGCAACGCATCCTCCACACCCTTCACATCTCCCTTTACAAAAGGGAGGGCTTTGCGCTCCACATCATTGTTTAACTGACACATCAGGATCTTCGCCAGTGGCTCCAAACCCCTCTCCCTGGCCACTTCGGCACGGGTACGTCTCTTCGGTTTGAAAGGCAAATAGATATCCTCCACTTCGGTAAGTGTCATGCATCCTTCGATGCGCTTTTTGAGTTCAGGCGTTAGTTTGCCCTGCTCCTCGATGCTCTTCAGGACACTCTCCTTGCGTTTTTCCAACTCCGTGAGCTTCTCAAACTGGAGCTGGATCTCCTGTATATCGACCTCGGAGAGACCACCAGTCATCTCTTTACGATAACGGCTGATAAAGGGAACTGTGGCCCCATCCGACAATAGTTTCAACGTATTCGCCACCTGTTTTTGCTGGATATTCAGGCGTTGGGCGATGATAGAATCAAATTGCATATTATCATGAATTATTTCATACAAATATAGAACAAAAGGGGCGGAAATTAAGGTGGGAAATACGGATGATCAACACCTCAAGAATCGTTTGATATCATCCATCTTAGCTTTGGCGGCATCTCTTCCCATTTGGTAGACATGACGCATCTTTTTTTCGTCCTGTTCGATTCGTCCGATCGGCAACTCGTCATCCGGGTAAATCAGCAACGTATTTCCTAAACGCTCCTGCTCGGCGATGTAATCCAACTGACGGTTGTACATAAGATGTCTATTGGCCAACGCATCCGCAATAACAGGCAAATTACGCAACAACATACGAAACAAAGGCATGATCTTGGGTGCGCTCTTTTTAAATCCCTGTGGTTGCGTCAAGACCACAATGTTTCTGTCATACCCCAATTTCTGAAAATATTCCAACGGAATAGAGTCTGACATGCCCCCATCCAACAATCTCCTCCCCTCCAAAGTGACAGGGTTGGAGACCATCGGTAAAGAAGCGGAGGCTCGAACCCACTCTATGGTATCATGATCAATCACAGGGAGCGGATGGTAAACCGCTTCGCCCGTATCGGCATCGGTAGCCACAACATGAAACTCCATCGGGTTTTTCTCATAGGTCTCAAAATCAACAACGTCCAATTCAAAAGGCATCACATGGTAACTGAAATCGGCACCTACCCAATCTCCGGTCTTCAACAAGGATCGGAGACCCATAAAGCGGGGGTCATCCTTAAAATCCACGTTGTAACGAAGTGCGCGGCCAATCTGTTTCGATTTGTAATTACAACCGAAACTCGCCCCCGCGGAGACACCCACGGCACCATCGAATTCAATGCCGTTCTCCATCATTTCATCCAATACGCCCGCGGTAAACAGAGCTCTCATGCCACCACCTTCCAATACCAGACCTCTCTTCATATCTTGCTATTATTTATCCACAAATTTAGTAAAATTTCATTACTTTTGTAAGAAAGGATACGATGATGACACAAGAGATCAACAAGGAAGAGATTGCGGACTGCATCAAGACGAGTGAACTTCCCGATTGGAAGAAAGAGCGGAGAGCGGGAACTGAAAAAAAGTTCCAGGTACTTTCTCTCTTTTCCGGTTGCGGCGGAATGGACATTGGTTTTGAGGGTGGTTTCATCTGCCATAAACGATCGGTGCCAGACATCGCCCTACAACAAAAGAAGATTAACGAGAACTGGGTACTTCTCAAACAAAACAAGTTCAGAACCATCTTCGCCAACGACATTTTAAAGGAGGCGAAAAGCGCTTGGTTGAAATACATGAGCCGCTACGATCTTCCGACGGATACCTACCATGCCGAAAGCATTGTGGAGTTGGTGAAACGTGCCCAACAAGGGGAAATGGTATTCCCCACCGATATCGATGTGGTGACGGGCGGATTCCCTTGCCAAGATTTCAGTTTGGCGGGAAAACGCAAAGGGTTCGACTCCGAGAAATCCCACAACGGGAAGCTCCGTGACGTGGATAGCCCTACAGAGGAGACGCGCGGAAAGCTCTACTTTTGGATGAAGCAAGTCATCGACATTGTGAAACCTAAAATATTCATCGCGGAAAATGTGAAGGGTCTGGTTAGTTTGGGCGACGCCAAACGAATTATCCAGCACGATTTCGCGTCTGCAGACGGCAACGACTACATTGTCTTACCACCACAAATACTTCACGCGGGCGATTTTGGCGTCCCAGAGACGAGGGAGCGTGTCATATTTATCGGTATAAGGAGATCCGCCCTCAAAAAAGAGGCTCAGGAAGAGCTGGAGAGAGCGGTGATTTCGGCTGAATACAACCCCTATCCAACCCCTACACATGACCACACCGGCAAACAACCGAATCTTCACCGTCCCGTCACTTGCCAAGAGGTTTTCGAAGGTTTGCGGGAACCTGAGGATTCCGATGATCTATCCCAAAGGTTATACTCCCAAGCCAAATACCTCGGCACACACTGCCAGGGCCAAAGCGAAATAGAGATCCACAAAATGGCCCCCACCATCCGATCAGAGCATCACGGCAACATCGAATACCGAAGGCTTAACGCCGAACATGGGGGTAGATACGAAAAGGAGTTACAGATGGGACTAAAAGAGAGAAGGCTCACTCCCAGGGAGTGCGCCCTCATTCAAACCTTTCCACCCGACTATCCATTTGTCTATCGAGCAAAGGGGAAAAGATATGGTGTCAGCGCCTCTGGCGCCTACAAAGTCATCGGTAACGCCGTACCTCCCGTATTGGCCTTCCACATCGCCAAACGATTGGAAGAGATTTGGGAGAGATATTTCGGCGAATAAAGAGATAAATCAATAAAGAAGAGCATCCTCCCCTGACCATCAATCCGAATAATCGATATCAAAATTGATTTCCACCTCATAACCGGGGTGCAACGACTGCAATTTCTCCACCATTTTCTGACGAAGAAGCGTCTTGTCCTCCACCTTAAAATCAACAACCGCATCCAAGGAGATATACTTCGTTTCATTGTCAACGAAGATGCCGTGTGATTGAAGGACTCCATCAAAAGCATTCACCGCCGCCTTGATTTCAGACTGCACTTTGCCCAACTCATCATCCACCTGATCCACCGCATAGAGGCCAACAGTCAAGAAGATATCGTACTTCTCCTTAATGGTTCGCTGAATCTTCTTGGTAAGGAGATGGAAATCGCGGGCCGACATACGGTCGTCCACCTCCACATGCAAAGATCCCACAGCGAAATCCGGACCATAATTATGCAACACCAAATCATAGACTCCAATCACGCCATCAATCTTACGGACATCCGCCTTCATTCCCTTGGTGGTTTCGCTGTTGGTACGGGCACCAACCACCTGACTAACAGGTTGACCCAACAACTCCACACCCGCCTTGATGATAAAAGCAGAGATCACCGCACCAATGAAACCATCCACAGAGATACCGAAAATCATAGTGATAATGGCGCCTACCAATGTAGCGGCAGAGATGATCGCATCAAAAGAGGCATCGGAACCAGAGGCAATCAAAGCGTCGGAACTATACTTTTCACCCTGTTTCTTCACATATCTACCCAATAAGATTTTGGTGATAATGGAGGCGATGATGACCACCAATGTGACAGTCTGATAACTTGGAATTTCAGGATTGATAATTTTCTTTACCGACTCCACAAAAGAGGCGATACCAGCCGCAAAAACAAGGCCCGCTATGATGATAGCGCTGAAATACTCAATACGACCATGTCCAAACGGATGATTCTTCGTAGGTTTTCTACGAGCCAATTTAATACCGACGATAGTGATGACGGAGGAGAGTGCGTCGCTCAAATTGTTCACCGCATCCAACACAACGGCAATCGAATTAGCCAACAATCCGACAAATGCCTTAAAACATGCCAACAAAATATTGGTGGCGATACCAATCACACTGGTCTTAGTGATCTGTTTTTCACGAAATGATTTTTCTTCAGCCATGATGTCAACATTAATCTTCAAAAGTTCCGCAAAGAGATCGGAACAAAATATTAGGCAACAAAAAAAACGAGCCAACCCGACAAAAAAGGAAGGCTCGTTATAAGTATACTAAATAAATTATTTAGCAGCGTCGATAGCGTTAGAGATAGCGACGAAGATCTCATCGATAGAGCCAACGCCCTTGATATCCACGCAAGTACCCTCCTTCTTGTAGAAGTCGATTACTGGAGTAGTTTGCTCATTGTAAGTCTTGATTCTCTTAGTGATGGTCTCCAAGTTATCATCTGAACGGCCAGAAGTCTTACCTCTCTCCAAAAGACGCTTGATCAACTCAGCCTCGTCCACTTGGATGTTCAACATAACAGCGACATCAGTACCGCGCTTGTTCAACATCACCTTCAAAGCCTCAGCTTGAGCGTATGTACGTGGGAAACCATCGAAGATAACACCCTTAGCGCCCTCAACAGAAGCCAACTCGGCATCCAACATGTTGATGATCAACTCGTCAGTCACCAACTTACCCTCGTCGATGAAAGTCTTTGCGATCTTACCCAACTCTGTTTGATCTGCGATTTGCTTTCTCAAGATATCACCTGTAGAGAAGTGCTTGAAACCATACTTCTTGATGATGTTCTCGCTCTGAGTTCCCTTACCTGAACCTGGAGCACCAAAAATAACTACGTTTTTCATTTTATCTAAAAATTAAAAATAATATGCTAAGAAATGTTAGGCATTCTCATCTAGGACCAAAAGAGAGGGGATGTTTCTCCCCAAGCCATCATAGTCCAAACCATAGCCTAACACAAATTTATTCTCTATCTCCTTTCCCACATAATCCACCAAGACCTGCTTTTGACGCGCCTCAGGTTTAGTCAAGAAGGATGCGATACGGACCGATTCGGGTGAGAAATTCTTCAACTCCTTCAAAAAAGCCTCCATGGTAATACCCGTATCAACGATATCCTCTAAAATCACCACATTTCTACCCTTCACATCAGCAGGAACAGGAATAATCGGAACGACTTTCCCGGTCGTCTGCATACCCTCATACGAGGAGTATCTCACAAACGCCAAACCGCAAGGCACCGTGATCTTGCGGAGCAAATCAGCCGCAAAGACAAACGCGCCATTCATCATCACAAGGAAATAGGGATTTTTCCCCTCCATATCCGCATTGATGGATGCCGCCATACGATCTATGATTCGTTCGATCTCCTCAGCGGATAACATCTCCACAAAATTCTTTCCTTTAATCTTCATCTTGATACGATTTTTATCTATACGCGAATTTAGTGAAAAAACAAAAATCCATAAAATATTCAGTCCAAGAAGAATAAAAAAAAACATCCATCTATGCTCACGCACTGATGGATGCAACATGAATTACTCAATAAACGAATTGAAATTTATTCTAATGGTATGTCTTTTTTGTTGTACACTATATTTAATACAAATACCGTGCCAAACTTTATTCAAATTACATATTTTAACAAAATAAACTGAATTTTTACATAAATTCACAAATAAGATTATAATTTTAACAAATCTTTAATTTTGTCCATACCTAAAACTTCGGCACATGAGAAGAAAGAGGTCATTGAAACACCTAAAATGCCGTGAAGATTTAAATTTTGACCAGTCAACAGTAAATTAGGCAAAGGCGTACGAGGCGTCAACATTGTGAACATCAACTTGCTGTAATCCTTTTTTATGCCATACGCGCTACCCTCATAGGTATAAGTATAATCCCGATAGGTCAACGGCGTACTGGTGTATACATCCTCCACACTCTCCTCCAAACCATCAATGTACTTACCCACAAAATCCATACACTGCACCAATTTACGCGACTTAAAGGCCTCGTAATCCTCACCGCGGCGCATCACTTTTGTATCGCTCCAAGCCTCTACATCCCGCCAATTCATCGGCGTGATAATATCCAAATTATGGGCGTAATCCGAACCATTCAAGGGGGTCTGATAACTGATCAAAGCCGCATTCGTGAAGTTCGCGGTATCATAGTCCGCATAGTGCCACAAATCATCCGTTTCATAGATGAACTGGTTTCTATTCAAATATGGGACCACCCCTTCCTTCAACTTTATATTGGCAGTGAACATGCCGAAAGTATTCGGTGTACCCGCGATTCTTTTGCGATATACCTTTTTGATCACCTGGCTCTCTTTCACCAAATCCAACGTAGCAACCGGATGGACATTAGAGATAAAGATATCCGCCTCTATTCGCTCTTCTCCATTCACCACCGCAGCGACGATTTTCCCCTCTTGCTCCACCAACTCAGTCACCAAAGCCTTTGTGCGAACCTCGCCGCCAAACGATCTGATATGCGCTGCCAAACGATCCGCAATCTGCTGTCCTCCGCCATCAATACGCCACGCGCTTTGAATGAAGGAATCATTAATTTGGGCATAGATATAGAGCGGAAGATTCGGATGAAGCTCCATCTTCAACGAAGTACCAGCCAACACATTACGGAGTTTCGGATCTGTTATGGTCTCGTTCAAAAAATCGTACGCTGAATTCACAAACGCAGGCTTCTGGTAGAAATCAACCGCATCAGCCGTATCAAAACTCTTAAAGATATTGTCTCCCACATCGGACAACATATCCATATATCTCTTCAAGTTCTCTCGTTGATGCGGGAATCTAGCAGACATCGCCTCCACGAAATTTTGACGACCAGAGACAAATGGGAACTTTTCGCCGCCAAGAATCACCTCGTCAAAGCACTGGTCATCCAAACGATGCCACGGCAAATCCGTCAAACGGAAGAAATCAAAAAGACGCCACAAGGATTGTCCCTCATCCAAGGCACCTATATAGTGGAATCCGGTATCAAATTCGTTTTTTTTGCGTTTGAATGTTTGAAGGCAGCCACCTAACAAAACGCCCTGCTCCAATACACAGACGCTCTTTCCTGATTTGGCAAGGGTATAACCACACTCCAAACCACCAAGGCCGCCACCTATGATGACAACATCATATTTCATAAGATAAACTACTTATAGAATCTCTTAGCACGATAAACGACGAACATCTCATCTTCATCCTCTTTGATGAAATCCTCATCGAGAATATCACTCTTGCAACCTTTATATACAATCAAATATCTTGTTTTCAAAAGAGCATTTTGAATATCGTCGAGATTCCAACCCTCATTGACGATTACAACACCAAAGGCACGGTTCAACCTATCCTTATCCATCGTGAATTGGATCTTGTCGTTCTTCAAGTAGCAATTTTCCGCTAAAAGAACCTTCTCTTCGTCATTATCATAACCCAAAACTTCACAATCAGGATTGTTAATAGACATCCAATACGATTTGAAACCGTATCCGCAACCATACTCCAATACGCCATCCTCAACCGGGAAGATCGAATTGAATATATCATAATTGTGGGTTGATTTCAACTCCTCCTTCAAACTCTTCTCGACCCAATATCCTTTGTATTCGTAGTTATTACGGATTTGTTGCTTCAAAGACATTTGATCCTTGCCCAATTTGAAGTATGATTCTCCATGAAGGATATTGAACAATGTCACCGGTGACTTCTTCTTCAACGTTGGTCGTTTGATGAACCAGTAGAACAAGAATGGCTCCAAAGAGTAAGAGATGATCACAGCGGTGGACATACCGATCAAAGTAGATAGACCGATGGACTTCACTGCCGGGTGGGTAGCAAACATCAAAGAGGCGATGCTCACAATCAACACGAACGCGGAGAATAAAATCGCCGTCTTATGGAATACCAAGACATTTTTCTTGATTCGGAACTCAGACAACAAACCATCCATCACAAAGATACTGTAATCAACACCGATACCGAAAATAAAGGTGGAGATAACAATATTAATCAAGTTGAACTGCATGTTGAACATGCCCATGATACCCAAAACGATGTACCAACTCAACGTCATCGGAAGGAAAGCGATTAACGCCAAGCACAGACTCTTGTAGCTAATCAACAAGACGCATAGCACGAACAACGATGAGATAATCAAAGTGGTGGAGAAATCATCGTGAATCAACTGCACCATATTGCTAGTGTAGTAGTATGGATCTATGACCACCAAGTGTTTGATCTTCGTCACCTCATCACAAACCTCTTTTTTATCTTGCGGCAACAGATTCACTGGGGTGAAGACCATATATTTGCCGTCTGTGTACTCAATCATATTGCTTTTGAGCGATGAAGGCAAGATATCCGAATTAGCTAAATCCAATGTTTCGCGCTGCACCTCAACCATATTTTGGAACTCCACAAACATCTCTGGGGAGAATCCATTGGCGACGGCTGCGGCGTTCATGTCATCAAACACCTGCTTTTTCTTCGCCTCCGACCAGAACGTGTACCATTTTTCCAAACGTGCTCTTTGTTCCTCCATCGGGATAAAAATCATCTTGGTGGAATTACCAAACGACTCCACCTTACCATAGTTGTCCCTCAAATTGGTCAAGACACTCTCCATCTTGCGTGAATAGGCCAACGCGCTATCCAAATCTTCGGAAACGGAAGCGAAATAGACAGTTTTACACTCCTTGGTCGTATGTTCCGCCAAAATCTCCTGCGATTTCAAAATCTTGGAATCATAATATGCGATATGCGTCAAGTCGGAATCGAATTTCACCCAATTGGATGTCACAAAGCAGACCAAACTGACCACAACAATCGCACCAATCAAATAGGTTTTACGCTCAAAAGGATACGAGTTGATCTTTTCAAGGAGTTCAAAAGCCTTTTCGTTACGCTTGTTCTTCTCCTCGTTAAAGAATTGCGGTAAGAATATCAGACAGAAGAAAGTGGTGCCCAACAAGGCCAATGACGCGAAAAGACCAAAGTCTTTCAACAATTCAGCCTCAGTGAACAACAAACTCATAAAGGCGCCGATGGTGGTCAAGCAACCCATAAACACAGGCACGGTCTGCTCCTCCAAGACGCGTATCGGATTGCCCACATACTTGTAATGGGTAATCACATGTAGACAGTAACTTACCGCCACACCTAACACAATGGCTCCAATTCCGAGGGCCAACAAGGAGAGTTGTCCCTTAATGAAATAAATAATGCAAAGCGCGAAAAAGAATCCGTATGCGATAGGAACCGCCAATTGCAGCAAAGTGGACTTATTTCGGTAGCACAACCCAATCACCAACAAAGCGAATAGCATGGAGACAGACAATGTCATCACCAAATCGTGCTTGATTTGTCTTGAATTACAAACACTTTGCGGCGCGGCGCCATGGTAATAAACCTCCACGTCTGGATAAATAGTCTCTAACTTTTTGATGTTATCGTCGATTTCCGAGATGAGTTTGGAACTCAATTTGGAATCAACCGTCTTAAAATTAGGCGAAATGAAGGCGAGCGCAATCGTCGAATCAGGAGAAAAGAAATGTTGGTTGATCAAGGTATAATTTGATCCCAAGCCATCCTTTAGCGCATCTTTCTTTGCCATAAAAATCTCACGCAAAGCAAGCGGATCCTGCGCGATCACCTGACCCATCATGGCACCCATCGGCGAATACATCGTCATCAGGTTCTTTTGCATCTGCGCGTCAATGCTCTCCTTGGTGGTCAAAGAATCCAATTTCGCATAATCCGTACTGTCCAAGAATACAGGAAGATAATTGTACAAAGAAGAGACGCCAGACTGAATCAGACTGGCATCCACCTTATACAGCACATCGGTAACCATTGATTGGGCCACCTCTGAACTCATAAAACTCTCTATCAAACTATCGCAAGCGGCTGTCAATTGAGGCACGTCAACTTGGTCGTTCTTCATTTTCATCACCACAAACATCTTGTCTTTCACCTTCAAGTTGGCGAAGACCATCTCTTTAGAGTTGTCACCATTATCATCAGATGGCAATAACTTGGTGATATCTTCCTCGTAGACCATCTTCATACCGAAGAATACGAAGAAGGCGAAACTCAACACCAGCGATGCGTAAAACGCGATTCTGTGTTGTTGGAAATATTTATATATTGCGATAGTAAACTTTGTCATTGCTGTAATTCATTTTAGAGAGAATACTCACCTTTGTACTCTAAGAACAGCGTCTGGCCATCCTCGGAAAAGATGGAGGCAACCACCTTATAACCATTTTCCGCACTCTTTTCCAACGCCAACTTCAACAACAAATCAATATTTTTCACAGGTGTCAACAACTCTGAAAAACGGCATTGGGAAACCGCACTGATGGTCAATGGACAACCCGCTACCCTCTCCGCGCACTCACGGATGGTTTGGATGCTGCATACACCTGGGCAAATTGGATCGCCAGGGAAATGACCTTGATAGACCTCGTGTTGCGGATTCAAGGCTATATGGAATTCAGAACCATTCTCGTTCTTGATTTCCTCCTTAATGGTAAAATAAGAATTCAGTAACATAATAGACGATTTATTAACCGATATTCCATCTCTTTTTCCAGGCTTCGAAGAAAGGTGGATTTGAGAGTTGAAGTTCTCCCGACTTGCTCATAAAGACCTGCGTTGTCGTCGCGGTGAGCACCAATGCGTTATCTTCTTTTCGGAATATATTATACTCAAAATTTAGTTTTGCGGACAAAGTGGGAACATACCTCGTCTCCACAATCACCGTATCCCCCACTGTCACACTCTGTTTGTATTGCAAGTGCATATCCACTACGGGAGCGGTAAATCCATTTTCAAAAATGGTCATGTATTCAATGCCGAACTTCTCTCCGAAATCCTCACGACCATCCTCCAAATACTTCACATAACTGCCATGCCAAACCACACGGATGGAGTCGACCTCGGAAAAGCGAACCTTTACCTCAATGCGACTCACCAACTGATCGCCATCGCAAGTTAGCTTCATATTTGAACCACTTCGCTTCATTCGCCTTTATTCTCGAATAAAGATCTTCATTTGGCAAGAAGCCATCACTTCGTCACCCACTTTGGTCTCCGCCTTGATCAAAGATACATTCTGCACCTCTGAAACAACACGAATGGTGGTGATCAAAGAGCTTCCAGCCTTTGGTTTCGCTATCAATTTGAACTTTTTCACCTCTCCGATGTAACCAACGGGAGTCTCTTCGTTCTTCATTTTAGCCTTCACACCGGCATGCGCCGATGCGGATTGGGCGATATGCTCAATCAAACCAGGTTCTATAAAATAACCATCCACACAGAAAAAATTGTCCTGCGCGATGGTTAATCCTGAGATACACTCTGTCTCGTTGGCGTCATACATCGTATCGACCATCATGATCGGATTACGCTGCGGAATCAATTCCTTGATTTGCTCGCCTTGATATAAAGGTTTTTCTAAACTCATGCCTGCGCTATCTTTTCGTATAAATAGTCATAAAGTTCAGCGAACTTCTTTATATTTTTCAAGTCCTGACCTGGCACCTTCACGCCGAACTCATTCTCAATGACAGCCACCATGTCAACAAAACTCAAGCTATCCAAAGCCAAAGTAATCTTCACTGTCGCGTCAGGTTTGATGGTGGATAGCTCCACCTCAAACTCTTCAGCAAGCAGTTCATTTAGTTTTTCGATAAATGTTTCTTTATCCATTCACTATATTATTTCATGAATCTTTTTACAATCAAAGTAGAGTTGGTACCACCAAATCCGAATGAATTTGACAAGAACATATCGAAGTGGGTATCAACACGCTTTGCAGGAATATTCAATCTCGCGGAATCCTCATCAGGGTTCTCGAAGTTGATATTAGGCGCGATGAAGTCATTTTGCATCATCAACATAGAGTAGATGATCTCGGAAGAACCTGCCATCCACATCTCGTGGCCAGTCATCGCCTTGGTAGAGGCAACGTATGGCTTGTAACCCTCGAAAACATTCGCGATGGCCTTTGCCTCGTTCTTGTCACCTACTGGTGTTGAAGTCGCGTGAGCGTTGATGTATGCGATATCTTTGATGTCTACATGAGACTCGCGGAGACACATTTGCAAAGAGCGGCTTGGACCGTCTACATTAGGCACGGACATGTGATCACCGTTTGAAGAGAAACCGTAACCAACCACCTCGGCCAAAATTGGCGCGCCACGCTTCACGGCTGACTCATAGCTCTCGATTACTACAGTAGCGGCACCACCACCAGGAACCAATCCATCACGATCACGGTCGAACGGACGGGAAGCCTTGGTAGGATCGCTCTCTCTGGTTGAGAATGCGTTGATACCGTCGAAACTACCAATAGAGTAAGGGTTTACCTCTTGCGCTCCACCACATACGATGCAGTCTTGCAATCCCCACTTAATAAGGAGTGAACCCAAACCGATGGCGTGCGAACCACTGGCACATGCGCCAGAAACGGTCAAGTTGATACCTTTCAATCTGAAAAGGCAACCCAAGTTCATGGTAACTGTGGAGTTCATGGATTGGAAAATCGCGCCTGAACCTACCAAAGTAGTATCCTTCTTCTCACGCATGGTGTCAACACTCTTGACAACAGCGTCAGCCGTACTATCGTTTCCATATAATAAACCAATCTCGTGGCTATCGATATAATCTTGATCAAGACCAGCATTACGAAGAGCCTCGGTAGTCGCAACGTAAGCGTATTTTGCTTGCTCTGGCATATATACACGTTGATTTCTACTAACTTGTCCCTTCAAATCAGGAATCTCCAAATGAGCAGTAAGCGCGGATCTGAATCCCATCTCCTTACGGGCAGGATCAAAGATAATACCAGATTTGCCATTGTAGAGTGACTCTCTCACCTCTTCAAGGTTCTTACCCAAGCATGAGTAAACTCCCATTCCTGTAATAACAACACGTCTTTCCATGTACTGTCGGTTATATTTTTATTAAACTTATTTTCTAAAATCTAAATACACTTTGAACCGCGAATATAGAAAAAAAACAAATACAAGACAAAAGAAAAACACAGTCTCAAATGTCGGAGAACAACAAGGAAGATCCATTACACACCACGTCACGCATCTCCATAAGACAACACACATAGCCCACACATCTCACCTATGTTTTATACCGCACCATCCTCACCGGGCACGTCTCCGCTTCGCTGCGACGTACCCGGTTACGCAAAATGTCGTCCTTCGGACGAGGTCTTTTGTCCGAAGGACAATACTTTCAATAACCCCGTACGAGGGGAGCGAAGCGGACCCGTGCGGGGTATGGCACATAAGAATCCCAACTCCATACCCATCACCGCGGACGCCCCTACAACCCACATCGCCACATATATATCACGGATATATATCACGGAATTCCTCCTTTTATATTTCTTAACGATTAATTCCTAAATCTTAACTTTTAAATCCTTACATTTGTATAATTAACGGAAACATACATGAAGAAATTATTGATCTCAACGTTGACCGCACTTTGCGCGTTGACCACATTCGGAAAAGGAAATGACACGGCTATCCCTAGAGATGGCGCCATCCGCTATGGCGTCTTGGAAAATGGACTCACCTACTATATCCGTCACAACGAGGAACAGCCTCAACGGGCCGATTTCTACATCGCCCAAAATGTAGGTGCTATCCTTGAGGAGGATAATCAAAACGGCCTAGCCCACTTCTTGGAGCACATGGCCTTCAACGGAACCAAGAATTTCCCTGACAAAGGAATCATCAACTACTTAGAGACCATAGGCGTCCAATTCGGCAATAACGTGAACGCATATACCTCTTTGGATGAGACGGTCTATAATTTGAAATCAGTGCCCACCTTCCGTGAGAGCATCGTGGATACTGCCCTACTCATCCTCCACGATTGGTCCGGCTTCATCTCCCTCAAAGGAGAAGAGATCGACAAGGAGCGTGGCGTAATACGCGAAGAGTGGCGCAGCAGACAAAATGCGAACAGAAGACTTTGGAAGAGATCCTTGCCTATTCTCTACCATAATTCACAATATGCGAAGCGTGACATCATCGGCGACACCGCCATCATCGCCAACTTCGCGCACGACACCCTACGAGCCTACTATCACAAGTGGTACAGACCCGACCTTCAGGCGATTGTCATCGTAGGTGATGTGGATGTGGACCATGTGGAGAAAACCATCCATACGATGTGGCAAGATATTCCGAAAAGGATCAATCCCGCGCCAAGGACCGTTTACCAATTGGAACGCCCTACCCAACCGATCGTAGCGGTATTGACAGACGAGGAGGCCAAGAACGCCACCATCCGTATCGACTACCGCATCGACAAACTCACACACGAACAAATGGAGAGCATGCCAGGGTATGTGAACTCACTGGTCCGCAATCTGATTGAATCAATGATGAGCGACCGTTTGGACGAGATCTCGCAAAAACCAGACGCGCCTTTCGCTGGCGCATCCGTCGGCTATGGTGAGATTGTCCGTTCCAAAGACGCGTTCATCATGATGGCCGTGCCGATAGAGGGGAAAGAGGAGGCTTCCTTCGTCTCCCTATTGGAAGAGGTGGAGCGCATGACACGTTTCGGATTCACCCAAGCCGAACTCGACAGAGCCAAGGAGAGCATGCTCAGCCATCTAGAGAAGGCATACAACGAGCGCTACAAAACACCTAACGGTTCTTATGTGAGCGAATACATCCGCAACTTCCTGGACCACGAACCGACTCCAGGCATCGAATGGGAACTGAATACGGTAAAAGAGATTTTCCAGGGTTTACCTTTGGAGGCCATCAACCAATACGCGTCCATGGCCAAAGGCGATGGGGAGATTGCCGTATTGATGACAGGACCTAAGAAAGAGGAGGTGAAATTTCCAACCGAAGAGCGTGTCCGCGAATTATTAAATAACGCGGAAAGAATGAATGTCGGCTCCTATTCCGAGAACGACCTCACCACACCACTCATCAGCCAAACACCTAAGATGGGTAAGTTGAAAAAATCGGTCTCTTCCAAAGCGCTTCAAGGAGTGACTGAATGGACGCTAAGCAATGGCATGCGCCTTATCATCCAACCTACCCAATTAAAGGAAGATGAGATATTGCTTTATGGCTACAGCGAAGGAGGATTATCCATCATTGAGGATTTGAAAGAGTTACCTTCCGCCAACCTATGCGTATCAGTGGCCCAAAACAATGGTATGGGCAATTACAACGCAATAGACCTAGGCAAAAAACTAGCAGGCAAAGTGGTCAGTCTATCCCCTAACGTCAACGCATACAGCGAGGGATTCTCCGGCAGCTCTTCCGTGAAGGATTTCGAAACATTGATGCAATTGGTATACTTGCTCTTCACCGGAACCAGAAGCGATGATGACAGTTACCAAGCCTTGATCAACCAATACCACACCGCTTTGATCAATGCGAACAAGGATCCAGGCCGTGCGTTCAGCGACTCGGTTCAAGTGACCGCCAATGCGCACCACCCTCGCACCATGCCTTTCGGCGTGAAGCAATTGGCCCATGTGGATCAAAAGAAGGCATTGGAGATTTTCGACAAACGATTCCAAGACCCTAAAGATTTCACGCTATACCTAGTTGGAAACGTGGATATGGAGAAGATGAAGGAACCGATTCTTCGCTATTTAGGCGGCATTCCTGTCCAAAAAAAGATGAAGAAAGAGCAATGGATCGACCGTCAAATCAGACGTCCACAAGGCATAGTCCGCAACACATTCACCCGTCCGTTGGAGATTAAGAAGACCTCTAGCTTCGTGTTATATGGCGGTGAAATGGATTACACCCTCAAAAACCGTATGAAGATGCAATTGATCGGTGACATTTTGGACATCCGTTACTTCGAGTCCATGCGTGAGAATGAGGGTGGCACCTACGGTGTCTCCGTCAGAGGATCCATGAACGACAAGCCAGTTCATTACGCCTCTTTGCAGATGAGATACGACACGGACCCTGAGATGTATGAAAAACTCCAATCATTGGTATATGCGGAGATAGACACCTTCATCGCACAAGGTCCTAGGGAGGTTGATTTCAACAAGGCGAAGGAGAATCTACGCAACAAATTCCAAGAGAATCTCAAAAAGAACAACTGGAAATTGAATGCGACCATCACCTACTACAACCACGGTGAAGAGGTGGAGAAGAACTATCTTACCATCCTTGACAGCATCACCAGGGAGGATCTGCGTCAAACCCTAGAATGGCTTAAGAAGCAAAACAACGTGATAGAGGTGGTGATGAAACCGGAAGGGAATTAAGATTTAAGAGTTAAGAGTTAAGAGTTAAGAAACGTTAGTTCAACATAATATTAAGAAACACATTAGATATGAAGAAAACAATAGCAATTACCTTTTTAATTTTCGCATGCGGGTTCGCAAGTCATGCTGATATGGTTGAAAAGGAGAAGGAACAGCAAGCAACTATCACTCAAGAAGTGGACGGCGGCGTTTACCACAAACTGACCACAAAAATATCCTGCGGCGATGAGGAAGTATACGTAAGAAGCATCATGAAAGATGCTGAATTCAAAGGAGGTAAATCAGCCCTTATGAATTTTCTGAAAGAGAACATCCAATATCCAGAGAAAGCTCTCATGGAAGGTACACAAGGAATGGTCTTTGTAAGATTTGTCATCACCCAACAGGGGGAAGTCAAAAATCCGGTAGTTATCAGAAGTGTAGATCCTTTGCTCGACGAAGAGGCTCTCCGTGTTGTAGGGAAAATGCCCGACTGGATTCCCGCAGAAATCGATGGTGGCAAAAAAGTGAATAGTTACTATACGCTGCCTATCAGATTCAAACTTGTGGATAGTCCATCCAAAACCAAACCTAAAAAGAGATAAAAAAATTGGTTGGGCCTAATGGAGAGTACATTGGGCCCAACGTCTCTACAACGCTATCGCACAACGCATCGCAAGATGAATCATCCCACAATCCGCATAATTCTAGCGAAATCCTCCTTTTTGAAAAAGACTGGGCATGGATAGAGGGGATGCGCATCCTTATCAGCCCAAGCCGCCATCTTCTCCACATTGCTCTCCTCCAACACATTGAACTTTTCCGGGATATCCAATTGTTTGTTCAATTGACGAATAGCCTCGATAAAGGCCGACGCCTTATCACCCCCTTGACAATCCAAACGCAGCACATCAGCCAGACGCGCATAGGCTTGGTCCGCTTTCGGACGATAGGCCTCCAAGACATGCGGCAAGATCACCGCATTGGCCAAACCGTGTTGGATATGGTACTGGCCACCAAAAGCGTGCGCGATCGAATGGACATATCCTACACCCGCTACGGTAAACGCAATACCAGCGTTATAAGAGGCTTGCAACATCTTCTCACGCGCCTCCATATCATTGCCATCCGCATAGGCACGAGGCAAATAGGTGAAGATGTCGCGAATAGCGGACTCCGCCAAAGATTTGGTGTCCCGCAAATGGAATATCGTATTGAGATAGGTCTCCACCGCATGCGTCAGCGCGTCCATACCGGTATAGGCAGTCAGCGCAGCTGGCAAACTGGCGGTAAGGTCAGGATCAAGCACCGCCACATCCGGGCAAAGCGCAAAATCCGCAATGGCATACTTGCGGCCAATCGTATCATCGGTCACCACAGCGGCGATGGTACACTCCGAACCGGTGCCCGCCGTTGTTGGCACTGCCACGAAGAAGGGCAGTTTACGACGCACCTTCAAGACACCATCCAACTCCTGCACCGACTTTCGAGGGCGAACCACCATAGCGCCCATCGCCTTGGCAGCATCCATGTTGGAGCCACCTCCAATCGCCACGATACCATCACATTGATGCAGCTTATACAATTCCGCCATCTTCATAATCTGGGAAGCGGGCGGATCTGACAAAACCTCCGAAAAGAGATAGGCTTGGGGCATCATCTCTAACAACGAAGCGACAAGCGGAGACTTTCCCACCCTTGGCCCCGTCACAATCATCGGCCTCTTGACATCATGGTCGCTCAACAATTCCGGAATTAAAGATGAACATCCTCTTCCCTTCACCAAAATAGGCTGACGATGAGGAATAACTTGATTAACAACGGCATAGACGCCTTGAAATATCTTACAAAACAATTTATTTGCCATAACAATCATTCTTATACTGCAAAAATAGAAAATTAGAGACAGTTCGCAAACCAACTAAATGCTAAATGAAGGGGTGGTTGCATAATTTTTCGAGATAACCTAAATTTGCATGATGAATTTATAGATTGATGAACAAAATAATTTACATAACAATTGTAGCCTCGCTTGCCATTTCGCTTCTCCTCGGTTTCTCAGTAAAACAATTCGGATTGGACTTAGGAGGATGCACCTGGATGGCCACATGGGTCTCCTCACCCATCGCACTCTTGCTAGGCATTCTTTTCGCACTCCTGTTCGGTGCGACATTCAGCGATTTCACCAAGACCATGTCTAAAAAGATGTTGCAATACTCCGTTATCGGACTCGGATTCGGCATGAATGTGAACAAGGCGATCGCATCCGGTAGTGAAGGTATGATATTCACCATCATCAGCGTTTTCGGAACGTTGGCCATCGGATACTTAGTAGGACGTAAATTGCTGAAAGTGGATACCGAGACCAGTTACCTCATCTCTTCGGGAACAGCCATCTGTGGAGGCTCCGCCATTGCAGCGATCGGCCCTACCATCAAGGCGAAATCGGAATCCATGAGCGTAGCCTTGGGCGTTGTATTCATCCTCAATGCAGTGGCGCTCTTCATCTTCCCGTTAATCGGTGATTGGATTGGTATGTCCATGAAACAATTCGGCATGTGGGCGGCCATCGCCATCCACGACACCAGTTCCGTGGTAGGAGCAGGTTCCGCCTACGACCAATCCCATGCCGCCTTGATGACAAGCGAAGGAGTTTCCGCCTTGGAGGTAGCCACCACCATCAAACTGACGCGTGCCTTGTGGATTATCGCATTGGTTCTTGTCACCCCATTCTTCTTCCGCAACAAATTATCTGAAGGAGAGGCCAAGAAACCATGGTACAAATGCGTACCAACCTTCATCATCTGGTTTATCGTAGCCATCCTATTCAACACCTACATACTCTCCAACGAATCTCTGATCGGAGAAACGGCATCAAAGATCGGCACCTCATTCAGTAGCGCCGTCAATCTATTGGCGAAGCAGATGATCACCCTCTCCCTCTTCTTCATTGGAGCAGGGCTCACCAAAGCCACTTTAAAATCGGTCGGTGTGCGCCCATTGATCCAAGGCATTCTTCTATGGTTCATCATCAGTTTAGTTTCATTGGCATACATTTTGTTCATTTAATATAAAACAATAAATCATGAATAAATCAATATCAACGACACTTATGGGTCTCTTCTGCTGCCTCGCCAGCTGTACCGCGCAAAACAACGGATTCAAAAGCGTGAATGTAGAGGAGTTCGAAGAGATCATCCAAAGAGATGACGTGATTCGCCTTGACGTCCGCACACCTGGGGAATATGCGTCTGGACATATTTCGGACGCGATCAATTTGGATGTCAAATCCTCGGATTTCGAGAGCAAAGCGAAAGAGACATTATCCAAAGGAAAGACCATTGCCCTCTATTGCAGAAGCGGGAAACGAAGCAAAATGGCCGCCAATATTTTGGTAAAAAATGGCTTCAAGGTAGTAGAACTCAACACGGGTATGATAGGTTGGAGCAATGCCGGCAAAGCGAGCAGCAAGGAGGAGGTGGACCTCTTCTTCACCGCAAAGGGCACCCCAGTTTACACCTATTGCATCAAACATGGTAGCGTAAAGATGAAGATCGGAGAGAAATGGTTGTATGTAGATCCTGTAACAACAGGCGTTCCACCCACAACAGATTACTCATCCATGCCCAAAGCGGATTATATCCTCATCACCCACGAACATTTCGACCACTTGGATTCAACAGCCATCCAACAGTTGAGTAAGGAGGGCACTCAACTCATCGTCAATCCCCGCAGCAGCGAACTATTGGGGGGCAAGGGTGAAATCATGAAGAACGGTGACAAAAAGAAGTTGGAGAAAAATTGGACAATCTCTGCGGTCCCTGCCTACAACACCTCCGCGGAGAAGCAACAATTCCACCCGAAGGGACGTGACAATGGTTATATTTTGACCATCGAGGGACTCAACATCTACATTGCGGGCGACACCGAAGACATCGAGGAGATGAAGAAAATCAAAGACATCGACGTGGCCTTTTTGCCTTGTAACCTCCCCTACACGATGACACCAGAACAATTGGCGAAGGCCGCTAAAATGTTCCAACCGAAGGTTCTCTTCCCTTACCATTACGGACAAACTGAAATCCAACAAGTGGTGAAACTTTTGGAGGGAAGCGGTATTGAGGTAAGGATTAGACAGTATCAATAAAGAAAGGGACAAGCGGTGTTATGAGAGCGTAACACCGCTTTTTTTGTCTTGGGGTGTAGATAATACAGAGACGCAAGAAAACGAGAAAAACATACTGAAGATAAGAAGTTATCAATATATTCATTACATTTGCAATCAAAACGAGGGCTACTGCACTCAAACAACAAATGCCCTTTTCAATAACAATTTATATTTACAACTATGGCAATACCTATCAAAGCAATCCCAACACTTATCGGAGTCATCAATATCAACGGAAGGAATAGCAAGTAAATAAAATGTTTCATACCATTAGAATTTAATAAATGAGGGTTCTTAAAATCACCATTTCTCCGTCCGAACCCGATAGAACTAGAGACATCTTTCTGTTTATTAAACTATTCAAGTTTCGCAAGCGGTTGGACTGGAAGCCAGTATCTGTGTAACCGATGGCAACGACCTCGGAATCAAACACATAAACTTCAAATCCACCTAGGGAGCAGTAGCTCTACACAAGTCCTGACTTCTCAAGGTAGTGGTCTCCAGCCTCTTTCACCCGAGGCGACATTTAACCGGTAGCATCTCCTCCGTCGATGCAACCGGTTACTAAAATATTGCCTTCCAAGCAAAGGGAGACATGCGAGAGTTAAACTATATAATACTAAGATCGCTTTACCATAGACCTCAAACGATCTACCATATTATCGGGTAATACGTCATACAAAAACCGAACTATTGCTTCTATCTTGAGATTGAAGATAAGATGCAACTGCAGACATTTCAGCAGACATGGGCTCACCCAAAGAGGTATATTGCTTTCTCAATTCAAAAAACTGACTCTTCGCATCATTAAAAGGAATCCTTTGAGACTTTACATCGTCAGACAACTGTCGAGCTTTTTTTCCCAATTCTGCAGTAGCATTTTGTACCTCGGCAGAACTATTCTTTATCGCATTCAAAATACCAACCATACGACATACCCCTTTATCTATCGATGACAAATGTTGCCATAACGCAACGCAAAAAGCGAAACAAAAAACAACCCAACAAACACCAACAATAATAACTATTTTCTCATCCATAATACCAAAATTTAAAAGTTATAAAATCTCATCTACTATTAATATCTACTAATCTCCTCATAAATAGTATTGGGATCATTGACATCAATGATGCATCCAGGACCATACTGTCCATTATACAAATCCCTAACTGAGGCCACAACCAATCTCATACTAGCGTTATTAAAGGGAGAATAACCGATTACAGTGGCTGTCGTTTCATCAAAATCCTCAACCTGCAAAGCACCTGTCAAGCATTGACCATTCGCATATAAATAACCAGATTCAACAGATAATGTCATATCTCCAGAACGGAAACGATGGCTAGACATATAATTAATCACATCCATTGATGAATGAAAGGTCTCCACCTGTTTAGAACTTGTCTCAGCTTGCGTATATGCAGACGGATTACTTCTGTCGCTAGATACACCCACTCCACTATTTGATTGAGAATTCGTGCAAGATATCATATGTCCTAAAAAGATCATAACCGCACAAATGACAAGCGTAACAATCAATCTATTACCATCCTTTTTTTGCGAGGCAATTATTTCATCTTTATAACAATCTTTCTTTGAGCAAGTCGCTGACAAACTTCCTGTTGTCCGATTAAAGGAAAGAATAACAACCTCAGTTTCCCCAGGAGTCACGAAGCATTGTGCGGATCGAAAACTTGCCTTAAACACTAAAAGGCAAGGTTCATCAACCTCAATTTCTATTTGTGCACCATGACCCACATTCGCAATTTTCTCGCTTCCCTTATAAATATCAACACTTGGATTCAAGGCAAAAGATTCTTGGTATCCAACTATTAGAATTTTATTATTGTTTATGACATACCCACAATGAGGGCATACATTCGCAGAAGAAGACACTTCTCGATTACACTCAGGACAAGTAATTAATGCCATACGTTTACATATTTATGTTACTACTGAATAAATTTCAACTTAATACAACTGTATTAGAACTCTTATAGAACAACAAATTATGTGATTAGAAGTCAATCAATAAATTCAAGACTAATGACACACAGAATCCTACTAGTCCCCATAGGCCATAAGATTTTGCACAATTAGGTTGTGTATCCTTCTTTACCAAATACATAACCAATCCTACTATTGGAATCAAAAAGCACAACCCATTCATCAAACAACCGGGATTATCATCGACACCAAGATTAAAGTTTGATGAATTCAAAGTATTAACGGAAGCACTATTGATTTTGTACCCACAATGAGGACATGTGTTGGCAGAAGACGAAACTTCTTGATTACACTCAGGACAAGTAACTAAAGCCATACTTTTTCACGTATTTAATCTCCCCAAGCCTCCCAACAGGAACATACCATAAAAAACGAAAAGGACGTGAGACTTGTTCCGCCTTACGTCCATAACCTTAAAGGTATCGCCAAACACCCCACTACAAATGAACATAGAATAGAACACCCCACGTCCATCTTGAATATGGTTAGGTTTGGCACCTAATTGCATATACAAAAACAGACTGGGCATTCTTCTACACTCGTCCTTGTAGTAAAATTTGGCGAATTTTATAAGGTTAGGACTTCATGCAAAAAATGCCTTCTCGGCCTCTGGATTTCTCCCCAGAGAAAGCAAAAGTATAGAATGTTTGTGGAATTAACAAATTTTTAGATAGATATTTTTCGGCAAACAAACTTCAAGTCAACTCAGATATTTCTTTCAGGCATCACTCACATTGATTCAAACAGGTTATCAACTCTTTTATAGCAGCTTGCAAAGGCAACAACTCTTCATTAACCACTTGCCAAATCATCTCCACATCTATATCAAAATAACCATGGGCAATATGGTCTCGCATTCCCTTTATTTGCTTCCATGGAATTTCAGGCTTCAACAAAAACAGTTCTCCATTCGTCAGTTTATCTATTTTCTTCACCGCCTCACCTATAGATTCCAACATCATGCTTGTGGCAGCCAGATTTCTGCTTCCATCCAGAGATGAGAGGTAATCATCCACATTTCGAACATCTTTGTTCCAAACCTGAATTTCATTAATGGCGGCATCTATTTGACTCAGCATACCAACCACCACCTCACGCACACTCGAAGACATTGATTCCATCCCGTTGTATTTCTTTTAACAATAATGCGTTTATACCTTTGTGATTACGAATAACATCAACCTTCGTTCCTACTAAGTTCTCGATGTATTGTTTTAATGCCAATACCAAAAACATCTTAGCTGGCATATCAACAAAGAGATCCATATCGCTTTCTGAAGTTTGTTGATCTCTTGCAAACGATCCAAAAAGCACCAACTTATCCACACCGAAATCTCGTCGGAGAATATCTTGGTTACTTCTCAAAGTTAATATGGCCTCATTTTTAGTTAACATAAAGAATACATTTTTGCAAACTTAATAAATAGAAAGCAGAATCACAAACGAATATTCCGCTCCTTAGATTTTACTTACGAACTTCTCACAACCCCATCTAAACAACAACAATCCGCCCCGTCCAACCAATGTTAAACGAGGCGGATTGTATACGATATGAATCGTCTATCAATATAATATCGAAGTCAAACAGTACCCTACAATCGTAGAAACCTTCACGCAAATCAATCCTGGAATCATGAAGGAGTGATTCAACAAATACTTACCAATCACCGTTGTTCCCGAACGGTCGAATCACATCAGTGGGAGGATTACCAGGTTTCAAATGAAATCCCAAAACCAAAATGGCCAAGCCAATACCGGAGATGGTTCCCAAAGCCAAAGATCCGTATCGAGAACCCACATAGAGCGCCAATAGCACTACCATGAGTTCGATAATCATCAATAACATATCCATAAAATTAGTATTAGATTTACAAAGTGAAATTAGAATAAAATCCTATCACGGCCAAATTTCACATGATAAAATCGTATATTTGCATCAAACAATCAAATACCAACAATTCAATGAAAAAGATATTCACAATCGCACTTGCCTCCCTAGGTTTGGCGGCATGCACAACACCCGCTCAAAAGAGCGCGGAAGAGGCTCATAGTCCTAAGACATTAGTGGTTTACTATTCCCAAACTGGCGCTACCAAGAAGGTGGCCGAGGAGATCAAGCAACAACTCAACGCGGACATTGCGGAGATCGTGGCTGAGAACCCTTACGACGGTAATTTCATGGAGACCATCGAGCGTTGCAAGAAGGAGATGGAGGCAGGAGAAATTCCTACCGTTAAGCCGTTGAATGTAGACATCAAAGATTACGACCAAATCTTCTTGGGCTTCCCTGTTTGGTTCGGCACCTATGCGCCACCAGTAGCAGGATTCATCCAGGACTCATCCTTGTCAGGCAAGAAAATCATCACCTTCTGCACCTATGGCAGTGGCGGCCTTCAATCCAGCATGGATAGTTTGAAAAAGGCTTTGCCCAACTGCGAAATCGTAGAGGGTTACGGTGTACGCAACGCGCGCTTGGATAAAGCCGCCGAGGAACTCAACCGCTTCTTGATCGAATGGGGCTACAAAGAGGGTGAAATAGAGGCATTGCCAGCCTTTATGGAGCACCACCCTGTCACTCCAGAGGAGGGACGAATCTTCAACGAGGCTTGCGGCAATTACCAATTTCCACTCGGCACCCCTGTGGATGTGGCCGTTCGCGAGACCGCGCAAAGCACCGATTACGAGTTCACCGCAAAGAGCCAAAACGCACAAGGCGCAGAGACGCTTGCGACCATCTATGTCACAGTAGCGAAAGAGGGTGACTCTACCCCAGTTTTCACACAAGTCATCCGCTAAACGATCACGAACATACAAGTAGGCGAAAAAACAGGAAGAGTATGATTGAACAAATGATGGAATTCAATAAGCGTTTCGTGGAAACGAAGGCTTATGAGCAATACAAAACCAGTAAATTTCCAGACAAGAAGATTGCCATCGTCACCTGCATGGATACCCGTTTGGTGGAGCTGCTACCGGCCGCTCTCGGCATCAAGAACGGGGATGTGAAAATCATCAAAAACGCCGGTGCCACCATCACCAACCCATTCGACTCCACTGTACGCTCCCTCCTCGTGGCGATCTACGAATTAGGCGTCAACGAGATCATGATCATCGGCCATACAGGCTGTGGCGTACAAGGAATGGATAGCCAAGAGATGCTTCATCTGATGCACGAACGAGGCGTTGACGAGGAACATATCTCCTTGATGAAACATTGCGGCATCGACTTGGACTCATGGTTACACGGATTCGACGACACCGATGCCGCCATCTTAGAGACGGTAGACCTTGTGAGAAACCATCCATTGGTACCGAAAGACATTGTCGTGAAAGGCTACATCATGGATAGCGAAACAGGTGCATTGAGAGCTATTGAATAAAAGCGATTCGCTATTGAGCGAAACAGAACCCGCAAACAATGAATCAAGAAACAGAAAATGCAGTCTATGCGCTGCTCGACCAACTGAGTATTCCCTACGAGGTGGCGCCTCACGAGGAGGCGCACACCATGGAGATTTGCCAAGGCATCGAAAAGGAGTTAGGCGCTCCGATTTGCAAGAATCTATTTCTTTGCAACCGCCAGCAAACAGATTTTTATCTCCTGCTCATACCAGGAGACAAAATATTCAAGACCAAGTACCTCTCCTCTCAGTTAGGATGTGCCCGACTATCTTTTGCCGGCGAAGAGTTTATGCGTAGCCTACTGCACATTCTTCCCGGATCGGTCTCCCCTATGGGTTTGATGAACGACACGGAAAACAAGGTGCGCCTCATCATCGACAAAGATTTGCTTCAAGAGGCCTTTATCGGTTGCCACCCATGCCGCAACACCGCCACATTAAAATTGACGACAAGTGATCTTTTGGAGAAATTCCTCCCTGCCGTTCACCACGATTTCACGTTAGTGGAACTTCCTAACGAGGCAATAGAATAGAGGTTGGCGGCCAATTCTTAATCTGTGAATTTAATTTTTTGACAAATCACATTCATTTCAGTGAAATTCAATGCGAATTGTATCATATTCAACAAAAAAAATTCACTAATTTTGCATTCATTTTGTAATAACTAAAAAATTACGGCTAAGATGCTAAACGTCACCAACAAAAAACCATCTGAATGTACCAACATCACAGATGTGCGTAATGAGATCGATAACATCGACAAGGTAATTGTGACATTACTCAGTGAGCGTTTTCAATATGTGAAAGAGGTGGTCAAATACAAAGAGAACACACCAGATAGTATTGTCGCTTCCGACCGACGCAATGTCGTGCTTCAACAAAGAAGACAATGGGCGGAGGAGCAAGGATTGGATCCGAATGTGATCGAGGAGATCTACACCAGACTGATCCAATATTTCATCAGCGAGGAAATGAAAATCAAAAATTTATAATATACCCAAACAATGTTTAGAAAAGAGATAAAAGTCTTGGATTGCACCGTCCGTGATGGCGGTTTGATGAACAAGTGGCAATTCAGCAAGAATTTCGTAAAGAAGGTTTACGACACATGCGTTGAGGCAGGTGTGGATTACATGGAGATCGGTTACATCAGTAGTGAGGACCAGTTCCCTAGAGACCAATACGGTCCTTGGAAATTCTGTGCTGAGGATGAGCTTCGTGAGATCGTTGGAGATAATAATACCAATACAAAGTTATCCGTAATGGCGGACATAGGACGTATCAAGTTCGACGATATCCGTCCAAAGTCAGAGAGCGTCGTTGATTTGTTCCGTGTCGCTTGCTACGATTACCAAATCGACAAGGCTATCGAGTTGGCACACCACGTAATGGACAAAGGATACGAGGCTACCATCAATTTGATGGCCGTATCAAAGGTTGCAGAGCGTAGCTTGAACGAGGTATTGGAAGATGTGGCTAAATCAAGAGTTGGCACATTCTACTTGGTTGATAGCTTCGGTAGCTTGTATTCCGAGGATATCCACGGATTGATGGAAAAGTACATGAAGGCTCTTCCTGGCAAGACCATCGGATTCCACGGCCACAACAACCAACAATTGGCATTCGCCAACACCATCGAGTGCATCATCAAGGGTGCCAACATGTTGGACGCTACTATGTTGGGTATCGGACGTGGCGCAGGTAACTGCCCTATGGAGTTGTTGATCTCCTTCTTGAAGAATCCTAAGTACAAGTTGAAACCAATCCTCCGCATCATCCAAGAGGAGATGATCCCTTTGCAAAAGCAAATCGACTGGGGTTATTTCATGCCTTATATGATTACTGGTTCTCAAAACGACCACCCACGTTCAGCAATGGCTTGGATGGACAGCGACCAAAAGGACGACTATGTAGCATACTACGAGTCAGTTATGCAAGGTAAGGAGATTTAATGATAATCTTCCACAATACAACGAAGGGGAGCATTACCGCTCCCCTTTCTTTTTACGGCTAATTGATTCTGACGACGAATCCATGGAATTATCTCACCAACTGAACAGATTGCGAAGCAGCCACCACAAAAGTACAGTAACCAATATGACAGAAATCGCCATGGGGCTATTCAACGCATTGTAAAAACGGGGATATTTATAACAAAACAGATTAGCGAAAATCATGACAGCCAACAAAGGGATGGATAAGACCATCAACGCGTTATAAGCAAACGCATGGCCTAATTGACCATTCAGCAAACAATAAATCGCCCTTTGAGTTCCGCATCCAGGGCACTTCAAACCGGTATAGTAAAAAAAAGGGCACTTGGGGAATAGCGAGTTTCCTTCTGGATTATACCGACTATAAACATAGATCAGTAGCACCAAAACCAGACCCGCTACTACACCAAGGCCTATTTTTTTCATCACATATTAGTGTTGTGACATTGAAAGGTATGCTAGGAATGACAATGGAGCAGCCAAGACAGCACCCCAGATGCAGAAATTCTTTGCCTTTTTACTAGCCTTCTTTGCACCCTCGATATCACCTGCAGCATACAACTTACTAACCTTCATGGCGTTGATAATACCCAAAATACCGAACAAAAGACAGCAAAAAAGGGTAACCAATACGGATGGAACCATATAGGTCTTAGGACACACGTTCATCTCTTCCATAATGTAAAAACTTAATGTTAATATATTAATAATTAATAATTCAACTAAACGGATCAAAACCCACTATTTTCAAAGCACAAAATTAACGATTTTTTATGTAATATTGCAAAATAAATTAATAATCATATGGAAACGAATAACAAACAGACAAACCCAGCGACCGTCTGCGCACACAACGTTACAATCCAATGTCCATGTTCCAAGGAATGTCCCCGTCACGGCAAGTGTTGCCAATGCGTCGCGCATCACAGAGAACATGGTAATTTGCCTTTGTGTTTAAGAGAGTTGCAACCTCAAAAATAGAATATCATTCTCATGCCCAGAGGTGAGACGCCTCAAGACACTGATATGATCACACTAAAACCCAACCAAGGCATTCCAGTCGCACTCACATGGATGCTTGCCGCCATAGCAGGCATTTCCGTCGCCAACTTATACTACTGCCAGCCACTGCTCAACATGATTCGAGAGCAGTTGTCGCTCACCGAGTTTCAAGTGAATCTCGTGCCCGTATTCACCCAAGTGGGCTATGCGCTTGGCTTGCTCTTCATTATCCCCATGGGCGATCTCTACAACCGTAGGAAAACAGTTTTAATGAGCTGCAGCGCGCTCATCATCGCCCTCCTATCCATCTCCACCGCTAAAAACATTTGGGTGCTTCTGGCAGCCTCTTTTATGACAGGATTCTGTTCCGTCACGCCACAAGTGCTCATTCCCTTCGCGGCGCTTTATTCTCGTCCCGAGGAGAAGGAGAAAAAAGTAGGTATGATTCTGACAGGTCTGTTAATTGGCATCCTTGGCTCGAGAGTCATAAGCGGTTATGTGGGACATCTTTTCGGTTGGCGGGCCATGTTCGCCATCGCCGCTGCCCTTATTGGCATCTCCGCGCTGATGGTGGTACGATATTTTCCTGATGTGGCGCCTACTTTCCAGGGGAAGTTCTCGTCGCTGATGAAAAGCATCAAACAACTCATTAAAGAGCATCCTCGCTCCATGCTCTATTCCATCCGAGCGGCATTCGCGTTCGGATCGTTTCTTGGTCTATGGGGATGCCTCGCATTTCGGATGAAAGAGGCTCCCTACTTCGAAGGAAGCGATGTGGTCGGTCTATTGGGATTGTGCGGTATGGCAGGTGCACTGACCGCCTCCAATGTAGGCAAGTATATACCTAAATTCGGAACAGAGAAGATCAATAACTTTGGACTCTATCTCCAAATGGCAGCCTGGGTGATTCTTGCACTCTTCCATAACTCCTATATCGGATTGATCGCAGGTATTGTTATCATCGACATCGGCATGCAATGCATTCAATTGAGCAACCAGAGCGCCACCATGAAACTATGTCCGGAAGCTACATCCAGAATGAATACCATCTATATGGTCACCTACTTCATCGGTGCCAGCTGCGGAACATTCCTAGCGGGTACGTTATGGAGTGTTTACGGATGGTACGGAACGATAGGAGCTGGTCTACTGATGATTGGCGGCGCATTGGCTACGATCTTTATCTTTCAACACTTTATCCTTCGTCATCAATAGGTTTTTACTATATTTGAAAAAATTTCAGAAGAATATGTCTTGCTTACGTGTAATATTAGCGATTATCTTTCCGCCGCTTGCCGTATTGGACAAGGGTTGCGGATCTATTATCATTGTCACCATTCTCTCTCTTTTGGGATGGCTACCAGGTGTCATTGCCGCATTGATTATCCTGAACAAGAATAATTACTGATCAGATGCGAATCACGATTTTATCAGGCAGTCCACGCAAAGGGGGCAACACAGACCTTCTGGTGGAGGCATTCAAGCAGGGAATTGGCGCTCGCCATGAGGTGGAGATCTTTCGGGTTTCAGATCTCAACATCCACCCTTGCCTAGGATGCAATGTCTGTTTTAAAGAGGTGCATCACACTTGTTGCCAGAAGGATGATATGACGGAATTATACCAGAAGTTGTCTCAAACAGACCTACTGGTCATTGCCTCACCCGTCTATTTCTATGGCATCAGCGCACAACTTAAAACGGTCATTGACCGTCTTCACAACCCTATCAGAGATTCGTTTCAAATCTCACAAATGGCTCTAATCGCCGTGGGTGCGGCCACCCTTCCTGAACTATTCGACGCAATATTAGCGGAATATAGACTCTGCCTCAACTTCTTCAAATTGGAGGACCGAGGCACCCTACTCGTCCGTGGCGTAAAAGAAAAGGGAGAAGTGGCAGTAACCGAATACATCAATCAGGCAAAAGAATTAGGTGCCTCCATCTAAAATAGATATTCCATGGCAAACGATTTCCAAGGCGTAGGCGTCACTGCCCCATTCTACTTAGTGAAATTGCTAGCGAATCATTTGAACGAAGGAGCCTCCATCGTGAATATCTCCTCCTCGCGTGACCGCATGAGCCAACCTCAAACGGAGAGTTACACAGCCGCCAAGGGAGGTATTGCGGCTCTCACCCACGCCTTGGCCGTCAGCCTAGCAGGGAAAGCGAGGGTAAACTCCATCTCTCCTGGATGGATTGATACACAATTCGCTTCATACGAAGGTCCAGACGCCTCGCAACAACCCGTCGGACGTGTTGGGAATCCGATGGACATCGCCCACATGGTCTTATTCCTATGCTCCGATAAAGCAAGTTTCATCACAGGCGAAAACATCTGCATCGATGGTGGCATGACCAAGCAGATGATCTATCACGGAGATTGCGGGTGGAAATTGGAACGCATGTAGAGACGTTGTGTGCAACGTCTCTACAAAACAACAAACGAAAGAATAAAAAAAATACGTCATAAATACACTTGTTTGGATTTTATACTTATTTTTGCAAAGTATATTAATGAGAAATTTATCTGTTCAACTATGGCAAATAGCAATATTCAAAAGGGAGAAATCGTGCTCTACCAACCCAATGAAAGCATACGTTTAGAAGTGAAGTTAGAAGAAGAGACCGTGTGGCTTAACATCCAACAAATGGCAATTCTCTTCAATCGAGAAGAATCCAACATTAGACGTCATATAACAAACATTTTCAAGGACAAAGAATTACCAGAAGATAATAACGTGCATTTTTTGCACGTTAATGGCGTAAAGAAACCCGTTGCATTCTATAACTTGGATGTGATAATTTCAGTAGGATATAGAGTGCATTCTCCGCAAGGCATCACATTTCGTCAATGGGCAACCTCCATAATAAAACAGTATCTTTTAAAGGGATACGCTTTTCAAGAGCATTTCTCCTCGTTACAAAAGCAAATAGAAATTAGATTTAATGAACAGAACGAAAGAATACAATGCATCGAAACCATTCAATCGCAACAACAACAGCAACTAGATTTCTTCATTCGCACCAACACGCCACCCGCAGAGATGGTATTCTTTAACGGAGACTTTTTTACAGCAAGGGTTGCAATTGAAAGCATTATTAAATCTGCGAGAAGGAGAGTTATCATCATTGACGCCTATGTTGATGCAAAAACCTTTGACATGATGGATGTCTGCGCCAGCACAGTGACTTCCACAATATACACCGCCCATGTTGGGGCAGGTATGATTCGGTTGAGAGACGACCACAACAAACAGGTTAATACACATAATGTAGAGGTCTTCACTTGGAAGAACCCATCCCACGACCGTTGGATTATCGCTGATGATATTCTCTACCACTGCGGACATTCACTTAATGCCACAGGGAATAAAATCTCCGCAATCACAAGAATGGGGTGTTCCCCAGAAATGGTTTTGAAAGCGATTTACTGAACAAAAAAAAGAGCGCACCGTCACCGATGCGCTCTTTCTATTTCAAGCGACCCTATGGTCGTCTCTATTCTTACTTGCCGATCAACATAGCGTGAGATAGGCCATTCTCATCCAAAAGAATGTAGTAACCAGCCTTCAATTCACCGCAATAACCATTATCGACAGTGACCTTCTTGACGAATCTTCCCGTCACATCGTAAGCCATATACTCGCCATTGAGCACATCCACATCAGAGATATTCATTTCAAGACCAGTCTCATCAGCCTTCACCAACTTGAATGTGAAGTTATCGATATCCACATAGTCACCTGTGATTTCCAACTTCAAGACATGGACACCCTTGCTCAACTTGTTGAGGTCAGACTTAACGGTAGTGAATGTCTCCCAATCACCCGTATTAGGAACACTGATGGATTTTCCGCCAGGGATGATGTTTTCGTTATCCATGTAAAGGGTAAATGACGAACCATCGTTACCAGAAGCGACCTTCGCCTCAAATGAGTAGGTACCAGTACTCTCCACATCCACGGTATACTCAATCCACTCACCCTTTTGTGTATAACCGACTGCGGTGTTGTTCATATCGACACCTTCGTTACGGTTACCCTTGTTGCGGTTCTCCTCATCATTGTCGTGATAAGCGTTTCCTTCACCACCGAAGTCGAACTCTTCCGCCTCAATGGTTCCAGGAATAGCGGATGGCGTACCATTGAAAGGAGTTTGAGGTTTGTAGATGGTGATTTTCTTCTTGGCGCTACCCACCTCTTGGTTGTTGCTATCATATCCGACTGCAGAAATGGTATAACTACCCTCCGCCAAATCACTCAAAGTAACCTCCTTGCTACCATCGCCGACTTCCTTACCATCCAAATAGATGACAACGCTCTTCACAGCTTCGTCTTCAATAGTAACGGTAACCTCTACCTCTCCCGGATCGTTGTTCTTGATCTCGGCAATCACAATATCCAAAGCAGGTTTTCCCTTACCGCAAGCGGTTGAGTATTGGCGAACAAATTTCCAAATCTCACGGGAAGTATGGTAACCGCGGTTAGTAGGCTCATGGTCACGGCCAGGGACAGAAGCCAAAACAACATCGGCGTCACATTCACCGCCGCTCCACTTGGTGATGTTAGCGGACTCCACTGTGTATTTAGTCTTTTCAGTAGTCTTATTATGTTTTGCCCAGTTTTCTGCTGTCGCCTCAGCACCAATCCAACCATTGGTTGGTGGATAACTTACGACACCATCGCTCGTACCATGGGTATGGATCAAAGGCACAGGTCTTGTGCCAGCCTCCACACGCGAACCCATATATCCTGAGATAGGAGCAAATGCGGCGAAGTAATCAGGGATCTCATTCATACAGTGGTAGGTAAGCATACCTCCCATAGAGAATCCACTCATATAAACCCTGGTTCTATCGATCTTATGGGTTTTCGCCAACTCATCGATAATGGCAATGATGTACTCCAAGTCAGACTTTCCGTTGATCTCCCATGTAGATCCCACAGAAGAGGGATATGCCACGATGAAGTCCGCTGTATCAGCGACAGTCTCCCACTGAGTCAACTCCCTTTGGTACTTGATGTCCTGGTTCATACCGTGGCAAGAGATCATCAAAGGACGGTTGGTATGGGCACCCTTAGGCGCATAGGTGGAGACGGTTCTATTAAGCACCTTGATATCCACATATTGACCAGTGGTAACACCCGTCAAAAGTTCCTCTTTAGGTTGTTGCGTTTGACTTCCTTGCTGACCCTGTTGGTTTTGAGAACCTTGCTGTTGATTAGACGAACCAGCCTTCTTAAAGTTGAAATAGTCGATATCCACAAAATCGCCCGTGATCTCCACCTTCAAAACATGGACACCCTTGGTCAACTTATTCAATTTGGTAGTGACTGTCTTAAATGTCTCCCAATCACCCGTGTTAGGCACATCGATAAATCCGCCTGGGGTACCATCCGCACCTGGGATAATAAATTGGTTATCCATATAAAGGGTGAATTGCGCACCGTTGTTTCCAGATGCGACACGGGACTCCACCTCATACTCGCCATCCTCTTCCACCTCTACGGTATATTCAATCCACTCACCTGTTTGGGTGTAACCTACGGCCGTGTTGCTCATATCCACACCCTCGTTACGGTCACCCTTGTTACGATTCTCCTCGTCATTATCATGGTAGGCGTTGCCCTCGCCACCGAAGTCGAACTCCTCCGCCTCGATCTTACCAGGAATCTTCGCTGGGGATCCATTATAAGGCTTCTGCTCAGGCATTATCTTCACGGTCACCTTAGCGGAAGTGTACTTCTTGTTGCTGTTATCATATCCCACGGAATAAACGGTGTGGGTTCCCTCCTTCACATCCTTCCAGACATAGGAATTGACATCTGACGCCACCAATTTATCGTCCGCATAGATCTCAACCTTGTTGATATTATCGTTTTGCTTGTTGACAGAGATCTCCACCTCACCAGGTGCAGACTCCTTGTTAACAATAGCGGCTGTTGTGATATCCACCTGAGCGACAGGATTATCGCCCAACAACGACAACATCTTCTCTGCATAGCGGATACCCAATGTCTTGTAACCAGCCACCGTAAAGTGGTATTGGTCGCTTGCCGCCTCACAATTATTGGCGGAAATGACATGGGCGGTAGGAATTACGTTAGGCACATTTCTGATCACATTGTTGTGACCACTACAAGGACCTGTGTAACGAACCTCACCTACCAACAATGGTACATCTTTGGCATTGAGTCCAAGATCTTTCAATAGGCTCTCATAAACGGCCTTCAAACGGTTGGGCCAATTGGATTGTCCGCTGTTGGTCTCTCCTTGATGCACCAAGATACCCTTGATGACACCATCCTTTTGGGCCAACTTACCCATCTCAACAAGGCGCTTGTAACCATTGTTGTTGTATTGAGCGGCAATGTTCTTAAACCATTGCGCCTCACCAGAGACATAGCTCTCGGCATTGTTCGACTCAAAGAATTTGATATCGGCGCCACCTACGGCCACCACTACCGCACCGACACGGATGCTCTCGTCCAACTTATCGACCAATGTTCTACCGAAATAGTCGACAGGGCCAAATCCTGAACTACAGTGAGCCAAAGGAGGAGTGGCGGTATACCATTGTCCCTTCTTCCTGCCTCCGGAACAATCGTTGGCGGAGAACAAAAGTTTGAAACGGTCAGACACTCCTTGTTTCTCAGACTGCGGAACAGAAGCTGCTCCCTCCATGTTGGATTGTCCGAAACAGAGGTAAATGTGAAAATTTGGATCCGGTTCAGCAAAAGAGAACGCAGATACTCCCAAAAGACACAACGTCAATAGTACGTGTAATAATCTGTTGTTTTTCATGGTCTACAAATAACTATATATAATAACGTTGCAAATATAGATGATTTTCTTCAAAACAAAATAGGATTTTTCACTCAACGAATAGGAGAAAATCCCAAATCAACACCCGTCTTTTCCCCACGAAATATAAAAATCATTCAATTTTCATATAATATTATTGTAAGTTTGCATTACCAATAACCAATGAAAAAAAACATGGATAACGGCCAACGCACCTACATCGCCATCGATCTGAAATCCTTCTTCGCCTCTGTGGAGTGTGTGGAGAGGGGGCTTGATCCGCTCACGACCAATTTGGTGGTGGCGGACGTGAGCCGTACGGAGAAGACCATCTGCTTGGCTGTATCCCCTTCCCTCAAAGCCTATGGCATTGGTGGACGAGCCCGTCTCTTTGAAGTGGTGCAACGGATGCGGGAGGTGAACCAAGAGCGAAGAAGGGCGACGCAAGGCTACCGTCTGACAGGCAAATCCTACAACGATGACGAACTAAAAGCCCATCCCGACTGGGAGGTGGACTACATCGCCGCCCCACCCCGCATGACATACTACATCCAATACAGTACGAAGGTTTACGAGACCTATCTGAAATACATCGCCCCGGAGGATATCCACGTCTATTCCATTGATGAGGTTTTTATGGATGTCACCAACTATCTTGCCACCTACAAGATGACAGCCCATGACCTAGCAATGAAGATGATCCGTGATGTGCTCGCCCAGACAGGCATCACCGCCACCGCGGGCATCGGGACCAATCTTTACCTCTGCAAGGTGGCCATGGATATCGTGGCGAAGCACATTCCCGCTGACGAGTACGGTGTACGCATCGCGGAATTGGACGAGATGAGTTACCGTGAAAAATTGTGGGACTACAAACCCATCACAAAATTCTGGCGGGTGGGCAACGGCATCGCCAACAAACTAGCCATCTACGGCATCGACACCATGGGCAAGATCGCCCGTCTCTCCGAGACGAACGAGGATTTTCTCTACCAACTCTTCGGTGTGAACGCGGAATTGCTCATTGACCATGCATGGGGCTGGGAACCATGCACGATCAATTACGTGAAGGCCTATCGTCCGGAAACCAATTCACTCAGCAGCGGACAGGTGTTGCAGAGTCCCTATGATTTCAAGAAAGCGAGGGTGGTAGCCCACGAGATGGCGGATGCGGCAGCCTTGGATTTGGTCAGCAAACGGTTGGTCACCGACCAACTTGTCCTTACCATCGGTTACGATACGGAGAGCCTTACCAATCCAACCATCCGCGCCAAATACAATGGACCTGTCACGACAGATTACTACGGAAGGGAGGTACCCAAACACGCCCACGGCACCGC
This sequence comes from Paludibacteraceae bacterium, assembly GCA_045601045.1. Classification (GTDB taxonomy): domain Bacteria; phylum Bacteroidota; class Bacteroidia; order Bacteroidales; family Paludibacteraceae; genus UBA1181. The sequence goes on from JAZRZA010000062.1 coordinate 110,948, forward strand.
CAATCTAGGCAAACTCACGGCCTCCTCAAAACTCATCACAGAGGCGGTCATGGAACTATTCGACCGTATCGTCCACCCCGACCTACTCATCCGCAGACTGAATCTCACCACGAACCACATTGTCAGCGAAGAGAAGGCGCAAAAAGATAAGAACGCACCCGTGCAATTGGAACTCTTCACCGATTACGAGGAGTTGGAGAGACAAAAGGAGGCGGAAGAGGCTTCTCTCGCCAAAGAGCGTCGCATGCAAGAGGCCCTATTGGATATCAAACAACGCTTCGGCAAGAACGCTATCCTCAAAGGACTGAATTTTGACGAAGGGGCCACTGCGGTAGAACGCAACAAACAAATCGGAGGACATAAAGCATAACAGAAACCATGAAAGAGAACTACGACGATATCATCCACCTACCTCACCACGTATCGAAGAAGCGGACACAAATGTCGATGATGGAGCGTGCGGCGCAATTCGCCCCCTTCGCGGCCTTAACAGGCCACAATGCAGCCATCGCCGAGACCGCCCGTCTCACGGATAGCGCCATAGCGTTGGAGGAGAGTGACAGCCGAGCCTTGAACGACAAATTCACTCAACTCTTAGCCCACATCCAAGAGGAGCCGAAAGCCTCCTTCACCTACTTCGTGGCGGATGACAAAAAGAGTGGCGGGAAGTATGTCACGGTGGAGGGTAGGCTTAAAAAGTACGACGAATACCACCAAACCATCCAATTGACCGACGGAACTGTCATTGCGTTAAGGGATGTTTTGGAGATTGAGATAAATTCAGAGGAATAATTTATAATTTTACTAAAATCAATCCGTTATTTAGAAGCTGTTTAAGAAGCTGTTTAAATTTTAGTGGAAAATTTTGTTAAGGATCAAAAAGCAGAAGGCTAATTGAATCATAGCCACTGCAGTTTCTGCATGAAACTCATAGTCGATACTAAGCTTGGGCATTCTGTGCACCCCAATATGATGCGTAACCAGATGTGTAGATACTTGCGCTTTCGCACTTGCACATCTAAAAAACTTTTCTATAATTTCCACTGATTATCGGTGAGATTTGTTGGGTAATTGTTCATTTTCTTTGTTTTTTGTCACTATAAAGATATGAAAAATTACCCACTTATTAAACTGATAATCAATATTTTATCAAATAATTCGACTCGTTTTTTTCGAGTCATATATAAAAGATTTTAAACTAAGTTTAAACAATTTCTTATAAATTGAGGTTTTAAACATCAATAGTTCGTTAAAAATTCAATACAATTAAGCGGCTTTAGCCGTGAATAAAACGAGTTCCTTGAAAAGTTTGTCAATTAAATGCGGGTTTGGGTCTAAGCCAGACACGCAAATAAATCGCTCGAGCATATAAGCGTTG
>JAZRZA010000063.1:0-2362 GCA_045601045.1 Paludibacteraceae bacterium
AACTTAACCAAATTTATAGAGAACTATTTCTCTGATTTTTAGCGATTTATATTGACAAATAATTTCAAAGATCTAAGTATGAAATTGCAGCTCTTTGAAGCTGAATTATATTGTTAAACGGTAAAATTTACCGAAGTATTGTAGAGAAGAAATGGCTAGAAATATGACATCTCAGACATTCGAAGAAGAGGTTAACTATGCATTAACACACCATTTAGATTTTTGTTACGAAACTAACTTTGACGAACACATTGCCTGATTATTTCGCACAAAGATTTCCTAACTTGATGAAAGAATGTATTTTCCCCTAATTTTTCAACAAATAGAATATTCTCCCTATATTTGCAACTGACATACAATCAGAAGAGAGGACAAAATAAGCAGATTCCTCCAACCATTGAAAAACAATAGTCAGACTATTATACACTTACAAAACAAAACTTAAAGAGCGATGAATATCAAAAGATTCCTAACAATCCCCGCTTTATCGATCCTTTGCCTAACAGCCAACGCACAGGACAAAATTATCATCGACGACTTCGAGGGAAGCGTCAAAGATTGGGCCATCATCGAAGATGTGGTGGCTGAGGTGGTGGATAATCCCGCGCCCGACAATGTGAACAAATCAGAGAAGGTGCTAAAGTGCGTGCGTCCTACCGAGACGAACAACTGGGCAGGTGTCATCCTGCGAGACGTCTATTCACTGACCATCGGTCCAGAGGAGGAGAGCTACTCCTACGCCACCGTGAAATTCCTCAAAAAGAGCATCGGCAACGTCTCCTTCAAGATCGAATCAGGTCCGGATGACGAGACCTTCGAAAGCAATATGCCCTACCTGCAAAATGATGGATGGACCACCGTCACCTTCGATTTGAGAGAGGCCAAGGCGGGCACCTACAAGGATTTCTTCGTCATGTTGGACCGCGCGGACGACATTTCAGAAGAGGTTGTCGTCTACATCGACGACATCACCCTCGTCAAAAGTTTCACGCAAGAGGCTCAACCAATCGACCCTAACGCGCAAAAAGGCACTGGCGAGGGCAACGGCTACAAACTGGTTTGGCAAGACCTCTTCGACGATGGACGCCTGGACCGAGTATGGAACGTGGAGGAGCGGAACGATGGTGGCGGAAACAACGAGCTGCAATACTATACCCGTAACAATGTCATCGAGGCGCAAGACGAGAAGGGCAACGGTTGCCTGATCATCACCGCAAAAAAGCAGCCTTACGGCAACAAGCAATGCACTTCTGGCCGACTGACCACCCAGGGCGGCATGAGTTTCTGCCACGGAAAGGTGGAGGCAAGCATCCGTCTGCCTAAGACCGCCAACGGACTTTGGCCAGCCTTCTGGATGTTGGGCGCCGACATCGACTACAACAACTGGCCATACTGCGGCGAGATCGACATCATGGAGATGGGTAACTCCGAAGCATTCAGCCGAGGCGCCCAAGAGCGTTACTTCAACGGCGCCTGCCACTGGGGCCCTATGCAGAACGGCAACCACTCCATGGATACCCAAAGCAACACATGGGACTACTCCTTGCAAGATGGCGAGTATCACCTCTACACCCTCTACTGGGATGACACCAAACTGGTGATGTACTTGGACCAGGACAAATACCCAGGAGCAAGACCTTACTACCAATTGAACATTGGAGACAAGAGCCAAGAAAATAGTGCGGGACGCTACTTTCACAAGAAGTTCTTCCTACTATTCAACTTGGCGATCGGTGGCGACTTCTCCCACATCTACGACATCAACCAAGTATCCGCCCTACAAAACGGCGAGGCGAAGATGTACGTGAACTATGTGAGAGTATATCAAAAGGGCGTTCCCGGCGAAGAGTTTCAGGGGCCAGTGGTCGATTACACCGGTTTGGAGGATCTTAGCGCCAAACAAAACATAAACATCAACGAATGGGCAGGCCACATCTACACCGCCCAAGGCATGCTCGTCAACTATTTCGAGGCGGGAGAGGCATCCGTGATCGACCAATTAAGCGATGGCATCTATTTCATCGTTTTGGAGAGCAACGAGACGATTAAGATCATGAAGAGAGCAAAGTAGTTTGGAAAACATAATACGAGAAGAGAGGGCACTAATCGATCGGTCAGTCACGGCTCTTTCATTTACCCCTATAATAAAGCGCACAACTCCCCCTACCCATAATTAATGGGGAACAGCGATTTTCAAGTATTTAAAACACAACAAGTTGGAATTTCAAGAAAAGGCTATTTTTTTTCTATTTTAGGGTTAAGACATTCAATAATTGGGAGAAACTCAAAGAACAGACCCTCATTATTTCCGAGTAACCTGCGGTTCTGTCGCGCAAACGCTTCCTTTTGCTTCTCCAAAACG
>JAZRZA010000064.1:0-64177 GCA_045601045.1 Paludibacteraceae bacterium
CGCCTCGGAGAGGGCTGACACCTTCGCCTTTTCGATGAGTTTCAGTAAAGCCTCGTCGGCTATTTCGTAGATTTCGGGATCCAAGTTCTCCATATTGCCTAAGTTTTTAATCGTTTCCAGCCAGATGTCCTTGGGTGTGAGACCGCTCTTCTCTACGGCCAGTTGGAAGTTGGGCAGCGAAATGTAGTATTTGCGCATCCTATCCCAGAATTCGGTCTGCTTGTCGATGTCAAACTCAGCGGTACGTGTCACCACCTCTTTCAGCTCCTCCATCGGAACACCCAGGATGAACACGCCGATCAGTCGGGGGATATCCTCCTCTCTTTCGCTCCAGGAAACGCCCCGCTTGATGTGTTTGTCCATCAGGTTGTAAAGGTAATAATTTGCCCGTGTTTTGAAAAACGGATGAGTGTAATTCTGCATCTCGACGATTACATCGTCGCCGTTGTCCAATTGACAACGCAGGTCGAATGTGACGCCTCGCAGCTCCGGATGGTCGCGGATCTGCTCCACTGGAAGGAATTCCAAGTGCTCGATGGTTCCGTAGTCTTCGCTGAGAATCGCATTGAGGAAGGACTTCATCGCCTTCTCTTCTCCCATACAATGTTTAAAACCGAAATCGGTTTTGAGGTCAATGTATACACCTCTGTTTGCTGTTATTATCATACGTTAACAGGTTAGATTTGATATTATAAAAGTTGGAATCCGTACCGCATGGATGCGGGGGATTCTTTTGCAAAGATAATGAAAGATATTAAGAAAACAATATTATGTGTATTAATTACATAATACTAACAACACTCGCCCTCTTTCCCTGCACCCTGAATTTCACCTCGTACTCCGCAAACTGAAATCCATAAATGCGGTTTTCATCGTCGTGGTAGGCGGGGCGGGGATCTTGTGCGATGACATCTAGGAGGGCTTGACGCTTCTCTTGGGGAATAAAATCACGCATTTCATCGGGAATTTCAACCTCCAATTGGTAATCTGTGTTTTGTGTGGTGAATCCTACCACCGCTTCCGGGTGGCAATCGGCGGCGATGTAGGGTTTGATGTCGTAGATCGGCGTGCCATCCATTAGGTCGGCGCCTGACACAATTAGTACGGTTCCATCGTGATGATCATGCTCCACACCCTCTAATTTTACGGAGGAAAGGCCTATTTCGTTCGGACGGAAGGGAGAGCGGGTGGCGAATACACCCATGCGTGTGTTCCCGCCTAATCGCGGTGGGCGGACGGTAGGCGACCAACCCTCACGGCGGGCCTCGGAGAATCCCCAAATGATCCAGATGTGCGAAAAATCGGTAATGCCTCGCAAGGCCTCCTCATTCCTGAATTCAGGCTCGAAAACGATTCGGGATCGTAGGCTCTCCACCAATCCGCTTTGTCTGGGAATGCCAAACTTGGTGGGGAAGTCGCTCCTCATGCGAGCGATGATTTTGAAGTTGGTTGAATCTGCCATGAGATAAATTTTCCTGGATTTTTCAAAATACAGTGCAAATCTACCTTATTTTGCCTCAAAATAGGCGGTTTGCGACAATTATCTTGTCGTTTGAACTAAATTTCATATCGGTTTAGGGCGGGATGGCGTACATTTGCATCAAATAAAACCCCTATAATTTAACACTGTATTACTCTTAAAGTTCTACCAGGAAAAACACAAGCATTGAACAGATGCATTACATGAGTGATGAATTTCACTTGAAAAGAGGTTGTTTGTAAGATTTGGCGGAGACATTGGCAAAACGGTGTCTCCGTTTTTTTGTATCTTTGCCCACCAATTTAATGTATATGGTTTCGTTAAGAGAATTGTTTTTCATCTTTTTTAAAATCGGCGCCTTCACTTTGGGGGGAGGGTATGCCATGCTGACGATGGTGGAGCAAGCCATTGTCACCAAGAAAAAGTACATAGAGAAAGATGAATTTTGGGATTTGATTGCTGTTCTGCAATCTCTGCCAGGAGTATTCGCATTGAACACTGCCCTTTATGTGGGTTATAAGTTGCGCGGTCGTTGGGGTGCGTTCTGGGCCTCGTTGGGTGCGGTATTGCCCTCCTTCATAGCCATTCTGCTGATCGCGATGTGTTTTACGGAAATCAAGGGCAATGAGTATGTGGAGCGCCTTTTCCGAGGCATACGCCCCTGTGTGGTGGCTTTGATAGCGGTTCCTGCTGTGAATCTGATAAAAAAGAACTGCAAGAATTGGGTGACAATCTTGATTGCGCTGGTTTCCGCTGGTCTTATTTGGTGGTTTAAGATTTCACCAATATGGATCATCGTTGTGGTCTCCATTGCGGCGGTCGCCTATGGCATGTATAATTATAAAAAGATGGAAGGAGGAGATAAATGACATTCTTACAGTTGTTATATGTCTTTTTCAAGATCGGATTGCTAGGGTTTGGTGGTGGATATGCGATGCTCTCTTTGATCCAGTTTGAAGTGGTGGACCATTTCGCATGGCTAACCGTGACGCAGTTTTCGGATATATTGGCGCTCTCCCAAATGACGCCAGGACCTGTTTCTATCAATACGGCGACCTATGTGGGTTACGAAGTGGCGGGTGTTCCGGGGGCGATTGTGGCGACATTGGCCTTGTGTCTTCCTGCCATTTTGATGATGTATTTTGTGATGCGTTTTATGATTAATAACAAGGATAACCGTATCATGCAGTACATTCTCTCCGGATTGCGCCCTGTGTTGGGTGGTTTGATTTTGGCGGCTGCCTTGCTCCTGGTGAACCGTGAGAGTTTTGTTGATTTTGGCTGGGGGGATCGTAATATTTCACTTTTGATTTTTATTGCTACATTTGTGGCGCTCTTCTTTTATAAGGTCAATGCCATGTGGCTGATTATGATAGCGGGCGTGGTTGGAATATTATTTATGTAAAATATGATAAAGATGAAGAAACGTTTATTTTTGATTGTCGCTGCTATGGTGGCGATGGTTTGTAACCTAAATGCACAGAATATGGAAGGTAAAAAAGTATTGGTAGCCTATTTTTCGGCTACGGGAAACACGGCGCAGGTCGCTAAAAATTTGGCGCAGGGTATCGGTGCGGATCTCTTTGAAATCAAGCCCGAGCAGGTATATACCAAGGCCGATTTGGATTGGCACGACAAACAATCCCGCAGCTCTGTGGAGATGGCGGATAAATCATCCCGTCCTAAAATGGCGAACCAATTGAAGGATGCCGCTTCGTATGATATCATCTATTTGGGCTTCCCTATTTGGTGGTACACGGCTCCTACAATCGTTAACACCTTCTTGGAGAGCGGCGATTTCTCTGGTAAGACCATCGTCCTATTCGCCACATCAGGCGGAAGCCGTTTGGGTAATACCAAGAGTGATTTGCAAAAGAGCGCTCCGAAGGCAACCTTTATCGATGGCGAAATTTTCAGCAGGAACGAGGATGTTGCACGCCTTACCAATTGGGCGAAGCGTGTGATAAAGTAGTCGGAAGAAACGTACCCTTGGCGCGTACATGATAAGCGGTGCTATCGATGGATAGCGCCGTTTTCTGTTTTATTATTCTTCTGTGAAAAGGACGATCAGCGACAAATAGCCCCAAGAGGTTTGTTTAATAATAGATTTTATAATAATCCTTTAATTGCGTAAAATATCACAGGCACCAAAAGACTTGGGAGCATATTCACTGTTTTGCAATCTTTGATGGCTAACATGGATAATCCTGAGCTGACAATCAGTACGCCTCCCACGATGCTCAATTCATTGCGCATCGGTTCGGGCATGGCGGCACTGAAATGGTAGGCGACCATATAGAAAAAGCCTTGCCAGCAAAAAAGGATGGGGGCCGCCAAAAGCATCACTCTTCCGTAGGAAGCTGCTAACACGGCGGATCCGACCATGTCTAGGGTGGCGTTGGTGTAGAGGAAGGTGTTGGCGGGTTCGTTGAATGCCCAGCCGTGACTTGGGGAGAGGGCGGATTGCACAGGTCCGACGATGGCGAAGGTGCCGATGCAGAAGAGTAATACGCCAGTTGTGAGTCCTTGCACCTCTCTTTTGTGTCCTTTGGCGGCGCGTTCGATACGGCCCTCCAAATCCAGCTTTGTACCGATTAGGGCACCTATCGCGATGCTTAGGATAAAGAGAACTGGAATCTCGCTTTTCTGCATATTGGGTAGCGCCGCGTTGGCTCCTAAGACGAGGCAACAGATTCCCAGTCCATTGAATAACGCTTGTTTGTACCGCTCGGAGATTTTATCGCCGAAGAGCGATCCACAGGTCGCTCCGATCACGATGGTGCAGGTATTGATGATGGTTCCTAGCATTTCTTGTTTGTTTTTAATAATGGGGCATTCAATTCGCCACTGCGTCGCGTATCAGAAGAGAGCTGTCCCCATAGCTCAAGAACCTGAAATCGTTCTTCATCGCATAGTCATACATCCGTTTCCAATCCTCTCCCACGAAGGCGGAGATAAGGAGCAGCAAGGTGCTCTGCGGTTGGTGGAAATTGGTGATGATCGCCTTCACGATGTGGAAAGTGTAACCGGGGACAATGATGATTTGGGTATCCGCGCAGATGCTCTCCAATCCATGCTTCTCCATAAAGGCGAGGATGGCGTCGAGCGACTCCTCGGTGGAGAGGTTATAACCGCTTTGGTAAGGCATCCATTGGGTAACCTTCAACTCGCTTTCGCAGAGGTTGGGATTCTCCGCCAATTGGCAGCCGATGTAGTAGAGGCTCTCCAAAGTCCGCACGGAAGTGGTGCCGACCGCGATGACTTTCCCTGCTTGCCTGATCTTCTCCACGACACTCTTCTGTACGGAGATCCATTCGGTATGCATCTCATGGTCGCCTATGGTCTCGGATTTCACGGGTTGGAAGGTGCCTGCGCCTACATGGAGCGTCACCTCTTCGCAATGGATGTTTTTCTTCTCCAGCGAGGCGAACACCTCTGGGGTGAAGTGTAGTCCAGCTGTTGGGGCCGCCACGGATCCTTTGATCTTGGAATAGACGGTCTGGTAGGTGATTTTGTCACGATCCACCGTCTCTCTGTGCAAATAGGGCGGAATCGGCAGCACACCGAACGCGTCGAGGATAGAGGCGAAGTTCACTGTGGTATCCTCCCAAAAGAATCTAACATAATAGGCATTGCCCACCGCTTCTTGCTTCTCCGCTTTGAAGATGATCTCCTTGCCCTCTACCGTCACCGATTTCTCCAAAATGGTGCCTGGTTTCCATTTGCTGGCGTTGCCCACCATACACTTCCAGGTACATTCGCCTGTGGTTTGGAAAGTGAGGACATAGTCGTGCGGACGGATAGGTTCCAAGCAGAATACTTCGATGCGGGCGCCTGTCTCCTTGTGGAAGACCAGACGGGCTTGGATGACGCGGGTGTTGTTGCAGACCAACAAGTCTCCCTCGTTCAAGTAATCAGGGATCTGCTTGAAGATGGCGTGGGAAATCTCCCCGTTGCGGTAGAGGAGTAACTTTGATTCGTCTCTTTTCTCCAAAGGGAATTTCGCGATGCGCTCATCGGGAAGGTCGTAGTTGAAATCTTCGATGGCGATGTCTTGTGGTTGCTGCATTTTCTTCTTGTTTTATGTCAGTATGCAAAGGTAGTTAAGAGTTAAGAATTAAGAATGAAGAAATAGGAACTTTTTCATTCCTTAGGATATATGAATTGTATTATGATATGCTAACTTTGCAAAAACAATGTATGATTATGAAGTTGATAGCGATCCCTACCAGAGACGGCTCGGTCGATGACCATTTCGGCCATTGCGAGTATTATACGATTTACCACTTGGACGATAATAATAAGATTGTTGTGGTGGAACGTTTGGACTCTCCGCAAGGATGTGGATGCAAGTCTAATATCGCCTACATTATGCGGGAAATGGGTGTTACCTTGATGCTGGCGGGTAATATGGGAGCTAGTGCTTTCAATAAATTGTCGGAACAGGGAATTCAAGTGGTCAGAGGTTGCAGCGGCAAGGTAGAGGCTGTCCTGAACCAATATTTAGGTGGCAAACTGTCGGATTCCCAAGAGGCTTGTAGCCACCACGGGTGCCACAGTTCCGAAGAGAATCTTAGTTTCTCTTATGTAGCCCAAAAAAATTCTTAATTTATAACGCTAAATTAATTATCATGAAAGTTGGAGATAGAGTTCGTTTCCTCAATGCGACAGGAGGCGGAGTGGTTAGTAAAATAGTGAACCGTGAAATGGTTTTGGTGACCGATGACGATGGATTCGACGTGCCAACATTGGCCCGCGAGTGTGTCGTCGTGGATAGCGGGGAGAATCGTCCCAGCGGAAACGCTTCCAATTCATCCGCCCCTACGAAGGAGAAGAAGATTGAGGATGTGGTTCCTGAAACGGAGGAAGACGATTACGAACCGGGCGAGGAGACCAAAGAGGGTGAGACCTTGAATGTCTTTTTGGCCTATATTCCGCAAGATCCAAAGAAACTATCTATAACCGATTATGATTGTTATTTGGTGAATGACAGCAACTATTACTTGGGTTATAATGTGGCGAGCGGAAACGGGTCGATGTTTATCTCCCGCGCCGCAGGTTTTATCCAGCCCAATACCAAATTGCTTTTGGAGGAGATTAAGAAGGATCAGTTGAATGATTTGGAGTTCCTTCGTGTGCAATTGATGCCATTTAAGCAGAAGAAGGCATACAAGGTGAAGCCTGCTTATGATGCACAGGTAAAGATCAATCCGGTGAAGTTCTATAAATTGCATAGTTTCACGGAGAACGACTACTTTGAGGAGGATGCGATGTTGTTCCCTATCGTGAAGAACGATGGTTTAGTGGAGCGAGAAGTCTCTGCGGAAGCTGTTTCGGAAATCTTGAAAAACAAGGAGACAAAATTGCCTGCTAAGGTATCGGTTTCCAGCAAGCCTAAACAGGAGATTGTGGAGATTGATCTCCACATCGAGCAACTTTTGGACAACACGACAGGGATGAGCAATGGCGATATGCTCCAATACCAGGTGGATAAGTTCCATGAGGTGATGACGCAATATGCGAAGTGCAAGGGACAGAAAATCGTCTTCATCCATGGCAAGGGAGATGGCGTTTTGCGCAAGGAGATTCTTCAACAATTAAAACATAAATATGCCACTTGCTATGTGCAGGACGCCTCTTTTCTTGAGTATGGCTATGGCGCTACGATGGTAACCATTAAATAGAAATTATGACGCTTTTGATCGTATCGTTGATTCTGACGCTCGGAATCTCCTTCCTATGCTCCTTGATGGAGTCTGTGTTGTATTCCACGACCTCCTCTTACATCGAGTCGTTGCCCGACACGAAAGGAGTCCGTTTGCTCAAGGATTTGAAATACAATATCGAAAAACCCATTGCGGCTATCTTGTCGCTGAATACGATCGCCAATACGGCGGGTGCTTCAGTGGTGGGCGCACAGGCGGCGGAGGTGTTAGGCAATGAACTGTTCGGATTTATGTCCGCCCTTTTGACGGTCTTGGTCTTGATCTTTTCCGAGATTATCCCCAAAACGATTGGCTCAAATTATTGGCGGGAGCTATGCGTCCCTATCGGATATATCATCAAAGGAGTTTATTACCTCTGTTTCCCTTTGGTGGTGGCCTCCCAGGCGTTGACCAAGTTCTTCACCAAGAAGCAGACCAATACGGTGAGCCGTGAGGAGGTAGCGGCCTTGACCAAAATCGGAGAGCGAGAGGGTGTCTTTATGACGAGCGAGAGTAAAATCATCAATAACTTGGTGAAGATGCAGACCATTAAGGTCCACTCCATTATGACGCCCCGTACCGTGGTGTTGGCCGCGCAGGAGGATATGACATTGGGTGAATTCTTCAAACAAAAGAGATATTTGTGTTATTCCAGAATCCCTGTCTATACGGAGGATATCGACGACATCACAGGTTTTGTCCTCAAGACGGATATTCTGATGCACCTCGCCAATGGCAAGAAAAACTTGAAGTTGAAATCCATTAAGCGGGATATCATGGTCTGCTATGAGAATACTTCCATGCCTAAATTCTATGACCTATTGGTGACCCGTAAGGAGCACATCGCCTTGGTCATTGACGAGTATGGCGGTATGGAGGGAATCGTGACCATGGAGGATGTCGTGGAGACAATCCTTGGCTTGGAAATCACGGATGAGAGTGATGCCCAGACCGATATGCAGGCCTTTGCCAAGGCACTTTGGGCAAAACGCGCGAAGAACCTTGACGTGGCGGAAGTGGAGCCGGAGGATAAGATCGAATCCGAAGGCGGATCACTTGAATAGTCGGAAGAAATCGTTCATGTTCGCGAAGATCATCAAGGCGAGGAGGATGAACATGCCAATCATTTGCGCTCTGATAAGCGCCTTTTGACTAGGCTTCCTTCTGGTTACCATTTCGTAGATCAAGAACATGATGTGGCCACCGTCCAATCCTGGGATAGGCAACAGATTCATGAATGCCAAGATAACGGAGAGATAAGCTGTGATCTCCCAGAATATTTGTGGATAGAATGGATAAGGGAAGAGACGTCCGATGGATATGAATCCTCCCAAACTCTCCACCGCCTCCTTGGAGGTGAATACATATTTCATGTCGTTGGCGTATCCTGTGAACTTCTTGACACACTTTTGGGTGCCATGCGGAATGGCTTCGAAGAGGGAATAGTCTCTTGTCGTGACAGGATAGAATGAAATGACAGATTTCCTGATGACACCGATTTTACCATTGTGGTCTGGCGTGAGTTCGACCTCCACGACTTGGTTGTCTCGCATCACTTTGACCGGCACGGTGAGATTCTTGTGCTCCGAGAATACATTGGTACAGTGTCCGACATAGGCTGGTAGGGAGTCTCCGACGGAGATGAGGCTATCTCCGGCTTTCAACCCTGCGATCTCCGCGCGCGACCCTTCGATGATGCTCTCCAATACGAATGGAACGCGGAAATTGGCGAATCCCTTCTGCTCTTGCATCATATCCTTTAATAAATCTCCCTTCATCGGAATCTCGACCTCTTCTCCCTTTCGAATCACGGTTACCGTCTCTGCGTCGGTGATGGTGCGGAAGGTCTCTTCGCTAAACTCTTCCAATGTGAGGTCGTCTGCCTTGTAAAGAATATCTCCATCCTGGAATCCCGCCTTATGCGCGGCTGGACTGAACTCCATGCCGGCGGTGGCGTCACGTAATGCGATATAGTTCTCTCCGTAATGGAAAGAGACCATCGAGTAGATGATGATGGCTAAAATAAAATTGAATACCACACCTGCCACCATAACGAGAAATCTTTGCCATGCCGGTTTGGAACGGAATTCCCAATCTTGTACGGGACGTTTCATCTGTTCTGTATCCAATGACTCGTCGATCATGCCGGCGATCTTCACATATCCTCCCAATGGCAACCAACCGATACCGAAAAGGGTGTCGCTGTTTTTAGGCTTGTATTTGAAGAGAGAAAAGCCCGGGTTGAAGAAGATATAGAACTTCTCCACACGGATTTTGAAAATCCGGGCGAGAAGGAAGTGGCCAAATTCGTGAATGACCACCAATAGGGAAAGACTAATAAAAAATTGGAGCAGTGTGACTAAAAGTTCCATGTTTCGATAGGGTCGGGAATAGGGTTATTTTGAAGATAATTCCGCTGCGATGCGTCTTGCCTCTTTGTCGCTTTCCACATATACCTCGTAGGAGGTTTGCTTGGTGAATGTGGCGGTTTGCATCGTCTTTTCAATGATGTCGGACATTTGAAGGAATCCGATGTTGCCTTTCAAAAATTCAGCTACTACGATTTCATTGGCGGCATTAAGGATACATGGCATGTTACCGCCCTTATCCATCGCTTCGAAGGCGAAGGCCAGGTTGCGGAACACCTCCATGTCGGGTTTTTCGAAAGTTAAATCCTTGCAATCGAAGAAGTCCAAACGTTTGAAATTGTTCTTCAAACGGTTAGGGAAACCAAAGGCATATTGGATCGGCAGTTTCATGTCGGGTAGTCCCATTTGAGCCTTTACACTTCCATCCTCGAACTGCACCATAGAGTGGATGATGGATTGTGGATGAACCACGGGAACGATTTGGTCAGGTCTCGCATTGAACAACCATTTCGCCTCAATCACTTCAAATCCCTTGTTCATCATGGAGGCGGAATCGATGGTGATTTTCGCGCCCATGCTCCAGTTTGGATGTTTTAAAGCGTCTTTGGCGGTAACTGTCTCTAAGAATTTTCTGTCTTTCCCGCGGAATGGACCTCCCGAAGCGGTGAGTATGATCCGCTCGATAGGGCTTTGTTCTCCTACCAGACATTGGAAGATGGCAGAGTGTTCCGAATCGACCGGAAGGATGGGGCATCTGTTCTTGATAGCCAAATCGCAAACTAATTCTCCCGCCACCACCATGGTCTCCTTGTTGGCCAAGGCAATCGTCTTGCCAGCCTTCAATGCGGCGATGGTGGGTTGAAGTCCGGAGTAGCCTACCATGGCTGTCAGTACGATATCCACAGCCTCCATAGCTGCCACGTCCGCGATGGATTGCGCGCCAGCGAATACCTTTATGGGCAAATCGGCCAAAGCCTCCTTAACTGCCGCATACTTTGCCTCATTGGCGATAACGACCATCTCAGGCTTGAATTTTCTTGCTTGTTGGATCAACAACTCGTCGCTGTTGTTGGCTGTCAACGCATATACTTCAAAGAGATCGGATTGCTCTTCAATTACTTCCAACGCTTGGGTTCCGATTGAACCAGTGGAACCAAGTACCGCTATCTGTTTTTTCATAAGAAATGAAATTTTTCACTGTTAGAATGAAATGTAGGACAATGGATTGACGGCCACGCCCTCTTTCCATAATTCAAACTCGAAGTAGGAGTCTGTGCCATTTCTGAATGTGGTCAGAATCTCGCCCGCATGCACCTTCATACCCTTCTGTTTGATGAAAGGCTGCTTCGCCTTATAGACGGTCACGATGTTGTCCGAGTGTTGGATGCACAGCACGTAAAGGTTGTGAAACGAGTAATCCGACGAAATGATGATGCCGTCCAATACGGAAAGCACGCTGGTATTCTGTACGGCGACGAGTCTTGTCCCGTAGTTTTGCTTGCGGATGTTGAAGGTGTCGATGATACGACCTTGCGCTGGGGAGCACATGAGGTAAGTGGTCTCGATCTTCTCCGAATTGTAATTGATTGGATTGAGGTTCTCGATCTCACTTGATTCGTAAGCGTTGCGATAGGAGATCTCCCTTTCGGTCGCTTCGAGCGAGATCTTGTCAGTGTTGACGCTTTTCAAATCTTTGCTGGCCTTGGTGGAATCGAATTCCACTTCTCCTGTCATCACGGCACGAAGGCCCTCCATGTATTGCACTTGAACATTCAATTGTTCGGAAAGGGAATCCACAACCAATGCGTCGCGCATCAATTGGCTGCGAAGGCTGATATTCTCCGTGTATCCCGGAAGGAAGGCTCTTAGTGGCGTCTTGATAATCAGGAATGCGATGAGGAAGAAGTAGAGGATGGCGATGATAAAGCCTACCGCTACCACAGAACCTTTGGAGAGGCGAATGTGAAATACCTCTTCAAGGGTATTCTCGTTTAGGATGGATACCTTGTATTTGAATCGTATGATCCGTATCAAACGGTTGATTAAACTGCCTTTTTTATCCATTTTACAATAGTAATCTTCTTCTTACAGTAATCTTCTTCTGAATTCCGCGCAGACGATGCCTGTCGCCATCGCTACATTCAGGGATTCCGATGTTTCCCTTTCTTGCGGATAATTGGGGATGAATAGGCGACGGTTGATCAGTCGGGAGATCTCTTCCGAGATGCCATTTCCCTCATTGCCCATTACGATGATGCCGTGTGAAGAAAGGTCTTGTTTATACATGTCTTGGCCATCTAGGAACGTGCCGTAGATGGGTGTTTCGTGGTTATCTCTTAAAAATTGCCCTAAGTCCGTGTAGTGGACTTTCACGCGCGCGATGGCGCCCATGGTGGCTTGCACCACTTTGGGGTTGTAAACGTCCGCTGTATCCATTGAGCAAACGATGTTTTCGATTCCGAACCAATCCGCTACCCGAATGATGGTTCCCAAATTGCCCGGGTCTTGGATGGTGTCAAGCGCCAAGACGAGTTGTTGTTTCATTTGGGCCATTTCCATGGGATAATTCGGTTTGTCGAATATCGCCAAGGAGGATTGGGGGGATTGCAGCAAGGAGGCTTTGCAGATCTCCTCTTTCTCCGCGATGAGGATTTCATCTGCGGAAGGGGATGGGTGTTCTTGCAGAAACGATTCCGTGCAGATCAAGGTACGGCAGTGGAAGGCGGGCAAAAGGTCTGTCACCAACTTGTTCCCCTCCGCGAGGAAGAGC
This sequence comes from Paludibacteraceae bacterium, assembly GCA_045601045.1. Classification (GTDB taxonomy): domain Bacteria; phylum Bacteroidota; class Bacteroidia; order Bacteroidales; family Paludibacteraceae; genus UBA1181. The sequence continues at coordinate 12,325 of JAZRZA010000064.1, forward strand.
CCAAGGGCATCTCGTTCCTTCTTTTTCGCCAACGATGCGATGGTTCGTATCTTGTTCTTGCTCAACATATTGTCCAGGTTATTCCAATCCTACCAACTCAATCTCATAATACATTGGACGATACTCGTCCGCGTCTGAGATGCTACTGCCGAAGATGGAGACGTTGCTTTCGTTACCAATCTTGAAAGGGATGATGACCTTGCATTTTCCTCCTACGCGCAGATTTTTGACCGCTTGTTGGAAACCCTCTCCGAATACGGAGTTAGCGGCGTCCGAAGTGATCTTGAAGCATTGTGGGTCTGGGGAATATTGCGCGGTGCAATTGTATTGCATGTTACCATTCAATGTGTACCCTACGTAGCGGACATAGGCGGTCCAGTTCTTCTGGGGAGCAATGGTTCCCTCGCCCAATTTCACTTGGTGGTAATAGAGTCCTTGGGCTTTGCTTGACGCGTATAGGTAGTAAACCTCTTTGCCTTGCTCGTTCACCCAATTGCCGCTATCGGCAGGCATTGTGCCCACGACGGCGATATTGTGGTCTTTGATGAATTTCTCAATGGCGTCGTCCTCATCATCCAAGTGGTCGGAGTAGGTGACGGTGCCACCGCAACTGTTGATTCCGATGAAAAGGATACTTGAAAGTGCCCAAGCGGCCCATTTGAGTTTTCTTTTGAAATTCATATCTATTTGATTGCTATGTTGTTAGTTCTTTTTTACTTCAATGATGGAGAGCTTCATGGAGACGGGTGTCCAACTATTGATGCACTTTCCGTTTCCAGGTACGCCATAGGCGATGACGGATGGCAGAATGAACTCACCGCATCCTGATGCGCGTAGCAGTAAGATAGCTTCGCGGATGCCCTTCTCGATGTCGGAGTGTCCGATGGTGATGGTTCTCACCACGTCGGTGATCTTCTCGCAAGGCTCCTCGCCCAAAGGTGCGATCGTGTATTGGAAAGTCACCTCGTCGTTGGCTCGGATGGAGTCTCCCTCTCCCGGCTGGGTGATGTGGTATCGCAGCCCCGAACTGCTCCTTCCCATATCCAAATGCAAAGAGTCGATATAGTGGTTGATCTCTTGCTCTTCCAATTCGTGGAACTGCTTGTTCATCTCGAGCAGGTTCTCTTGCATGTGGTCTTGCTCGATTTTATTGACGGGAACTTGTACCTGTTCCTTGCCGCACGCGCATAGGAGAGCGAGCAGAAGCGCTGATAGGTATCGCACGGATTTATTCATCTCCACGGCGTTTTAGTTCTGCGTGCAACTCATCTTTGAGGGAAGGAAGCGCCTCTTCGAAAGTGGCGATGACCTTCTCCATACTCTCGTGGGATTCTCCTCCAGAGGCGTTTTTGTGGCCTCCACCGTTGAAATGTTCCGCGGCGAAGATATTGGTCGCCACATCACCTTGTGAACGGAAGGAGCATTTGATCTTGCCTCCCTCCTCTTTGAAGAAGGCGGAGAAAATGATGCCCTTGATGGAGAGCGGCATGTTCACGAATCCCTCGGTGTCACCCTTCTTGAAATTGTATTTGGACAACTCGTCGTTGGTGAGCGAGATCATCGCCGCTCCGTATTCAGGATATAATTTCATCTTCTCGTAGAGCATGTAACCCATCAGACGGTATCTGCTCTCGGAGTAGTTGTTGTAAACCTTGTCGTAGATGGCGTCCTTGTCGATGCCTTTCTTGATAAGTTCGGAAATGATTACATAGACCTCCGATCCGTTGGAGTTGTAGGTGAAACCGCCTGTGTCTGTCATCATACCTGTGTAGATGCACTCGGCGCACTCCTTGGACAATAGGGTGAAATAACCCATTCGGCAAATGATGCGGAAAATCATTTCGGATGTGGAGGCGAATTGAGGGTAGGATATGACAAGATCAGCGAAATTACCCGGATCCAAGTGGTGGTCCACGATGACCTTCTTCGCGGCTGAATCCGCGACACTGATCGCCACGTTCTCAATGCGTTTTAAGACGTTGAAATCCAAGGCGAAGATAAGGTCGGCTTGTTCGATCAACTCGTCAGCGACACTCTTTTTCTTCTCGTACACGATGATGTCGGAAGAGGCAGGCATCCATTTGAGGAACCCGGGGAAATCGTTGGGCACAACGACGTTCGCGTTCTTGCCGAGTGTTCTCAAAAAAATGCAGAATGCCAAGGAAGATCCGATGGCATCTCCGTCTGGGGAGACATGCGTGGTGATAACGATGTTGTCGGCGTCCTCAATGAATGATTTTGCCTCTTGAATCAAATCTTCGTCAATAATTTTCGTAATCATATTGTTCCACTTTTAAGACGGTGCTAATTTAATAAAAAAGTTTGGCATTCCATTTATAAAAGGGGGTAAACTTGCCGGCTCGTATTCGGTTGAAAATGAATGATTTCGCTCATATAACCTTGGAAAAATCCGTTGATGAGCTTATCCACATGAGAAGAGGGTCCATTTGTTGAGTGTTTGGTAGGACGCGTAAAGAAGTGTTGTGGATAACATGAGCGCGATTCGCCGGAACGAATGTTTTTGCATTGTGGCTAAAATGGTGCCTAGAATGGCGTATAGGAAGAGGACATCGACGCTGTTGAAGGAGATCGCCTCCACGGATGCGGAAGGCAACTCTTCCATCCATCGGATGCTGGCGTTCATCCCTTTGGCGAGAAGATTCGCCAACCATCCGATCCCCGCGGACAATGTCGGAATTGGGGAACTGATGATCAGTGCCACGCAGGTGTAGAGAAGAAGTGTGGCGAGGGGGATGACGACAAGTCCCGACAGCCAGAAGCAGTTGCTGAATCGGTGAAAGTGATAGAGTACGATGGGCAGCGTGCCGAGTTGCGCGGCGATGGAGACGCTGGTAAGGGACCATATCTTGTCCATTACGGTGGATTTGAATATCCATATCTTGTAAATTCTCTCTTGGAAAATCAGGATAGAGAGTACTGCGGTAAAACTCAATTGGAAGCCCACTTCGGTGAGGTAACGCGGATGGTAGAGGAGCATGCAAAAGGCGGCGGCGAATACGGTATTGAGGGTGATGCTGCGGCGGCCGATCATCTCGCCGATGGCGACAAGGGTAAGCATCACGGATGCCCTGACGACGGAGGCGGATAGTCCTGTGATGAAGGCATATCCCCATAGGACCAGTATGGTGAGTCCGATGCGGATCCCTTTGCAAGCGTTTCCGGGGAACATCCTTCCCAATATACTGATAATCAAAAGATAAACGATGCCTACATGTAATCCGCTGACGGCGAGTATATGGCTGGCGCCGGTGGTAGCGTAGCTGGCCTTGACCTCTTGTGAAAGTTGGCTTTTGTCACCCAATGTGAGGGCGGAGAGTATAGCGAGTTCATCTCCCGAAATGCCTGCCTTCTCGTAGAGATTGACAACTTTTTTTCTTGCATCCTTCGCTTCGCTGAGAAGGGAGACTTTGGGGGTGCTGCCCATCTTGATCCATCGGTTTCTGGGAAGGTAGATGGTGCCAGAGCAACCGATGCTCCGTAGGTAGGTTTCGTAGGCGGAGGGTGCATCCTCCTTGTCTCTTTGAACCAATTGAGAGGGGAAGAGCAGTAGGTCTCCGTTGACCACCGCTTTCGATAGGGAATCTTTGGCGATGTAGAGCATTGATACGGTGCCTGGAGGGATGTCGTTTCCGAACAATCGAGCGAGGACGGCATAGGTGGAGCGTTTCTCCGTGGGGCTTTCCGTGATTTCCGCCACGATGTAGGGAGTGTTGTCGCAACAGTGGTCCCAGTAGATCGCTTCGGTATCGTTGCTCCGAAGGATACCGATTGCCGTCAAAAACAGGGCAAGTGAGGATCCGAAGAGCCATCGCCAGCGATAGGAGGATTTCCCGAAGTTGAAAACGCACATCCATGTGGTCAGAAAGAGAACTCCTACTATCCAACGAGGTGGAACGATTTCGGGGAAATTGAGGTGAATAAGGATCCCTACGCATAGAAAAATAAGCAGACGTAGGAAGGGCAAACATTGTAATTTTTTCATGGGCAAACAATTGGGTATTCTGTACGGGAGCCTTCTGGCTACCCGTGGTAAAAGTTTGGAAGTTTCTGAGATAGGAACGTCCAGGTGATTACAACGCCTTCAGCTTGGCGATGGTCTCTGTGGGATTCTCCGCGCCGAACACGAAACTTCCTGCGACAAGCACGTCTGCGCCGGCCTTCAAGAGTCTCTCGCCAGTCTCGTAGTTGACGCCTCCGTCGATTTCGATCAACGCATGTGAGTTGCGTTTGAGTATGAGTTCTTTCAGACGGGCGGTTTTGTCGATTGTGTTTTCGATGAATTTTTGTCCACCAAAGCCAGGGTTGACAGACATCAACATGGCGACATCGACGTCTGCGATGATCTCCTCCAATACGGAGACAGGTGTGTGTGGATTCAAGGTGACACCCGCCTTCATGCCGCAGGCTTTGATGCGTTGGATGCTTCTGTGGAGATGGGTACAGGCCTCGTAATGGACATTGAGCACCTCCGCACCTAATTTGTGGAATTCGTCGATGAATTTGTCAGGTTCCACAATCATCAAGTGTACGTCCAAAGGTTTTTTCGCGTATTTCTGAATGGCTGCGGTCACAGGCATTCCGAATGAGATGTTCGGAACGAATACGCCGTCCATGATGTCCAAATGGAACCAGTCCGCTTGGCTGTTGTTCACCATTTCGATGTCTGAACGCAAGTTGGAAAAATCTGCTGAAAGTACGGAAGGAGCAATAAGGTGGCTCATCTGAATCTGCGATTGAGGGAATCTCCTTTGCGGACGTTTCCCTAGGTTTATAAAAGAAAAAAGGAAGTAACTTTCGTCACTTCCTTGCTTTGTGTCGAGGTGAAGGGATTCGAACCCCCGACCCTCTGGTCCCAAACCAGATGCGCTAACCGGACTGCGCTACACCTCGTTCTCAAATGCGATGCAAAGGTATATCCTTTTGGAGGAACCTCCAAATGTTTTTGCCACTTTTTTTGGTAAAAAATGATTTATTTTTCTATCTCATTATAAATCAATCGAATAATTTTTGGCCATATAGAGGGTTAAGAGTAGTTGCATCGCAAGAATAGCGGGGACGCCTAGGTAGAATTTCTTGTGAAGTGTTTTATGACGTAGGGTGTACATGCCCAAAAGCGCTCCAATTGAACCTCCGACGGTTGCGAGAAGAAGCAAGTTTTTCTCTGGGATGCGTCGTGCGTTCTTCTTTTTGGAGAGGTGTTTATCCCATGCGTAGGTGGCGAAAGCCAGGATGTTGATGGCGAGTATGTATAGTAACAAAAATTTCATGGTTTGTATAGCGAAAAAAAGGGAATGCGTCTATCGGCACATTCCCTTTGTGGTTTTGATTGGATTCGGTATTAATACTTCATCTTGTCCTTTGAAGGGTTCTTGTAGAATACCTTTCCGTCTGTGTACTCTTGCGCCGCGATCAAAGTTGGCTTTGGAAGCTTCTCGTAGAAACGAGAGATCTCGATTTGCTCACGGTTCTCGAATACCTCCTCCAAGTTGTCGTTGAAAGATGCGAACTCCTGTAATTTCTTGTCCAATTCAGACTTCATCTCCACGGCGATTTGGTTAGAACGACGTGCGATGATGTTCACTGTCTCGTAAACATTGCCTGTATCTGCGCAAAGCGAGTTCATGTCACGAGTGATAGTGTTAGTTGGAGCGGTTACTTTTTTGTAGTCCATGATTATATATGTTTATTTGTTTTTGTTATCTGTATTCTTGTTGTCTGTATTTTTTTTATCTATCGCATTGATGTATTTCCTCGTCTTTTCGTGGATCCTCTCCGCGTCTTTTTTGTGCTTCCCGTTAGGGAATTCGCCGATGTAGTTGTAGTACTCATCGTCGGTGTCGCGGTAGCGGTCTTCCATCTTGCTCTCCACGCTCTTTACGGCTTGCAAGTATTTGGATTCCAAGATGAGGAAGCTGAGGTCCTCTTTGCGCTTGGTGTCTGGATAGAGTTTCAACGCGTTTGTGGCGGTGATGACCGCGGAACGGTAGTTGTTGCCCATGTAGTCGCCCAAGTTGTAGTAGAGCTTGGCGTTCTGGTAGGCCTTCTCCGCCAATTTCTCTTGCAACTCGCCCAACAATGTCACTGCCTCCGCTTTGTATTGACTGCTCGGATAGAGATTGGTGAACTCCAACAGCTCGTCGATTGCCGTGACGGTGCTCGCTTGATCGAGTTTCACGTCGGGTGAATCGTAGTAGAGACATTTTCCTGTGAGGAATTTGCACTCCTCCGCATGTTGTCCTTGCGGGTAGCTGCGGAAGTAAGCGGAAAAATAGCTCTTGGCGGAAATGTAGTCCTTGTTGTTGTAATGGGACTTGGCGATCATATAGACAACGTTCTCTCCTTTTTCGGTGCCTCTGAAAGCGGAACCGACAGTCTCCAAAATAGTATGGGCCTTATAGTATTCCCCTTTGTTGAAATACTCCACGGCCTTTTCGTACTTGAAGTCGTTGTCTGTACTCTTCACAATCTTGTTGTAGCCGCCGCAAGAGGCGAGTCCCAACATGGTGATTGCCAATGTAATATGTCTAAAACTCTTTTCCATCCTTAATCTAAACCGCAAAGATAGGCAAAAACGTTCGAAAGATAAAAGAAAAACATTCGTTTTTAACTATTTTAAATAAAATGTTTTTATTTCTTTTGCATTTAGAAAATATGATTTAGTATTTAGTTGTAAAACGAAATTTAGAATAGAAAATTATGTTGAAGAGAATTTTGTCGATTTCTGGAAAGCCAGGATTGTTTGAGTTGGTCTCTCAGGGAAAGAATATGTTGATTTTGGAGTCGCTTACAGAGAAGAAGCGTGTGCCTGCATACACTCACGAAAAGATTTTGTCTCTTGGCGATATCGCTATTTATACAGAGGAAGGCGAGACACCGTTGGCGGAGGTTCTTCAATCCATCAAAGAGAAGGAGAACGGCAAGGTGGCTAGCATCAATCCGAAGAAGGCTGAAGGCAAGGAGTTGGCAGCTTATTTGGCTACTGTGTTGCCAAACTTCGACCGTGACCGTGTCTATTCATCCGACATCAAGAAGTTGCTCACATGGTACAACATCTTGGTTGAGAGTGGTCGCGACCAATTCGTAGAGGAAAAAAAAGAGGCTGAGGCGAAATAAAAAATCCCTTATCCAAACTTTATAGGAGAAGATGCGTGCGTATCTTCTCTTTCTTTTTTTCTTTTTTGCGCATCTTAATAGTGCGCTTTTAATAGTGTGCATTGGGTTTTACTTTATCAGATTTGCCATGAATGTGCTTTTTATGTCGCCTTGGTATCCTCATCGTTACGATGCGATGTCGGGGCTTTTCGTCCGAAAACATGCTGAGGCGGTCGCCCGGCAGTGTGAGGTTACTACGCTCTATCTCTATCCGGACGGTAATGTGAAGGAGACGGAGGTGGAGGTACAGACGACCAATGGAGTCCATGAGGTTTATCTCTATTACCCCTTTGTGGATCGCCCCTTGTTGAGGCAGCTGACGAAGGCGTTGAACTTTCTCAGAGCCTTTCGTAAAGGATACAGGGAGGTGAAGGCACGTTTTGGTAAGCCCGATGTGGTTCAAACGAATGTCTTGACGCGTTGCGGCGCGTTGGCCTGGTGGTTGAAAAGGCGGGAGGGAATCCCCTATGTGATCGTGGAGCATTGGACCCGCTATCTGCCCCAGAACTTCAACTATAAAGGGTGGCTGAGAAGATGGGTAAGCGAACGGGTTGTGAAGGAGGCCTCCTGTGTTTTGCCTGTCAGCCGCATGTTGTGTGACGCGATGCGTTCCCACGGGTTGGCGCATTCCAACTATCAAGTGGTGAACAATGTGGTGGACGATTTCTTTTTCGAACAGCCGATCTCGGCCGATAGAACTCATGGGAAGTTCCGTTTCTTGCATGTCTCCTGTTTTATCGAGCGGGCCAAGAATGTCTGCGGTATGTTGCGTGTGGTGAAGCGTCTCTCCGAGGAACGGAGTGATTTTACCTTTACCATTATTGGCGTAGGTCCCGATTTCGAGGAGGTGAAGCGATATACGGAAACATTGGATTTGCCTGATGGCCTCGTCTCTTTTGTCGGGGAACAGCAGCCGCGTCAGGTTTGCGGCTATTTGGCTGAGAGTGACGCCTTTGTGATGTTCTCGAATTACGAAAATGCTCCCGTGGTGATCTCCGAATCGTTGGCGATGGGTGTTCCTGTGATCTCTACCCGGGTGGGTGGCATCTCCGATATGATAGACGCCCAAAGCGGCGTGCTGATCGAAGCGGGTGATGAGCAGGCTCTTTATGAGCAAATGGTTGGTATGATGGAGCACCGCTCGGCGTTCGACGAGGAAAAGATCCGACAACGGGCCCGCCGTTACAGTTACGAGTCGGTCGGGAACTTTTTGGTGGAACGTTATCGAGAGTGTTTGTGAATAAGTTGGACGAGGAAAATAGGGAAAAATAGGAAAGGGGTGTGCCGATGATGACACACCCCTTTCGTTTCGTGAGGGACTCAATAGAGTTTTATCCTACTCTCTGCTGTTGCATCTCGTGGCTTTCCTTGAGATTTTTGCTTCCTGTCGCGATGGATGAAAGCGCCTCTTGAATCATGTAGAAGGCCTCCTTGAACGACTTGTCCGCTTGAGAGAGTCTGTACACCGTATCCATGGCTACCGCTGTGGAATCGGGTGCGTCGCAGTCAGATGGCGCGATGTTCGCAAGGTCATTCACAATGAGCTGAATGTGCTTCTGCTCAAACTGAAGAAGATTGAATTTCTGTTTCATGTCCGCCAACAAAAAATCCATTTCTCTGGTGATGTCCATTGTGCTTTTTCTAACCATTGGCTCTAATACGTTTTCCATGTTTTCCCCTTTAGTTAAACTTCAATTTCGTTCCGCTAATGTAGCGAAATGGTTTTTGAAAAAGAAAATTTTCGAACCGATAATTTTCAACAAAGGGGCGGTTTATGACAAATGTCTTTAAAGCCGATTTATCGTGTTTCTTGCCTAAAAAATGTGGAAAATTTCCCAGTTAGGCTTGCTGGCTCTTGAAAGCCAGGGCGTACATCTTCATCTGGTTCACCATGGCAAGCATACCGTTGGAACGGGTAGGGGAGAGGTGCTCCTTGAGGCCGATTTGGTCGATGAAGTAGAGATCAGTATCTAAGATCTCGTCCGGCGTGTGGCCCGACAAGACCTCCACCAACATGGAGACGATGCCGCCAGAGATGTCGGTGTTGCTCTCTCCTTGGAAGAAGACCAAGCCATCCTTGAACTCAGCGTGTACCCACACTTTGCTTTGGCATCCCTCGATGAGGTACTTGTCGATCTTGTACTCTTCGTCAACACCGGGGTTGGCGATGCCCTTGTCGATGATTTGTTGGTACTTGTCCAACCAATCGTCGAGGAACTCGAATTCGGCGATGATCTCGTCTTGTTTCTCTGCTATTGTCATGCTATCTTTTTTATCTATTATTTCCTTCTGAACATTTTCGCGGCTCTTTGCACGCCCGCCACAAGGATGTCGATCTCCTCTTTGGTGTTGTAGATGCCGAACGACGCGCGCACGGTTCCTTCGATGCCGAAGGCTGCCATGACGGGCTCCGCGCAGTGGTGTCCTGTACGGACCGCGATGCCTAACTTGTCTATGATGGATCCCAAATCGTAAGGGTGGATGTCACCCACGAGGAAGGATACCAAGCCACTTCTGTTTTGGGCGTTGCCGATGAATCGGATATTCTCCACTTCTCCTAATCTCTCCAAAGTGTAGCGTACCAACTCCTGTTCGTGCGCCGCGATCTCCTCCATGCCGATGGCGCTGACATAGTTGAGTGCCTCCGCCAAGGCTGTAGAACCGATATAGTCTGGGGTTCCCGCCTCAAATTTGAAGGGCAACTCGTTGAATGTGGTCTTCTCGAAGGTGACCTTTTGGATCATCTCGCCGCCGCCTTGGTAGGGTGGTATGCGTTCCAGCCACTCCTCTTTGCCATAGAGGACGCCGATACCGGTAGGCCCGTAAATCTTGTGTCCTGAGAAGACGTAGAAATCCGCGTCGAGCACCTGAACATCCACGGGCATGTGGGGCACTGATTGTGCGCCGTCCACCAATACTGGAATGTTGTGGCTATGTGCCTTCGCGATGATCTCCGCCACAGGGTTGATGGTTCCCAAGGTGTTGGAAACATGGGCGATGGAGATGAGTTTGGTCTTCGTCGTGATGAGTTCGTCCAGTTTTTCCAACAGCAGTTCACCCTTCTCGTCGAAAGGAATCACCTTGAGCACGATGCCCTTCTCCTCTTGAAGGAGTTGCCAAGGAACGATGTTGGAGTGGTGCTCCATATGGGAGACGATGATCTCGTCGCCCTCTTGGCATTGGCTTCTGCCGAAAGAGGAGGCTACTAAGTTGATGGCCTCCGTGGTGCCTCTGGTAAAGACGATTTCACGGGCGTGTTTCGCATTGATGAATTTCCGGACGGTTTCGCGCGCTGCTTCGTGGGCTTCCGTCGCCACCTGGCTGAGGAAGTGGACACCACGATGGATGTTCGCATTGTTGTTGAGGTAATTTTCGCTGATCTTCTCTACCACGCACATCGGTTTCTGCGTCGTGGCCGCGTTGTCCAAATAGACCAACGGCCTTCCATAAATCTCCTTCTTTAAGATAGGGAAGTCCTCTCTGATTTTATTGATATCGAAACTCATCTCTTTGCACTTTTCCGCGAATTTACGAAAATATGGGCAAAAATGTAGAACTTCATTCAATATTACATTGAGATAAAGAATCGCTTGTCCAAATACTATTCAATGATTATTTTCTACTTCATGTTTGGTTATGAGGTAATTTTGCAGTACATTTGCAATACCTCCATTAGGTTGTGGTGAAGAAGCTGTGCTTTCATGAACCGGGTTAGACGCAACAACCTCTTGGAGATTTTTTGTTAAAAAGGATTCGTGTAGATACAATCGTTGTTGCTTGAGGTTTGCAATTACTTCAACAGCGCATACGTATTTTTCTTCCGCTATTTGTATTGGAGCAGCAATTATGCCGGTCATTTGCTTCTTGCCATTTGTTCCGTAGTAATTTAATGGCATTATAACAACACCTTTTTCTAGAACATCTTTTACGGCAGCAAAAGAAGCTGATTTAACTCTACTATTACCATGTTGTTTGCTGTTTTGCACGCCTTTCTTATCTAATACCACAGTACCAAAAGGTGAGTTTGCCGTTCCACCTTGTAATTCAAAGAAAGCAGAAACTTGGTTGGCAAATGACATGCCTTCTTTGGGTAGAAATTCGTCTCCTTTCAATATACATACCGGACTATCATTTAATAAATCCATTTCCATATTCTTTCCTTGTAAATGTCTGTATAAAGGGCATTTAGTTGCTTCGTTTTTGTGGGTTGGGTGTTTGGTTAGTGGGATGAATAAACCTACTACGGCAAAAAAGCGTCCTCAATGTGTTCGATCTGATAGTTCCCTTCCAAGGGTGAAGTGATAACTGAAATGATGTCGAATTGTGTCGGCAAAAGGATATTGAATTTGAAAATGTAGGCCTGTGCCGCCAAAATCGTATTCCGCATCTTGGTTTTGTTGACGCTATCCGCAGGGTGGAGTAGGAAATTGTCCTTGCGGGTACGTACCTCCACGATGATAAGCATGTTGTCGTGTTCCGCCACGATGTCCAGTTCCAGTTTCCCGCTTCTCCAGTTCCGATGTCTGATTTTGTAGCCTTTGTCGACCAGGTAAGCTACTGCCTTTTCCTCTCCTAATTGGCCTAATTCGTTGTGTTCCGCCATAATGCAAATTTTTAACAGGTTAATATTCCGTCACAAAAGTAACAAATGTTTAAATAATACGCAAATTATCAATCGGCGTAATGCGCATCATTCATAATTCAAAATTCATCATTACCTTTGCATTATGGCAGGCATTTATATCCATATCCCCCTGTGTAAGAATCGTTGCGTCTACTGCGATTTTTACTCCTCCACGTATGATGGCAATCGTGCGGAACTGGTCCGCGCGCTTGGAAGGGAACTGGTGGACCGCAAGGATTACCTGCATGGCGCAACGGTTAAGACGCTCTATTTGGGAGGTGGAACCCCCTCGCTGTTGCGTGCGGATGAGTTGGCCTATCTTTTTGATACGGTGCTGGCCCAATATCAGTGCGACTTCGAGGAGGTGACCTTGGAGGCCAACCCCGATGATCTGAGTGAGGATTTTCTTCAATCGTTGAGGCAGTTGCCGATAAATCGGTTGAGCTTGGGTGTCCAAAGTTTCCATGATGACGATTTGCGGTTGCTCAATCGTCGTCATACAGCGCAGGAGGCGAAGGCTGCCGTGAAGCGTTGCCAACAGGCGGGTTTCACCAATCTGAGCATTGATTTGATCTATGCCTTGCCCGATCAAACATTGTCGGCTTGGCAGGATAACATAGAGCAAGCCATCGCACTGGATGTCCCCCATATCTCCGCCTATCATCTCACCTATGAGGAGGGAACAAAGATCTACCGTATGCTTCAAAAGGGCGAGGTGCAGGAGGCCGACGAGGAGTTGAGCGTAGAAATGTTCCGAACCCTGCGTCAGCGATTGAATGAAGCAGGTATCATGCAGTATGAAATCTCCAATTTCGCCAAACCGGGTTTTCATGCCAAACACAACTCCTCATATTGGGATGGAACGCCCTATTTGGGCATAGGCCCTTCCGCTCACTCCTTCGATGGCAAGGATCGTCGATGGAACATTACCGATACTAGACGTTATCTGCAATATATGCAGGCGGGCGAACCCTACTTTGAGATGGAGGAGTTGGACATTGCCTCCTCTTATAATGACTATGTCATCACTTCATTGCGTACCATTGTGGGAATGGACTTGGAACTTCTTTCGAATCGTTTCGGGGAACCGTACGCCTCATATTGCATGGAGCAGATCGCCCCTTCTATCCAGGCGGGCGAAGCCTTCATCCAGGCGGGCCGTTTGGCTTTGACGGAGAAGGGACTCTTCTTATCCGATGCGATAATGGAGCGGCTGATGTGGGTGGAGTAATTAATTTAATTTGTAACTTTGCCGAAAATTTCTGAATACGAAATGAAAAGAGCGATATTTCCAGGTAGTTTTGACCCATTTACAATTGGCCACTATTCAGTGGTGAAGCGTGCGTTGAATTTTGTGGATGAAGTGGTCATCTCCATTGGTGTGAACGATGCGAAACGTTGTCTTCTCTCTGTGGAGCAACGATTGGCGATTATCACCAAGGCGTTCAGTGATGAACCCCGTGTGAAGGCGAGGTGCTATGACTCCTTGACGGTTGATTTCGCGAAAGAGGTGGATGCCAATATTATCCTGAGAGGTATCCGTTCCATTCAGGATTTCGAGTATGAAAAGACCATCGCCGACGCCAACCGTAGTTTGTCGGGTATTGATACGGTGCTCCTCTTTACGGAACCTCAGCACTCTTTCGTGAGTTCGACGGTGGTGCGTGATTTGATACGTTATGGCAAGGATATCAAGGATTTTTTGCCACCGAATGTCTCTTTGGAAGATTTGAAATAGAGAAACAAGGACTTCTATAGCTTCGCTTCGACGGATTGACTCTGCCGGAGCGATTCTGTTTTGTAACCTCTCTCTTCGCCCCTGTTGGTTAACATTCTTTAACACATATTGTTTTCAAAAGAGTATAATTGTTATTTTTTTTGCAAAAAATTTGGGTATATAGTATCTGATGAAAAAAAAGGCTAAACATAGATTTTTTAATTCGAAGCTTACTTCGGCAATCAGTATCTCGATTGTTCTCTTCCTTTTAGGATGTATCATATTTGTGGGATTTATGTCTAACATGTTGACTACCTACGTGTTAGAGAACGTTACCCTGACGGTTTTCATCAAGGAGAATACCTCGGATGAGGCGAAAGAAAACCTTGAAAAATATTTGTCGGGACAAATCTATACCACCAAAGCGAAATATATTGATAAAGAGACCGCCATTCGCGAACTTTGCGAGGAGATTGGCGAGGATCCGGAGGATTACAAAGATATCAACCGAATTTTGGATATGGTGGAGGTCCGTATGAAGGCCCAATATGCCAATAACGACAGCATTATTCCGATCGCGGAGGGTATTGAACTCTTTGAATGTGTGGATCACGTCGATTACCAAGCGGATATGGTGGACCGTATAGGCAACAACATTCAGAAACTGGTCTCTGTGCTGGTATGCGTGGCAGCGGTGTTGTTGTTGATCTCTTATGTCTTGATTAGCAATACAATACAACTCTTGATTCACTCCGATCGATTCTTGATTCATACGATGTCGTTGGTGGGAGCTACCAGTTCCTTCATCCGCCGTCCATATATCATCGAGAGTCTGTTCATCGCATTTGTGGCCTTCTTGATGGCGACCTGCTACTTGATGGGCATGGGGTACTTCTTGAAGGATGACCTTCCGCCAAGTTTGGAGGGAATGACCAGCAACCCAATGCTTTACATTGTCGTGTTGGGTAGTATCTTCATTTTTAGTGTTTTGATTACCAGTGTGGCGACACATCGTGCTGTGAACAAGTATTTGAGACACCAAGTGGATGACTTGTATTATATCTGATATTCCGTAAATAATTAATTGATTTATAAATGAATAAGCAAGAAAGTTATGCGTTGCCAAAGGATAATTTGATCCTTATGGCCGTAGGATTTGTGATTATCGTTTTAGGTTTTGTTTGTATGATTGGTGGAGGTAGCAGTGATGGCGTCTCCTTTAATCCTGAAATTTTTAGTCCGATGCGTATCACGGTGGCTCCTATCATTGTGATGATCGGTTTCGCGTTTGAGGTAGTCGCTATTTTGTGGATCCGTTCTTCAAAGGATTCTAGAGACGAAGAGGATTTAGTTGCGGACAAAAGAGGTAGGGAGAATAGATAATGGATTGGTTACAGGCGTTGATTCTAGGCCTTGTGCAAGGCTTGACGGAGTATCTTCCCGTCTCTTCCAGCGGACATTTGGAGATCGGTAAAGTATTATTGGGCGATGGCGCCGAGGCAGGCGGCTTGACCTTTGATATTGTGGTGCATGTCGCTACGGTGTTGGCTACCTTGTGCATCCTTTGGAAAGAGGTGGCGTGGATCTTCAAGGGCATGTTCAAACCCTTCAAGGAGGGTAAGATGAATGATGAGCAGAAGTATGTTTTGAACATATTGATCTCTATGATTCCGGTAGGAGTTGTAGGTCTCTGCTTTAAAGATCATATTGAGGCGCTCTATGCGGACAATATTCTTCCCGTGGTGGGTTGTTGCCTATTGGTGACAGCGACTTTGCTCGCTTTGACCCATTTTTTGAAGCCACAACCTCGTGAGCAAATCTCTCCGTTGCACGCTTTCGTCATCGGTATCGCGCAAGCGGTGGCTGTATTGCCGGGTCTCTCCCGTTCAGGATCCACCATCGCGACAGGTTTGTTGTTGGGCAATAAGAAAGAGTCGTTGGCTCAATTCTCCTTTCTGATGGTCATCCCTCCGATTTTGGGTGAGGCATTGTTGGACTTTAAGCATATTGTCGCCCCTTCGGCTGAATATTTGGCGGAGCACGGCGTGAGCGAACCAATTGGAGCTCTCCCTTTGGCAGTCGGATTTGTGGCTGCGTTTATTAGTGGATGCTTCGCTTGCAAGTGGATGATTGCCCTTGTCAAGAGAATGAAGTTGATCTATTTCGCCATCTACTGCGCTTTGATTGGTGCTGGTTGTTTGGCCTACTCTTTTTTAGCGTAAGTCGATGAATTTCATAGAGGGTGAGATATTGTGTTTCGACAAACCATTGACGTGGACCTCGTTCGATATCGTCAATAAGGTGCGTTACCTCATCAAGCGCCAGTTGAACGTTAAAAAGTTCAAGATTGGTCATGCGGGTACGTTGGATCCTTTGGCGACAGGTGTCTTGATTGTCTGTACGGGCAAGGCCACCAAGCGTATTGAGGAGATGCAATACAAGACCAAGGAGTATGTCGCCACCCTGAAATTGGGTGCTACAACCCCCTCCTTCGATTTGGAGAAGGAGATTGACGCGACCTATCCGACGGAGCATATTACCCGTGAGATGGTAGAGGAGACGTTGCCACGCTTCTTGGGAGAAATTTGGCAAGTGCCGCCAACCTTTTCCGCCGTGAAGGTGAATGGCAAGCGTGCCTACGATTATGCCCGCAAGGGGGCAGAGGTGGAGTTGAAGCCCAAGTTGTTGGTCATTGATGAGATAGAGTTGTTGGATTGCTCGTTGCCGGAAATCACGATCCGTGTGGTTTGCAGCAAGGGCACATACATAAGGGCGTTGGCCCGTGACATTGGATTGGCACTGAATAGCGGCGCGCATTTGACTGCGTTGCGGCGTACGAAGGTGGGTGATTTCCGTGTGGAAGATTGCCTCTCCATCGAGCAGTTCCAGACCATGATGAATGAATTAGAACAGAAAAATTCCGATATAGCATGAAATTATCAAAATTTAAATTCAACTTGCCTACTGAGCAAGTAGCCCTCTACCCGGCTCATAACAGGGATGAGGCTAGATTGTTGGTACTCAATCGTAAAACCGGAGAAATCGAGCATAAGATATTCAAGGATGTTCTTCAATATTTTGATGACAAGGATGTCTTCATTTTCAATGACACAAAGGTATTCCCTGCCAGATTGTATGGTATCAAGGAGAAGAATGGCGCTAAGATCGAGGTTTTCTTGCTTCGTGAGTTGAATCATGAGTTGAAGTTCTGGGATGTGTTGGTGGATCCAGCCCGAAAGATCCGTATCGGAAACAAATTGTATTTCGGAGAGGATGAGTCGTTGGTGGCCGAGGTGATTGACAATACCACCTCCCGTGGACGTACACTACGTTTCTTGTATGAGGGTTCATACGAGGAGTTCCGTGAGACTCTGTACAAGTTGGGCGAAACACCATTGCCAAAGTTCATTGATCGTCCCGTAGAGCCAGAGGATGCTGAGCGTTACCAAACCATCTTCGCGAAGAACGAGGGTGCTGTGGTGGCACCAACCGCTGGAATGCACTTCAGCCGTGAGTTGATGAAACGTTTGGAAATCAAAGGATGTGATTTCGCCTATTTGACCTTGCACGCCGGCTTGGGTAATTTCCGTGAGATCGACGTGGAGGATTTGACCAAGCATAAGATGGATTCCGAGGAGATGTATATCAACGAGGATTGCACAAAGATTGTGAACCAAGCCCATTTGGCCAAGAAACATATTTGCGCGGTAGGTACTACTGTTCTTCGTGCGGTGGAGAGCAGCGTGGGAACCGATGGTTTGATCAAGCCTTTCGAGGGTTGGACCAATAAGTTCATCTTCCCGCCATACAATTTCTCGGTGGCGGATCGTTTGATCACCAATTTCCACACCCCATACTCCACCTTCTTGATGATGGTTTGCGCGTTTGGTGATTACGATATGGTGATGAACGCATACAATGAGGCTTTGAAGGAGGGTTACAAGTTCGGTCCTTATGGAGATGCGATGTTGATCCTCTAATATTGAATAGATAGAATTTTTGATAGATATAACGATGGCTAAGAAATTCGCAGAACATTCCAATTTCAACCTCTCGGAGATCAACAAAGAGGTTTTGAAACAATGGGAAGAGAAAGATTTGTTTCACAAGAGTATAGAAATCAGAGAGGGCGCGCCTTCTTTCGTATTCTTCGAGGGACCACCTTCCGCTAATGGTATGCCTGGTATCCACCACGTGATGGCGCGTTCCATCAAGGATATTTTCTGCCGTTACAAGACCATGAAGGGATTCCACGTAAAGCGTAAAGCTGGATGGGATACTCATGGACTTCCTGTGGAGTTGGGCGTCGAGAAAGAGTTGGGTATCACCAAGGAGGACATCGGAAAGAAGATCTCCGTGGATGACTACAACAACGCTTGCCGTACCAATGTCATGAAGTTCACCAAAGAGTGGACCGATTTGACCAAGAAGATGGGTTACTGGGTGGATCTTGAGAATCCATACATCACCTACGATAATAAATTCATTGAGACCCTTTGGTACTTGTTGAAGGAACTTTACAAGAAGGGTTATCTATACAAGGGTTATACCATCCAACCTTATTCGCCAGCCGCTGGTACGGGTCTTAGCTCCCACGAGTTGAACCAACCTGGTTGCTACCGCGACGTGAAGGATACGACGGTGGTGGCTCAATTCAAGATGGTGGATCCTAAGCCAGAGATGGCGCAGTTCGGTACTCCATACTTCTTGGCATGGACCACTACTCCTTGGACATTGTCTTCCAATACCGCACTCTGTGTGGGTCCTAATATCCAATATGTGGCTGTTCAGTCTTTCAACCCTTATACGGGTGAGCCTTCTACCTATGTGGTGGCAAAGGACTTGTTGAATGCCCACTTCAATCCGAAGGCTGCCGAGGTGGCATTCGAGGATTACAAGCCAGGCGACAAGTTGGTTCCTTTCAAGGTGGTGGCTGAATACAAGGGTAGTGACCTTGTCGGCATGAAGTATGAGCAGTTGATGAACTGGATCACGCCAGAGAACGCTGACCAAGCCTTCCGTGTCATCCCAGGTGACTATGTGACCACAGAGGATGGTACCGGTATTGTACACATCGCGCCTACTTTTGGTGCGGACGACGCCAAGGTGGCGAAGGCTGCGGGTATTCCGCCATTGCAATTGGTGGATAAGAATGGCAACCTCCGTCCATCCGTGGATTTGACAGGTAAGTTCTACTTGTTGGAGGATTTGGATCCTGCCTATGTGAAGTCTCACATCAATGTGGAAGCCTACAAGAAGTTTGAAGGTCGCTTCGTGAAGAATGCTTACGACGCGACTTTGACCGATAAGGACGAGACGCTCGACATCTCCATCTGTATGGATATGAAGGCCAATAACCAAGCCTTCAAGATCGAGAAGCATGTCCACAACTATCCTCACTGCTGGCGTACCGATAAGCCAGTGCTCTACTATCCTTTGGACAGCTGGTTCATCCGCTCTACCGCCGCTCGCGAGCGCATGATGGAGTTGAATAAGACCATCCAATGGAAGCCTGAGTCAACAGGAACTGGTCGTTTCGGCAAGTGGTTGGAGAATTTGAACGATTGGAACCTCTCCCGTTCTCGTTACTGGGGAACTCCATTGCCAATCTGGCGTACCGAAGAGGGTACCGAGGAGAAGTGCATCGGCTCTATCGCGGAGTTGTTCGAGGAGATCGACAAGTCTATCAAGGCTGGCTTCATGAAGGAGAATCCTTGGAAGAACTTCAAGGTGGGTGATTACTCAAAAGAGAACTACGATCCGAAGGTGATTGACCTTCACCGTCCATATATCGATAGCGTCATCTTGGTATCCGACAGTGGTAAGCCAATGAAGCGTGAGACCGACTTGATCGACGTTTGGTTCGATTCTGGCGCGATGCCTTTTGCTCAACAACACTATCCGTTCGAGAACAAGGAGGTGGTGGATAACGGTGAGTTCTATCCAGCGGACTTCATCGCTGAGGGTGTGGACCAAACCCGTGGATGGTTCTTCACTTTGCACGCCATCTCCACCATGATCAAGGATAGCGTAGCCTTCAAGGCGGTTATCTCCAACGGATTGGTTTTGGATAAGAACGGTAATAAGATGTCCAAGCGTTTGGGCAATGCGGTAGATCCATTCGGAGCCATCGAGAAGTATGGTTCCGACCCACTTCGCTGGTATATGATCACCAACGCATCCCCTTGGGATAACTTGAAATTCGACACAGATGGTATCGAGGAGGTTCGTCGTAAGTTCTTCGGTACACTCTACAATACCTACTCATTCTTCGCGTTGTATGCGAATGTGGACAACTTCACCAATAGCCAACCACAAGTTCCTATGGAGAAGCGTCCTGAGATTGACCGCTGGATCATCTCATTGCTCAACTCCCTCATCAAGGAGGTGGACGAGAGCTACAACGACTACGAGCCTACCAAGGCTGGCCGTGCGATCTCTAACTTTGTCAACGACCATTTGAGTAACTGGTATGTGCGTTTGAACCGTAAACGTTTCTGGGGAGGTACCCTCACCGAGGATAAGTTGGCGGCTTACCAAACCCTCTACACTTGCTTGGATACCATCGCGCGTTTGATGGCTCCTATCTCTCCATTCTATGCAGACCAATTGTTCTTGGATTTGAATGGCGCGACAGGTTGCGATAAGAGCGAGTCGGTTCACTTGGCGGACTTCCCTAAGTGCGACGAGAGCCTGATCAACAAGACTTTGGAGGAGCGCATGCAATTGGCGCAAGATATCTCATCCATGACTTTGTCTCTTCGTAAAAAGGAGAACATCAAGGTGCGTCAACCATTGAAGCAAATCATGGTGCCTATCTTGGCGGAGCATGAGCAAGAGAATATCGAGGCTGTGAAGGATTTGATCATGAATGAGGTCAACGTGAAGGAGATCAACTTCGTGGATGATTCAGCTGGTATCTTGGTGAAGAAGATCAAGCCAGACTTCAAGAAGCTCGGTCCTAAGTGCGGTAAGAGCATGAAGGCGGTTGCTGCCCAATTGCAGGCTTTGCCACAAGAGGAGATCGCTAAGTTGGAGAAGAACGGTAGCTACGAGATTTGTCTCGACGGTGTATGTGTCATCGTCGATAAGGCGGATGTCGAGATCCTTTCCGAGGATATTCCAGGCTGGTTGGTTGCCAACAACGGTACTATCACCATCGCGCTCGATGTGACCATCACACCAGAGTTGCAAAAGGAGGGTATCGCGCGTGAGTTCATCAACCGTATCCAAAATATCCGTAAGTCCAGCGGATTCGAGATTACAGATAAGATCTTGATCGATATCGAAAAGTCTGAGAATGTCAACGAGGCAGTCGCTGATTTCAAGGATTACATCGCCTCTCAGGTACTTGCCAACAACATCACGTTAGTCGATAAGGTGGTTAATCCTACCGAATTGGATTTCGATGATTTCAAGGTTAATATCGAGGTGAAGAAGGCGTAATTTTAAATTACATATCCTAAATAGCAAAAGGCCATCCACGGTTTGTGGGTGGCCTTTGTTTTGTGTGGGTGCCCGTGCGGTGAAGGAGGCTGTCGTCGCAATTGTTTCCTAATCGTTTGCAACACTCACCGAATCTCTGTAAATTTGTAGTCATAGTCTCTTTAATGCAGATTTCGATGGCTGAATTTAAATGTGAAAAGGTGCTTCCTTATGAATCGAATGGAAGCAAGACCGAGCAGATTTCCGAGATGTTTGATCATATTGCCAGACAATATGACAAGATGAACCACTTGATGTCCTTGGGGCAGGACAGAGCTTGGCGTCGTAAGGCGATCGATGCCTTGACAGACCGACGTCCTCAGCGTGTCTTGGATGTGGCGACTGGTACAGGCGACTTTGCCATCGCCATGACGAATCGTCTGCACCCCCAAAAAGTATTGGGAGTCGATATTTCCGAGGAGATGATGAAAGTTGGTGCGGAAAAGGTGGCCGCTATGGGTCTCTCTGATGTGATCACCTTTGAGAAGGGCGACTCTTTGAATTTACGGTTGGAGGATGGCTCTTTTGATGCGGTGACCGTAGCCTTTGGAGTCCGTAACTTTTCCAGCTTGGAGAAGGGCCTTTCCGAAATCAACCGGGTTTTAGTTCCGGGTGGAGTTTTGGCTATTTTGGAGATGACAGAGCCGGAGAACGCTCTTTTGCATTTAGGATATAAAATCTATACCAAGTGTTGCCTTCCTATCATGGCCCGTTTTGTGGCCAAGGATTTGAAGGCATACGATTACTTGCCGGCCTCCATCCAAGCCTTTCCGAAGGATGACGAGATGCGTGCCTTATTGAAGCGTTGTGGGTTCTCTTCTGTGGAGATCAAGAAGTTCACGATGCAGACTTGTTCATTCTATTTGGCTTGTAAATGATGAAGAAGATATTGATCACCGGTGCGAATGGATTCGTGGGCAGCTTCCTTGTGGAGGAGGCCTTGCGAAGAGGGTATGATGTCTATGCGGCGATGCGTTCCGATAGTTCCAAAGCTAATTTAGAGGGACTGAATCCTAAATTTATAGATTTGCCCTATGCGGACAAGAATCGTATGAAGAAGTGTCTGGCGGGTTTGAAGGCCGTTGTCGGACAATTCGATCTGATCATCCATGCCATGGGGCTCACCAAGTGTAAGCACAAGGAGGATTTTGATATTGTCAATTACGAATACACTTGCAATTTCGTCAACGCTTTGATGGAGAGTGGCATGACGCCCAAACACTTCATCTACATGAGTAGCCTCTCCGCATTCGGGTCGGGCGACAGGAAGACGTTGGAGGAGATAAAGTTGACCGATGAGCCGAAGCCTGACACCGCCTATGGCGCCAGCAAGCTCAAAAGCGAGCGATTCTTGGCCACTTTAGACACCAAGGCGTTCCCTTATACCATTTTGCGTCCTACAGGCGTTTATGGCCCCAAAGAGAAGGATTATTTCGTGATGTTGGACACAATTAAAAAGCATCTGAACCCGGGCATCGGATTTGCCCCTCAATACATCACCTTCATCTATGTGAGGGATCTGGTGGAGGTAGCCTTCTTGGCTGCGGAAAAGCAGGGAACGGGTAAGGCCTATTTTGTGGCCGATGGAGATGTGTGGACCTCCGACGCCTACCAGAAGCTCTGCAAACAGTTGTTGGGCGTGAAGTGGACATTGAACATCAAGGTGCCTTGCTGCTTGGTGAAGGTGTTGGCCTTTCTTTTCGATAAGATCGGAGGAATCTTCGGCGTTACGCCAACGTTGAATATGGATAAGTACAATATCCTATCCGCCACCAATTGGAAATGCGATATCGAGCCATTGCGCAAAGACTTTGGCTTTAAGGCGAAATATAACTTGGTGAAAGGGTTGAAAGAGAGTATCCGTTGGTACAAACAAAAAGGGTGGTTGTAGGATGGTTTACTCGTATTCGAGTTTCTCGATCAAGTACCACTGTTTGTTGATATGTATGAAGTTATAAAGGTCGGTCAACTGACCTTCTTTGTAGATGTATATCTTCCTGTTGGTTCCCTTTTCGTCTGATTTGAATAGAATCATCTGTGGGTACATGTTGGTGAAATCGAGATGATCCCAATCCCTTGGCATAGTCAATTTACGGTCGGTTCGTTCTTTGCTCTTGTTAGCGTGTCGATTCGTTGGAAAGGGGAAAATGGTGTGATTTACCTGAAAATCTTTGTTTTGGGAGAATTGTAAAAGGAAGTCCGCAAATTCATCGTAGCGATCCTTGGTGAGGGGTAATGTCTTCCCTGTGGAATAATTCCATCTGCCACCGACTTTCTTGAAGGTGGTCTCCATCGTTGTTTTTTTCTTGAAATTGATTTGTGCGGTCGCTCCTAGTGGCGTGTTTCCGAAGGGGAGTGAGTCGATTGATACGATGACGAAATTCTTGGTGTTGATTTCGTTATAGGGACTTTTTTTTCCTGAGGCGATGAGGTTGTTGATGATGTGGGAAGACAATTCTTGGGCTGCGGAAGGCAAGACCGTTCCGAAGAGAAGAATTAGCATGTAAATATGTTTTTTCAATATCCCCATTATTACTCAATTACGCATCAATTTCAGGCAAAAATAGTCAAAAGCGATGAAATAGAAAAACCTAAAGAGTTAATTAGTTTGAAAGAGTGTGGTGGTGGGTGTTCGAAAAAAGTGGGGAGTCCGTATCATACGGGCGCCCCACTTGTAAATGCTTTCCCCTTTGAGGAGGATCATAATTGCTTGGTTAAGGCATAGCTACGAATACGTTATCTACGCCTTCTGTCTCCTCAGGAAGTACGTTGTTGTCGAAGATGTTGCCCTTGCCGCAATTCTCGAATTTCAAACCAGAGACGCCACCCTTGAATACGTTAGACCAGTCGCGAGAGTAAACCCACTCGCCATCCACCTCTTCTTCAAGAGTATTGGTTCTGACAATCAGACCATACTCTTTCGCGTTCTTGATGGTAAGATTCTCAACTGCCAAGTATTGCTCGTCATAGTAATCAACTATCAAGCATCTTTCGTTTCCATCGCTGATGACAACATTTTTGAAGATGTTTTCGCTATTGTCAGACTTAAACTCGACACCTTCCCAGTAGCCAGCCTTGTTCTCCAAACCGCTGATTACGATAGGCGCAGCCTCTGTTCCTAGCAATTTGATAGTTGCACCACCAGAGATGTGGAAACCTGAGTTTTTCTTAAATACCATAGATACGCCTTCGTTGACTGTCAATTCTCCCTCAACGTAAAGTGCATCGAAGAAATAAGGAGCACCCATTGCGTTGAGCGTCAATTTGTCATCTTCGAGAACGTCGTCACTCCAGCCGAAAACGATTAAGTTCTCTTTGTTGTTTTCGAATTTATTTCCTTTGCCAAGTGCATTCGCATTCATTTTTGTCATGCTCATTGCGTAACCATCCATATTCTTGATGGTGTTGTTTTCGAATGCTTTTAGGTTCTTAGCACCTCCATACGTTGTTGAGAATCCACAACCGAGTCCGCCGTCAATCGTACAGTTCTTGACAGAGACGGAACCATCACCATAGGTTCTCAAGACACCAGATTCTTTGTCGTTATCCGAACCGCCATTCTTCAAGATGACATACTCCATTTGGTTGTCGGCACGGTTGGAAGCGTATTGGATATAGCCCCAAGATCCTTTGCTTGGATTGTTGATAGGACCTTGGAAAACGATAGGTTTCTCTGCGGTTCCGACCATTTTCAAACCTGCGTTTTCGCCCACTTCGATGATGCCGTTAGTTCCGGTAAAGGCGATGGTTACACCAGGTTCGATGGTCAAACAAGCATTTCCTTCTACGTAGAAAGTACCGTCGATAATATAGTCGATTGGCAAACCGAGGTCTTTTAATGTCTTGTTCTCGTTCATGGCTCCCGACAATGTCATCGCATCGTTGATGTCAGTGATGTCGCCGCCGTTTCCACCATTTCCACCTTCGCCAGCAGCGAAGATTGCGGTGAATGACATGTTTTTGTTCACGATTACGGTACGAGGGTTATCGGTGTTGTTGTCGTCCCATTTTGTGAAGTGGAATCCGCTTTCCGCTACCGCTTTGATGATGGCTTGCGATCCCTCTTCATAGACACCGCCACCTGTTACGATACCCTTGTTCACGTCAGATGACGTAACTGTCAATGTGAACTCTTCTTTTTCCTTCTTGCAACTTGTGAATAGGATAGCGCCCAATGCGAGCGCGCAGCCCAAAAATTTCAAAAATCTACCCATAAAATAATCTATTTGTTTATTAAATAATTTCACAATAGCTGTTCGGTTCTCCCAATATGTCATCAGAACTGAAAGACTTTTTCAAAGATAACAACATTTAATTAGCAAACAAAGAATGTCAACTTTTTTTTTGTAAATGACATTTGTCATTTCGGAGGATTCTGAAATGACGATGTGAGTGGAGGTTTTTATTCCCTAATTAGCGTGAAATGTCCCGCGAATTGTCGGTCGATTTCCGGAATATTGATTACGTACCAATAGTCGGTGGTAGGCAAGGCGTGTCCGTTGTAGGTGCCATTCCATCCATCGTCGCTTCCGGGTGCTTCGTACAAAAGTCTGCCGAACCGATCGTATATTTTATATGTGGATTTCTGGAATCTTTTTAAGTTCTCGACCAACCAATTCTCTCTCTCTGGAATGAAATATTCAGGGATATGAATATCATAAAGCGGCGTTTCCAAAACGAATTGGGTAGAGCAGCCTTGCTCGTTGGAGATGGTGATATGGTACGTCGTGCCGTAGGCAGGGTGCTCCAAGATATTGGAGGTGGTGACGATGCCGTTTCCGTAGTCGTAGTAGAGCGGATAGTGGTCTGATTCAATATCTAATTCGAAATCCGTTGCCCCGTGTTCCCTGAATGAAAACACTTGGGGATAAGTGTATACCTGTACGGTTCCTTCTGCTTCATCTCGACAAACACCGTTGTGCACCTCCGCCAAGTATTGGGCCGTTGTGAAAGGCGAAACCTTTAAAGTGGGTTGCGAACCAAGACTGGCCGAATAGTTGTTTTGTGAAGAGGTCCATTTGATATCGGTGTAATGCGCCATGCCGGATAGACGTAAGGTGATGGAGTCTCCTTCGCAGATACTTCCCTCGCTCATTGTCACATGCAACGGTTCATAGACCTCCACAGTGGTGGTGATGGCTTTGGCTGGGCATCCATTGGCGGATCTTCCGCTCACTCTGTATCGTGTGGTTTGGGTGGGTGATACGGTGAGTTCCGTATTGCCCACACTGATTTGTTTATATTCAGTGGCCCCCTCTGTCAGCGACTCCCATACCAAGGATTCCGGATAGTCAATGTTGGTGTGGAGCGTGACGGATTCTCCCCCGCAGATGGTGTTGTCGGGGATCTCTTTGATGATACCGCCATTATCCACGCTGACATGGGAGATAAGCGAGCCGCCAGGACAGGCGCCTGCGGTGTATTCCAGTTTGTACTCCCGATCTTCGGAGGTGATGATGGTGAAACTATATTCGCCCACGTTGATGCGAGAGAAATCCCGTTCCCCAGCATCCTTTTGGTACCATGTGAAGGAGTTGGGCGTGCGGGAGAATTTCGCGCTAATTTCCTTTTGCTCATAGGCGCAGGCTGCGATCTCCTCCGCTAGTTCGACCTCCACTGGCCTATCCACGATCAGTTTCAGCTCTTCCGAAGTGGCATGTGGACAGACTTTCTCCGAAGTGGTCGAGAGTCGGTAGGAGGCGTTGCGCTCCGCTTGGATGATTTTTTGCGACGTCACCTCCTCCGAGAAGGTGGTGTATGTCGATTCGTCGTCGTATCTTCTTTGCCATTGTATATCCTGAACGTTGTTGTAGCGCGCGTTTAGTCCCAACTCATCCCCTTGGCAGGCGCTCTGTTTGGAGAGCGTAAGTGCGAGTTCCGGTTTTTCCTCTAGCTCCACTTCGAATGTTTTGACGATAGGCGGACATCTTTTGCCTAAAACGGTCAGTTGGTATCGACTCGATTCGACAGGTCTATCTAAGATTTCAAAGTCTTTGGTGGAGAGAACGTCATCGTTCTTGGCCCACTGGAAATGATTGTAATCCGCCATTTTCACATGGGCGGTAAGTTCCACAAAATCGCCTTCGCAAATGAGGACTGGAATGGGATCCACAATGACCGACGCTTTCGCCTCCACATTGATTTGCAAGGTGTTGGAATAGATGGCTGGGCACACATCCGATTCGGGCACAGCCTTTACGCGGTAATAGGTGGTGTTGGTCGGCATCAATGCGCGAATATCCGTATTAGGGTCAAATGATTGGAATCTTACATTGTCTTGCGACTTCTCCCAAATGATGTTGATCTTATTGGCGGTCTCTTCGTATCCGATGGTGATTTGAGCGATCTCGCCCTCGCAAATGCTATCCTTGTCTATGTTTAGCCATACGTCTCCGCTGCTCTCCACATTCACATTAATGCTTTTTTTGAGGGGAGGGCAATATTTTCCTAATACGTTAAATTCGTAATAGGTGGCCTGAAGCGGGTGGTCGGTCGATGTGAATTCACCCACGGAGAGGGTATCTCTGTTCTTGACCCATGCGATGGAGTTGACTGCGGGGTCCAACGTCGCGGATGCTTTCAGCCTCACGTCGTTTCCCTTGCAGATGACGTTTGGGATATCATCGAATTCAATCTCTTTCACTTTTTTCTCCACCTCGACAACGATGGTGTCGGAGTAAGAATCGGGGCAATCTTCCGTCACTATTTTGGCACGGAAGAAGCTCTTTTGCTGTGGGGTGGTGGCTCCGGTCTCTTCGTTGGGAGAGAAAGGCGTGAAGGTTTGTGTGTTATCGGTGGAATATTCCCAGGAGAGGTCAGCCTCCGCATCTTCCGTGGTGGCGCTCAATAGAATCTCATCTCCTTCGCAGATATGGTAGGAAGAGGCGCTGATGGAAATCTCCTGTGGTGCGCATCTTCCCTCAGGTTTCGCCAAGAAAGAGCTGGAGTTGGAATCTTCCGCCACGTCGAAATCCTCACGCCAAACGTTGTCCTCAGTTTGGGCGTGGGCAGTGATGCTGCAGATAAGAAGTGTTAAGAATGTAAATAACTTTTTATGCATCGCTAATCGTGGTTGACGTGTTTTTTGTCAGCTCCTTTCATCCAGTTTTCAGCAAGGTTTCCTCTATTTGTAGATGGAATTGTACTCCCTGTTACTTGATGGCAAATGTAGCGATATTATTTGATGGAAATGCTATTTGTTGATAAAAATTGCGATTTTTTATTGTATTTGAAATGATATTTGTTAATTTTGCAACGGAAAGTTATAATAAGTAATCGCTTGGGTGTTGATGCTTTGCGTCTGTGTGTGAATATATGCAACGTTGACCTTAAAGTTGTTATTGAGTATATATCAGTAAAATGAGATATTATGTTAAGAAAAATGTTTTTATGTCTATCCTTCGGGATGGCGAGTCTATTTTGTTTTGGAGAAGAGATAAATAAGCATGAACTTATTTCCCTATCTCATGTGAAAGGTTACCAATCGGTTGGTGTTCGTTATGGTCATGGTACCAAGGATATGTTTGACGTTGGTGCCACCTACACCTATTGTTTCAACAACAAGATATCGTTGTTGGTGGAGGTGGATCATGCGCAGTGGATGTCCAAAGATCCTTATCTGAAAGGGAATACCAAACATAAGAATGTCATTATGTTATCGCCTGGTATCGAGCACATCATCTTGAATCCTGTCAAGTGGTTTTATTGGCATTGGGGCATGGGAGCTGTTGTAGGATACGACAAGTGGACAGTCGAAAAAATCCAGGAGGAGTACACGGGCTTTTGCTATGGCGCGCAAGTGGGCTCTGGTGTGGAGTTTATGACACCAAAGTATTTGTCGGTTGTCTTGAAGGGACAGCAGTATGTTTTGTTCAGCAAAATAAACAACTATCTGAAACCCAATTTCTCGGTGGCGTTACGATTTAATTTTCATAAATGACAAGTGCGGGGTAATAGTACAATAAAATATTGATAGATAAGATGGTAAAATATATGATAAATAGAGTGATCGGAGTCTTGGTGGTGGTTCTGGCTTTGTGCAGTTGCGATTCACGGCAAGATTTGTTTTTGGATGAGGTGAATAGACAAGAGATTGTGGTGGAGTTGGATGGTGTTCGGGATACTACCTTTGGCTACACTGTGAGTCATGTGGTCAATTTGGAGCGGAACATGTATCCTCGCAGTATAACAAATAGTTCATATATAAATTATGACACTGTAATGATGAGGGCCTATGGATTGCTCAATGGGAAAGAGTATCCATTGGAAATAGTTGGTAGACAAGATTTACCAGAATTTGATCATCTTTTGGGATCTTTAATACGTAGCGAGTATAGCGGTGTGATGAATTTCCGAATAAGAAAAGCTGAAGATGATTTGTACGGCATTGTGCTTACAAATAGAAGCGATGTGGATGAACTTAATTTTTTTAATAATGACACAGCCTCGTCTTGTTTGGGACATTATGTCGTCAATATAAATTTCCTTGATATTTATGGCCGCGACGGTATGCAGTCAGATGGTGAGGTCAATGGTTTTGCGCTTGACCTTGTATATTGGGGACCCTGTCCGCCAATACCGGTCCTTGATGTGGAGGATTGTGGTGGCGACCCGATGGAGAAGAGGCTGTCACTTGCCCGCAGTTATGACAAAGACGGTGTGGTGGTGAAGTATGAGTATTGTATCGATGGCAATGTGATACCCTATAAGGCGACCGACAATCGTTTTGATTTTCTAAGGGGTGATTGGCAAGCGGGGAAGGCTGCGTATGGAGGAACTTATATCACAGCCACGGCGTTGAACGAGGTGAATTTTGTTTTTCAGACGGAGGGACTTCATACCATCTACTACCGATGTATGGATGACATGTACGTGTGGAGTACCTGGAGAAGCGAAACGATTAATGTGAAACGGTAGTAAAAATAAAAAAAATAAATATTGATTGAGTAATATGAAAAGATTGTTGTTGCTAGTAAATGCATTGTTGCTTTCCTTGTCTTGTTTTTCTGGATATTTGGGAGATACGAATATTCCTGCCACATACGACCAATATAAAACTGGGATTTTTAGGTATGCCGATAAAATTTGGGTGCCGAAGGGTGGCGCGATCAAGACGTCTGTCTTGCAGGAGATGATGACGCCGGGTGATACGCTGACTGTGTTGCGTTCCTCTTACGAAAGTTTGGTAAAGGGTCAGACCCATCATTCGAATGATGTGGAGTACTTTCACCAAGATATATTATATGCGCAGGTAATTGCAGGAGAAATCACGTATCCATATTTCGTTGTTTCGGAGAAGAGTTTTTTACATGAAAAGCATGAACGATATGCCAACGACTATATCGTCTCGTCCGACACGATGTTTGTCTCCTATGCTCTGTTGAATGAAAAGTTTACTTCGGTCAGTGGCAAGAAGTTGAAAGATTTAGGAGCGGATGAGATTGTTGTCCGATTTAGATTTGGTGTCTATTTCAGTACCCGTAGACATGATTTGACGAATGAAGCATTCATCTCGACTAACGCGTCTGACGATGTGAAACTCTACATGTGTCAATCAGGTGAGATCGGTGTGCGAAATGAAGATACGCCAATATGGTCGTCTAACGGAAATGAGGTTGTCTATGCCTTGTATCCGAGTGCCGATGGTAACAATGTAACAGCGATGGATTTGTATTCTGTGGAATCGCCTAGTCGCTATTCGACATTGCAGCAGTCGCTGACATGGAATGTTTGGAAAAATGGCGAGCGTGTGGCGACAAGGAAGATAACACCTACCGAGAACACTTTGCGCAATGAAACCTACTTGAGTAGTGGCAATAAATTTGAGTATGCGCAATTGGATCCGTCCGCTTTTTTGACGGAGGGCGATGAGTATTGCGTCACAAGAACCATATCGCTGACAGGAACGAATTTTTCCTGCACGACTGATTCAATCAAATTTCATGTGGTTCCGCCTCTGAAGATGGACAGTTTCCCGTCTGTAACAAATTATGTCTGCTCCAAGACCGAGGATGAGGTCGAGTTGGAGATTGTTCCGGAAGGTCAAAAAACTATTACTAGGTGGTTTTGGCACCAAACAAAAGGATTGCCATTGGATGAGATCCCTTATGCAGACCTTTATGGCGTGAAATATATGTGGGAGTATCGTAATGTGAGAGGAGACAACTGGAAAGAGTTGCCTCTGAAGGGAGAAGGAAGAGGTGGTGACATCGAGGCGCAATACAATTCTCCTTCGGGTTTCGCTTCGTTGTATAACTCAAGTCCGCAGGATCTTGTTGTCGCTCTTCCTTTGATAAAAGAAAATAACACCTACGAATTCAGACAGGTTGTCTATTTGACGGGGTTTGGCGGTCGAAAAATATATGCCCCGGGAAAGGGAAGCGTTCGGGTGACTGGATATCGTAGGATCAAACCAGAACTCTTTGATGTATCCGTTACAGGTGATCTGTGTGCGGATGAAAAGTTGAAAGAGGTGGAGTTAAAGATTCAATTCCAGCCTGATCCAAACGAGAAATATAGTTGTTGGTCCAGTGGCTCCATGACAAATGGATTGAAGTACACATATAGTGTCCCAGATGTTCGAAACGGGGAGGTGATCACTTCGCTCTTTGATGAGAAGTTCAACATGGTCGGCGATGCGGAGAGGAAGAAGACGTGGAGTGTCTCCGTGACGGATGTATGCGGAAATGAGGTTGAGTTTAAGCAAGACCTAGTGTTCGAGAAGAGCCCTTCCATTATTTTGCAGAATGTGGTTTGTGACAATGCGAACCGCTTGGAGAAGAATGGTAATTTGACGTTGGAAGTGCCTGATGAAT
Source organism: Paludibacteraceae bacterium (assembly GCA_045601045.1). Lineage (GTDB taxonomy): Bacteria > Bacteroidota > Bacteroidia > Bacteroidales > Paludibacteraceae > UBA1181. The sequence goes on from JAZRZA010000064.1 coordinate 44,138, forward strand.
CGACCATTGTGTTGCAGATTAGTCCCGAGGAGGAGGATTACGCTTTGTGCGATTACTATATTAGTGAAGATGATTCCATCTATACGAAGATAGGAAGTCGCGGCGCGGAGTTGAGCTTAAAGTCGGAACCTAGAAAGCGTTTTTATTTGAAAAAGCGTTACAAGATAGGAGGACAATGCGAAAGCCAGGTGGTCTTCGTGGATGTTGTGAAGGTGACCGCGATCCGTGACAATCGGATTTCAGAGACACTTTTCTATGTCTGTGAAAGGGAAAAGAACCCAACCATTGGATGTGACCAGGTGAGTGGCGGTTATGGAGCCGATAGTTATTCCTATAAGTGGATATATAGTCTGGATGATCGTTATTACAAACCTATGATGTCTAATGGAGGTGATATCATCACAGACCCTATACTCTCAGCGAATAAGTGGGACCAATCGATAACGGAGCCTTGTTACATTCGCCGTGTTGTGTTTAGTCGGAATGAAGATGGTGGCGGTGTGTCCGATACCAGTAACTACGCCATCATATCCCCTTACAGCAAACCTATGATGACATTAACGGCGGACAAGACCACCGTTTGCTACGATTCGTTGGTGACCTTCTCTATGAGCCAAGACTCTTTGAGTCTCGCCCAATTCTATTTGTCCGAAAAGCAAAACCACAAGGCGAGCCCTTCTTATTCGTATGTGATAAAAACCATGGAAGGAGAAGAGTTAGCAGGTCTGGTCGACATGTCTGAGGTAGGCAATTCTTATCGTATGAAAATCACTTGCGATACGGTCGTCTATGCTAAACTTAACGTTTGTGGATCGAATTTTTACAGCGCGCCGGTGAAGATTGAGAGTGGCGCGGATCTCAAACCAAAAATCGCATACGGCGCGTGTCGTGTCCGCGGTGGCAAGGTGGATGTGCAGGTGCTCAATCCTGTGGCGGAATGGATTTATAGCATTGAGCAGAATGGAGAAGAGAAAGGATCCGTCAGGGCAGCGGTGGATGTGCCAGAAGTGGGCTCTTTGGATTATTTGGTCCGTGTCTCCAATGGTAACTGCGTGCATGTTGGCCACCCGACGGTCGCTGACACCACGTTGCACGATTCTTTCAGACATTTTGATTTGGAGGTGAACCAGGTGCGTGGCGAGGTGGTGAACCTCTGCGCGGGTGTCTCCGCGTCGATAACCAACAATGCCAACGAAGGCAATGCGACGGCCACCAATTACGAGTGGAGCGTGAATGGAATACCATTGGAAAATAAGGATAAAAAGGATTTGGAATATACCTTCCCGCTCACGTCGACTACTTACAAAATGAAGAGGGTGAGCAAGGAGATACGTGGTGGCAATTTGTGTCAAAGTATCGTGGATTCAGTCTTCGTGAGAACTTACGACAATGTGAGTGGCGCTACCTTGACTTTAGATAATACGGGCTATCTATGCTCAGGCGATTCCGTTAAATGGACATTGGGCGGCGCGACGGGTGGCATGCTGCTCTCTTACCGATATGAACTAATGTGTGATGGTAAGCGAATTGGCCAAGGTGTCTTGGGCGTGGAAAGCGAGAAGAGTGACTATTATAAGTTCGCGGAGGCGGGTAAACACACCTTTACCGCCAAGGTGACGGATTATCAGTGTGATACGACCAACGGTGTGATGCACTCTCAGGTGACAGCGCCAAAGAGCGTGACGCAAGCGGCCGAGGCTGATTTCAAATTGAAGGCTTCTCCTAGTTTGATCAACGAGGATGGTACTGGTAAGAGTACGACGGTGATCATATCCGCAACGGCGGCAGAGGAGACCACACTCGATGAGTTTAGTTACCACTATAAGAAAACGGATGGCACGGAAGTGACGGGAACGAGTATCGGCGGATTGTTCAGCATCATTGTGGATAGCACCGACTTCACCAACGACTTGTTGGTTTTGAATGTGACGAGAAATGTGAACGAGACGGGCTGTTCCGCGAATAGTAAGGTGACGATCAGCCAGACGCAGGGCTTTATGCAACGCCCAAGTTTGGAGGCTTCCGCGATGAAGGAGTCTTATTGCGGGGGTGAGAAGATCACCTTCTCTGTGCCGGAGTTGCCTAGATTTGGAGATCTGATATTGTCTCCTGGCGATGTTAGTTACGCATGGCTGCGGAATGGTAGCCTCGTAGGGTCGGCGGATACATGTACGGTGACCGTCATAGCGGGCGACACGTTGAGCATCATGTGCATGATCAGTTATAAGTACGATGCGAGCCTTCGGGCTGCCCATGTCTATTCGGAGGAGTTCCTATTGGTGGGTAAGCCAGGCATCCAATTGGGTAGGGTGACTGAAGTAAGCAGCGGAGAGAGAAGCAAGAATCTATGTTTGGGCGATATAACCAGCCATTTCACCTTGAAGGTGGATGCCGAGGTAGGACCAAAGGATACATTGGTATGGGAACACAGTTTGAATGGTAGCGAGTGGAAGCCGATCCCAGAGACCTGCCGAGTAGGCGGAGACCTTGTGAATGGACAGAGTATAGACTTGTTGGCATCCGCTTATACCTCCGATTTGAATACCAAATATTTCCGACTGAAGGGAATTAGCCAATGTGGTGTGGAGAGCTACAGTACCAACGTGTTCTCTTTGAAGATTGATACGTTGCCATCCATTCCGGAGATCGCTTTGAGGGGCGGTAATTTGATCCATGAAAAGGTGAATAGTTTGACCTTCTCGCCGAAGGCCCACTATGCTGGATTCAGTTACCATTGGGGTATTGCTGAGAACGACCTCAACCAAGTCTCTTCCGTTAATGGCGCGCAAGCTGCGGTTGAGGGAGAGTTCGAGGTGGGATCCAATAGCGTCTATGTCTATAAGCAGGCGCTTAGCGGTGCGCAGTGTGTCAGCCCTACGCTTAAATATGATTTTAAATTGTATGAGGAGTTGAAGATTGGAGCTCTTATGCCTAGTCAATTGGATTCTGTACGCTGTCCAGATGAGACTAGCATTAATTTCAACATCTCTGATGTGATGGGAGGAACGGGCGAATATAATATTGTTTGGCAATATAAGACTTATGGTGATAATTGGATATCTTTTGATGAAAAGAGTGAAAATCTTGGATTCAATGCTGAGATGCTGGAAGGTTCGTTCTTTGGAACCTATATGTTCAGACTGATTGTGACTGGACTAAAAGCCACCACTACCTTCCGCGCGATCATTAAGTGCGAAGGCGATTACAGCGGTACGTCCAAGACCACCAATGAATATACGGTGAGCTATTATGAGCCGATGACGGCGGGAAGAGTGGATTTGAGTGAAGAGACGCTTTGCTATGGAACAACAATGTCTCCTATCGTAGGCGAGTTGCCGAGTGGAGGTGATGGCGTTTATACATTCCGATGGATGCGTAGCGCTACCCCCGATGACGAAAATTCGTGGACGATGATTCACAACGCCACGACGCAAAGTTACGCCAAGTGTGACACCATGTTTGAGAGCACATTCTTCAAACGAGTGGTGACGGATGGTTGTGGAACCCGATTGGAGAGCAAAGGCAAATTGGTGAATGTCTTGCCGAAGTATGAAATCAGGAAGGAGGATGTCAACTACTCCAAAGTGGTGCGTGCTGGCAATGGCGCGAAGATGTGGGGTGTTCCGAGAAATGCGGCCGATAATAGCATCTACGTCTGGTACAACAGTGATTTCCAAGCGTTGGATACGACTTCTGTGAGGGAGATTTATACCACCAGCGAGAAGTTGTCTGGTGGCGATGATACGAAGACATACACCTATTACGCTGCCAAATTGGATGCCGCCAGCGGTTGTTTGAGTTACAATTACGATACGTTATATGTGACGGCGTATGAGAATGTAAGCGGTACCATCTATGTGGAAGGAACTGAAAAGGAGACGGAGGACAACTTCTGGGTATGCCCGAACGATAACCAGGTTCAGGTAGGTAGCAAGTCTGATCCGGAAGAGGCGGAGTACCGTTGGTATTACCGTGTGACGACGAACGCAAACACTGCGGAGCCGGTCGTTGGAGATTGGTCGTTGTTGCGTGGCACCGCGTCCGCTCCTGTGCGAGGCGTCAGATTGTCGTTGGACACATGTGATGTGGAAGAGTTGTTCAGGAATGGAACGGGTCGTGCCAAGTTCGTTGAGTTGAAACGTGTGGCAAGTTTCTTGGTGGCGGATCAAGTGACCAGTGTTGAGAGCAATGTGATCAAGATCAATGTCGTTCCGACCATGAAGAGTGTCAGCTACTTGTATGACCTTACGGGAGAACTCACGACGGACCGTAATACCTACTGCAAGGGTGACAAGGCTGTCGCCGTGAGTGGCGCTTTGGATAACGACACCGAGGCCATGGCTGTATGGCGGAATGTGTCCCGCTATTTTGGACCTTGGCTCTATGACAAGGATTACAATAAGAATCTGGGATTCTCGACCTGGTACGAACATCGTTTCGTGGATGGTGAGTGGGATACGGTATCGATGAAAAATTTCAACGAAAACGGTTATGCGGCTGAATTCATGCCAGGCGAGGGTGGAGACCATGTGATGAATAGGACTTGGCAGGTGCGTCGTGCCGTGAGCGATGGTTGCACGAGTGTCTATACGGATGTTTTACCGCTCTATGTGATTGATGAGGCTGGTAAGTTGGGCAACATAGAGATGTTTGCCTACGGCGAAGATGGAAGATCTCGTATCCGCAAAGGATTTGAGATTGGAGATTCCCTTCATGTAGCTTACCTTAGCACGGAGGCTTATGATTGTCTATGGAGCTTGGACCGTGCGTTTGTAGATACGCTGGAAGCCCAAATGAACTACTTCTCTTTCCGTGTGACGGGCAGAGTGGCGAATAAATTGATGGCCGATCCCTATATCTATATGAAACGCAAGAGCGAAGGTTGTTGGTCCAGTGTATTGTCCATCCCTATCTCATTGGGTAGTGCCAGCGATGGCGGTATGATCGGTTACGACCAGACGATCTGCTCGGGTGGCGTGTTTGATGCGATCAGAAGCGTGTCCGAACCTCGTGGAGAGTGGAAGACGCCTGTGGATGCGCCGATGAAGTGGTCTTATAGTTGGCAATTCAGTATTGATAGTGTGACTTGGGCGAATATCAGTGGTGCGGACAGTTTGTTGTTGAAAGGCGCGGATGTGACTCGGTTCGCTTCTCTATTGGATAGCAAGGTGACCTATTTCCGAAGGGTGGCTACCAATGATAGTTTGAGAACCCGATACAGCAATGTGGTTAAAATGACCTACTATGATGCTTTGAAACCGGGTACATTGAGTCTGAACACGGACAAGAACGGTTTTTGCGTCTATGATGAATTGCCTACGGTGCTCTCTACCGCCGCTACGGGAGGTAGAATCAGTGAGGATGGCCTCTTCTATACCTGGTATATGCGCATGAACCAAGGTGATTATTACGAGTATAAAGGATATCGTGGTGGCAAATTCAATTTGAATTTTGAGGATAGCCTCATAGGCGTGGACCGAAGCGCCAATGTTGTGGTCGACGTCAAGTGCCGTTATGAGGATGTTTGTGGATCGGTTGAGAGCGAACCGCTCACACTTACCCTTTTCAGGGAGAATAAGATTCCCAAAATATACCAAGATAACGACAGTTGCGACGCGGAGGAGATGACCATTAAGGTGATTGAGGATATGTACGATAAGAGCTATTATTTTGTGGCAATGCTGAATAGCGAGAGTTCCATCGACTCTGTGATATGGAGTAGTGAGACAAAGACGCGTACGATTCGTCGGAATACAAGCATGTTGGTAGATGAATATGCCGTTTACTCTGTGGATGAAACAGGTTGTGTCAGCGGTTATAACTATTTCAACATTGATAGTTTGCCTAAATTGAGCCAAGAATCTCTTGCCGCGCCGGAAGTGGTCTGCTATGGCGAGCCTTTCACGGTAGTGGGTACACCTGCTATAGGCGGAAACGGCACGAAACATTATGGTTGGCAGTATAGTTACGATGGTTACCGATGGGATGGTGTATTGGGTCAGACGGAGGAGAGTTTGACGGTAACGAATCCTATGGTGAGCACCTATTATCGAAGAATTGTCACGGATATGTGTGGCGTGGATACTTCGTCCATCCTCTTTGTCAAGGTAAAGGAGGCCGTGAAGATGAAACCTGAATGGATTGAACTTCGCGACTATCGGTGCGAGGGACTACCATTTACCGTGTTGTTATCCGAGGAGGCTCCTTCGAGAGGAGGCATGGATTCATACAGTATGTGGGTGAATGGACAAGAGAAACCGTTTAAATCTTGGGGCGTGACGATGGATGGATTCGTGGGGGATTCCTTATTGCTCCAATTCTCGTACGCCGTGACGGATAGCGCCGCTAAAAGATGTGAGAGCGAGCGTATTAATCTCTATGCCCATAATGCTGTCAAAATAGACCACGCCCGCAACCTTCTCTCATGCGACAATTTGACGCCATGCAATGGTATGGTGGTGGAGATTGTTGGTGAGCAACAACGTGGCGACATTGCTGCGGATAAAATAAGAAACAAGTGGTATGTCATGAAGCCTGGCACCTCTTGGACGGAACAGTTGTTGCAAACCGAAAATGTGCTGAAACTTCGGGTGGAGGATACCATGTATGTGAGACGTCTGCTCGATAACGGTTGTGTGTACGATACAAGCAACATAGTGACGATCATTGGATCGAAAGTGGTTGATTACGACTATTTGTCGGCGTTGAGCCTCAATGTGGTGAGTGATGCGGTAGACGATAGTGTTACATTGAATATGGTAGGCGCAAAGAACTTCGGGGAGAACTACTACTTTGTGGGAGACGGAACGATGCCTGTTGTCGAGTCCAATAGTGTAAGGTTGCCTTATACTGCCCAAACCTATAAGGACAGCCTGCTTCAACTCATTGCGGTGAGTGATATCTGCGTGAGTCAGTATGAGTTCAAACCATTGCGAGGCGGTGTCATCAGTTTTGACGGAGCGTCGATGTTGTGTGGAGGTACGGAGATTCCTGCGATTGTGGCCACTGATGTGGAAGGAGGTCACCATTCTTACACCTATCAATGGCAGTATATGAATCAATATACGGGAGAATTCGTAAATATTGAGGGTGCTGATAAATATCGATACACACCGGCTGCGGTTAGTGTACCTACTGATTACCGTAGATTGACTTTCTCAGGGGAATATACCTCCATCTCCAATGTCATTACCATCCATATCAGGCCTTTGCCAAAGGCTCGTAATATCTACACTTCGGTTTCTGATAGTCTATTGGATACGATGGGGTTGAAGAGTACGCAATATAGCGTGGAGAGACTTCCTAGTCTGCAAATCGTCTTGTTGGATAGTATTACAGATGTAGACTATGTTACATGGCAGAGAAGTTACGACGCTGTCACATGGGAGAATCTGGAGAGTGTTGAGGCGGATGATTCCAACATCTATCGTTATGAGACTGATGATACGACGAGTATCGTCTATTACCGAACCGTTGGTTATAGCAGTTGTGGCACGGACACCAGCAAGGTCTATAAGGTGACGACACTTTACGCTTCCTTCATCTCCGATGATGAGTTGGTGTTGATTGATAAAGTCTGCAAGGGTGAAAAGTTTATGAGAATTGCCTATAAGACGGATTATTTAGATGTCTATGAGTATTCTTACCGCACCATATCTGGCCCGGTAAAATGGTTCCTTCCGCTCAATAGCAGTGTGCCATTGGAAGCTTTAGATACGATGAGGTATGCCGACCGTTTCATTACGGAAGGGGTGAAGACGCCGTCAGGAGTGGTTGTCGATTATCCTAGCGAATCGTTTGATGTGGAAATCACCCGTTATGTGAAACGGACAGGCGCCAGCAGTACGAAGATAGTCCACTTTTTTGTCAATGATCTCAAGGCAAGCTTTTCTTATATTGTCGATGGCGTGGAGTCGCATCAAAGTGGCGAACCGGCTAAGACAGTGCGTATCAATCAGGGTAGCAAAGTGACCTTTAAATCTGAAACGAAGTCCGAATATCCGGATGCCGAGCTCTCTTATAAGTGGCAACTGATACGGCCTTTGAATTCCCACTATTACAACACCTTTGGAGGAAGTGTGGGTAGGGATGGCTTGACCAGTGAGTTGGACTCTCCGTCTTGTTATTTCTACAATGCCGGGTCTTATCCGATCAAATTTGAAGTCTCCGATGGCATGTGCTCGTCAACTGTGATTGATACGGCTATTTACATCGACCAAGCGACAGTTAGACATTATTCCGTGGATGGCGCGTTCGAGTTGGAATCATTTGATCCAGAACAGATAATTCACGAGTATAACCTCTCTGTCTATCCGAATCCTTGTCAAGATGTGCTTCATGTCAAGACAGAACCTGAGGCGGAGATTCGTCTGTTTGACCTGATAGGTACGAAATTATACGAAGGCAAAGGTTCCCAAGGCACAATAGATATGCGGCCATTTGTTTCCGGTTCCTATTTGTTGGATGTGAATGGTGAGAAAATAAAAATACTGAAAAGATAGATGAGTCCGCCAGCGGGGTTGCTCGCTGGCGGATGTTTAATCCTATGATTATGGTGACTTTGTACGTTTGCCCATTGTTGATCAATACCACGAAATTCTTGGTAGTGACATTCGCTTTGTTTTGCCTTTACGAGGTGGTTGTGTTTCTCTATTTTCGGTTTGTGAAAGAGGGACCTGGTTCGTTGTCGAAAAATGAATTTCGCAAGCGGAAAGAACATCCCGTTGTGGTGAATCCTCAACGGGAGGAGATTCGAAAGGCGGAGATCATCACCTCCACCGTCTCTTCGAAAAATAAGCAAGAGGATTGGAAAAGTCTGATTGATTATCAGGGTAGGGAATGCAGCCTCTCCAATCGGGTGGCGGATGAGGTGGAAAAGCATGAAGACTCTTCTTTACAGGAGAAAATGCAGTGTGAAACGAAATCTTTTTTGGAGGATTTGTTGTCTGTCCGTTCGGAAGACTTGGATGAGTCCGCTGGTCCCGTGGCCCCCAAGGTGTCGGGTGAAGCGTTTGATAGCGTATCTGAAGAAGCGTCGGACGAGGTGGAAGTGTCGTTGCTGGAGCCTAATGAAAAAGAGCGGAAGAGTGTAGAGTCTTCTGCTAAAACCACAAAAGAGTTGGACGAGTTTTTCTCTGAATTTGGTTTCTCCAATATGATGGAATAGAGAACCTCTGTCACATTTTATGTCCCATACCTCTCTTCCTTCTGCTAGCTTGTTTGGCGCGGGCGTAATCTTTCGCGGACGGGTAGAGGGGAATTAAAGTGTTTAGTTCCGCATCAATCCGAAACTGTTTTTGGTACAGTGTGATTTCTCCCCCGGATAGCAGTCGTTCCTTTTGTGAAGTGTCGAGACGTAAATGGTCTAGTTGCATGGAAAGTTTTTCTTTGCTTTGCCCGATGTAGAGTTGTGGTTTATTCCCCCGCATGAAGAATTTCATCAATGTTCCACTCTCTTTGTGTGTGAGTACGGGAGTCATCTCTCCGTTGTAGGTTCCCTTCATCTCTTGGACGGATGAGTTGGTGAGGAACTCGTCTATTTTATACTCTCTTTTCTCTCCGTTCTGACTTTGCATGATCAGTCTGGTGATGGGGAGGAAACTCTTTGCCCTCACGCCGTTGTTCTCTATGAAAGCGGAACATTCCGTATTGAAGCGTTGAATGTTCAGGATGTCGTGGAGATGGTGCTTCTCGATATCAATGTCTGGGATCTCGCCTTGCGAAATCTTCTTGCCGGATGTTTCGATTTTTTCGTTGAGATTCCTTTCTATGGAGGAGACAATCTCTTCGGAATGATTGGTGATTAGATTGAAATCTACCGTTTCAGACAAGGAGTGAGTGATGTCGTCTATCTCCTTTGAGATTTTAACATTGTTGACGAGTAGGGTGTCTTGTTGTTCCCGTATTTCGATCTCGTCCCAAAGCAGCGCGATCATCTTGTCATATTTGGCGGAGGGAACATCCGAGATTTGTTCTTGGGAGAAGGCCAAGTCCATGATAAGGTTATCAATGTGCAGATTGATCGTCTCCAAGTTCCGTTGCGCCTCTTTTACGAGATCATCCTCTTTGGCGTTTTGGATGATATCCAGCGTGTCCACCTTTGATTTGAGATAACTGAACAAATTTCGTTTCAAGAGAATTTGTTCTTTCTTTTCCATGATCAATTCATATTCCTCTTCCGCAATCTCCTCGTCTGTCAGGATGGTGTCTTCGTCGTCTCTGACAAGATATTGTTTCGCCACTTCGGGTGGAATGTGGTACTGAATAATGCCGCCCTCGCCGTAACATGTGTTTTCTGTGATGCGGGGACTATATTCCACTTCGAGATCTTGTGTTACTCTGAATAGGGCAACCCTGTTTTTGTAGCAAAACTTCCCGCTTTGTGGATTTCGCCAAGGGCTGATTTGTAACCCCTCGCAGAGTCTTCTAGCGCTCCCCCCTACAGCTGCTAGAGTGGTTTGGGGAAAGTAGAACTCGTAGGGCTTGGCAGTCCCGTTTGCGTTGTAGGCGATGAGAGAGCAAACTTTTGTCCCTTTTTTCAGGATGGTTGGTTCGTATGTGTCAATGCCTGGATACCGATCCCCTCCTTGTTTGCTGGAAGCGTTGTATGGTCGATTATTTTTGTCCATGCAATTTTTCTTTCCCTAGTTTAAGGTATTTGTCTTTCTCATCCTCTTTTATGTTCCTGTAACGGATGATTATTCGTGCCTCTGGGGTCTCTGTCAAATCGAGTGTTGAGGTAATGGATCCCCAGGACGCGTCGAACCGAATCTCTTTCTCTATTGAATTTGGAGTGTCGCCGATGGGCAGATGAGCCACTTGGGTCAAAAAGAGGTCGTGCTCCTTTTTCTGTTCTATGGCCTCTGCCTCACTGGTTTCCTCTCCCGTCGATCGCTCTTTTGTTATGGCACGTAGTGTGACCCGGTCGATGAGATCATTTCTGTCGAAATGGACCTCCATGAGCATGGAGTGCCCCTCTATGTTGGCGACTTTTATAAACAGGCTACTCTTAAAGATGGCTATATTCTCCTGTTGATCTTGATTGCTTTCCGTAAGGGTTCTTTGGAATTCCTCCCTTGATAAAAATGGTTTGATGGACACTCCTTGGCGTGTTTCGAATTCCCAGTGACCGTTTGAAATATTCAGCATCTTTGTGAGATTTGATTATAGATAACAAAGTTAATGAATATTTAAACAAATGCAAGTCGTCGATGGAGAGAATGTTTGCCCTGTCGTCTTTACGACTCCTCAATAATCCTAAACAACAATGTGTTTTGGAAGGTGATGGATTTGTTTCTTGCGAAGAAGATGGTTCCTTTGACGGGACTCTTGATTTCGCAGACTTGATATCCCTCGTATGGATGCATGATCCTGGCGATAACCTCCCCTTTCTTCACGCTTTGTCCCGCCTCACGTTCCACGATGAGGATGCCCGCGTGTGGCGCCTGGATGGAGATCAATTGTTTGCCCTCGACGATGGTTGGACTCTTGGAACCGTTGCCGCTCACGCTAAGGGATGCCATCCCTTTGTAGGTCATAAAACGGCTGATGGCATCAATGGAGATGCGTGCCATCTCGTGGTCGATCGTATCGGTGGTTCCCGCATAGAGCGAAAATGCCTGTGTCTCCCATATCTGCCAGTTGTAGTTTAACAATACTGTGTCGAATGGCTCTGGATCGCGGATGGCGATGTAAGGGAAGCCGAAATACTTTGCGTCCTCCACATCCTCGAATCCTGTGTGAATCATGCGGACGTGTGGCAAAAAGTTTCCCGGCAGATAGTATGAGGCCAATTGAATGCCGAATTTGAAGTCCTTGATAAACTCGAAGAGTCCCGCCGCGATGCGTTGAGTGGTCTCTCCTTGGTTGTAGCCGGGGAACATACGGTTGATATCCGTATTGTCTAGGGCCCAAAAACGTTTCTCGATATTGATGGAGAAGGGGTTGACCGAAGGAATGACGGAGATGGAGGTGCCCGGTTGGATGCGGTTGTTCTCCTCCGCGAATTTTAGCAAAGCCACCAAGCGGCTCGCCACATATTGCTGTTGGATCTCGTCTCCACGCATGGAGCCTACGATACACAAAGTCTTTTCACCCTCACCGAAGGTGTAGGCCTTGATACGAAAGTCATCACGGTAGGGGGATGACATGCTGAATATAGTTTGAACTTTCATGATTCCGTAATTTTCTTTTTTATAGACGATGAATTCTTCCCAATAGGGAGCCTTCGTAAACCATTGGATAGGCACGAAGGGTGAAGAGCAATCCGTCGCATGGCGCCTTCACGTCGCACAACACATCACCTGTCAATGGTGAGATGATTTGGCCGACGGTTTGCCCCTTTTTGACGGTGACATCATTGTGTAGTTCGGTGATGAAGACACCGCTGGTGGTGGCATTCAAGAAGGCTACCGCGTCGTTTCCTTGGCTGACGATACTCTCTTTGAGGCTGCTCTTGTCGGGTTCCTCTTGCCAGATACCCATGTGGAACATCATATTTTGGATGCCATCGACCAATTGGTGGCACATGGAGTGGCTGATTCTTCCGCCGACGCCCATCTCCGCCACGAGGCATGGGGTTCCTGTGGAGTTCAGTGAGTGGGCCAGGGTGGATTCCAGCACTGTGGCGGCTTGGTGGATCCAGATGAAGTCGATGCCCATTAATTTGGCGTAAGGGACCAGTAGTTCTGCAGTCTGTTCCGAGATGCGCACTTGGGGCATCTCGCGGAGGAAGATATTAGAGGCGTGGATGTCGATCACCATGTCTGCGCCCGACAAGTCGGTGTAGATGTCGTGGGCCACCTTTTCGATCATAGATCCGCGGGAGTTGCCGGGGAATATACGGTTCATATCCAGATCGAAGGCTGGAACGCCACGTTGCATGGAGTCGATGCCCAACGGGTTGAGGGCGGGGTAAATATCAATGGTTCCTTGCAAAAGGTGCATGTTCTCCTTCACCATCTTGGCGATTAAGTAGCAGACATATTGTCCCTCTAATTCGTCTCCATGGGTACCTGTGACGATGCAAATTCTCTTTCCTTTACCATTCGTAAAATGGTTCTTGACAATGCGGAACTCTTCGTCCACTGGCATTTCAAGACTAGTAACATTCTGTATCATATCTCTTTCATTTCACATTTAATCGTAAGTTGTTCCGTTATGTTTGTGCGGGCGAAGAATTGCCCACGGTTGGAAGGACAGTCGGATACATCCCTTCCGTGCGCTATTTTGATGTAGCCCCAATCGATGATTTTGTTATAAGTGGGGTCTAACCCGAACCATGCCCCTTGGTCGTATACCTCCACCCAAGCGTGCGTTTCACCTTCACCTATCACTAACCCGTTTACATAACGGGCAAGGAGGCCTACGCTTCTGCAAAGAGCGATCATCAGGTGGGCGAAATCTTGGCAGACGCCAACCCTTTTTTGATATACCTCTATGGCAGAGGTGGCGTTGTTGGTCGCCTGTTTTTGGTAGGAAAGGTATTGGTGGACAGCGTTCATCAAAAGTGTCGCTTTTTCGATATTGCCGTTGACTTTTGCCGTGAGCTCCCGAGCCCACGCTTGGAGGGGAAGGTCACATTGGGTAAGTTTGGCGTGGAAGCGATAGATGTCGTTGGGATGGGAGTCGACGATGCGGTACGCCTGGCAACGGACGATGCCCTCACTTACCATAGTGAAGTGGTCGTGCAGGGATTGGTATTCGCCGAATTGCACTAGGTTGCCCAGCCCATCGGAGGAGTGGTTCAATATACAGTCAGAAGGAAGAATCGTCAATTGATGCGATTCGACCTCCTGACAACTATTTGAGCATGGGATTGCTCTGAGTTTGAAGTAATGATTGGAGACGGCAGGGGCAAATGTCGCCTCTGTCACATAATGAAATTGATATCTATGTTGTTCTCCTATCATTTGTTATTGCTCCGTTAATACGCTATTAAATCGTTCCTTTGCAATTGGGTGAGAGACCTCCCCGGATGTTAGACCAACACCAAACAGTTGATGCCGTTCAAGACCTTGTTTTTGTAATCTTGAGGATCCTTTTCATAGGCCTCTTTGTCGATGATCAATGCGTGAAGGCGGGCCGCTTGTACCGCATCGAACATATCAGGGTAGGAGCGGGTATATTTTTGGATCATGTCCCAAGTCTCCTCGATGCGGTAATATTTATAGTCGAATCGGATGCACATATCCAAGTGCTCCAACAATCTTCCGATCTCCAATAGTGCGTAGATGTCGCCATGCACGCGCTCACGGATGCAGCCCCAGAAGGCGAGCAACCAATCGGTGATAGGTTGTAATTCGGTGATGTTGGTCTCTCTGGTGGCGGACTTCGCGCGGATTAAGTCGCGGCAGAGTTCGATGTAAGAGAATGACTCCGAAAGAATCTCTGAGCGAAGCACGATGGCGTTGTCCATCATCATCTCAATGATGCTTCGAAGAGAGGTGACCGTCTCTGGATTATAGATTTGATCCATCATTTGATAGCTGGTGGTCATCTCGTTGGAGACATAGACGTCCATCTTCTTGAGAAAATCGCTATAAGGCACCTCTCCGACAGGAACATCAATCACCTCATCGTAGGCCTTACGCATCAAGTGAAGCATGAGATAACCTCTCTCCGCATAGCGGCCCAACCAAAATAAACGATTCGCTTTATTCGCACTTAATATTGATTTCATACTCTCAAATTGTTCTATAGTTTATACATTCTTTCTTTAATGACCTTTGCTTTTTTTACTTCTCCATCACCCAAGTGTCCTTGAATCCTCCTCCTTGGCTACTGTTCACCACGAAGGAGTTCGGATTGCGGCTGAAGCGCGTCAAGCCCGATTTCCAAACCTTGGTCTCCTTGCCTGTGATGACGAAGGCGCGAAGGTCGCATTTGCGAGGGGAAGGGTTGCCTGTTTCGTCGATGATATCCAAGTCGATGAAGTCGATCACCTCTTGCGCGATCCAGCGGCGTGGCTCCTTGACGATGAGTCGCTTTACCTCTTCCAAGCGCTCTGGTGTCATGTCTCTTCCGAACATCACGCCATAACCGCCCGCTTCAGCTACATCCTTGATGACCAACTTCTCGATGTTGTTTAGGATGTATTCGTAATCTTCCTTGAAGAATGGCAAGTAGGTGGGTGCGTTTTCGAGGATAGGTTCTTCGTTCAAATAGTATTTTACCATCTTCGGAACAAAATAATAGATGCCCTTGTCGTCCGCCACGCCATTGCCTAAGGCATTGATAAGGCCGATGTTGCCGGCTTTGTAGGCTTCCATCAGGTTGGGAACGCCCAAAAGAGAGCTTGGTTCGAAGGCCAGTGGGTCTAGGTATTCGTCGGAGACACGTCTGTAGATGGCTCCCACTCGGATCTTCTCCTGGTATAATCCGACGTAATAGACCTTCTTGTCCTCCACGACGAGGTCGCCAGGGAAGGCGAGTATCGCATCTGTTTTTTCCGCCAAATAGGAGTGTTCGAAAAAGGCGGAGTTGTAGCGGCCTGGGGTGAGGATACAGTTGATGCCTCGTCCGCCGTTGATGTCATCCATCATCTCCTTGAGCAATTCGCCGTAGTTGCGGTTGTCCGCGATGAGGTTGTCCCTGAAGGTCTGTGGACAGGCCTTTCTGGTCACTTTGCGGGCGATCATCGGGTAGGAGGCTCCACTTGGGATACGGAGGTTGTCTTCCAGAATCAGCCACTTGCCATCTTTCGCCTGAACCAAATCGATACCCGCGATGTGCGCATAGACATTCAAAGCTGGCGTGATGCCTTCGCATTCAGGCATATATCCTTTGCTCTCGTAGGTGAACTCTTTGGGAACAATGCCGTCGGCGACAATCTTTTTGTCGTGGTATATGTCGTAAAGGAACATGTTTAGCGCTTTCACACGTTGAATGAGTCCCCTTTCCAACATCTCCCACTCTTGGGCTGGAATTTGTCTTGGAATAGCATCAAAGGGGAAGATTTGTTCGTTGAATACGCCATTCTTGTAAACACCAAAACGTACTCCATAACGTTCCATCCATTTATTAACGGAGTCTCTTGCGGCTAACAGTTCTTTCATAACACAACAATTTAAATTAGACTGCTTTTGTCACTCTCATGTTCATGATACAAAAGTAAGCGAATGTTGTGTTTTGTATGAATAAATGTAAGTAAAAATAGATGATATAGTTGCAATAATTATGTATAATAAGCAAAACTAATAGCAAAATGATATTTTATAAGCAAAAAGTGTGTCGTTTTGTCAATTTGAAAGCGGGGAAATCGGAAATTATTTTCAGATACGGTTTGGTGCATAGTCGGATGCGTCTTTAAATGCGTGATTTAAAGACACTTGTCAATGGTGTTGTCGGGTGTGGGTAGAACGAAAAGGGGGAGGAGACGGTGAGTGCACCGTCTCTATTGAACTCTCTCTCTACTTAAATATCTTCTGAGCGAACTCCTTCAGATAGAATCGCCAGTTCTTCCAGATATGGCCTCCCTCCGTTTCCAAAAATTCGTGACGGTGGCGGTTGCGGTCGAGGAGTTGGCAGTACTCCACATTGGCTTCATAGAGGAAATCCTCTTTGCCGATGGCGATCCAGTAGAGGGCTGGACGTTTGGCGAATTGTGTGCGCAGTTTATCGTGGAACCGTTCATAGACGGGCGAGTATACGCCATCCACATTTTTCTTCACCGAGGCGGAGAAGAGTCCCACGTAATCGAATAGGTCAGGATACTCCTTTGAGATCATCATGGTGTGGAATCCTCCCATGGAGAGTCCAGCGATGGCGCGTGAATTCTTTCTGGGAATGGTTCGGTAAGTACGGTCGATGTAGCGTACCAAGTTTGGAAATGATTGCTCGTAGGTGCCATCGCAGGTGCGTGGCAATTCGATGGTGGGTACGATGTTGCCGTCTGGCCCATAACCGGGGGCGGCCACCTGATCCATGTTGCCGTTGGGCATCACCACAATCATGGGTTTAGCCTTGCCCATGGCGATGAGGTTGTCCATGATTTGCGCCATACGGCCCAAAGTGATCCAAGCCTCCTCGTCGCCTCCCATGCCGTGCAACAGATAGAGGACAGGGTAGCGCATGGTGCTGTTTTCGCTGTAACCCGCTGGGGTATAAACGGTAAGCCTACGCATCCGTTGCAATTGGTCGCAAGGGTACCAGATTTTTGAAACCGTGCCGTGAGGAACGTCCAACTCTTGGTAAACCCTGCTTCTCGGTCCATCAACGATGAAGATGTTGTTCATGGTCACCACGTCACGTGTGACATAGACATTGGAGGGATCTGTGATGCGCACGCCATCCATGATGAAAGCGTAACTGTAGAGGTCGGCGCGCAAAGGGAAGGGGGTGGTGTACTCCCAGAGGTCTGGTTGTACTTTCCTCATCTCCGCATTCC
The DNA here is from genome assembly GCA_045601045.1 of Paludibacteraceae bacterium. GTDB lineage: Bacteria > Bacteroidota > Bacteroidia > Bacteroidales > Paludibacteraceae > UBA1181. The sequence goes on from JAZRZA010000064.1 coordinate 61,524, forward strand.
CTTCGGGAAGGAAATCTCCTGTCACCTCCACCTTTTTTGCGTATGGGGCCTTCAGTCGGAAGGTGACGGTGCGGTTTTCGTTGATTTCTGGGGAAGTGGTGGGTGTTTTCCACCATAAAGCCTCCTGTGCGGAGAGATGTAGGGCGCAGCATAGCGCTATAAGGGATAGAAATCGTTTCATGGAAATTATACTTTTAAATTTAATAATCGAAATCACTGCTCTCTTTCTCACGCTCCATATTGATTTTCGCTATCACCTCTGCCTTGATGTGTTTGTCGAGGTAATCTTCCAATAGTGCATTGGCTAATTCCAAAGCCCTGTATTCTGGATTGGCGAGGGTGGTGTGGAGTAGGATCGGCTTGGCTGCGTGAAAGTAGTCGCAACGGATATGATAGGCCAACTCGGTCATCAGATAGCCGTGGAGCGTGGAGTTGGAGATGAGTTTCTTTCCCTCGATCTCAACTTGCATCTTGTCGGGTGTGGAAGGTGCCAGATAAGAGGACAGGTTGAGTACCTTCGCCAGGTTCTCGTTTATGTTGCCAGGTATGGAGAGGACCGCCCGTATGGCCTCTTTGTTCCATGAAGCTTTGGCCGCCTTGTCGCGTAGTGAGTAGAAAAAGTGTCTGCTCTTTCTCTCGGCTGTGCTGAAATCATCACCGATCCTATAGTATTTTGCAAAGAGGGAGGAGACCATAAAGGATTGTTTCTCCCTGTTCCTCAACCAGTTTTTCAAACTATCGCTCTCCGTTTTGATCTCTTTGGTCAGATTGCCCTCGTAATTGTCCTTCTCCGCCATGCTGTTGTAGACACCATTGAATGCTCTCCAATAGTAGGTGAATTTATCCTCCTCGCATCGCTTGCTTTTGGCGTAGATGTAGGAGAAGAGGGCGGCGATGCCCGATTCGTAATCGCTCTTCACTCGGTTCATCAGGTATTGGGCAACGAACTGCTCATCCCTGATAGGGCTCAGGTCCACCTTCACGTCACTGGGGATCAGGTTGTGGACGTTGGGCGTCTCTAAAATGACTGGCTCATTGGAAGAGGCCTCTTTGATCAACACATTTTCGAAGTCTATATTGTGCCCGTAAAAGATGAGTTGGGCTAACAAGGACTTTCTCACGGCGTCCTCCACCTCTCTCGATGCCCAAATCTCGGAAGCCTCCTTCTGCTTGCCAGATTCGTATATGACCGCGAATCCGGTGGGTGATATGACGACTTGCATCGGCATTCGGCTGTAGGTGTAGGCAAACTGCTTGTACTCCTTGGTGTCGATTTTGTTGATGATGAGATTGTATTTATATTTTGCCATGAGAAAATCGTTTTGACAAATATAGGTAATTTGGTTTAGAGGAACGCTTCTTGGGAAGATTTTCGGATGAAATAGTTGGTAAATTGTTAATTTTGCGGTAGAGACAAATCCTATGATGCGTGATGAAACACTCCAACATCCCTATATTCATTCCCGAACTGGCATGTCCGCACCAGTGCATCTTCTGTAATCAGGCGAAGATCAGTGGGCAGCAGGAGATTCCGCAGCCAGAGGAGATTCCTGCCATTGTGGAGCAATACCTCTCCACGATGAACGATGGACGAGAAGTGGAGATCGCTTTCTTCGGCGGCTCCTTCACGGGGATTCCGATGGATTTGCAGGAGCGTTATCTACGGGAGGCCTTCCCTTATGTGGAGCAGGGTAGGGTGCGTGGCATCCGTCTCTCCACCCGCCCCGATTACATCAGTGGCCCCGTTTTGGACCTCTTGGAACGCTACGGGGTGAAGACCATCGAGCTGGGGGCGCAATCCACCAATGATGATGTCTTGTTGGCGTCGGGCAGGGGGCATAAGCGTGAGGCGATCTGGCAGGCGTCGGAACAGATCAGGCGTAGAGGCTTCCATTTGGGGCTTCAGATGATGATCGGATTGCCTCACGACACCTATGAACGTTCCCGTCAGACGGTGGAGGATATCATCTCGCTCGGGGCGGATAATACCCGCATCTATCCCACCTTGGTCATCAAGGGAACCCAATTGGCGAAGCTGTATGAGATGGAGCGTTATGCTCCGCTTGACATGGCTACGGCTGTCTCGTGGGTCAAAGATTTCTACCTTCGTTTTGAGGAGGCGGGGCTTACGGTTCTGCGCGTGGGGTTGCACGCTTCCGAGGAACTTACTCCTGAAAAATCGTTGTTGGCGGGGCCTTACCATAGGTCATTCAAGGAGTTGGTGATGACGGAGGTCTGGCGAGATATTTTGAGGAGTGGCTTGTCCGATTATGCGGGGGAGAGCGTTCGATTGGCGGTACACCCTTCGCAAATCAATTTTGTGTGGGGCTATCAAAGGGCTAATGTAGCTTTGTTTGAAGAGAAGGATTTGGCCGTGAAGGTGGTAGGAGATAACACTTTGGGAAGATATGAAATGCAGGTTAGCCGTTGTTGTGGTAAATAGATTAATAAAAGATATGGATATGTCTGTTTAGTTGATTATTTGTCTTATTTTTGTAGAGGATAAATGTCAGATCAGATGAATATTAGCAAACTAAAATTACTTGTGGCCATTGTTACGATGCCTATCGTTTTGTGTAGTTGTCCTGGCCATAACTGCGAGGAAGAGAATGTGCCAAAAGGTTACGTAGTTAGGATGAAAAATGATTATTCTG
>JAZRZA010000065.1:0-2066 GCA_045601045.1 Paludibacteraceae bacterium
CTCCATCAAATCGGGGATCATAGATTTCCCAATTAAGGGCAATGTTTCCATCGTTCTGAACCGATTGAGAGAAACACGCGCCGCCCCATGCGAGGAAGAGCAAGAGAATGATGTGTTTAATCATCTGCTTCATAGCGTAAATACTATTGCAAAAACAAAAACTAAGAAACGGAAAAGAATTGAGAGAGATCCTCTGTATCATAGACGATAGAATAGCTTGGACGTTTCGCTCCTGGGTTGTCTTCGATCAAGATATTCTTGTTTACGAGATCTTGAATGTCACGGATGGCGGTATCCTTGGAGCATTTTGCCAGGGCGGACCAAGTCTTTGAGGTAATCTTTGCCTCATACCCGTCAAGAAAAAGGTTTAGCATCTCCGTCTGGCGCTCGGTCATCGGAACAGACGACACCTTCTGCCAGAACAAACTTTTGTTAAGTGTCGTGGAGACTATTGTACTGGCTTCATCCAGGGCATCGGATAACTTTTGCATATACCACATCACCCATTCCGTCAAGTCTCCATCGCCATGCTGCATTCGCTTCAGAATATCGTAATAATGATTCTTATCCTTATTGATTTGAGAAGAGACATTGTAGAAGCGGAATTGACTTCCCTCTCCTCGCGCCAATAGCATATCGGAGAGTACACGAGCCAAGCGTCCATTTCCATCCTCAAAAGGGTGAATGCTGACAAACCAGAAGTGCGCAATAGCCGAGCGGATAACGCTGCTCACCGATTCATTGCAATTGAACCACTCTAGGAATTTTTGCATTTCCCTTTCCACACGACCAGGTGATGGTGCAATATAATGAATCTTCTCCCGCCCAAACATTCCGCTGACGATATGCTCCTCATGGGTACGATATTTACCCACCTCTATCTGGGATCCTTCGCTCAAGCCCGTTGGAAAGAAAGCGGCTTGCCACCCACATAATTTCTCTTTGCTAAGGGGCTGATCATAACACTGAAGCGCATCAAGCATCACGCTGACCACAGCGTCAACGTAACGCGAAGGAGCAGTATATTTCACATTTTCGACGCCTAATTTTCTAGCTATTGAAGAACGTACTTGATCGACATTCAGTTGAATGCCTTCTATTTCGGAGGAATAGACCACGTCATGCGTCAGATTCTCTGCCATTGCCCTCAGTTTGCTGTCAAAACCCAATGAGCTCAACCTGCCATAAAGCACTCCTTGCTTACGGCAGACTACATCCTGTAGAAACGACAACTGAGCCGCATCCCAACGAAAATTTGTCCAACCTTCTCTTTCGTGAATATACATGTATCTTTATTTGCGCGACATAAACATCGGATTATCGTCGCATATTTTGCGACAAAAATATAAATTTAATGTCGCATCGCCAAATTTCGCCCAATAACAACGCATTATTTGCGACATATTCAGGAGCATCTCCTTCGTCGATGCAATCGGTTACTAAAATATTGCCTTCCAAGCAAATAGGCAATTATTCCTTCATCAACTTTTTCCTCGCCCGCCTCAACTTTAAGGCGATCTTCTCGTAGGTCTCCTCGCTCAAATTCTTTTGCAGTAACCTGTATCGCATGTAGTCACTGCTATCAACATCGAAATACTTGCCAAGGATCTCCTTCGACAATTTTTCAAAAGCATCTGGACTTTGTGAGTAGGCTTCCAGCATCGCATACTCCACTAAGGCGGCACACTTGCCATGGTAAAAGTTCGGAGAATAGGTTTGGATAGCGACTCTACGGTTGCATGCATGCTCCACTTCCGTTTTCGCATGAGGGATACGAGGACATTTATCTTCAAGGTCGATAGGAATCATGATAACATCCACATCACCCAAACGCTCCAACAAAGATTGCGTCACCCATTGCGCTCTCTTCAGGGTCAATTTAACGCTATACGGTCCACGCCACCGCTCATCCACATGTTCCGTGACAAATATATTTCTTGTGGATTCTCCTTGATGAAAGCAGCAATTTCATTCAGTTGAGCGTCAACTTCCGCTCCATCAAATCGGGGATCATAGATTTCCCAATTAAGGGCAATGTTTCCATCGTTCTGAACCGATTGAGAGAA
>JAZRZA010000066.1:0-85211 GCA_045601045.1 Paludibacteraceae bacterium
ACCCAAGGACATCTGGCTGGAAACGATTAAAAACTTAGGCAATATGGAGAACTTGGATCCCGAAATCTACGAAATAGCCGACGAGGCTTTACTGAAACTCATCGAAAAGGCGAAGGTGTCAGCCCTCTCCGAGGCGGAGTACGCCCAATACGAGGCTGAACTAAAGGTTCTCTCCAACAGAGGCACCGTGGAGCGCTATGGATTCGAACAAGGCATTAAGCGAGGTTTGGCCGAAGGAAGAGCCCAAGGTATTGCAGAAGGAAGAGCTGAAGGATTAGCGGAAGGATTAGCGGAAGGCCGCAAAGAGGAGGCGTTACGAATGGCCAAGGAGATGAAATCCAACGGAATCGACACGAAAATAATCACTCAAATTACCCGACTCTCCCCTACTGAAATAGAGTCCATATAATCCCTAAACTCATAAAAAGCCCCTCGACGATCGGTACAGATCATCGAGGGGCCTTTTTGTGAACTTACTCTTTTATTTACTTTCCACTACTCCTGAACCTTTATCCTGACGCTACCCGTGTTCGATAAGAACTCAGGCGCATAGAGACACTGCGCGGTGGTGATGCCATTGCTGAACTCACCCGCATGGGTGATCCACAACGGATATTCGAAGACATAAGTACCCTTCGCCAAATGGTCGAAGAAGTAGTACATCGCGGCATCCTTCGGCGATTGATAGAAGCAAGTGCCCTGCGCGCATCGGTAACCTGAAAGCTGTCGCGTAGGTTCCAAACAACTTGCGCGTTGATCCTTCAATGAGACATAATCCATATCCCTATCGGTGCGCAAGGTCACACGAACCACCAATTTGTCACCCACCTTAAGCGTTGACGTTCCATCGATCTTTTTCAAGACCTCCTCGCCTCCTTCTCTGGCCGCCAACATCACCATCTTCTCCACATGAAGGGCGCTCTTGTTCTTCCAAACCTTATCGATCTCCTCCTCGAATTGCCAATAGAGGGCTCCCCAAGAGATGTTACCACCCTGCTCGCTCTTCAATTCCACGCGACCCATAGCTGGTTTCACCTTCTCTCCCATCACATATTGGGTAAAATAACCGGTGCCCACCTCTTTGTTCTCCGGAGTCACCACCTCGTTACCCATCTTAATGGTCACCTGATTGTCGGTGGAGAGCCAATCGGACCCACTCAATAGGAGGACATTCAAGGCATCCACATTCGCAATGGTATTATCCCAGTTTTGGGTGCGTTTCTGGTTAAGCAACCAAAGACGCATCTCGTCCTGCTCCTCCCGCTTCGGATCGACCGTCTCAAAGGCCTCCATGATTCGGGTATGGGTAGAGATGGCTCCATCCGACCACAGATATCCACTCACATTCTTTTGCCAGAACATACCCATCTCATCCGTTGTTGTGGAGAACTCCCGAAGAGACTCTACCACTGTTTGGGCCAACGACTTGTCACCACCACGATAAAGCGCGATGGCCGCCAACGCCTTGCCGCCGAGAGAGAGATCCTTCCATTGGCTCTTCAACAATCCATAGTAGAAATCGTATGACTCCTGGGCCTTCTTCGCCACCTTCACTTCTGGGAAGAGACTATGGACTTGGAAAAGATACAATTCGTACATACCCACATGGGCATGTTTCTTATAATCCTTGTCATAACGTTTCATCGCCTCGAAAGATCGTTGGAGTTCCAGATCCAGATAGTTCAACGAGGCGGCGTATCCAGCCTTTTTCAAAAAGACGTCATCCACGATGCCCGACTTGCGCAATCTGCCGAAGTTATCCAGTACGAAGAGCGTCGTGTGCTGGCTTGGATACATACCTTTGAACCATGAATAGGCACCACTCTCCAAACGGAATTCCATCAATTTATCGAACCATGTGTTGCTCTTTCCCTGCAAATCGTTCACATCGAACAGGGTGGAGAGCCGCTGCTTCATCTCCGTTTCGCTCTTCGCCTCCAATACCCATGGAGACTCGTTGAGCAGGATATTCTTCACATCCTGGTTCTTCTCCAAATTGGAAAGAAGCGTCTGCTTATCCCCGCTCTGTTGTTTCCAGAGTTCTATCACCTTGAAAATCTTCGGATTGGAACGGGCAATGTGCTCCGACATCAAGGAGGCGAAATGAGCCGCCGAATAACTGAGCGCATTCTCATGCTCCACCGCCGCCACGGATGGCAAAGCCTGCACCGCATACCATATCGGATTGGTGGCGAATTCCAACTTCAGGAAGCGGTGGGTAAGCGTATTGGATTGGTTCTCCAATAGATTCTTGAAAGTATATTCCTTGGTGGCCCCGCCACGCACATAGAGCGGCAATGACTGCGTCACCACCATACGGTCAGATAAGATAGGTACCAGCGATTGCTCCGCATCGGAGAAGTTGTCGGCCACAGCGGAGGTACGCACCAAAACAGCATCCACCTCTCTCGGCACCTTAAACGAACAGGTCACTGCCCCAGTCTTCCCTGCCTCCACAGAGAAACTTGCCTGCTCTTTCGCAATCACTTTCTCCGTCATCGGATCCATCAACAGCATCTCGACCGAACCCTTTTGGCGCGTTTCAGAGAGGTTGATTACCTTGGCGGAGAGTACGCATTGGTCACCCTTGCGCAAGAATCGAGGCAAATTAGGCGATACCATGAAATCCTTTTGCGTCACCACCTGTTCCGACAACTGCCCATAATAGAGATCCTTGGTATGGGCCAACGCCTTGAAATTCCATCGGGTAAGGCTCTCCGGCATCTCAAAGGAGAGCAGCACATTACCCTCCTTGTCGGAACGGAGCTGCGGATAGAAGAAGGCCGTCTCAGAAAAATTGGTGCGGATCTGAGGTTCAGCCACTTGAGACGGTACTTCACTTACATCGTTGTCCACCGTCACCATATCACTCTCCTCTGAATCCGCCATAGTATTACCCATCGATTTACGCATCTTCATAGCTGCCATAGGAGCCACTGCGTTCTTAGTGGCGGCTTTCGAGAAAACCATCGCCTCATCAGCCGCCATCTCCTCTACTTCAACATCTCCCACAGAAAGGCTGTACGCAGCTCTCGAACCGTATATATACACTCTTTTGCGACCATTCGGGAAATCGATGAATCGATCGAACCACCACCCTGTCGGATGATTACGACTGTTAAACATATAATACAATGAACCTTTGGACCATTGACATGCAGACCAATAAGGGAAATTAACATACCGACTATAATCTGGATGAAATGACCAACCATGTGATCGGATTTGATCCAACGACGCGTCATACATCGCAGCCAAGAGCTCCGCTTCCCTATCTTTCGGCAAAGAGAGCGTCCATGTCTCTTTCGAACCTGGCATCATTTTATCCCTAAAGACAGCCAATTTCAAGGGCAAAGCCTTCGATTCATGTTTCAGTGTAATGTGGAAACTCTCCTGGTGGAGCTTTCCGTCACGAATCAGATAGAGGGTGATCCGCTTCTCCTCCCCGCTCTTTTTCTCCAAAGAGAAGGTGAACGTTTTGATCTCATCATTCAAATCCACCCAACGGCGATCCTCTTCCCCCTGTTCACTCTCTTCAATGATCAACAAATGGGCATCCTTCAAAGAGGAACCCACCCGAATGGTATGACTCTCCCCATAAGCCAGTTGGACACTATTCACATTCTCGGTCCAAAGGATGGTCTCCACAGGCGGACGCGTATCCGTCTCTCTGTAAAGAATCACCCCGTAGGAGGCTCTCACCTCGCGCTCTTTAGCGTCCTTCGCCTTCAACGAAACGGTGTACTTGCCGGAGCGCCAACCGTCGGTCTCCGTCTGGATGATGAAATCACCCTTCGCGTCAGACATCACCTCTCCCGACTTCATCACCACACTGTCGCGGAGAATCTCGTAGGAGACGTTCACCACTTGCCCCTCTCCGTTCAAATTGGTGATTTGGTATTTGATGGAAGGGAACTGGCTCATCAACTCACGCGCTCCCACTGATGACGAGAAGAAGAGCGAGCGGTCTCCGACGGAGAGATAGATGCTCTGCTCGTGCGTCTCTCCATTGGCATCCGTCACCTTCGCATAGGCCGTATATTGATAGAAAGCCAGATCCGTATCCTCCTCCTCCTTCATCGCCTTAAACGGAATCGAGAAAGAACCATCCTCCTTCATCACCGTCTCGCCCTCCACAAGGGTCTTTCCCTCCCGGCTATTAAATCTTGGAGACCACCACCAAGGTGACGGAGTCCGCACCACACGATATTCCACCCTCGCCTCAGAGAGCGGCGCGCCCATCAAATAATTGGCCTGCCCCTTCACCTCAATGGAATCACCAAAGGAGAAGATACCAGTCGGACGAGACATCTTTACCTCGAAAGTAGGTCGTTTGTACTCCTCAACTGAGAAATATCGCGATCCATAGCCATTCACCACTATCGAATAATTGCCCGACAAACCATTGGCTGGCAAGACAAAGGAGGAGGAGAACGAACCATATTCATTGGTCGTCAACTCCTGCTCGGCGACCACCTGACTATTGGCGTCGTAAAGGGTTATCTTGACATTCGTGTTCGGCAAGACAGCAGATCCTTCACGTTGCAAATGGTAATAAATAACTTTATAATGGACCGTCTGGGAGGGACGATAGATGGAACGGTCGGTGAAAATAGCGACATAATTTCCACTATTGTCCGACACATTCGATTCCCGTTCATACTGATAGGTGCCGTAGTCGTCCGGGGTAAGGAAGCGGTCCCTACCCTCCTCGACATAGGTGTTTATATGGCTACGTTTCCCCCTCGCATCCAACCCGATTTGGGCGAAACCATTCTCATTGGTCGTTGTTTGCGAAAGAGGTTGCTCTTCATAACTATAGTAATTCTTTATTTTCCAAGCCGTCAACTTCACCCCGGATTTTGGAGCGCCGCTCTTGGCATCGACCACAATATAGTTGGAGCACAAAGGATCTGAGAGAGCCGTGGTACGGAGGTAATAGAGATTGGATACTTCAAATTCCAAACTTCTGTCGCCATTATAGACAATACGATATATGCCAAAGTCGAGAGCCGGTATTTCCACCACCGTATCCTCTGGAATAACATAATTACTCTTTTTCAAAGGGAAGGAGAAATCCGCGACCTTACTCTTCTTCGAATCCCTCACACGTTCCCTGAAATAGGCTATCGGCGTGACATCCAAACGGTAGAGGGAACATTTCAGCTCGGAGAGATTGGCATAATGCAGCTTCAGAGATATTTTGTCGGAAGTATGTGGTTTCTCATTTTCGATGGAAATCTGAACAAAAGCGGTCTGCATCTCATCCACAAGACTCTTCAGTAGGTTGATCTTCACATAATTCGGATAGGCCTTGATACCCTCCTGACAACAATCCATGATGCGTTGAGGAAGTTTGGAATCCTTTGGTAAATGTTCGAGATCCACACCCTGCTTCCAAGCATCGCAAAGGGCGGCACGTACCAAAACAGAGGCGCCGCTCGCCTTCTCCTCTTCCAACAACCGCTCCAACTGAGCGATCTTGTCATCTTGGTTTTTCTTCCCCTTGTGGGTATAATCAAACAACGTCAATTTCGCCTTCACATAAGCGTCACGCTCTTGGTCCTTTGAATGGAACGCCACCCATTGGTTCAGATATTTCAGACGTTCATCGCCCCTGTCGTCCATCTTTTCACCCAATAGGTTCATGGAGTTAGCGTTTTCGAACATATCGAAGAGGATCAAATCATACAAGGTCGGATAAAAAATACGGCTATCCTTTCCCAATGACAATATAGGTCCATAATCGGCTGACGCCACCTTTTTCAAACTTTCGTTGGAGAGCGCCTCCACACTGCACTTGCGGTATTGGTCCATAAAAATATTGGTACTCCACTCATCCATATTTTCAGGCACCTCATCCACCAACTTGGTCCGCTGGTCAATGGCCCAACGGTCTCCCTTGTAGTAACTCATATAGAGCTTTCCGATCAAATAGGTGGCAACGGAGCGAGCCACGCCATCTTTTGTGTTGGATTGAAATGCGGTCAACTCCGCCATACACCCCACGAAAGCGGAATCCTCGATTTCCTGCTTCAAGGTGCCTCGCTTGACGATGCAACGCAATTGTTGGGGTTGGTTGGACTCCTTCACCGCCTGCTTCTCTATGGCGTCTATTTTCGAGATGGCGGTTTTAGGATTACTCCTCTCAATTTTTCCTACGGCTTCCCACTCCGACGCATATTCAAAAGATGAAAATAATCCCCACATGGCTACTGATATTAGCGTAAAACAATATGATTTAATTTTTCCCATAAGCAACTAAAGTATGAATGCTAATATACAAAAAACAACTTGATTCTATACCGGCCAGGGGGCTATTTACAAAGTATTAAGATAAAATTTGTGAAAAACTCTCCCCCTTAGAATGGGTAACCCACCGCGAAATGCCAAGCGAAATTTTCCTTGAAGACAGGATGGGTGATTACCCACTTACTGGTATTTTGGGCACCTGGCAATGGATTGGCAGGATTATACAGCTGCATACCCGCATCAAATCGCAAGATGAGAAAACTCAAATTCGGACGGATACCCACTCCGACCGACCAACCTAGCTCTTTGTAGAAATCCTTGATGTTGAACTGACCATACGGTTGGTTCTTATAGGACTTCACAGTCCAGATATTGCCTGCGTCAGTGAATGCGGCCAACTCCAAGAAGGAGGCGAGTTTGTAACGATACTCCAAATTGAATACCAATTTCACATCACCTGTCCGTTGCAAGAAATCATATTTCACCTCCGAATTATACTTTCCCGGACCCAAGGTACGGGTACTCCAACCTCTGACCGTATTGGGACCACCTGCAAAGAAACGTTGCTCATAAGGAAGAACGTCCGAATTGAGATAAGGGCAAGCCAATCCCAAGCCCGCATGCATCACAAACTGGTTGTTTCGCTTCGTAAGGAAAATCTTAGAGGCATCAAAGGTTCCCTTCACGTATTGCGCGAAAGGCGTATCCAAAATCTTGTACTTCTCCACGCTTTGCTCATCATCCTCCGATACCACCTTTTTCTTTACCCTCGCCACCTTGCAGATCACATAGGGCAATGTTCCCGCCATATCCAATCCACCACGCAAGGTGAAACCATTTTCGGAGGCCCTTCGGTTGCTCGTATAGACAAAAGAGTAGTCGGTACGGGTGATGAATTGGTCCATATAACTCTCCTTCAACAAGGCGTTTTTCCCTCGCTCCAAATACTCCTTGAACCAATCGGACATACTCCTCGTGATAACATAGTTGATGTTGTAGAGGTCAAAATGGTGCGACATCCGTTGGCGATGGCTTTTCCAATCATATCCCCAATTGAGACCCATCACGCGGCGATTGTATTCGGGACGATTCTGCCAACTGATGCTAGCGGAGAAAGAGGTGGATGACCCCACCTGTTTGGTGTACTTCTCTGGCAGGAGACCAAAGATGATGCGAGGGAAAGAGAGGGAGAGTTCCGCGCCATATTCATAGAAATTATTGGAAATCAAGGTCACCTCCTCATTGTCCGAACCACTGATGTGCTCATACGCGCCATTCAACCGCAAACGTAGGGTTTCAGATCCCTTGAATATGTTCTTGTCCGAAAAGACAATATAACTCGCCACACCCAGGTCACCCGCATTGTTGGTACCATCGATACCGAATTGGAAGTGGTAGATATTCGCGGGAGAGAGGGAAATTTGAGCATCCAACATGGCGCTATCCTCCGGAACAGGAGAGAAATTCACACTCACTTGATCCACCGCGCTCAACGAATGCAGGGAGGTATAGGTCTTCTCCATCAACAAATCACTGTACAAACGATTGGAACGGATGAAATTGTTGTAATAGAGTATGGAGGGTCGGATGAAAGTCTTGGCGCCATTCACCACCTTGATTTTTTTGTAATCCACCGTATCCTCTCCTGTCGAGAAGGTATTGGAGACCACCACATCACGGATGCGGTAACGCCTCAACGCCAAATCCTCTCCCGTCAAAGTATCCACCCGTTTGGCCGGACGATATTTGAGCGTGACATCCACCTGATGGTTGCCCACCATCGTATCCGCCAAGAAGTAGAAATTATCCTTGTTGAGGTAATAATAACCTTGGTTGCGTAACTGCGAAGTGATTTCGGCAGTGGCATTGTCCAACAATTTCGCATCGAAAGGGGCGTTCTCCGCAAACTCCAACGCATGATGTACCGCCTTGAAATTCACTTGGGCCCTCAAATCAGAAGGTTCAATATCATTGGAGGTCGTTCGGATGGTATAGCGCTCCTTCGCCTTGACACAATAGGTCACCTCCGCCTTCTTTCCCTTCTGGGTGAGGCAAGAGCCCACCTCCGCGTTCAAATAACCTAGGTTGTTCAACTCCTTGCGTATCTGAGTGGCGCTCTTGACCGTCAATTCAGGGTCATAAATAACTGGTTCACTACCCATTTTCCGCAAAGCGCGGTTCACCCACTTACTGGTGTCGCGGCCCGAAAGCGAATAGATATGTAATCTGAATTTCGAATTGGGTTTCTGTCGAAGAAGCGGCGTGAATTGACCCTCATAAAGACGATTATCCATCATCTCTATGCGCACTTTATCCAAAAGATAATCTCCATCCGAGACATACTTGGTGGAACTGCACGCCGAAAGAAGTAATATCATCCCAAGGACTATCAACCTGACACTATTTCTCATCATCACGCCTCCTTTCCTTCTTATTCACATCATTCTTCTCTTCCCGCTTCACTTGCGTCGTGTCCCGCGGCGCCAAGAGATTTTTTCCCTCCTCATCTTTCGCGAAAGGCAGTAGACCCCGAAGCGTCTTCGACTCCTTGACAAAGACAACGCCCACGCCTTGCGTGTTGCTGGAAGCTCGGTAATAGTCGTTATTCGTATGGTTATAGGCCTTCACTCGCAATACCTTCTTCTTTCCCAAGAGATATTCCGCATCGAAATCACCCAAGAAGGAGGCCTCGTTCTCTTCCCCTGTCGCCTGCTTCTGATAACCTAAGTTGGTACTCAACAACAATCGATCGTTGAGTAACTTTGTCGAAACGGATAGATTCATCTCCACATCGGAAAAATTCTCATCAGAGGTGCTGAATCCTGTTCCAATCGTCACCTTATCCTTCAAAACGGAGGAGAGCGCATTATTCAATGCGGCTGAAAGAGAGGAGGAGGCCAAGGAGGTGAGCACCTCGTCGCCTTGCGTCTGCCCTTCAGGAGCGTAGAACATGCCCAGTCCGATTAGGTAGGCGAACTCCCGGATGCGGATATCATCCGTCGTGATGATGCTATTCATTTGGTTCACCACATTATCCGTCGAGCTGGGCAAAGTAATGTCGTAGGTGAGATTCATTTCAGAGAGGGATCCCGTGGCATGCGCGCCACAACGGACAGGTTGGCGAGTGGAGCCGAGGCCCATTCCCATGAAACCTTTGCTCAAAGTGGCCAAATCCGCTGTCAAATCATAGCAAGCGGTGGCGTCGAAAGTAAGTTTCATCGGATCTCCGTTGAACTGCACGTAGCCCCCCTGCTGAATGGAGAATTTCTTGGCAGGAATCTCCGACAACTTAATCTTCACATATCCACTGTTCACCGTATAACGGTTGTAAAGGGAGACATTGCCCTCTTGATAGACCACCCGAAGGTTGCCATTTCCATTGACCATCGCGCCATCCGCCACATTCACATAGAAGGTCGCCTGATCCGACAACTTCACCAAAATATCCGCATCCAAATCCAACGGCATCTCGCCATTGCCCTCCACGATGGTATCCGCCACCTCTTCCGCAGGTTTCACATAAACAATATTGTCGTAAGTCTGCACCTCCGCCACACTCTCCGGCAAGAGGATGTTCAAGGTGGTGTTGTCGCCATTACTGAACTCTCCACGCACCTTCATGTGGCTATCGGTTCCCTGCACAGTCACATTCTTCGCATTGGCATAGAAGAGACCCGAAACGATATTGGATTTCGCCTTCGGATTATTAAGCAACAAGAAGTCATCCATATTCACCAAAAGATTGTAATCAAACCGCTTGAACTTCTCATGAGAGACATCACCCCTCACCGTAAGAAGGTGGCCATTATCATCTTTGAAACAGAAATGGTCCACTCGCAATTTGTTGCGCTCAAACTTGATCGTATCGGAAAGGGTATAACCCACCCCTGTATATTTCACCTTCGCATGGAGGTCCTTAAAAAATAGTCTGCCCTCCAGAGCCAAATCATCGAATGTTCCCTCGGCTAATATACTGGCACCGATATTACCCCTTGTTTCTGTGACATAATTCTCAATGAACGGAGAGAAGATATCCAAAGGCAGTGAATCTAAGGAGGTAACCATCTTCAGACTCTTCTCCGCAGGCTTCACCACACCTTGCACCAAGGCCATCTGCTTGCCGCCTTTGGTCAAAATCATCTTTGAAAGGAGACCCTTCCGTTCGTTGTTCCACCTCATATTCACGGAGAGATCGCCCAGGGAGATGCCCTCATAAACGATTGAATCAAAACGTAAGTTATTTGTCTGAATATGCATCTGCTCTCCCAACAAGGCTGAACCTTGCACTTCACCATCCATCGCGCATTGCAATGGGATATGTCTTCGGGCCAAAGCCGAGACGATCGGCTCCAGATTCACCCGATCAAACCGAATCTCAAGCGTGTCTTGCAATTGGTCGGAAACTAGACCTTCCATCCGCAACAAAACATTGTCGTCCAAGGTAATACCAATGTTCTTCACCACAATCTTCTCCGCCTGCTGATGAATCTCCGCTGGAGTGAGACCGAAACGATACCCCATCAAAAGCAAATCCGTGCTTTGCGTCAAGAGACTCATATTCATCCTACCCGAAGCGGAATCAATCGTAGAGTAAATCGTGAATGGTAAAGAGCCCCTCACAAAGGAGGTATCTGGGAAGGTACGCGTATAGACAACACCCTCCATCTGATTGCGCGTCACCACAGAATTCAATCTCACCCGCATCATCTCGGAAGCGCCTGAAGTGGAGGAGTCCGCCACCACATCGGCATTCAGTCTCAATTTGGATCCATCCGCATTCAGCTGCAAAGTCACATCCTGCACCCACCGTTTCCCGACTGCCAAAAGCGGAACATCCACCTTCACACTCATCGCGTTATCGGGGACAGATAGATTACCATTCACCAACGCGCCCGAAGGGAGGACAATCTCTTGTCCCAAGAATTCCGCCAAATCTTCCACCTCCTTGACCTGTACATTAAAATCGACATTCACCGCCACTGCGGGATCCTCAACTTCAACATCTTTCAAGAGGTCTGGCCAATAGTGGCGCATCACTTTGACAACAGCAGGATAGAAATCCGAAAACTCATAGGCACCCTTCAGATCTGCCTCCACCGCAGGGGAAGAAAAGGTGAGCTGGCGATTGCCGTCCGACAACCACTTGTGGCGCATCTTGACAGGCTTGGTCCAATGAATCTCCGAAGAGTCCCGCACCAAATGAAGACTATCAATCGCTATCTCACCCAACAGATCATTGAAATCCGTCAGATTTGCGGAGAAGGCACCTGAGATGTGGGCATTGCCCAATGAATCGGACAAATGGGTGACGGCAGGCGCGAAATGGTTCAGCATGGCCTTGGCAGAGAAGCGAGGCTTTTCTCCCGTCAGGTTGGCGCCATTCAGCCACACCTCGCCATTCAAATTAGGATCATTCACCACCCAATGGGAGATGAGTGTATCTTGCGACAAATAGCGAGCGGAGAGTCTCAACGTATCATACGCATAGTTACGGTAAGAGAAATCGGAAAGTTTCGCGGAGAGGAGAATATTGGGGTTTTGGTCCATCCGCCAAGCCACTTTGACATCCGATGTCATCGTTAAGCTTTTGAAATCATCTGATCGCAACAACGTGTCCAAGGCCACATCCGCGCATCGAAGCGATAAATCACAGCCTAGATAATTCACATTGGGTTTGTATTGTAATGTTCCATCCGCCTCCACCCTACCCACAGGCGCTGTGATTCCGGTGGAGAAATTTCCATCCGAAAGTGTTCCCTTGTAGGTTAACCGTGCCTGGGCAGGCAAATAGGAGGCCAACATCTCCGGGTTTTCACCGCCCACCATCGCCAAGATACGGCTGGCGCCATCAGATGCCACCGACAACTCCTCCACCCGCACATCATAGAGCGCATGTTCCCAGTCCAAACAATCCGAAATCTTCACTCGCGAGGATTTCAGATTCATCACAGAGGGGTAATCCACCATAAGTTCCGTCACCCATACAGCAGGGAATGCTCCCGTTGCCAAGAACGAGAAAGAGGCCGAATCAGTCATTGAAGCCAACATTGGCGCGAAAGGCGCCAAATCCGCCAAAGAGATGGAGTCGGACTGCACCATCGTGGAAAATTGCCTGCTATCCAAAATACAATCGGCACTCATCGTAACACGGCTTTTAGGCAAAGACAAAGCGAGGCGGGAGACCACCAGATGGTCATCCTTCAACAATATCTTCGTCTCCAAATCCTCCACCCGAAGGCCCGACTGTTCGCGCAACGAGAGATGGTCCACCGCCACGGTAATATCTCCCTTCGGTCCCAAGACGAAAGAGCCCTCCATCTGAAGGCCACGGCAGGCTATATGCGAACCATTGAACTGATCCGCCGTTTGAGGAGCATCGTTCACATCGTAGGTCACATAGCCATTCCGTAAAACTATATCATCGATTTTCAGACCAAATGATGAGGTATCATCGGCAGATTTCTCATCAGAGCGAAAGGCATCTATCAAGAACTGAAAATTAAAAAAAGTGGAATCGGACTCTTTGTCGATATGCACGACAAAATTATCCAATTCCACCTTCTTGATTCTTATGTCATCAAGGTCCAACAAGGTCAGGAGACCCACTTTCGCCTTCAAGACACCCGCATAGAGCAAGGTGTCGCCTGACATATCCTCCACATAGAGGTCCTCGACATAGAGACCGCTCAAGAGATCATAGCTGACATATCCGAGAGAGAGTTCCGTCCCTGTCTTCTCTTCCAGCCAATCTTCTCCATAGGAGAGCAATTTACCCTGCACACTCTTATTGCTAAACAGGGCCACCAACGCAATGTTTAATACAAGAATAACGGCGATGACCAGCAATAATATGCGGAGCGCTCTCTTCACCTATTTTTTCTCAAAATTCCTTCCAGTGATCACGACATCAAACCAACCCTCTCCATATACCCAGTGGGTTCTGTATGCAGTCGTATTGACCGTGTCGGGTATCATACTGTCTCCATCATACTTGAAATCAAATAATCCAGAGAGGAACACAGAGTTTCTATCACCATCCAATCCAATCAACTTGGAACGAGTGAAGGTGATTTTTCCCGATTGGATGGACATGGTATCAGACCTATAATCACGGCTCCACACCACCAAACAACTATCACTCTTACTCAAATCCACTTGTAATGAATCAAATGCGACCATATCCTCAAAACGATTCAACTTCATCGTATCGATAGGGAAGGTAAAAGACAAAGATCTATGCTCCCATCTGTTGTTCCAATCTTTACGGGTTTTTACCTCTCCGTGCAAAGAGAAGGTGGCCATTCCATCCGAAATGGTGATGCTGGCAGGTTCCGAACCACGGCCATCAGAGAAATCACTCTCATCAATGGTAGCTTCGAATCGGTTGCTTCCACACTCCAATCTATCAGAAACATCACCGTCTTTCTCTTCATAACAAGCGACTGGCAATAGAAGCAATGCCAACCATAATAATTTATTGATTAATTTCATAACCGTCATTTTTTAGAAATCTTCAGAAGGCATAGCCTTTTCTGACTGAATATTAGAATCGTAAGTTGATTTTACCTCTGTCACCTTCTCTCCGCCCACAGGGAATTGGAAAGTCAATTTTAATCCCGCGCCACATCTCAACTCACTCATTTCAATGAAAGAGATAGGCGACTCGCCCAATTGGATACTAGGCATGATAACCTCCGGATTCACATAGAAATTGTGGCAACGGATACGGATACCACCCGATGCGTAGATAGAAGGATGGAACACTTTGGGCTTACCCAACTCATCCTTAACGGAATTTCCGTAAATAGTCTCCATTCGGTTATTCCATACACCCGCATAATTGTTGGTCGCCACCTTGAAATCAAAGTTCGCGTTTACCTTCAAATAAGGTCTTACCCTGCAAGAAAGCGGCGCGAAGAAGACACGCATCGACAAAGGAACACCAAGATAGAAATTACGTTGTCCCAATGCGGTAATCGTGATATAATCACGCGTGGTTTCATTCTCGTTCACTAACCAGTACATATCATCCCAATATCTATCCGACGTCGCTATTTGATTGGCAAAACGCAAACCTGTACCGATGGAGAAACGTTCATTACAGAAGAAAAACTCTGAGGAGAATTCCAAATGCCAATTGAAACAATCGGCTGCGGCGTCCCTGCCATCCCGGATCATCACCTTGGGCAGATCGACCTTCGCCTCCTTAGGGAATTCCATGCCAAAAGAGACACCCAAATTCACCTTGCGCGGAAGGATCTCCTCCTCCACTTCCGTCTCCGCCATAACCGGGAGTGTCAAGAAAGCCATAATGGCTGCCAATAAAGAAAATCGTTTCATATATACGAATATAATTTTATCTTTTTAATACTAACTATCTATATGTCAAGCGTTTATATTCTAACCTTCAATGACAATGGATCGACAGAGACCTTGATCTGCTTTCCCATCTGGAATGGGTCACCATCAATATGGAATTCGCCCTCGTGGTCTCTTTCCAATAACACCTCCTTGGCAGTCAATGAGGTGACGTGACGACTTCTGTCAAAGGTCTTTTGGAAAAGACGGAATGCCAAGAAAGGAGCTGAATAAATCGGGAAAGTGGAGAGGATACATACATCCAACAAACCGTCTCTCGTACTTGCATGAGGCGCGATGTAAGCCATATTACCCCACTGAGCCGCATTGGCGAAGGTAATCAAGAACGCACGTCTTTTCAATTTGAAAGAAGGACCTTTCAACTCATAATAATCCGCTTTGTATTTCAAATATTCGCGCAACACCACTTTCAAATAGGTCCAGAAGCCACGCTTCCCCTCCTCGGAGAAAGATTGGCTGATATGCGCGTCAAATCCGGTTCCGCAAGTACAAAAGAAGCGATGCTCATCGTTCACGATACCACTGTCAATCACATGATCTTTGCCATTGAAAATTTGAGCGAGCGCCTCTCTGGCATGCATAGAGAAACCCAAGTGCCTCGCCAAGCCGTTGCCCGAACCAAAAGGGACAATCGCAAAAGAGGTATCGGTATGAACAAGCTCGGATGCCACCTCGTTCATGGTACCATCGCCACCACATGCTACTACTACCTCATACCCTTCCGACGCAAACTTTGCCGCAAGTTCCTTTCCGTGACCCGCATACTCCGTTTCGACAATCGTCGTATCCCACTCACTATTGAACATCTCCTGAATCATCTGCGGAAGTTTTCGCTTGTCCGCTGTACCTGATTTAGGATTTATGATAAAGGCTATTCTTTTCTGCATAACTATTCAACATTAGTATTGCAAAGAAACAAAATTATTTACGATTATCAATAAGTAAACGCTACTAAAAAAGGTTAACGGACGTGAATATCATGTGAGACATCATCGAAATTACAACAAACCTCAATGTGGGGTCGGAAATAAATCGTAACTTCGCGTCATTAGTAACAACTTCGGAGATTATGGAATATACAATCATCGCCGCCGTGGCCGAGAATTTAGCGATTGGAAAAGACAACCAGTTGATTTGGCACCTCAACGCCGATATGAAGCATTTCAAGAGCCTCACCACGGGCCACACGGTCTTGATGGGCAAGAACACTTACCTCTCCATCGGCCGTCCATTGCCCAATCGCCGCAACATCATCCTTTCCCGCACCTTGCAGGCAGAGGAGGCGCCAGGCTGCGAGATCATCCGTGACCTCTCCGAGTTGGAGAGCGACCCTACCCTCAAAAAGGAGGAGATTTTCGTGATGGGTGGCGGACAAATCTACCAAATGATGATGCCTTTGGCCAATAAACTTTGCCTCACCCTAGTGCATACCTCACCGGAGGCGGACACCTTCTTCCCCGCCTATCCCGAAAGCGAGTGGCAGGAGTATTCGCGTGAAAGTTTCACCGCGGACGAGAAGAACGACCACGACTATGAGTTCGTGAATTATTTGAGGAGGAGATAACAAACATAATTCGGACGTAGAGACGTTGTGCACAACGTCTCTACCATAATTTCACCACCTTACACAAGCTCAAATCCGATGGAATCGCCTTGCCCGAAAAGAGTCCCGGATAGGCTAATGTCCAGTAATGGAGAGGTTCTACGATCTCTTGTGAGAATTGCTTCAACAACAGGTTTTCTAGGGAGAGACCGCTCGTTAATTGCGGCTCAAAAGGAAGTATCACCCCCTCTATAAAAGTGGTGGCTGGAGGTTCTGTCCCCTCCAATTCCATCAAAGAGCAGTCTCCTCGCTCCTCATCCACCATCAAGACCGCATTACGCATCCAACACGTCGGTCCAGTATATATCCTTCGGGAAAGGTAACCTTTTCTCATCCTACTCGCCTCTTGATTCGCCAGCCTCACGCGCCACAATAGGCACCAAGGAGTCTTCCAAAGCCTGCAAACGGGCAATCACATCCTCATAGACCTTCTCATAAACGTCCATATGAGCCGTGTACCACACCACAGCCGAATCAAACTCAGCCTCCGAGCATTGGTGTTTCTCCAAAATTTGGTTGTAGTAGTAGGTTGGCATGTGATCCGAAGGACCACCCTTCTGCACAAAAGCGGACTGCATCAGATATTGATCAGTCAGGATATCCGCCATCTTTTTCTCTGGGATAGTCGGACGAGAGGAGTCGGGCGAACATGCCAACATAGGCAAAAACAAAAGCAAATACTTCAAGCGCCTCATTTCCCCTCCTCCTTTATCACGAGATTTCTATACCAGATAAGGATAACAAATATGCTGACAGTAATAGCCGAATCGGCGATGTTGAATATCGGAGAGAAGAATGTTCCCGAACTACCGCCCAAGAAAGGGAACCATTCAGGAAATGTGTAAGAAAAGAGGGGGAAATGCAACATATCCACCACCTTGCCGTAGAATAACGGCGCATATCCATTCTCTGGCGCGAACTGCGCTACATGGTTGTAAGTGCTGGCCTCGAAGCATCTGCCATAGAAAACGCAGTCGATGATATTACCTATCGCGCCTGCCACTATGGCAGCCAGACACAAGACAAACCCTGTCTTCGAGCCCTTCTTGATCAAACCATAAAGGTAATAACACAAACCCAACACGAAGAACATTCGCAAAATGGTCAAGATGATTTTTTGTCTAAAAACCTCCAAACCGAAAGCGATGCCATTGTTCTCTACAAAACGAATGTAGAACCAAGGGGTCACCTCCACACTCTCAGCATAGTGGAAGTGTGTCTTCACATAAACCTTCACAATCTGATCTAAGAGCAAAACGCCCAAAATCAGAACGGAAGAGAATATTATCTGTTTTTTTTGTTCAGGTCGCACAATATATTGTTTCTCCGTCAATTATTTCACACCATTTTTCTTGGCGTCAATACACAAAGTAGCATGAGGTACCGCACGTAATCTCTCCTTTGGAATCAACTTGCCAGTCTCTCGGCAAATGCCATAGGTTTTGTTCTCGATACGAATCAACGCAGCCTGCAAGTGCTGGATGAACTTCATCTGTCTTTGCGCCAAACGGCCAGCCTCTTCCTTGGTCATGGTCTCCGCACCCTCTTCCAAAACCTTGAATGTAGGGGAGGTATCCTTGACATCGTTGCCATCCATATTGGCCAAACTTGCCTTCAATGATTCATAGTCTCTGTGAGCGGCCGCCAGTTTCTCCAGAATCAACTCTTTAAATTCCGCCAATTCCGCATCTGAATATCGTGTTTTTTCTGCCATATTCCATTAGATTTAACGTGATACATCATTTACGCTTGCGAAAATAGGCAAATGAGCGCGGATATGCAAACCTTTTCTCCTATGATTTATCAACAATGAAAAAATTTGTTAAAGAATTTGGAACTTGGAAATCAATCGAAAATCTCATGCAAGACAGCGAGTGTCTTCAAATCGCCAAATCCCTGTAAATGAATATTATAATACTCCACAATACGGTTCAGAAGCTCTTTCCTCTCCGACTGCGAGAAGCGAAAACAGGTCAAATTCCGATAATTGATCCTACATAAGGTGCGGAGGAAACGAGCCTCCCCTTGTCCGACGTACTGGGCGTGAGAAGGGCGTTGTACCGTATACTCCGCCTGACGAAAGTCGAAATAGTGGGCATCCGTCCAGTCATAGACATTCGGACCGAACCCCAAAAAATTGGTCAACCGCACCAAAAAGGCGATGTGAAAATTGGCGACACCACGCTTCATTCCCTCCAATCGGAGGATGGACTCATACAAAAACTGGAAAAGATAATCATCTCGTTCATTGGTCTTCAATGCATGGTAAAGCACCTCCGCCAAGAAAAATAAGATGCTGCTTTTATAGGGATCAAACAAGACGTCGTAGAGCGGATACAAAGGTTTCATCTCCTTGATCACACTGAGTTCCCTACCATTACGGAGATCATATTCAATCTGCAACAAGGAGAGCGGCTGTAACAAAGAGAATCCCTTGCCGCCCTTTTTACTGCCCGCGCCATAAAGCAAAAAGGAGCCTCTGCCCATCTCCTTGGTGTAGAGCGTCAGCAACGTCGCGTTGTCCCTGAATTTTTTGTGGCTTAAAACAATGGCATCCGTCTTGACATACATAACACCCTATGCGATTATTGGACAACCGTAATGTGAAAGCAGAACTGTCCACTCTCCTTAATGACCAATAGTTTCTTTTCATCTCTCATCTCCCCGATGGTCTTGGAGAGAATGTTCTGAATGTGCTTATAGTTATAGGCTCTGCCATTGGAGTTGCGGATAAACTCCCAATAGGAGATATCGAAGGAGGCACCGAAAAGATGGCTGGTCGTATCCTTGGTAGCGTTTCGGTTACCTTTCCGAAGACGGATTTGACTCTCCTCCGTACGCAGACAGGAGGTCAGGTAGAGGGAATAGGCAGGTTGTTTCCTCGCCTTCAACTTTTGTTGGAAGCGATCGCTCAACTCATTCAAAACCTTGTATGCCTCTGGGGTAAGATATGGGTAGGAATATTTGGCGCTCTTTTTCCTATACCCTATTGTATCAGGCACATAGACCAAGGCTCCGCACTCAAGCAAGGAGTCTCTGTCCGCCAAGAAATCGGCATTCTTTCTGAACGGGACATTCAGCCCCACCGCCCTTCCAGCAGAGATATGCAACTTGTTCGGATCACGGAGGAAACGGCATCTTCCCAAGGTATGCAAGTCATCCCAATGTTTTGTCACATGAGGTTTCTGGCCTGGCTCCGCCAAGGGATCGTCGGCAAAGAGATCCGTATCCGGCGTGACGTTGGCGAAAAATTGGTCCATAACGGCATCGCATCCTCCGCAAATAAACAGCAAAGGAAATAACAACCACAGTATGGAATTTTTAAACAACATTCTACCCTTAAACCAATCTCTTAAATCCTAACTCTTAAATCTCACAAAATCTCTTTCGAATAGCAACGACGCCTAATATAAGGCGTTTGCTCATAATTACGCCAAATACGAACCGCGTTGACATTGGTCTCCAACTGCGGATTGGTGATCGCGTATTTAAAGCCCGCATCCATGTAAGCTTGTGTCAATTTCGTGTAGTACAAGGCATGGATACCACGGTTTTGCCATTCAGGCAAAACACCGTTGAGGTACAGGTCAATCGTCTCCCGCTGACGCAATCCCTTCAAGAGATGGACAAAACCGAACGGAAGAATCTTTCCCTTCGCCTTCTGGAAGGCCTTGGAAAGAGAGGGCATGCTGACGCCAAAGCCCACCACATCATCGTGCTCGTCCAAAACGAAGCAGACGAATTTAGGGTCGATGAAGGAGAAATAGGTACTGATCAACGATTCGATCTCCTTCTCGGAAAGTTCGGCATATCCATATAGATTCTTGAACGCCTCGTTCAGGGTATGGAACATCGACTTTCCATATTTCAAGACATCCTTCTTCTTGTCGAATATCACCGCCCTCACATTGTAGCGTCTGGCCAAACCTTCACTGACAGCCTTCACCTTCTCGGGCACATCCGTCACCTTAATAATGTACTGTAACCAATCCTCATCCTTGTGAAAGCCCAACTCCTCCAACATGGTCGGGTAATAGGGGTGGTTGTAGATATTGGCGATGGTAGGCAGTTTGTCGAATCCCTCGACAAGCAATCCCTCCTTATCCATATCATTGAAACCAAGAGGACCTTGGATCACCTTCATGCCGCGTTCGCGGCCCCATGCGATCACCTGGTCGATCAAAGCGCGGAGTACTTCTATGTCCTCAATGAATTCAAGCCATCCGAAACGGACTTTACCTCCCCATTTATCATTCGCCACCTTGTTGATGATCGCCGCCACACGTCCAGCCAACTTGCCATCCTTATAGGCTAACCAATAATCGGCCTCACAATGGTCGAACGCCGGATTTTTATCCTTGCGCAAGACATTCATCTCATCCATTTCCAAAGGGGGAACCCAATAGTCATTTCCTCTATATAAATCATACGGTAAACGAATGAACTTCTTCAAGTCCGCTTTTGTCTCTACCTTCTTTAACTCAATATTTGCCATACAGTGTACAAATCAATCGCACAAAAATACAATTCTTAATTGACTTTGTGGAACGTTCATTTCCTAAATCTTAAATCTTCACTAAAAAATTGGTTTTAAGATTTTTTTAATCAGTGAAAATGAGTATATTTGCAACCCGAAAATAAAAAGATAAGTACGTTATTATAAACAAAGTATTCCAAAGAAGATGACAAAAGCAGATATCGTTAATGAGATTTCAAGAACGACAGGAATTGAGAGAGAAGATGTATTGAAGGTTGTAGAATCCTTCATGAAAGAGGTAAAGAAGTCTTTGTCAAAAAGCGAGGATGTATATTTGAGAGGTTTCGGTTCCTTCATCGTAAAAGCGAGAGCAGAGAAGACCGCACGCAACATTTCCAAGAAGACATCCATCATTATCCCAGCACATAATATACCAGCGTTCAAGCCAGCTAAGACCTTCATGAACGACGTGAAGAAGACTACAGTGAAGGACGCTAAAAAGAAATAATTATTTTATTAGTAAACTTAAATTTTAACAACTATGCCAAGCGGAAAGAAGAGAAAGAGACATAAAATGTCTACTCACAAACGCAAGAAGAGACTAAAGAAGAATCGTCATAAGAAGAAGTAATAGTCTAGTTGCGAAAAAAAAGACGAAAGAACAAACTTGAGTACATGCTTAGGTTTGTTCTTTTTTATGTAACAAATTTTTAAATTATGAATAGCGAATTAGTATTTGACGTTCAAGCATCGGAAATATCCATCGCTCAACTCGACGACAAGAAACTAGTCGAGGTGAACAAGGATAAGCGCGATAGCAAATTCTCCGTCGGCGACATATACCTCGCCAAGGTGAAGAAGCTGATGCCAGGGCTCAATGCGGCATTCGTTGACGTAGGCTACGAGAAGGGAGCATTCCTCCACTACCAAGACCTGGGACCACACTTCTTGACACTCAATTCGTTCATGAAGGATGCTCTCAGCGGCAAGAAGAAAGGGCTCACCCTCTCACGCTACCAAATCCAAAAGGAGATCCAGAAGGGCGGACAAATCACCGATCTACTCCAACCAGGACAAGAGGTGCTTGTACAAATCGCCAAAGAACCGATCTCCACAAAAGGGCCTAGACTTACGGCGGAAATCTCCATCGCGGGAAGATTCTTGGTCTTAATTCCAGGTGCGGACAGAGTGTTCGTCTCCCAAAAGATCAAATCCAACGAGGAACGCAACCGTATCAAGCAAATTGTCAGAAGCGTGAAACCTAAAAACTTCGGCGTCATCGTACGTACCGTTGCGGAAGGAAAGAGCGTGGAAGACGTAAGCGCGGAGATACAGATGTTGGTGAGCCGTTGGGAAGCCAGTGTCAAGAAGATGAGCGGCGAAGGCAAATTGCCTAAACTCATCTACGAGGAACTAGGTCGTACCGTCTCTATCCTTAGAGATATTTTCAATCCTTCATTCGAAAGCATCCACGTAAACGATAAAACCGTTTACCACGAGGTGCTGGACTATGTGAGCGAAATCGCTCCTGAGAAGAAGGGCATCGTCAAGTTGTACACCGACGACACCCCTATCTTCGACCATTTCGGCGTAACGAAGCAGTTGAAATCGCTCTTCGGCAGAATCGTCTCCTTCAAAAACGGAGCCTATCTCTACATAGAGAAGACCGAAGCGATGCACGTTGTGGATGTCAACAGCGGCAACAAATCAAAAGCAGGAAACGATCAGGAAGCTAACGCCATCGAGGTGAATCTCGCGGCTGCCGATGAGTTGGCGAGACAATTGCGATTGAGAGACCTTGGAGGCATCATCGTGGTCGATTTCATCGATATGCTGAAAGCGGAGAACCGTCAGGCCCTCTACGACAGAATGAAGGCAAACATGGCAAACGACCGTGCAAGACACAACATTTTGCAGCTTAGCAAGTTCGGTCTGATGCAAATTACACGTCAACGGGTGCGTCCTGAGATGCACATCAACACAGAGGAGGTTTGTCCGACGTGTATGGGCAAAGGTGTTGCCCAACCATCCATCTTATTCGTCGACACATTGGAGAGTAAGATCGATTATTTAGTTAATATCTTGGAAATCAAGAAGTTCAAACTTTATGTCCACCCTTATGTAGCGGCTTATATCAACAAAGGCTTCCCATTCTTCACCCTAAAATCGAAGTGGAGCCGCAAGTATCATTGTTCATTTAAGCTGGTAGAGTCACAAAATTTCCCGTTCCTACAATACAAATTCTATGATGAAAAAGGCAACGAGGTGGACTTAACAGAGGAGTCTGAAACGATGCGTGAGGTCGAGGACGACGAGGATTGATCCTTTACCCCCTATCGCAGCTCTTAGAAAACATCGGGCGGTGAATCGAATGGTTCGCCGCCCTTTTTTATTGGGATAGGAAAGAACTGCACGGTCTATCATGCAGTTTTTGATATATTTTGCATGCTCTATCGTGCAATTTTTAAAAGAAACTGCACACTGCATCGTGCAATTGACTATATTTGCACATTAAATCAAAGGTTGGATATGAACAGACTCATTGAAACACATAGACTTTTATTAAACAGAGTAAACACTGATTTTGTACGTTATCTTCACGATAAGATCAACTGGGAGAATCGATTGGTCTCAATATTGGGCGCCAGAGGAACAGGAAAAACCACCTTGCTTCTTCAACACATTAAGATGTGCGATGATGGCACGACCTCGCTCTACGTAACCGCGGATGATTTCTACTTTACCACACATAGACTCTATGATCTTGCAAAGGAGTTTTACCAAAGCGGCGGAAAGAAACTTTATATCGACGAGGTGCACAAATACGATGGATGGTCCACAGAAATTAAGAACATTTACGACCTACTACCGGACCTTCACATTGTCTATACAGGTTCATCCATTTTAGATTTGGAACAAGGCGGAGCCGATTTAAGCAGGAGAAAAGTAGAATATCATCTGAAGGGACTCTCCTTCCGAGAATACCTCAACATTACCCTACACGAGAACCTTCCCTCGTATTCGCTGGAAGATGTATTAGCGGGGAAAGTTGCTTTCCCTTATGTGGAACATCGTCCACTAGCACTTTTCAAACAATACTTAAAGGTCGGATATTATCCCTATTTTATAGAATCGGACGACTATAGCCTTCGACTCAGAAGTGTTTTAAAGCAGGTAGTAGAGTTTGATATTCCATCGTTCGCAAAAATGAATGTCACCTCAAGTGCAAAGCTCAAGAAATTGCTCTATGTCATAGCACAGAGTGTTCCTTTCAAACCCAACTTCTCTGTTTTGGAAAGAGAACTGGGTATCTCCAGAAATATATTGCCTGATTATCTAACGTACTTAGAAAAAGCACAACTTATCACAATGATACGGGAGAAGGCAACCGGAATAAAAATTTTGCAAAAAATAGACAAGATATACTTGAACAACCCCAACCTATTTTATGTTCTTGCGGATGGAGAGCCAAACATTGGAACCATTCGGGAAAATATTTTTATTCAATTTCTACAGGATTTGTACCCCATCGTCTCCTCTCCGACGCAAGCGGATTTCGAGGTAAACGATTACACTTTTGAAGTGGGGGGAAAGAATAAAGCCACCCAACAAATCAAGGAATTAGAGAACTCTTATCTTGTCAAAGATGACATTGAATATGCCACTTCACGCGAGATTCCGCTCTGGATGTTCGGATTTCTCTATTGAGAGAATTAAGCATTCCCAATTTGCACATTACAATAATTCTCCCTAACTTGCGGGAAATAAAACATTAAACTAAAAGAATTGTAACAAAAGGGAACGATTTAAATTAACATATTATAAATTAAAGCATTAGCTATTATTCTTGTCCAAATCAAAAGCCTGCAAACTGATGATTTAGCATTATCGGATAAACGCTAATCCACGGGAAGCTTGTACTCTCGTACATCCATTATTAAGGTTGATGCTCGCACCAATTAGGTGTGGGCTAATCTATAATGGATGGCGGGGTTCTTGCAGGCTCCCCGTGGACAAGATAGAAAGGCTCGCACCTTTCTTTTAGCCGATAGTGAAGATTGATAGTGTGATGTGAATAATGCTATCAATCTATGGCAGGAAATAAAAACCTTCATGCGGCGAACAAAGCGAAGAAGGATGAGTTCTACACGCAACTATCCGACATTGCCAACGAGTTAAAACACTACAAACAGCACTTTGCAGGAAAGACAGTGTTTTGTAACTGCGACGACCCTTACGAAAGCAACTTTTTCAAATACTTTGCTCTCAACTTCAATGTTTTGGGACTGAAAAAACTGATTGCCACCTGCTACGACGGTTCGCCCGTAGCTGCAACACAAATGCTCCTTTTTGAACCCGACGAACCCTACGGCAAGCAAGAAAAAACACGCGTACCACACAAAATAGTGATTACCGAAGTACGCGATGTGAACGGAGATGGAGCAACTGATCTTGCCGATGTGGAGTGGCTAATCAAGAATGACAAAAATGTACTTACAACCCTGCAAGGTAATGGCGATTTCCGATCCAAGGAATGTGTTGAATTACTAAAAGAAGCCGATATTGTGGTTACAAATCCGCCTTTCTCGTTATTTCGAGAATATGTGGCGCAGTTGGTTCAGTACGACAAAAAGTTCTTGATTATTGGAAATCAAAATGCTATTACTTATAAGGAGATTTTTAAATTGATTAAAGAAAACCAATTATGGCTAGGAAGTTGCTTGTCATATAGTGCTTTTAAGGTCCCTGCTAATTACGAAGAGAAGAGTGTTCGATTTTGGATAGATGAAACAGGTCAAAAGTGGCGTAGTATGGGTAATATATGCTGGTTTACTAATCTAGACCATAACAAACGTCACGAGTTTTTGGATTTATACAAACAATATTCTGCAGATGAGTATCCTACATATGATAATTACGATGCTATTAATGTAGATAAGGTTGATGATATACCTATTGATTATCATGGCATAATGGGCGTTCCAATCACATTTTTAGGGAAGTATAATCCTGAGCAATTCGAAATCACTGGTGCGATGACAACAACGAAAGTAGAAGGTTATAATTATGGATATCCATATGTAAACGGAAAGAAAATATATGCAAGAGTATTAATCCGTAAAAAACAATAAAACCATGGAAATAACACTAACACCCATCCGCATCGGAGATTTATATGCGGGATTTAAAAATAGTGAAGAAGAAGGCGTATTTGGCTATGGTGGCAAACTGAATATTCGCCCCAAGTACCAACGTGAGTTTGTTTATAGCGAGAAGCAACAAGTGGCAGTAATTGATAGCATACACAAAGGCTTTCCACTAAACGTAATGTATTGGGTAGAAAACGAGGATGGTACATTTGAACTACTCGATGGACAACAACGTACAATGAGTATCTGCGAGTTCTTGAGCGGTAACTTTTTTGTCGATTGGAACGGCACGCTTAAAAGTGGCGTAAACCTCACCCCTGACGAACGAAGAAAATTCGAGGATTATCAATTGATGGTATATATTTGTCGTAATGGTAGCGACGACGAAAAAATCAATTGGTTCGAAACAATAAATATTGCAGGAGAAAAACTAACCAAGCAAGAGATTCGTAATGCAATATATTGCGGTGAATGGGTTACTGCAGCCAAACGCAAATTTAGCAAAACAGGCTGCGTGGCTTACAAAATCGGCAGCGATTATATGAGCGGTTCACCCATTCGTCAGGACTATCTGGAGACAGCCATAGCGTGGATCAACAACGGTAAAATAAGAGAATATATGGCCATACATCAGCACGATAGTAATGCTGACGACCTATGGCTCTACTTTCAGAACGTAATCCAATGGGTACAAGCTAAGTTCTCCAAAAAACGTAGAGAGATGAAACAAGTGGCTTGGGGCGAACTCTACAACAAACACAAGGATGACAAACTTGACGCAACCGAGCTTGAGAAAAGAATTGCTGAGCTTATGAAAGATAGTGATGTGCAAAAAAAGTCTGGCATCTACGCCTATGTTTTGGACGGAGACGAGCACCACCTTGGCATCCGAGCTTTCGACGATAACACCAAGCGAGAAGTGTACGAGAGGCAGAATGGTATTTGCAAAAATTGTGGCAAGCACTTTGAAATCGAGCAAATGGAAGCCGACCACATCACTCCATGGAAAGAGGGAGGACGCACCATCGCCGAGAACTGCCAAATGCTCTGTCGTGAGTGCAATAGGCGGAAGAGTGATAAATAACCCCGCAGCGCTACAGAAAACATCGGGCGGTGAATCGAATGGTTCGCCGCCTTTTTTATTGTAACACATAAGTTCTTTACGCCACTTTATCGTCTATATTAGATAAAAACATAGTTGTTTTATCGTTTATATCCAACACAAAAGATTGAATTTTGTCGATTATATTAGATAAAATGATTATTTTCGCACAAAAATAAACGGCAAATTATGATAGACAAAAATACAGTCAAACGAATAATAATTGAAAATCAGCGTATTGCATCAAATATCACACTCAACGAAAGAGAATATGACTTTGAGGATAATTTGAACTATGTGTTGATTGGACTCAGACGTGCAGGCAAATCCTATCTATTGTACCAAAGGATGCAGCAACTAATGAAGTCTGGTCATTCGGTTGACGAATTTCTATATTTTAACTTCGAGGACGAACGTCTTATTGGCATGATGGCCTCCGACTTGGATACTATTCTTTCATCTTATAGGGAGATGTATGACTACAAACCATTTGTGTTCTTGGACGAGATTCAAATAATAGACGGATGGGAGAAATTTGCTCGCAGACTTGCCGATCAAGGGTATAGGGTATATATCACAGGCAGCAACGCGAAAATGTTAAGTTCAGAGATAGCAACAACGCTTGGCGGAAGATACCAAATAAAACGTGTGTTCCCTATGTCGTTCCGAGAGATGCTGAGGGCCAAAGGTGTTGATGTCGAAGATAAAAATTTCGAATTTAAGAACCAAGATTTGATCAATAAGTATTTGGAGGAGTATTTTACATTTGGAGGTCTTCCTGAAATTGGCGGAGTGTTAGACAAAAGAGGTTGGCTTAGCGGTCTCTTTTCAAAAATTTTCTTCGGTGACCTGATTGCCCGTTATTCCATACGAAACGACAAGTCAATTAAGTATGTGGTACAGAAGATTGCGGAAAGTGTAAAGCAACCTGTGTCGTACAACAGAATTGCCAACATGGTGTCGAGCATAGGAAAAAAGATTTCTACAGATACAGTAATTGATTACTTGGATTATATGAACGAATCGTGGTTGCTTATCCCCATAGAGAATTTTGCAGCCAGATTTGTAGAGAAAGCATCCAACAAGAAGTACTATTTCATAGACAATGGAATACTAAATTTGTTTCTGACTGATCCCAATACGAGTTTACTAGAAAATATGGTGGCTGTCAGCCTCTACAAGCAATATGGTGATAATGTCACTTTTTATAATACCAACATAGAAGTGGATTTTTATTTGCAGGATCAAAAGACCGCTATCCAGGTAAGCTATTCGCTCAAAGATGAGGAGACTCGCAAAAGAGAGGTTCGCGCACTTGAAAAATTATCTTCTACAGTTGAAATAGATCATCTATTTATCATCACCATGTATGATGAAGAGGTAATAAATACCATCCATAGCGTAATTAACGTGCTTCCCTTGTGGAAGTGGCTTTTGAGGGTAAAACTGTGCTGAAAACCGAAAACTGTCAAATGCTCTGTCGTGAGTGCAATAGGCGGAAGAGTGATAAATAACCCCGCAGCGCTACAGAAAACATCGGGCGGTGAATCGAATGGTTCGCCGCCCTTTTTGAAAAAGGCTAGTATATACTTTTTGACCCCAAGTGATAAAAACACCATCAGCGATGGCAGTACTTATAGGAACTATGTAGATTGACACCAACTTTTTATGGAATGACACCAAATTATGTAGGCAACGTCAGAAAGACGTCACACGGGCAACCCTGTATATACTCTGACACGAAGTGAAGAGGATGTGCTGGGTGGATTGTCGAAATAGTTTTATATCTTTGCAACGAAGAAAAGTACTGCTCTATGAAGAATATTTTCGTATTGTTATCACTCCTTCCTACCCTCCTTCTTGCACAGACCATCGAAGTAAGAGAGGCTGAGAATAAAGCCCTACAGTTCCTGCAGACAAAGAAACAGATACAGTCAAAGACACAGACACGCGCCTCGCAGCAGGAGGTGCAGCTCTCACTGGCCTATACCTCACAGGCGGGCGATGAGACCTACTACTATGTCTTCAACAACGACGCAGGAGGCTTTGTTATCATGGGCGGTGACGAGGCTGCGAAGGAGGTGCTCGGCTACTCTGACAAGGGTACGTTCGACTACGCCCTCATCCCCGATAATATGCGCTGGTGGCTCAGTCAGTATGACGCAGAGATCAGCCACGCTATCGGGGAGGTGAAGGCAGGTCGCACCAGTGTCATGAAATACGCTAAGACACGTTCATCACGGCCGGATATCCCCGCCATGCTCACCACCGAGTGGGGACAGAAGGAGCCTTACAACTGCCAGATACCGACCTACGCTGCCGGATATACGGGCGAGAATGCACTCGTGACCGGCTGTGTGCCTACCGCAGCGGCACAGGTGATGAGGTATTACGAGTGGCCCGATACGGGTGTAGGATCGGCCACCATGACTAGCATGTATCATGACCTGACCTTCGAAGCCGACTTCGAGCACACTCATTATGACTGGGCGCACATGGCCGACACCTATACCAATGGCACCTATACGGGCTCAGCAGAAGAGGTGGCTGTGGGTACGCTGATGTATCAACTGGGTGTGGCCGTGAATGCAGAGTATTCTACTAGTAACACAAGTGCCAAAACTGAGAACTTGATTTCCCGTCTGACCAGTACCTTCAAATATAACAAAGGCATGACCTATGTGTCAAGGCAGTTTTATTCTGATGCGGAATGGGAGCAGCTGATTTATGAAGAACTGGCTAAGGGTCAGCCTGTGGTTTATGGTGGCTTTGCAAAACAGGATAACGAATTCATGGGGCACCAATTTGTCTGTGACGGTTATGAGGATGGCCGATGGCACATCAACTGGGGATGGTATGGCTATTATAATACAACCTTCCTGCTGACGGCATCGGCCACAGAAGAGGCATTGCGCCCTGCTGGAACTGGTACAGGTGGTGCGGTTGCCAGTACCAACTATTCCTACTATCAGGATGCCATCATCGGCATGTGTCCTGATAAGGACGGCTCCAGCGAATATAGAAAGGATTCGCTCGTTATTACAGAACTCTACTTAGATAATAATTATTGCTACATGCCGGGCGATGTAGTCGCAGCGAGGGTATCAGTAGAAACACTCGGTAAGGACGGCTATCCTATGCAAGTCAGGTACAAACTCGTGAATACAAAAGATGACAATGAGATACTGAATATCCCAGATGTCTATACGGTCACTATAACTCCTGAAGAGCCAAGTTTTTTTAATGCCACATTCACCATACCTGCCGAAGCCAAATTGGGAACCACCTATCAGGTAGTGCCCATGATGGAGGATGAGCAGGGTGAGTGGAGGCCGATCGCAGCCAAGCCGGGTGCAAATTTCACTAAACTGATCATACCGGCCTGGTCAGGGATAGGTCCAGATGACGATCAGTCGGTCAAGATCTTTAATAATGGCTATATCTCGGCCGATAGTCCAATCGGCAATGTCTTTGTGCATAACTATTCTCTGAAGACAGTGACACAGGCAATGGTCCTCTGGGTATATCCGGAAGAAGGTGGCGACAGTATTGACTATTTCGATCTTGGCGAGTTGACACTGGAGAGGAATGGTTTGAATATGCTCGACTTTAACTATCAGGATCTTCACAGCCAGACCTTACCTGACAAGCCTCAGACGCTGGTGCCTGGCCATAATTACCTGCTCCGCTTTCAGAACCTGACTACAGGGGAACTCATGAAGGAGGCGGTACCCCTCTACTTCCGCGAGTCGCAGACCATCGAGTTCACCGCCCCTGAGTCTGGCTGGGGAACCCTCTGCCTGCCTTTCAACTATACTAATCTGCCGAAGGACTTGTCGACCTTTGGTATACTCAGTATCGACAATGACGAGCTTTCTTTGTTAGATTATAATATCTTCTATTTCGACCTTCCTTTCATCATACACGGCACACCAGGCACTACCTATCGCTTCTCTGGCCCTGTCACTCCCGTAGGATTGCGTACAAAGAGTCACCTGACCGCCAGCACCGAGGGTGATATCTATGCCCCTAAGGGCAGCTACGTGCTGCAGTGCCGCGATGGCATCACGGGCTTCTATAAGGTGCACGAAGATAATCAGGTGCTTGTAAAGCGATACGAAGCCTACCTTTTGCCCGATGTGGAATGTGGTGACTTCATCAGCCTCGGAGAATACTATGAGTCACCTACTGTCATCGAGGACATCTACATGCGCACTGACGATTGCTATACCCAAACTTACAATCTCCTAGGTATTGAGGTGAGTGACGATTACCGTGGTATCGTGATCAGCAAGGGTAAAAAATATATCAGGAAGTAATTCGAATCACATTACAAGACGGAAGCACGTTTGCCCAAATCCACAAGCGAATAAAACCAAGCATCGGCATATCCTCATTTGCCTGAAAGGCAATATTTCAGTAACCGATTGCATCGACGAAGGAGATGCTGCGAAAAAGGTTAACCTCCTCAGTTGTAAGGGGCAACACATAGACTTTGCCTACTCTTTTCACGCTTTCATACCAAATTTTGCATACTCTTTTTACATTTTTACACCAAATCTTGCCTACTCTTTTTACGGTTTTTATAATTTTGTACTTAAAATATAGACATTTATGAATTATATAGAGAGAACAATAGATAAGGTATTGCTTGATTGGTCGAATTCACACAATAGAAAACCATTGTTGTTAAGAGGAGCTAGGCAAGTTGGCAAAACGAGTGCGGTTCGTAATTTGGGCAAATCATTTAAGAGTTATGTTGAAGTCGACCTAAACGAAAGGAAAGACATTCATCACCTTTTCGACCCCAAGTACACACCACAACAAATATGTGATAATCTAAGCCTTGTTTTAGGAGTTTCTATAGTACCAGGAGAGA
Source organism: Paludibacteraceae bacterium (assembly GCA_045601045.1). Lineage (GTDB taxonomy): Bacteria > Bacteroidota > Bacteroidia > Bacteroidales > Paludibacteraceae > UBA1181. The sequence goes on from JAZRZA010000066.1 coordinate 31,843, forward strand.
CACTTCTTCTTTTGGATGAGATTCAATCATGCATGGAAGCTATTAACAAACTAAGGTATTTTTACGAACGATATCCAGAACTACATGTTGTTGCGACAGGATCATTATTAGAATTCGCCCTTGAGGAACTTCCTTCTTTTGGAGTAGGAAGAGTGGAATCAGTATATATGTATCCATTTTCTTTTAAGGAATTTCTAAATGCCACAGGAAATGCAAATCTTGTTTCGGCAATAGATTCTGCTTCTGTGGATGCTCCATTGCACGATATCATTCATACTAAAGCAAATGATCTTCTGAAATTGTTCATGGCAATAGGAGGAATGCCAGAAGTGATTGCGACTTATACCACCACACACAGTTTATTTGAATGTCAAAAGGTACTGAATGTATTGGTAGAGTCTTATAGAGATGATTTTGTTAAGTATAGGAAGCGAATTGACCCTAAGTTGATTGCGGAAGCATGGCTTTCTGTAGCAGAGCAAGGACAAGGGAAATTCATATACTCACGAGTAAATGGAGAATTGCGAACAGAGACCATCAAACGTGCCGTAGACACACTTGTTTTGGCAGGACTTGTTTTGCCAGTAGTGCACACTTCCGCTAATGGACTTCCCTTGGGAGCAGAAGCTAATCATAAATACAGCCGTATGATTATGATTGACACTGGAATTGTTCAGAAGATATTGAATCTCAATATTGTGGATTTTATCGCATCGGAAGATATAAAAGCAATCAATAGAGGGGCATTAACAGAACTCTTTATAGGACAAGAAATCGCTAAGAGTTCATCTCCCTATTCGAAACCATCATTGTATTGTTGGCATCGTGAAGAGAAAGATGGCAATGCGGAAATAGATTATATAATAGAAAAGGATGGTAAGATTCTTCCTATTGAAGTAAAAGCAGGAACCAGCGGATCTATGCAAAGTCTTCGCTACTTCCTAAAAACAAAAAAACTGCCATTGGGACTTCGTACATCTCTTGAAAATTTTTCAAAGTATGATAACATCGAAGTTATTCCACTATATGCATTTGGAAGTTTCTTAATGAAATAGTAGAATGAAATGGTGCAACATTAATATCTATTTCAAAATCCACAAGCGACCAAACCAATCATAGTGAATCCCTATTTGCCTGAAAGGCAATATTTCAGTAACCGATTGCATCGACGAAGGAGATGCTGTCGGTTATACCCAACGAGGAGCATGCGACCGGAAGAGACTACCTCAGCGCACCTACCGTCAACAACGCCACGCCACACAAGATACCGCAGAGCAACAACCCCTTGAGTTTCAAATTCTTTTCACCTAAGAAGAGCGCACCGTACAAGAATGGCACCACCGCGCCCGAACGACGGATCGTGGAGACGATGGAGATCAAAGAACCTTCGGAAGAGAGGGCCCAGAAGTAGACATAATCGGCGAATATCAAAAAGATAGAGATGCCCGCAATGCTCCACCGCCACTCAAAAGGAGTAGTCTTCTTGCGGTTCGGATACCACATCGTGAAGAGAATCACGAGCATCAGCAACGCTTGGTACATCGTACTGAATACCTGCACGCCTACCCGATCGAAGGAGCGCATCAAATGCTTATCATAGAGACCGCTGGCCGCTCCCAATAGGGTCGCCAAGATAATCAGCCAGATCCACTTGTTCTTTTTCCAGGAGATACCCTCCTTCAAACCCGCCAACGAGAAGCAATAAAAGAAAAAGATGGTGACCACCACGCCCACCGCCTGCAAAGGGGTCAAATGCTCCGAAAAGATGAAGAAGGCCCCGATAACCGTCCACATCGGTTGGGTGGCGCGAATAGGCGAAAAGATGGTGATGGGAACATATTTCATGCCGAAATAGGCTGAAATCCAAGAGCCTAAAACGATGGCGGACTTTAAAAAGATGCGCAAATGGGTGGAGAGATCCATCTTCGGCACATAGAAATAACTGCCCTCCATTACCTGCGGCGCAAAGGTCGATAGCAAGAGGAAGGGGGTGAAGATCACCGCCGAGATGAAGATGGAGGAGGCCAAGACAGGGATGACCGCATTCTCCTTTAAAGAACGCTTTTTGAAAACGTCATAGATGCCCAACAAAAGGGCGGAACATAAGGCTAATAAAACCCACACAATTTAATTATGAATTTTGAATTATGAATTTTGAATTATGAATCGTTGGTTCGACGGTCAATTAATATTCCAATTCACCTTTGCCTTGACGGACAATGACTGGCTCATCACCTGTGCAATCGACCACTGTGGAGGGTTCCAAAGTGCCGTAACCGCCATTGATCACCACATCCGCGATGTGCTCATATCGCTCGTGGATCAATTCCGGATCGGTAAAATATTCCAAGATCTCGTCATCGTCATCTTTCACGGAGGTGGAGAGGATCGGATTACCTAAACCCTTCACCAACTCACGGATGATATTGTTATCAGGCACCCTGATACCGACGGTCTTCTTGTTGCGGAAGAGTTTAGGCAAATTGCTGTTGCCATTCAGAATGAAGGTGAATGGACCAGGCAAGTTCTTCTTCATCAATTTGAAAGTGTTGTTGTCCACCTTCGCGTACTCGCTGATATGGCTCAAATCGCTACATATAAAGGATAGGTTGGCCTTTCTCGGATCGATGTTCTTCAATCGGCAAATCTTCTCCACCGCCTTGGCGTTGAAAATGTCGCAACCAAGACCATAAATGGTGTCGGTCGGATAGACGATCAAACCTCCGTCGCGCAAGAACTGCACTACCTTTTCGATCTCCCTTTCGCTAGGGTTCTCCGGATAAATTCTAATCAGCATTTTATTCTCTTTTTAATCTTCCAAGCTAATCCTCTAAAAAATAGGTGATACGGTGCGGGCGCGCCTTCTCGTCCAACTGGATGAATGTGTAGAGTCCGGTAAGGATGACGCGGCGCTTCTCGCCGTCGGGATCGGCCACAGCCGTAAGTTCCATGATCATCTTCACAGCGCCCAACTCCATCGGTTGGGCAGTGACCTCTATCGTCTCGCCTAGATATCCCGGCGCGCGGAACCGAATCTTATCGGCAGATGCCGTGCAGGTGGTCTGATGAGTAAGTTCAACGGAGAGCTCATGCCCCACCTTATCCATCCAAGCCATCACCTCGCCGCCGAAAAGCGTACCATTGCAGTTCAACTTCGTCTCGTCCACCACATAGCGTTTCGACCACGACCGCTGCATCAAATCCTCTATTGTCATACCTGCTATTTTTTATGGGTGCAAAGGTACAAAAAATTACTATTGAACGAGTTACGAAACAAATAATATCCAATAGGGCTATACCTCTCCAGATACATTCGCCAAAATATAGCGCAGTTCCTCCCAATTCCACGTTTCAAATTTGGAAATCCGAAATATCTGACTATGTATCATCACCGAGAATGGCGTGACAATCAAGAAACTTGTCGTAGAGAAATAGACTTCTCAAAGATAAATTCATAGAAAAGCGGCTGAGGGGACCCTGCAGCCGCTTTTTGTGACTTCCGCACAGAATGAATAGGGTGTTACAAAACAGCACAAAAAGCCGAAAAAACGACCATATCACAAAGTAGTTAGCGAATAATTATAAGAACCTTGCAAAATCCACAAAGGTTTTTCTCTCAACACAGCGAATAATTAAAATATTTTATTAAATTTGCGTGATGAGTAAACATGGCTTATTAGGGTCAATTCCATTAATATTAGAGAATTTTATTAACAACAATAATTGATTAAAAAAGTTAGCATGGCAAACTTAGATTTATCAAAGTACGGCATCACTGGTTCTACCGTGATCGCACACAATCCTTCGTACGAGGAGCTTTTCAAGGCTGAGGTTAATCCTGCTCTTGAGGGTTATGAGAAAGGTCAAGAGACTGAGCTTGGCGCAGTAAACGTAATGACAGGTGTCTTCACTGGCCGTTCTCCTAAGGATAAGTACATTGTAATGGACGCTAAGTCAAAGGACACTGTATGGTGGACTTCTGACGCATACAAGAACGATAACCACCCAATGTCTGAGGATGTTTGGGCGCAAGTAAAGGACATCGCTAAGAAGGAGCTTTCCAACAAGCAACTTTACGTGGTTGACGCATTCTGCGGCGCGAACAAGGCAACTCGTTTGGCAGTTCGTTTCATCGTAGAGGTAGCTTGGCAAGCACACTTCGTAACAAACATGTTCATCCAACCTACGAAGGAGGAGTTGGCTAACTTCGAGCCAAACTTCGTTATCTACAACGCTTCTAAGGCTAAGGTGGCTAACTACAAGGAGTTGGGCTTGAACTCTGAGACTTGCGTTGCTTTCAACGTAACATCTCGTGAGCAAGTTATCATCAACACTTGGTATGGTGGTGAGATGAAGAAGGGTATGTTCTCTATGCAAAACTACTACTTGCCATTGCAAGGTATCGCTTCAATGCACTGCTCTGCAAACTGCGATATGAACGGTGAGAACACGGCTATCTTCTTCGGTTTGTCAGGTACAGGTAAGACTACTTTGTCAACTGACCCTAAGAGAAAGTTGATCGGTGACGACGAGCACGGATGGGACGACGAGGGTGTGTTCAACTTGGAAGGTGGTTGCTACGCTAAGGTTATCGGACTCAGCAAGGAGCACGAGCCAGATATCTACGGCGCTATCAAGCGCAACGCTTTGTTGGAGAACGTAACAGTTGACGCTAACGGTAAGATCGACTTCAACGATAAGAAGGTTACTGAGAACACTCGTGTTTCTTACCCTATCAACCACATCAACAACATCCAACCAGGATCATCCGCACCAGCTGCAAAGAACGTTATCTTCTTGTCTGCTGACGCATTCGGTGTATTGCCTCCAGTTTCTATCTTGACTCCAGAGCAAACTCAATACTACTTCTTGAGCGGATTTACCGCTAAGTTGGCTGGTACCGAGCGTGGTATCACTGAGCCTACTCCAACATTCTCCGCTTGCTTCGGCCAAGCATTCTTGGAGTTGCACCCAACTAAGTACGCAGAGGAGTTGGTTAAGAAGATGAAGAAGTCTGGCGCTAAGGCATACTTGGTAAACACTGGATGGAACGGAACAGGAAAGCGTATCTCAATTCCTGATACCCGTGGTATCATCGACGCAATCCTTTCAGGCGACATCTTGAAGGCAGCTACTAAGAAGATCCCTATGTTCGACTTCGAGGTTCCTACCTCATTGCCTAACGTTAACCCAGCTATCTTGGATCCACGCGATACTTACGCTAACGCATCTGAGTGGGAGACTAAGGCTAAGGATTTGGCTTCTCGCTTCCAAAAGAACTTCGAGAAGTACACAACCAACGAGGCTGGTAAGGCTTTGGTTGCTGCAGGTCCAAAGTTGTAATCTAACGATTTACAATCATAGAGAAGGGCATTCCTCAAAGGGATGCCCTTTTTGTTTGCTCATCAAATGACAAAATGCGTGGATGACGCATGGACATAAAAAAAGGCGGTGTACACACCGTCTCTACATACGTATGGGATGAAATGATTGTTATTTTTCGTAATGCAATACCACTGCGGAGGCCGCCATTTGGTAGGGAACAGGGGGATGGATTTTCCGCACAGTAGTCTCTAACGCCTCAACCACCGGATAGGCCGCCACAATGGTCTCTTGTATCCGCCAAGCGACGTTCTCTATCAGTTTGGAGGGTTGCATCATCTCACGCTTAACAAGGTCGCAGATCTCCGCATAATTGATGGCATCGTTGATGTCGTCGCTCTGCGCCGCCTTTGAGAAATCGTAACCAATCTTCAAAGAGACACTATATTCACCACCTACTATATTCTCCGTAGGAATCACACCATGGAAGGCGTGGATGCGCAAATCATCTACAATCAAATAGTTCATGCCTCCTCCTTCTGAAAGAATGTGAAATTGACATGGCCATACTTCCTGTGCTCCAAGAATTGCGGATGAGACTCGAACGAGAAATCCTTCGGATGCTCCAAGATGAGCAAACCACCAGGGTTCAACAAATCGTTCTGGAAGATCAGATCAGGCACATCTTTTAACCTCGGATGATCATAGGGTGGATCCGCAAAGATCATATCGAACTTGGAGGAACACTTCTCCACATACTTAAAGGTATCTCCCTTGATGGCATTGACCTCATCTGCCTTCAATTCGGACAATGTCTTCTTGATAAAGGCATAATTGGTGGAATTCAATTCAAGCAGAGTGACACTTGGGCACCCTCTTGACGCGAACTCCAAACTGATGCTTCCTGTCCCACCAAACATATCCAGCACCTTAGTCTCCTCGTAATCAATACGATTGTTCAGTATATCGAACAGCGCCTCCTTCGCCACATCCGTAGTGGGACGTGCTTTGAGATTCTTTGGAGGCGAGAAATGCCTTCCTTTATATTTTCCACTGATTATACGCATTGCGACAATTCAAATAAGATATTTTGCTCCACGCAGAAATTGGACTTGGCAAACAATTTACCCCACTCCACGCTTGGTTTCACATCCACACGGATATCATGCACATATTTGGAGAAAGCCGACACAATGGAACTCTTCTCGGTCACATCACCTGACATCGTGAATTTAGCCTTATACGGATCTATTCTCAACTGGCCCAACACATTCAATGTGAAATAAAGGAACTCCTCATCATTGTTGTTGGAGAAGGTATTGGCAATTTGCAATACGCCATCCTTTACCACCACCAAATCAAAGAAATCCTCGCCGACAAAGACACTAACAGTCTCCTCATTGATCTGCTTGTTACGTACCATTGTCTTCCCTATCAATAGGCTTTGACGATGCACATACTTCACCGATGGGAATCGTTCGGCCATACGCTCGGCAATCACCTTAGGCACGCCATGCAACAACGTGGCGCCGCATAAATCCAATTGGTCTTTCATGATACGGACACCATCAGGATTGCCATTGGTGCAGAATTGCCAATAGGTCATCATATCTACCTCCTCGAAAGAGGCGGAAGGCATCAAAGTGTAGGATCGGGTATCATTCAAAAAAGAGACCTCGCTGTACTTTCGCCTCAACGAATCCAACTTGTTAAACTGCTCGGAGAATTGCTGCACCACGCTTTTCCCCTCCTCCGCAATACGGCAAAAGTAGAGCGGGCGGCGCTCCGCAAGGGATGCCACGACAAAACAAAATCCATCCGGTAGAAGCCGAATGGATAATGTATGGTTGGGCGAATTCGCCGGATCAAAAGATGACTCAGCTATTTCTATCATATTACTCCCAGTTACCAGAGTTGTTGTTAGGTGATTTTACATCTCCCACCTTCAAACCTGGATACTTGCCAAGAGTATTAGCCTTCTCGTTGAGGTTGATGATCTGTTGCTTATTCAAACCGTTCAAATAAACGTCATAAGGAATGCAAGCCTCAAACAAAGGAACCTCCACATTTGAAGAGGTCATAAACTTATTGTCGGTAGCCATAATGAACTCCTTACCCTCTCCGAAAGGAACTACCGCAATGGTATTCGCATCGAAGTTCGCATCGTGGAACACCTTCTCCTTCACGCCTACCAAAATGGTATCACGACGGAAGTTCTCAACGAATGAGTCGTAATTGCCGATGCCATACTTCGCTGCCTCCTCAGGAAGCAATCTGATAGCTATCTCCTCGGTCAAACCAGCTTTCATTTGGTCATCAGTCAACTCACCCTTCTTCACGATATTCGGAATTGATCCCTTATCGACAAACTTGATAAGTTGCTTCATGCTAGTAGCATACTCTCCTGTAGCCTCCTTGTGAGCGATTTGAGCCTTACGGATGTTAATCAATTGCGCTATCACCGCTTGGTCACGGACGGCCTTTTGCTCGTCGAACTCAATAGGATTCATCACGCTTCTGTAGCACATATAGGCCAAAAGAACAGAAGCGACAGCCAAAAGGGCTATAAATACGTTTTTCATATCGTTTAAATAATTATTTTTGTTTCGTATTATACATTCAAAGCACAAAAATAAAAAAAAAGGTTTTATGAAGTGCCTAAACGGATGTAAATTTTAAAAAATGTAATGAAACATTTTCTTTCGGATAAAATAAAAAGCGCTTTTTCACATCAACCCACCCCCCAACAAGCGGAGCTGATTGATGCGTTGAGTTCGTTTATAGTGGATGGATTGGACCACATTTTCCTACTAAAAGGATACGCGGGTACAGGTAAGACATCGGTCGTATCCGCCTTGATCCGCACGATGGATGAGTTGGAACAACCTGTTGTGCTTTTAGCTCCCACTGGTCGTGCCGCCAAAGTGCTGAGCTCCTACGCTGGACATCCCGCTTTGACTATCCACAAGAAGATTTACCGTCAGAAGATGGGAGGAAGCATCGACAGCGATTTCTCCATCAACGTCAACCTTCATAAACACACCCTATTCATCGTGGATGAGGCCTCTATGCTTGCCAACGCGGGGGATTCCGTCTTCGGCACCGGCAACCTCTTGGACGACTTGATGTCTTATGTCTATGGGGGCGACGGATGCCGCATGATCCTCGTAGGCGACACCGCCCAACTACCGCCCGTCGGGCAAGACGAGAGCCCAGCATTGTGCGCGGAATACATGGAGGGATATGGATTCCCCATCGACCAGTATCTGCTGACCGATGTGGTCCGTCAGACGGACGAATCGGGTATCTTATACAATGCGACCAGCCTTCGGTTGATGTTGATGCAAGGCATAGAGGGAGAAAAACCACAAGTTGACACTGACTTCCCTGATGTGAGGAAGGTGTCGGGCGAGGAGTTGATCGAGGAGATCTCCACCGCCTACAACCGCGACGGAATGGATGAGACGATCATCATCTCCCGATCCAACAGAAGGACCAACATCTTTAACGAAGGCATCCGAAACAGAATTCTCTACCGAGAGGAAGATCTCTCCACGGGAGATTTGGTGATGGTGGTAAAGAACAACTACTATTGGACCAAACAAGCGGAGGAGGATGGCAAATTGGATTTCATCGCCAACGGAGACATCGCGGAAATCAGGCGGGTACGCAGACGCACCGAACTCTATGGATTCCATTTCGCGGAAGCCTCTCTTTACTTTCCAGACTACGACATGGAGATAGACGCGAAAATTCTACTCGACACACTCCGCAGTGAATCGCCTTCTCTCACCTACGAAGAGAGCAACCGACTCTTCCAAGCAGTGCAGGAGGATTATATGCATATCGGGAACAAAAGGGAGCGTATGAAGCAGATGCGGGAGGATCCCTTCCTCAACGCGCTGCAACTGAAATTCGCCTATGCGGTCACCTGCCACAAAGCGCAAGGTGGACAATGGAGCAACGTATTTTTGGACAAAGGATACATCACAGACGACATGATCAACACCGACTACCTCAGATGGCTCTACACCGCCTTTACCCGAGCGACAAGCAAGCTGTACCTGGTGAATTGGGACACATAAAATAAGGACGATCCGTTTGGACCGTCCTCTCTTATCTCATTGGATCTGCATCGGCAGATATGCTATTCCTTCATTCTCTTCAATGCCTCCTGAATCACAGGATCATTCTCATAATAGACGGAATAGAAGGCATTTTCGCCATAAATATTGCGTAGAATATAGGCACGAACCATTTGCGTGATCCGCTCCTGCGTACGTTGCGGCTGCGTTTTATCACACTGCACGCGCTTGCTCTCCGCGAATTTCAACACCTTTTCATAGAGTCCCTGCTTTTTCAAGAACTCATCCGCCTTCTCGTAGTCCGCGAATCCATACAACTGATCTCTGTGATCATCGGAATATCTAAACGCGAAATCATACAAAGAGCTTGTATTCATCAACTTATTGTAGAAAGGCGTAGTGAAGGTCGTGTCATAAGGGACAAAGGCATCAGGCATGATGCCACCGCCGCCATAGACCACACGTCCACCCACTGTGTAATATTTCACCGTGTCGCCACTCATTTTCACACTATCCTTGTCATACAACTCGCCATTGACATAACGCTCGTATACCTCTTTCTGATAATCACTCGCATTGTCGTATGGTTTCTGGATGCAACGTCCCGAAGGGGTATAGTAGCGTGCGACGGTCAATCGAATCGCGCTACCATCATTCAAAGGAATTTGTCTCTGCACCAGACCCTTTCCAAAAGATCTTCTGCCGACCACGACACCTCTGTCATTATCCTGCATACATCCCGCAAAGATTTCGCTCGCGGAGGCAGACCACTCATCAATCAACACCGCTAATGGACAATTCTGGAACTCTCCTCGTCCATCCGCCTTAATGTCCTGACGTGCTTGGGCCTTTCCCTCCGTGTAAACCATCAAGGATCCCTTCTTCAAGAATTCGTTGGTCATATAGACAGCCGACTCCAAGAAGCCGCCCGAATTACTTCGCAAATCGACCACATAACTTTGCGCTCCCTTGCCCCGCAATAGATCCAAGGCATTGAAAAACTCTTCATAAGTCTTAGCGCCAAACTTGCCCACCTTCACATAACCAGTGTTTTGCGGAAGCATAAAGTAGGCATCCACACTGTTGACCGGCACATCGCCACGTTTCACATCAAAAGAGATCAACTCCTTGTTGTTACGTCTTTTGATACCCAATTTCACGTGGGTACCCTTGGGGCCACGTAATTTGTGCATCACCTTGTTGTTATTGATCGTTTCCCCCACAAATGAGGTGTCGTTGACTTCAACAATACGGTCGCCAGGCAAGATACCCAACTTCTCGGAGGGACCACCGCTGATCACATCCACGATCATCACGGTATCGTTCTGGATGTTGAATTGGACACCGATGCCGGAAAAACTTCCCTCCAATTCATCGTTCACCATCTGCAAATCCTTCGCCTCAATGTAAGCGGTATGAGGATCCAACTCCTCCATGATCTTGGGAATAGCCTTCTCCACCAAGGAGTCGATGTCCACTTCATCCACATATTGCAAGTTGACCAAATTGAGCAACATATCAATCTTACTGTCCATCTTTCGATGGGTCTGAGTGATACGCTCATTGGAACGTTCTGTGATAACACTTCCCACAATGACGCCTATTACGGCGGCCACCGTGACGATTAACGGACTGAAAATCTTATTCATTCTATCTTATTTATCTTCTGTCTTCAAATGTTCCACCTCCACACCAGCACGCCTCAACAAGTCCACGCCATCCAGTGTGTGGTACTCCTCCGCATAGACAACGCGGCGGATACCCGCTTGGATAATCAACTTGGCGCACTCGATACAAGGTGAGGAGGTCACATACAAGGTGGAGTCCTCGCTACTGTTGGATGATCTTGCCACCTTAGTGATGGCATTGGCCTCGGCGTGCAACACATAAGGCTTGGTTCGGTTGTTTTCATCCTCGCAGACATTCTCGAAGCCAGCGGGGGTACCATTGTAACCATCCGAGATGATCATCTTGTTCTTCACAATAAGCGCTCCCACCTTGCGTCGCTCGCAATAGGAGTTCTCTGCCCATATTTGCGCCATACGCATATAGCGAAGGTCAAACTGCTTTGTTTTTTCTGATTTATTTTCCATATCCGCAAAAATACAACTAAAAAGCGAAACATAACATTTTCAGGGAAAAAGAAAGGGCGAACCGTTATGATTCGCCCCTCCGTTCTCATCACTTCAAGAAGATTACTTACGAAGATCCAATGCCTTTACGATGGCACGATATCTTTCAATATCGACCTCCTTCAAGTAGTCGAGCAAGCGACGACGCTTACCAACCAACGCCTTCAAAGATCTTTGTGTACTATAATCCTTCTTATTTGACTTCATGTGCTCAGTCAAATGGGTAATACGGTATGAAAATAGCGCTATCTGAGCCTCAGGTGAGCCAGTATCGGTATTCGACTTTCCGTATTGTCCGAAGATTTCTTGCTTTTTAGCAGCATCTAAATACATAACGTTTAAATTTTAGTTGTTAAAATCGGACGCAAAGGTAATGATTATTTTCTTACGCCCACCATTTTGCGATGAATTTTATCATAAAAAAATTATCTTCGCGTATATTAATAAGCAAACAACAGATTACATGAAACAATATTTGGACCTTTTGCAACGTGTTTTGGACGAGGGCACCCAGAAGGGCGACCGCACCGGTACGGGTACCATCAGCATCTTCGGACACCAAATGCGCTTCAATTTGGAGGAGGGATTTCCGCTCCTCACCACCAAGAAACTACACTTGAAATCCATCATTTACGAACTGTTATGGTTTCTGCAAGGCGACACCAATGTGAAGTATCTCCAAGAACACGGCGTGCGCATCTGGAACGAATGGGCCGACGAGAACGGTGAATTGGGTCCTGTTTATGGCCACCAATGGAGATCATGGCCCGATTACAAAGGAGGCACCATCGACCAAATAAGTAACCTGGTCGATATGATCAAGAACAATCCAAACTCCAGACGACTGATCGTCTCAGCTTGGAACGTGGCAGAAGTGGATAGCATGGCCTTGCCTCCTTGCCACACCCTCTTCCAATTCTACGTGGCGGACGGACGCTTGAGCCTTCAGCTCTACCAACGCAGCGCGGATATCTTCTTGGGCGTGCCGTTCAACATCGCCTCCTATGCTTTGCTGCTCCAGATGATGGCACAGGTCACAGGCCTGAAGGCGGGAGATTTCGTCCACTCTTTCGGAGACGCGCACATCTACACCAACCACTTGGAGCAGGTGAAGTTACAACTCTCCAGAGAGCCTCGCGCTTTGCCTAAGATGATCATCAATCCAGAGAAGAAGGATATCTTCTCCTTCGACTACGAAGACTTCACCTTGGAGGGATACGATCCACATCCGCACATCGCAGGTAAGGTGGCGGTATAAGGCCTTCCAAAATAAAATAGGAAAGCCCAGGAGAATATTTCTCTTGGGCTTATTTTTTGCTTTCCCTACTCACTATCCTTATCAAAAAGAACCTCCAGCGACTTATATGCTTTGTTGTGTGGATTCTCCATCTCACCCGCTTTAATCAGCAATGTGTCATGCCGAAAAATGGTGTCATTCTTAAAAAAGATCGTGTCGTTCCTGCGGGAATAGGGGAACGTCTCGCGCACATATCCGTTCTCGTCTCTATATGCCAGCCGATACTCCACCATGCTGTCGCTTCGGAAAACAAAGGCCTCTCCACCACGCCATGCCTCCAAATCAGGCAAATAAGCGACCATGCGGACCTTGGAATTGTACCGACAAACCTCGTAGTTCGTGGGTCTGACAGGCAAAAAATGAGCGAAAAAGATCGTCAAAAACAGCGGGACCAATATCTTCTCCCACAAAGCAACCTTCTTCTTGGTGACGAGCTTGTAGAAGAAGTGGATAGACTTCCCTATCGAATAGAGAAGGAGGGGAAAGGTAAGTGCAACAATCATAAAGATAGCCAGATTATCCTCTATAAAATAGTTTCCCAAAACCAATATGGTCACCATCAAGGATAGTATGCCAAGGAATTCTAAAACAACATTTCTATTGCTCATGGGTTATCTCATAATGTCATCTCCGACCACTCATAAATATATCACAAACAAAATTATCAATTATTTCACACATTCCCTAAAATGCTCCACAAAAAAGCGAAGGGGAGAACCTCAACGGTCATCCCCTTCGACTCCATCAAATAAAAAACTTAAACATAATCGTGTTGTCTATACTCGTCACCTCCCGCTACTTGGCGATCTTCAATGAAACATTGTTCAACAAGACCACATAGTTGCCGTTTGGCAATGTATCGAGATGGATGACGCTATTCTTTTCTACGATATTCACCGAGAGAACGGGGGCAGCGTTTAAATTGATAACCTGCAAAGTACCGCCATTCTCAGTTGTCACATACAAGGACTCCTCGTTTTGCGCGTAATAGATGATATTAGCCTTGTCAGAAGAGGCCATGTCATTGATCTCCGTGCTGTCGCATGAATCCAAATTCGGCATCTTCGCCTCCTCCTTCCACGCGTTCACGATCTTCTCGCCCCAATTGCAAGATTTTCCACTGGCGGATTGAACAGCCAACGTAGGGTTAGCGGTGGCATCCTTCACAAGGTCCAAATATTGAACAGGACTACCATTGCCGTACCACGACCACGCCAACCAACCGACATTCTTCTCTTGGCAGTAAGAGAGGATCAAATCCTCATCCACATCACCATCGCTGTGGTACCATCCGAACTCTCCGATACAGAGGGCAAGACCTTGGTTGATCACGCCGTCGATATTGGACTTCACCTTACCGCTATTTCCAGCCGTTCCATACATATGGATGGAGAAGAGAACATTGTTCTCCTCATCAGCCGACAAGACATCCTTGCCGTAGGTATGGATGGTAGCGGCGCTCTGACCATATCCACCAGCATCCACCATGATACAGTGGCGAAGACCCGCCTTACGGATGATTGGAATGGCCTTTACATAACCGTCGCGCCAGTTGGTGGCGGAAGATGAATTGTGCCACTCATTGGCGATATTGATCATCACATAAGACTCTGTACCCTTCAAGGTAGAGGCGAGATCCGCAAAATATTGAGCGGCACCCTCCAAATCACTGATCTTATCGCTTCCGGTCACATCGTGTACCTCAAGGATGGCCAACATGCCATACTCCTTGCAAGCATCGATCAACTTCTTCACCGAAGCGGCATTGTCGGCAGGAGAACCATACGCTTTACCATTGGTCAATACAATACGCACCGTATTGGCACCAGCATTGTGGATCGCCTTCAACTGATCGAAAGCGGAAGATTTGAACCAAGTGTAAGCCATGTTGACACCACGCATCACAAACTCATTATCGCAACGGTCGAGCAACTTATTGCCGCTCACCTTGAAACCATCCACATCGGAGGTCTTGAAATCGTAAACTGGGGCGTCATCGTCAGGTTCGATGCGAACATAATCCACAACAGCCCACGTCCAAATAGGCGTCAACTTCACTGTATTGTCGCCAGCGGCAAGCTCAAAGGTTCCGACCAACGTCTCACCCATCTTATCCTCTGAATCAATGGTTTGGGAAGCTCCCAAATTAGCGACACCGCTCACACCATTCACAGCGCAGTCGATCTGCTTGAATCCAAATATGGTATTATAACCCACATATACCTTATAAGAGCCCTTCGTTTTCGCAGTCACCGTGACATTGACATAATCGGTGCTCTCCTTTAGGTTCAAGGCACCGCTTCCTGATTTTTGGCTCACCATCTCAACAGAAGCCACGTAATCGGAGGAGCACTCCACCTCAAAGATTCCCCTTGCTCTGGAAATGGCGCAAGCTGGATCCTCCACCTCTTGGTAAGTTCCCCATCCTGGCATCTCATCCAAAGTGATGATCGCATCGGAAGCCATCGCCGATTTCCACTCATCATCTGAAGTTTGAGAGATATAATGTCCACCCATATTAGGGCTTTCGTACCAAGGCATCCACCAAGACCAGACTGCTCCGTCGTTGGCCATATTCTTAGGATCCATGATCGGGCCATTCTCCGTTACAGCCAATATCTTGTTATTACCCATCTCGGAGATGATCTTTTTGTAGGAATCAGCATTGGATTTATAATCATAAGCGGAATTATAGATATCCACACCGATCACATCCACCACATCATCACCAGGATACCATTTAGCGCTCAAAGCCTTATAATCATAGCCGATAGCAGGATCTCGCTCGATGTTCCAGGTCCAAATCAAGTTCTTCAAGCCATTGGTGTTGACCATACGGTCGTAAACCAAGCGATAGAGCGCCTTGTAAGCCTCCGCACCACGGCAACCCCACCAGAACCATCCACCTGCCGCCTCGTGAAGAGGTCGCCAAATAGCCGCGATTCCTTTGTTCTGCAAAACCATTAAATGGGCAGATATCTTATCAATATCATTCACCAAAGCCTTGTAGGTCTCGGAAGAGGTATTCCACTCTGTGGTTCCCGGTTTAAACGCCTTCGTGAAATCAAAATTCGTTTCACCCTTTCCACTATTCTTTCCAATGGCATAGAATGCCGAATCTTGATCCACCTTCCAGTGCCAGCAGAAAGCGGGAATACCACCCTCCTTCCACAACTCAGTGGCACGTGAGATCTCGTTCGCCGTATAGCCTTTAAACCAAGACTCGTCAGAGTGGGCACCCGCCGCCATGATAAAATCGAAACCCACCATCACAGGACTCTTACCACTCTTCTTTTGGACGGCTACGTATTCATAGGTAGAAGCCAATGTGCCACCATCCTGATCGCCGGTCATCACACCCGATATGGTCTTCTTACCGTAATTATCATATAAGAACTTATACAATAGAGTCGCTCCCTCCGTCGCGTCTTTTGTCACCGGAGAGGTGCTGATGGCCGCTACTGCATTACCCCCAAGCAATAGCAACGCGAAAAGTAGAATGGATAGTTTTGTTTTCATGTGTACCAATCTTTTTAGTTTTTCGATAATATATGCTTTTAATACAAATTACTTACACCGCAAATATCCGAAATCAAACGATTCCATCAGTTATCCATCCGTTTCAAAAAGATATATATTTGTGCCATATCACCCTATTTTCCTATGCGTCAACAAGAGGGCAAGATGTTCTTATGTGTCAAATATCACTTTTATTAACATACACTTTTGTTTCATTCTTTGTATTCACCGAGAAAAAAAGTACCTTTGTAGGAATTGAATAAAGAGGGAATTGTATTATTTTATGTGTTTTAGGAATTACATACTCGTTCTGTTCTTATTCGCTTGCCACCTCGCGTACGCAAGCGAGAACTTGTGCTTCGATCACTACACCACGAAGAACGGCGTGTGTTGCGACTTCATCCTAAACATCAACCAAGACAAAAACGGATTCATCTGGATCGCCACCAAAGACGGTGTCAGCCGATTCGACGGAACCAACTTCAAGAACTATTCGAAAAGGCAAGGCGGCCTAATGGAGAATGAGGTGCTCTGCATCAAACGAGGCCAGGACGACCAACTCTACGCCGGTGGTAACAACGGTATGTTACAGGCTTATGACGCGCAAAGCGACCAATTCGTCAGCCGCCAGTTTCCCGATCTGACCGGGAAATACGCCAAAACCGTACTTAACATATCACGCAACCGCCAAGGCCACGATTTCCTATTGACCACAAGCGGTATCTTCTCCTACGACTCCACAAGCCAGACCTTCGGCAAAGAGCCGTTTCTCAGCGACTCCACCTACCATCTTCTTGTCAACGGATTCTATCAAGACAAGAATGGTCGCTATTGGGTAGGCGCATTCGACGGACTTCATGTTTTTGACAAAAAAGGAAAGGAGTTGGGCTTTTACAGCCTTTCCAAAGATAAAGCTCCCGTATCATCCATCCTGGAGATCGACTCCACCCAGGTGTTGGTAGCGACCAATATGGGCGGTGTGTGGTTGTTCAAAGTGGGCGACGAACTGCCACAAGCGTCGCTGTTGTCAACACCTTTCAAGAACATCTCCGTAATGATGAAGGACAGCAAAGGGCTCGTCTGGTTTGGTACCTGGGGAGACGGTCTATGGCGTATGGAGCGCCTGGGCTCATTTACGGAGATAAAATCATACGGCAACGTGGATGACCTTCAAAAAACTCACACGCTCTTTGAGGACGCCAACCACAACATCTGGATCGGAACACAAGTGAATGGATTGTTCCGTCTCCAAACGGATAACGACACCAAGATACTCCACTCCTCCGAAATGGGTTATCCGAAGGTGGACGCCTCCTGTTTCATCGAACGGGGCGACGGCGACATCTACGTGGGTTCGGATGGATCAGGCGCCTTTTTGGTCTCTCCGAAGGGAAAAATGAAGCAGAATCTCCAGCAACATTTCAGCGTCATGGGGGCGAGTCTCCTCTCTTTCTGCAAAGGAGAAAAGGATAACTTACTCGTATCTTCCTGGTTCGGAGGCATCGGCGAAATCTCCGCTGAGGGCAAGGTTACCCCCATAAAATACGAGGGGCTCAACAACACCACCAACAGTTCCAAGTGCGTCCGTCTCATGCGTAACGGTGAACTTTGGGTAGCCACCCAAGGAGACGGTGTCTACGTCAGGAACAAAGAGGGCAAGTGGTCGAAACACGAACTGGTGGTTAACGAGGATGTGAAGGACCGCTGGATCGATGATATGGAAGAGGATGCGGATGGTATCAAATGGATGCTCTCCAACCAAATTATCTGGCGCTACGACGGAGAAAAACTCCGTATGTTCAACGCCGCGGACTCCACCCAAACAGCAGAACCGTGCAAATTCACAGACTGCGTTTGCGATGCGGAAGGAAATCTCTACATCGCCACCAATTACGGCATCGCCCGCATCGTCAAGGATAGTAAAAAGATCGAGTTCCTCGATTATACTCCCGTCGCCAAATTCTCTTCCGTCAATTTCGACAAGAATGGCTATCTATGGTGCAGCGGTGAGACAGGCATCCACCGCGTCAACATCCAAAAGAACACCTACAAGACGATTCCGCTTCCTACCGACAAATACGGTAAACTCTACTTCCAGCCAAGAGCGATTTACGAAAGTTCCAAAGGCACCCTCTTCTTCGGATGCTCCAACGGATTCATCGTACTCGACCCAAGCAAATTAGGGGTGGCGAACGCTGTGGACTATGCGGCATGGGCCCAAGCGCAATGCAAAATGGAGGACGGGGAGGTACAACGCCTTGACCTGCAAAAAGAGAGTGTCAAGATCGGTTATAATAACGACGAGACACGGATTCTATTCGATGTTGTCTCTCTCACGGGACCAGACGTGATCTGCCGCTACCGCATCGGAGAGCAAGACGAATGGCACAATTTGGGAAGTGCCCGCGAGATCGTATTAAACCATCTCCCTTCGGGCAAATATAATTTGGAACTAATGGCCTTCAAGGATGGAGGCGAGTCCAATGCGATTACCCTCCACAAACTCATCAAGGTAGAGCATCCATGGTGGGTGTCTTGGTGGTTCATTACTCTATCGATCCTTGCGTTAGGAGGTTTAGGATGTGCGCTCTACCTCCGTAGGAAAAGGGAGAAGGAACGGGAAGAACAGGCAAGGAAAGAGTACGAAGAGAAGTTGGCAGCCGCTGCCACCCTCCAAGAGAGTGAGCAAACAAACGATGAGGGAGATCTCCCTAAGAAACCGGAGATACACCCATTCATGGCGCAAGTATTCGAAGTGATTGAACACAACTACGAAGATCCTGATTTCTCCGTAGAGGAGTTGGCCAAGGAGTTGAATACCAGCAAATCAACCCTCATCCGCAAATTGAAACCGCTCACCGAGCAAACCCCAATCGAGATGATCAGCGAATTCCGCTTGAAGAGGGCAGATGAGATGTTGCGGACCATGGACTTGCCAGTAAAAGAGGTCGCCTTCAAAACTGGTTTCAACAGTCCATACTATTTCAGCCGTAAATACAAGGAATTCTTCGGATTTCCGCCTTCTCAGATTAAGGAGAAGGAATAAAGGACAATTTCTAGTTTTTCTAGTTTTTCTAGTTTTTCTAGTTTATTTTTGAATACTATTTTTATTAACTAAAATACTATTTGTTATGCTTGCAGACAATAAGTTTCTTAGAGGGAACGGCGATTGCCGCAACACCTATTTCTACAGAAAATCACAAGTAATCTATGATTTAACATTCCATTTCGCTCACAAATATCTTCATAGTTATAAAGACCGTACATTAGATCAAATGATCCAAGCCGCTCGCTCAGGAAAACAAAATTTTGTCGAAGGAATGTCCGATGGAGTAACATCCACAGAGATGCAAATCAAGCTCCTAAATGTTGGCAAAAGTAGCCTCCTTGAATTACGGGAGGATTTTGAGGATTACATCCGCACTCGAAAATTATCATTATGGGATGAAACACACGAACGTTATTCCAATATGGTAACCTACTGTAAAAACCACAACGACCTTAGCGACTATCAGCCATTTTTCGAAATATGGGACGATGAGGAACTGGCCAATGTGGCACTGACGCTTATTCATCAGACCGACCGAATGCTACATAGTTTCATCAGGAAACTTGAGGACCAATTTGTCCAAACTGGTGGATTGCGAGAGGCTATGACCAAAGCCCGGATTGAAGCACGAAAGGCCGCTCCAAGATAACAAAAGCCTCGCTACTCATCCAACTCTTGCTGCGCCTCCTTCAAAGAGGAAATCTCCCCCTCCACCCACTTTGCGGCGATGGCATCTAAAATGGCATAGCGCTTTTCAGTACGGAAGTTACGATTTGAGTCATTGTCTAAACTCTCCGCCAGCTCACCAAAATCGAGATTTTCCTCCAAAATACGAGAAACGATTTCAGTTTTTATCTCCTTTTCAGTAATCTCCTCTTCATCAGAAGCCTCACCCACGATCTCACCATCATAGCTATCATCCTCCAAGTCCTCCATGACCTCACGTCTGATCACCTTAAAATCGCCACGGAAGGTAGCAACACCCTCCAACGACCGTTCCAACTCTTCGTAAGACAACTCCATGACTTATTCCTTTTTAGCGGCGAACAAAGCTTTGTCCACAGACTCCGCAATGCCTAATCTGCCATTTATTTTCGCAACAATCTCAAATCTTCCCTTGGTGCACAATTTGTTGTCGGAGAGGCGGTAAATATCCTCATAAAAAATATAGCGGATACCCTCTTTCTCTACATTGAGTCGACAAACGAACTCATCATTGCTTCTCAACGAGTCCTTGTATTGCAACTCCGCCTTGGCCACCACCAAGATGATGCCCGCATTGGTCAATTCCATGAAATCCAAATTCACCGTTTGGATAAAACGATGTCTGGCATGCTCCATGTAATGTTGGTAATTGGCGTTATTGACGATTCCTTGGGCATCGCACTCATAGTCGCGCACCTCGAACTTATATTCAAATATATATTCCATTCCTTCTCTATTTTGTTGTTTTACAAAATTAATCGAAATATTGTTGCTATGCAAAATAGTTTCGTTCCACTTACTTTGCCCAATATCGTTTTATTCTTACCTTCGTAGAAAAGAGCACTGATCAAATGGTATGCGCAAAATCTCATAGGAAGATAGGCAGATGGGTGACATGGGTGGCCCTACTACTCTTCGCATGTTCAAGAGGGAGCAACCTCGAAGAGCATACCACATCGTCCGAAACGGTGCAGCGCGACTCCTCAAACATTCGCCAGGAAGAGATCGACTCTATCACTAACTGCCCTATCCAACGCCTTAGAATCAGTGCGGTCGGCGACATCATGCTCCACGATTATCAAATGAGGAAGGCCTACCGCAACGATACCGACACCTTTGATTTTAGCCCTGTCTTTCAACAAATCCAGCCCTACTTAGATGAGGCGGATCTACTCATCGGCAACTTGGAAACTGTGTTCGGAGGCAAGAAGAAGGGAAGAGACACCTCCGTTTATGGTTACGGAACATTCCCCTATTTCAATGCGCCAGATTGCTTCGCCACTACCCTATCAGAGGCGGGTTTCGACTGGCTGGCTACCGCCAACAACCATATACTGGACGCATACCCCGCAGGCATCACCAGAACTCTCAATCTCCTCGATTCGCTCGGCATCTCCCACCACGGCACATCACGAGATTCTGCGGAGAGACAAGTGTTGAGCATCATCGAGAAGAACGGCATCAAGGTGGGACTTCTCAGTTATACCCATAGCCTCAACGGCATCCATCTCAAAAAAGAGCACTCATTCATGGTCAACGAATACCGGAAATACGACTCCACCAAGGTGAGTGAAATGTGCGCGGTGGCACGCCGCCTCAGAGAGGCCGGGGCCGATTTCACCATCGCCTACCTTCACTGCGGTACGGAATACCAACGTACGCCCAACCGTTACCAACGACGTATGGCGGATTCTTTGCATAAAGCGGGATGTGATCTGATCCTTATGTCGCACCCCCATATCCTCCAACGCCTGGAAATAATTCCCCCAACAGAGGAACAGAGAGGTTCCCTTGTGGCTTACTCCTTAGGCAACTTTCTCTCTTCACAAGTATATTCCGACAGCATCCCCAAAGATATTGGCGCCATACTGGAGGTGACCATCCGAAAGGATTCAAGCGGCACAACCATCGATCAAGTGTCGGTAGTGCCTACCTATACCTATTGGCGGAAAAGCCACATAGGCATACTCCCCGTCATCCAGGCTTATAACCATCCGGATTCGCTCTTCCACCTCTACAAAAGAGACAAAGAGAGGGTGAAGGATGCCTTCTCAAAGACACTCATCACCCTCCGTGGAAAAATGGATAGTACCCTTTGGAGCATCGATGATGATCGATATCTCCTCAAATGGTAAAGGCTACAACTCCACCCTCATCGTCTTGGTCAATGTTTTACCACCCTCGAAAGAGATGGTAAATACAACATTATGGGGCATTAAAGGAACAGACTGTGGCAAAATAATCTCGATGCTACCATTGGACCATAAAGACTTTTCTTTCTCCGTGAAATCCGAGAAAAGCTTCTCTACATGTTGCAAATGCTCCATATCATTAGGGTAATTGTTCAGCACAAACTCACCCCATGAACTCACATAAACTTTCAAGTAATCGCATAGATTGCAACCCGCTGGCATATCTTCCCCATAATTGACATCCGCAACTAATGAAATCGAGGTGACAGGGAAGGCGCATACAAACGTCTCGCAATCATTCCACCCATTCCAATGGTCGTCATGATACAAATTGGAGATGGAATCAAACAATTCGTGGCGCGGCACACCAACGGAACTTTCCCCAGAGGATACCCTTTCTCCATTAACACGGAAACTTAGATAATACGCTCCATCGGATGTTTTGCCATACGTCGCGCTCTCAAAGGTATCTGGCAAAAAATAATCATTCACTAAATGACTGGAGCGAAACGATGCCTCCGGAGTAGAATCGTCTCCACAAGAGGTAATCAATAGGGCCATCACCGCCCATACATAAATAAGTTTCTTCATACGCTGAAAATTTTACCGCCAAGCGGCGTGAATTTCTAAATTATATTGATAATTATAGGTCTCTCTTCCCTTTTGGGTATCATAATCTTCTCCCCGCTGCACATCAAAACATCCAGCGGAAAAATAACCATTGTTTTTACCATTCCATCCCCAGTTGACATGGAGCAACGGATGTTCATAGATGGTATTCACATAACGATTGGTCGATCTATTGGTGGAGTTGTCCAACGTGTAGGTGTAACAATCATATCGCGATGTGGTGTAGCCGTCCACCACCCAAGCGTGCCCATCATAAGCGACGAAGGCTACTTTCTTTTGCTTTCCATTCATCAAAATAGGCCTGCGAAGATCCAGATACCCCTTCGCCTTCTCGAATGTGAACGACTGTGTACCGCATCCCGAATAACCGCAAGCCTTCAAATAGGACATTGCATCAGACTCCTTCGCCGAACTACCGTCACAACCATAATCCATATCAATGTTGAGACCGATGCCATACAGCAATTCACCCACCTGCTTTTGAGTCTCTTTTTCATCAAGATTTTCCGCATTCTTTTTTTTCACGATCTCGTTCCAATTCGGAGAGAGGCTTCGCTTCGTGCGTCGATCGATTTGATAGGAGATGGCTTTAGGATATTGGTAATAGGCCATCAACTGCCCGATAGCTACCGCCCAACATCCTGCCGGCGCATGACCGCTTACATTTGACTTACACGTTTTCATCAAATCATTATAGGGAGAACCGCTTTGCGCCCATGTGGTAGGCAACAATGGCGCCACCTCCTCCTTGCCTTTCAACAACTTAAAGGATCCAGTAGATACGCTCCTCAATGATGCGCCCTGATCGGAACTATCTTCCTCCAGCATCCTCTCAGCCATCTCCCTCAACGAGTCTTTCTCCACCTCAAACGTAAGGATCGACGCCTCCATATATTGCTGCGCATTCTCCAAGAAAATAGCTAACCCAGGATTATCAATCGAGTCACCAAGCGTTCCACTTTCTACGCATGCCAACACCGGACATCCCACGCGGTCGTCCGCACAGATAATGGCAAAACCGGCACTGTCGGCGAAATTGCATACAAAGGCCATCGTATCGGGCAGAGCGACCTCCTCGCCACCAGCGCGTAAAGCACTGGACCTTCGCTCCAACACCCTTCCGCCATTCACGATCCTCCTTGCGCCGGAACTTCGCAACTGGTGCTCTCCTTCCTGCGGGAAATAGAGCGCCGCTGCATCTTCCGCCAAGGCGGCAGCCTCCTCCCAACTCATCGTATGGTTGGTGGCATACAACGCCTTATAATTTAGTGTGCTTTTAGACAATTCCTGCATATCACTCTTGGGATTAATTGTTAGAGACTCCTTTTCACAACTCGTGAAAAACATAAGATAACCACTCAACATCACCCACGCAAGGCGATTCTTCCCCCGCGCTTTTACATTTTGTTTCACAAACATAACAAGGTAAAATTTTAGTTAAACATTTTATTGTTGGAAATCCAACAGTGCAAATATAGATATATTTTTAATATTTCACAACAATAACCGTAAATAAATAAAAATTATCAATTATAAGGAATTACAAAAAAAGCCATCCAGACCGCCTTGACGATCTGGATGGCTTAGAAACTAGGGTATATCTATTATTTCACTTCCACTTTGAAAGAATCTGTCTCATTGGAGAGGACATAGAGACCTGTGCTTAATCCACGCTCTTTGAGCATCTCTTCCACATAATCTCCTGACTTGATATCCACACTCATCAAGATTCTTCCCGCAATATCCACAACCTTGAATGTGCCACAAGGCGTATTAGCGGATATCTCCTCCATTCCTGTAAGATCAGGATGCTCCGCCTCGAAGTTGATCCAATCAATGTTGGTGTAGTTGCCATCGATGTTGATACGCATCACGTGTTTACCCTCCTCGATACGTGAGGTTGTTCCCTCCAACGTATAGTAGGTGTCCCAGCTCGTACCCTCTGGAAGCGATACCTTGGAAACCACTTGATTGCCATCAATAGAGACACTGAAAGCGGAAACTTTACTACCAGAAGCCACTTTTGCCGTCCACTTGTAAGTATCGGAGTTCTTCACATCCACGGTGTATTCCAACCACTCACCCTCATTGGTGTAACCGACCGCCAAGCCATCGTCACTCTTCACAACATCTACCCCCTCGTTGGTACGGAAGGATCCATCTCCTTGATTCTCATCGTCGTTGTCTAGATAAGCGACGCCGCTACCACCCAAATCATACGCCTCCGCTTGGATCTTTCCTGGGATAGTGGCTGCTGTGCCATTGTAAGGCGTTTGTGGCACGTGAACCTTGACCGTCACAGAGGCCTTGCCCTCGTTGCCCTCGTTGTCTTTCGCCACAGCGACCAACTCGTAGGTTCCCTCTTTCACACCTTCCCAAGTATAGGTATATGGCGCACTGGTGGATTCACCCAATTTTGTGGTGCCATTGTAGAAGGTGACAGATTGAATGGCTCCATCCTCGTCACTTGCCTCAGCGGTCAACTGAATGGATGCCGGAGCCTCCAAATCGTCTGTCGCGGTAGGCGAGGTGATCTTAACTACCGGAGTGCCCTTCTTCGCACCGCCAACCAATGTCACGACACTGCGAGCCTCCATGGTGATTTGGAACGAACCGTTGGAAGCGATGTCCGACTCCTTCTTCACATTCTTCGAACCACTGGTCACATAACGCTCCCAACTTGCGATCTGAACACCTGGCACCGAAACGGTGAAGGTCTTGGCTGCATCGTTGCTATTGACAATGACAATCACCACATTACCATCCTTCTTAAAGGCGGAGACATTGACATTGTTGGTTGGGTGTTGGGTCGCGTCCACACGAACGAAGCCCGGACGCACGAACTTTGAATAGTGGGAGAAACAGTAGCCACGCTTGGTGATGTTACCGTTATCCTTCATCAAACTGTAAGAACGACGAATGTACCACCATACATAGGTCTGGAAATTTCCAACCACCACCGCATTGGTCATGTGGTCCGCCACCTGCAAAGCCTCTGGCCACAAATCCGCGTCGCTGGAACTATTCGGATAGTACACCTCGGTCATCCACAACTCCTTGCCGGCTCCCTTTTGTTGGAAAAGCGGATAGCTCATCTGGCTCACCTGCGTACCATAAAGGTGCGTAGCAAGAATATCCAAATTGGCAAGTGCCCTGTCGTTCTTCAAAATAGGGTCTGTAGTGTTCTTATTGTACTGGAACGCCTCTGGCGCCATCACTCTACATTTGATGTCTTGCGCATTGTTCGCCATAAAGGTAGCCATATCGTTAGGCTCCCACCATGTCCAGTCCGCACCATAATCCGGCTCGTTCTGGATAGACATCGCATACAAAGGGACACCATTGTTCTTCATATAATCGATGAACTTATTCAGATGTTGCACATAAGCACCATACGAACTGCTCTTCAAACGCTTCGAGTTCTTATATGACTCACACATGTTCGAAGGGGGACTCCAAGGTGAGGCGAAGACGGTAACGCCCTTCTTCACCGCATATTGAGCGGTAGCGACCTCATTGGGCCATGCGCTCTCATTGGGATCGACATGGATACGGAGGACAGAGAGTCCCAATTGGTTATCGCCATTATCGAAAGCGGTCTTTCTTTGGCTCTCGGAGAGATCTTGGATCCATCCGGGGAAGTTAATACCTCCGAATCCTTTGATCTCCTGATAGGTTTTGTTGACATTGACATTAATGGTCTGCGCTCCCGCCATCAAAGGCAAAGCCGCCATACAAGCCAAGGCCCATCTCTTCATTCCTTCTTTAACTAGTTTCATGTTAGTATGTGTTTTTCTTGATTCGGGTATATATGATATCTCCCCTCCTCCTGGTTATACAATAATCTACTTTTAGACGCCACAAATGCGTGTTGCTTACGTTTGCAAACATAGCGTTATATCCGCCAAACGGATAGAAAATTTCGTTCTTTCCATAGTAAAATTGTGTCAAAAGAGCCGTCCATATTGCGATTTAGGCGAAAAATCCTTTACTTTGTAAAAGGTGGAAGGGAAGGGAAACCCTTTAAGAACCTGAGGAGTAATTAAATTTAATATAATGGAAAAACAAAAAAGATTTTTTCTCACAGAGGATGAGATTCCAAGAGAGTGGTACAACATCGTGGCTGATATGAAAAACAAGCCGCTTCCTATGTTGAACCCACAGACCAAGAAGCCTATCACAGTAGATGAGATGTGCGGACTCTTCAACCGCGCATGTTCAGAGCAGGAGTTGAACACCACCGACGCGTGGATCGAGATCCCGGAGGAGGTGCGCGACATGTACAAGAGCTACCGCTCCACGCCGCTCGTCAGAGCATACGGGTTGGAGAAGGCATTGGACACGCCAGCCCACATCTACTTCAAGAATGAGAGCGTAAGCCCTGTGGGATCCCACAAGTTGAACTCCGCATTAGCGCAAGCATATTACTGCAAAAAAGAGGGCGTCACCAACATCACCACCGAAACAGGTGCTGGACAATGGGGTGCGGCTCTCTCCTACGCCGCCAAGGCATTCGGCCTTGAGTTGGCTGTATTCATGGTGAAGGTAAGTTACCACCAAAAACCTTACCGTCGTTCCATCATGCAAACCTACGGCGCGCAGGTGGTGCCATCTCCAAGTATGTCAACCCGCGCCGGCAAGGATATCTTGACCAAGAATCCAAACTACCAAGGTAGCTTGGGTACCGCCATCTCCGAGGCTGTGGAGTTGGCTATGCAAACCCCTAACTGCAAATATGTGTTGGGTAGTGTGTTGAACCACGTGACCCTTCACCAGACCATCATCGGTTTGGAGGCAGAGAAGCAAATGGCTATGGCAGGCGAATACCCAGATATCGTGATCGGTTGCTTCGGCGGTGGATCCAACTTCGGCGGTGTCTCCTTCCCATTCATGCGACACAACCTCTTGGACGGAAAGAAGACCGAGTTCTTAGCTGCCGAGCCAGCATCTTGTCCTAAGTTGACCCGCGGTGTCTTCCAATACGATTTCGGTGATGAGGCTGGTTACACCCCAATGTTGCCTATGTACACTTTGGGACACACCTTCGCCCCTGCCCACATCCACGCCGGCGGTCTTCGCTACCACGGTGCGGGAACCATCGTGAGCCAATTGATCAAGGATGGTTTGATGCGCGGTGTGGATATCCCGCAACTCGAAACCTTCGAGGCCGCTACCCTATTCGCCAAGGCTGAGGGTATCATCCCCGCGCCAGAGTCTTCTCACGCGATCGCTACCGCCATCCGCGAGGCGAAGAAGTGCAAAGAGGAGGGCAAGTCAAAAGTTATCCTCTTCAACTTGTCTGGACACGGTTTGATCGATATGACCGCTTACGACCAATACATCTCAGGCGATTTGACCAACTACGAATTGCCAGAGCAAGAGATTACAGATAATATCAGCAAATTGGAGAAGATCATCAAGTAAGGGATTTTCTAAATATACTTCAGAAAGGGCTGCCCGACGGGTGGCCCTATTTTGTTCAATCGAACCGAATGATTACTTTTGCGGATGAATTTTATTACCCTATATTTTTATGAATTATGGAAATTAAAAACGAAACGATTCTGACTCATCAGCAGTTGGCTGAGATTGTGCTTCGAATGAAAAAAGTAAGGATACGCCAGTTTTTTGTAGCAGCAATTTTCCTTCTAAATACCACCTTATTTATTATGGATTGGATGAAAACTGAGGAAATCGACATGGGTTTGGCGTTTTTTTCGATACTAATGCTTCTAATACTCATTCGTATCCCTATTCGACTACGTTCAACATATAAGGACATCACTGGCAACTCAGACTCCTCTTGGTCATATATCTTCAAGGATACTGAATTGGAATGTGCTAAAAACGATGGAAGGGTAAAAAACGACCAAGCAACTTATCTTTATGAATCCCTCTCTCGCTTGGAAATAAGGAAAGATTATATTATCCTATACGTTTCAAAAGCAGAGTTTTTACCAATCGATAAAAAGGGGTTCTCCTCCGAAACCGAGATGAATGAGGTGATTTCCGTATTAAGAGGCAAACTGAAGAATTAAGACTTAACTCTCGGCAAACGATATACTAGTATTATTCTTTCTTGTCACTGGTGATCACATCAATCTTACCACCACGCATCTTCTCCTTCACTACCTTGCGGAAATAGAAGCTATATCCCTTGATTTGACGAAGCGTCTGCATGGAGAAGAACTTTTGGGAGATAGGACGTTGGTAGGAGTGGATAATGGATACATAAGGCAAATAGACCGTCTTGTACCCTACGGTAGAGAGTCGGCGACAGAAATCAGCATCCTCCGGACCATAGAAAATACGGTCATCCAAGAAACCAACTTTCACCTGCGCCTTACGTCTGATCAACTGGCAAGCGCCTATCACAAAATCAACCACCATAGGCTCATTGCCCGCTACCTGATGGGAAGGATAGAGCGTTTTATCGTAAGAATCCTGAAAAACCTTATAGCCAGATTGTTGCATCATATTGTGGATACCGCTCTTGATAATTCCCATACGGGTTGGAAACCGTTTGCTGCTGGCTTGCGGAAGACCATCCTGGCCAATCAGTTTGCAGCCACAAACACCCACATCCGGATGGCTATCCATATAATCCACCATCGCATGGAAAGCCTCTGGGTTCATCACCGTATCGCTGTCCAAAAATAGAACATACTCGCTAAGGGAGTTTACCAAACCCATATTTCTCGCGGCGGCCACACCTCGGTTGGTCGCGCAAGTAATCATTTTTATAGAGGGATATGAATGAGTCAATGCAGCACGTGTACCGTCCTTGGAAGCATTGTCTATATACAAGATCTCCACATCTGGATCGTTCATCAAGAACTCCAATGATGCAAAATTCTTCTCTAAATAGTGCCAAGAATTATGTCCGATAACGATAATTGATACCTTCGTCTTCATACTTTAATCTCCTCCTTCTCCAAAGGAAGCCATAATATAAAAGTAATATGGTTTCACCCCTAGGGAAGTACAAATATACAAAATTCTAAAACGCCTAATACGTTAGGAGGCACATTCGGAATATTTCTTACCTAATGTATATAAACAAGCGCTATAATCTCTTAATACGGCCGAAAAATGACGAATGACGCACTTTTTCAAGAGAAAAAACAGCAGAATCGTCCAAACATTAAAAGGAATGATAAATAAGATAGCCCCAAACGGAACCAATTACCAGCAAAAGTACCAATTTACCCTTCCACACCGAAAGAAACTGTTCCAAGGACAACCACCATCCATAGGACCTATCGGGTGACAAAGCTAAAACCACGGGCCCTACCACCAAGATAGGTAGCGCCAATATAACAAGTGGATGGATAAGGAGCGCCTGAGTGAACTGTCCTTTCAAGAAGCACAGAACCGCAGTCGTCAAACCACATCCAGGACAAGGGAGGGTGGTAAGCCTACGGAAAGGACATACCACCCAGCCATCCTGCTCAGCGAAACATAGATTGTTTATCACCCAGACATAGGCAATAACAAAGAAGATCGCCGCAAAACGTATAAAAGATTCTTTTGACCTAAATGAAGCCAACCTCGTCTTCCATTAATTTTCCTCACTACCCTGAGGCTTTGGCGCATATTGCGCGTAACTCTCCTCCTTTGGCGCATAATCCATAGGATTCTCGCTACCTGGCGCGCGCATCTCAACCTCTTCTTTCACAGAGACGATCTGACCATCTACGATGGTGCGATTCGATGGCTCTTCAATTCTGTTTGCAACCTCCTGTTCCTCCACTGGTCGAACAGGGATCTCTTGCGAAGGACGCTGCTTCTTCACAGACAAACGATTGATCAATGAGACGATCTTCTCCGCATTGCAGGAACGAGCCTCTCCCATAATCATAAAGATGTCCACCACAGACCAGATACCAAATCCGCCGCAAGTCAATAACTTGAAAACACCCAATGTGGTTTGACCCAAATAAAAACGGTCGATTCCCAAGGCTCCTCCCACTACGGATAGCACCATCGCGATAGAAGGTTTCTTAAATTCACTGCCCAAAACCTTCAACGCCTCCTCATCAGGCACTCTGGTAAGGCCTTCGGCAATTCTCGGAACATCGTGTTCATCAAAGCAACCTGCATTGTGCAAGAGAAAACTCTCAATTCTATTACTCTCCATATCTTTCTCTATTAAATTTTCTTTATTACTTATTCGCGCAAATATATAATATAAATCACAATGGACAACGCATCACTCTGACACCTCCGTCCAGAAACCATTATTTCTCGCGCATACGTCACTATCGTACATAGACTCGCAGATAATCGCAGGCGCAAAATATTTACCCACGAACGAAGCATGAAGTTTCACCTTGAAGGTCTTCTTCGAATAACTTCCACTACTGCTCAACGAGAAGTAAGTCATCACACGGTCGTCACGAACATCTCGGTAGGAGTACTCGACACTCTCCTGGTCATCACCCGACAGACGATCGTTTTGGATCTCCCATCCAGAAGGGAATACTTGTGTCATAGCAACCTCATTCAACTTCAGGCCTGTATTGTTGCGAACCGTCGCTTGCACATAGAAATCAGTACCCTGCTGAATGTTTTTAGGATCAATGATGTCGCCATCCAAATCCTTATATACGACATTCTCCAAGGAGATTCCCTTCTCATACGCCTTCATCGCATCGCCTTCAGGAATACCCGAAACGGACAATGAAGCGAACAGCACACCCTTGCCGTTATTCTTCAAAGTAAACTTTTGGGCATCCTTCGCACCAACCTCCAGAGCACCCTTGACCACACTTTTATCGCCTGAAAATTCGATGGATTTACCATCCTTCACACAAGTAGCGTTCACCTGGCTAGCAGCTTGAGACTTGGCAAAATGGGCGTATGCCACCAAGTTGTGGGCCAACTCTTGCGTGTTGAATTGCTTTCCAGACTTCATTGTCTCCGCAATCTCCTTCAACATCTTGAGGGAGGTTTCGCGCTCAATACCAATCAACACCATCGCATCCAAGATCATAGCTTTATCTCTCATAGAGGATCCAAAGGTGTTGTCAGAATAGGAATTAGGCGTTTCAAAATTGGCTGTCTTGGCCAAACTCTTGGCAACATCCATCTTTCCACACAGCGCGTAAGCGGCAGCTAAACGCCACTTGGCAGGGTTGGAGAGTTTCAACTCCTTCAAACGGTTCATCGCGCTCAAATCCTCCTTGCCCGCAAGCGCTAAGGTGTAGAGGCGATAAGCCTGTACGTAGTCACCCTGATCATCGCTAGATCTGTAACCCCACGACGATGCGGCACGTTTTTGATAAGTGCAGAAATTCATAATCACCGAATTAGGCACATCGTAACCCAACTTCTTCGCCTCCAACAAGAAGTGTCCAGCATAGTTGGTCACCCATGGATAATCATAATTTCCGCCCATCCAATAAGAGAAGGCACCACTTGGCATCTGCATTTGGCTCAACTTAAAGATAGCAGCCTTGACATTCATGACACACTCCGCCTTCTCTGTATCAGTAAGTTTCGCAA
Source organism: Paludibacteraceae bacterium (assembly GCA_045601045.1). Lineage (GTDB taxonomy): Bacteria > Bacteroidota > Bacteroidia > Bacteroidales > Paludibacteraceae > UBA1181. Next base: position 64,281 of record JAZRZA010000066.1, read on the forward strand.
GCTCCGGTAACAACAATTGCGGGAATGCCTTGGATGAGGTCTGCTCCGCACAACCATGCGGATAACCAATTAGGTAACGCATGCTTCCACTCACATCAATACTTGGCAATGGACTCATATCAAGGATCAATTGGTTGGTTCCCTCCGAACCGAACAACTCATAGGCACACTCCTTGGAACCTCCCGCAGGAATCTCGTAGAAGTAGGTCTTGGAGAATCGCAAATTCGGATTTCTCACCTCCAAATTAATTTCGCTCTTGACATTGTTGGTGCCATCTGTGGCAGTCACGATGATCTTCTCTTTGCCAATACCCTTGCCTACCTTCATGTTGTAAACCAAGATTTTATCTTCACTACCATTGAATCGTTGGCTAATCTTTGCATTGCCAACCACCTGAATCTTGCCGGCAGTAGACACGGAAACGGTCACATTCTTTGGCTGACCATCCATCGTGAAGACATTGACAGGAAGTGAGAAAGTCTCGTTAGGTCCCACCACACGAGGTGCGGTTGGAAGCACCATCAAGGCCTTGGTTACCTTCACGTCCTTCTCCGCATTACCATAAGCGGCCTTGTTACCAGCCACTACCATTACACGGACCGAACCGAAATATGGAGGCAATTTCACCTTGTGTGTCTTCTTTTCACCCGCCTTCAGTTTCACAGGACCAATGAACTTCACCACTGGATCGAATCGTTTATTCAAACCATCGCGACCCATCGCCATATCTCCTCCAATGGCAAATAACTGCTCAATCTTACCACCATAGGCACCGAATACCAAATCATACATATCCCAACTGTTCACACCCAATGCCTCTCGCTTAAAGAACTCATTGTGGGCATTTGGCGTCTTGAAGTTGGTCAAATCCAATAGACCGTTATCCACAATCGCAAGGGTGTAGCACATCTCCTTGCCATTCTGTTCGCTGACCTTCACCTCAAACTCCTCCTCGGATTCCACTTTGTCTGGCACATTCAAGACTGGCGTCAAAATGCTCTCTTGGCTCTCGACCATAAAGTTTTGTACACCATATTGACGAATCGGCAAATCGTTAGCCGTCTTGGCGTATGGTTGCAGAAGGTTCACATAGAGGTATGCGTTAGGCAACATCTCCGCAGTCACATCCACCTCAAAAGAGGTGCTACCCGCCTGCACATCGATCCACTTGGAGGTAATCACCTTGGTACGGTTCTCAACAGTCACCAAAATACGACCTGCCTCTGGCGTTGGCAAAGTCACCTTCACCTTCTCGCCTACTTGATACTTCTCCTTGTCCAAAGCGAAAGTCAACATAGTCGCGCCCGACTTGCTGTCCGATTGTGAACGGAGGTACCAGTTATCCCAATCAAAGTGGATGATTCCGCCCGCTTTGTGGCCCTTTTTGCCGTCGCTCACGACGACCTGATATCTACCCCAATCCGCATCGGGAACATTCATCTCCACATTGGCTCGACCATTCACAAACTTGATGTTATTCTTCTCAAAATAAGGTTTTGGACTTACATTCTCTGTGTAATAAGCCTCATTATCATCCGAATCACCATCCCACCACCAGTGCCAACTCATTCTATACAACTTAAAGGAGATGCCATCGCCGGAGAGCGGTTGTCCTTTTGCGTCCACCAAAGCCAATTGGAACGTTTGGGGTTTGTTGGTGACGATATAGGCACCACCCTTCATCTGAGGATATTTCACACCCACATAACGGTTGTATGGAGAGAATGGAACCGTCTCGAAGTTCACACTGAAATCTCCCGTTCCTTCGTCGACGCGGGTGGTGAGCAACGCCTTCAACATACCAGGTGCGGTAACGACTGTCGGCATATCCACACTCGTGCTCAAATCTCCCGACTCATCCAATGAACCTTCAATAATCATCTCCTCTTCGCTGCTGAACTTCTTCGCGTCAGGAGACTCGAATACGAATCCCGGGAATTTCTCGAATGGTTCAGGATCTCGCATATATCTCATCTTCACATTGACCTCCTTGTAGCTTGCCGTACCACCGTGCAGCCATTCGGAGTGGATATTGAAGGTCTCACGCATTCCTGGTGTCAAATAGGTGTGCACCGGCTTCATTTGCACCTTCAAACGGTTAGGCTTCACCGTCTCCACCATCAATGACTTAGAGAAGGAGGATCCTCCGATAGCGAAGTTGACACGCCAATTACCTGTCTGATCATCCACACGGGTAGGAATTCTGAAACTATAAATGCAGTTGCTTGGATCATACTTTTGGGTAGCGGTCGCATATCGTTGTCCGCGAGGCGTCTTGAGTTCCATGTTAATAGGGTGTCCCGCAGGCAATGTCTCGTCAGCATCTTGCACTAACAAGGAGATGTTCAACGTGTCGCCTGGACGCCATACGCCACGCTCTCCATAGATATATCCCTTCACACCCTTTTCATTGCTGGCACCACTCACGTCGAACGACGAAAGTGAAAGAGCGGAGTTATCGCGCAAACGCAAATAGCCCATTTGTCCACCCTTTTCCAATACCAAGAAGGATGGCGTTCTGGAGAGATGCTCCTTCACCATACCCTCACCGTCTGTGGTACTTTCGGCAATGATCTGTTGTTGGAAATCATAGAATTTTACCTTGACGCCACTCGCTGGTTGCACTGTCAAGATATCTGTCACGAAGACATCATAGAAATTGCTCTTTCCTCCCTTTGCCGTCACACCGAAATTAGAGACAAAGACATTGGTGGAGACCTTATTATGTTCCAAGTAATAGGAGATCTTCGAAGGATCCTCGCGCTCAGACCAATTCATACTGTAATCGCCCGAACCATCTGAGGTTCCCTCCTCATCCTCATAATCGTAGTAAGACCAATAATACTCTTCCTGATCCTTATTGAAATCCCAGGCGCTGATCGGACAGTAGTCATGGTTGCTGTCATCAATGGAGTCATTCACCTCACATGGATAGGTGGAATAGGCACGTTTGAACGAGAAGTAGATGCGGTACATCGCTCCCGGATCCTCTTTCGCCAATTCAGACAAATCCAAAGAGAAGGTTCTCCAATTGGCGTACGCCGACTCATTCTCCGTCGTCAAATCAATGGTCTTCTGTAGGATCATACGACCTGTACGTCTTAAATTATGACTATCGGACTCACTCATCTTGGAGTTTTGTAGGAATTGGAGCATATTGTTGCTGAATATCTTCAACACGCTCACATCCACCTTTTTCAAGTTCACCGCCTGGAATGGAAGGGAGGCGTTTTCAGTTTTCGGCAAAATGGTTCCATACCTCACCAACCGAACGGCCGGTTTAAGACTCTCAAAATTGAAATTGATAACCGTGTCGTTCTCCAACACATCGTTTTGGACACTCTTCAATCCAGCGAACACCCTGATGATATTATTGCCCAAACGAGGATTCTCTGGATATACCATCAACATATTTCCATCTCGAGTGTAACTGGCGCTTTGCCCATCGATCTTCACATAAGTACGCCACTCTTGGTTGGCCTTGATGGCTTGGCTAAAATAGAGCTTGACATAAGGTTGCCCGCTATTCTCAACGTTAATATCGGTCAATCTGAAGCCATTCACATAATCTATCGTCTCAACAACCTTGTCGTTGCTCTCAGATCCGATACTCTTTCCATCCCATGCCACCTCAAAGGTCTGGGATTTCTTCAGATTTGAGTCAAATCCCTTCACAACAAAATCATAGGTTGGACCAGAGAAATAGGAACCGTCGTTCATTTCACTGGATGTCCACTCCATTTCGAGTTCCTTCTTGGAAGGCGACAATAACTTAGCGGAGAAACAGGCTTTCACATCATCCAAATCCTCATCATCGCTCAAGTAGACACGTCCTCTCTTTTGGTATTCGCCCTCATCAGTCAATTGCAAAGCCTGCATATCCACACTGATATTCTGCTTTTTCACCTTCACAGAATAGACAAACTTGGACAACTGATCATTAGTGCCCAGATCAGCTACCTTGCCCAAATTGAAGGTCACCTCATACTCTCTACCACGTTCCAAAGGCTCCTTGGGATGAAACTCCAAGGTGACATTATCCAACCATACGGTTGTTCCCTCCACCTTCGGAGAGAGTTTGAACAACTGTTCGCTCTCCTCTTGTCCCGGCTTCGCCTGCTCAGACGGACGCGTCAAAACAATATGCAAAGAGGCGTTTCGAGAGATGTATCCCTGTGTATAGGCCTCAATAAACTCTCGGTATTCGTACTCCATCTCACTGGAAACCTCTGAACTTTTCTTACCACATCCTATCACCAGAATAGATAGGAGCAGCGCACAAAGCAACTTAATTCTCTTTTTCATATCTATCAATTATATCATTTACCATGTGACTCGTTATAATGGTCATCGCGATCCACTTTTACAATTTGGAAGCGTCCGTCAACCGGAAGAAGTGTGACGCGATTGCCCTTGAAATACTTCGCGTACTCTTTCCGGCGATCCGCCTCCAGATAACGCTCCGTATCGCAATAAATATAAAGACTGTCCCCTTGACTAAATTCACAATGGAGGAAAACCATCTCAAACCTACTTGCCAGCGAATCGGCGCTCCAACCGTCCGAGGCCAAAGCCTCCTTGTCAAAAAAGTCAGTAATCTCTATCGTCGGACAAGAGATAGATTGATTGGCGGAAGGTTGCAATCGCCACCATCCATCGCACATTGGCCCACACACCCAAGAACTGAATCCCCACACTTGCGTAGTGTCATTCATTACCCATTTTTTCACAGAGACATATCCTTGGTCCGACAATTGGACCAATGCATAATTGTCCGCTTCATAAGACAACAACCTTGTCGTATCTCCATACATATTGGCAACGGCAGCCTGCTTGAAATGCATACTTCCCATCGACAAAAGTTGCGCCAACTGATCCTGCTTTAGCTGCGTTGAAGAGGGCATCATATGGGACATATACTGCTCCATAGTTTGCGCCCACGCAAGGCAACACGAAAAAAACAGAATGAAATATATCGTAATTATGCGCTTCATTCAATTCTCGGAATAAAATACAACAATGCTACAAATATAATCTATTTTTTTGATGTTTCATAACACATATATAGCAACCCGGGAACTATAATTCTATCATTTCCTTCTTATCAATCGCTCCCCCTTTCTTATCGTTTCCCCCGATATCTTAAATAACAACGCAGGAGAAATGAATTCACCCTCTCCACTTTGGGGTAAATCACCCTCTTCGTCGCAAACTGCTTATAGGAGTGTGCAATCTGCGGATCCATACTTCCCTCGAAATCGAACGATAGCGTTTTGTCTTGCAGGAATTGCAGTGTTCTCCACACCATCAACGTAGAGGCACCAGAGGCTTTGTAGTCTGGGTGAATGGCCGGAATCAGGTAGTAACCATACTGGTCATTCCAAACAAAGAAGAGGGCACTGTGCAAATTTCCCGCGGAATCATGGATGGAAAGGATTTTCCCCTGCCCACGCGCGATGGCTTGGCGTATAAGGTTCTCCTCCACCTGGCGGCTGTTGATGTTGGCCCGACCTCGAAGACGCAACGTCTCGCTATGGAAGTCATAGAATTGAGTTGGATCCATATCCCACCTTTCCGTTAGCCCCGCCCGCTCCGCCTTACGGATATGACGCTGCTTGGACGAGGAGAAACGACGAAAGACCATGTCCAAATCCGTGATGGTTGGAATCACATAGGTGACTCGCTCGGAAACACTGTAGCCAGCCTCTTCCCAAAGGGATGCATGACGAAATGAGGGGTCGAAATATTGGAAGAACCAATCAAGGCGCATTGCCTCAATTTGGGCCAATACGCGTTGGCAAACGGAACGCTCAAAAGACTCCTTCTCGCTCTCCGCAAGTTCTTTCGGATAGATGAAGTGGATGCCGTTGTTTTGGGAAAAAATCGGTTGGAGAATCAGTTTAAAAAGAGACTTGCGCACCATCAAATAGGGCATAGCGCCCACAATGGCATCTCCCTCCTTCACCAACAACACATCCCACTCTTTGCCCACGCAGATGGCATCCATCCACCAATATTGCGCGAATAGAGGAATCTCCGGATGATTGTCACAGAGGATCCGATATCTCTCTTTGTTACTACTCACTACTGATTCTTTGCCGTTTTACGCCAGTTGGTGTACCAACGAAGAAAGCATCCACAAGCCGCCAACGCCGCGATAATACCACACGAATAGGAGAGCATCGGATTTAAATTCAAGCAATCCTCAGAGATCATCAAGAAGGTGACACTCACACATGTCATAAAAACGGCTGGGAAGAAGGTGATCCAGAAAAAACGTTTGTTCATCGCCAAATAGACGGTAATCGCCCATAAAGTGAAGACGGACAAGGTCTGGTTGCTCCATCCGAAATAGCTCCAAATCACATAGAAACCTTGCGGATTGGAGATGTTGAAGCAAAGCAATCCCATGGTGACAAGGAACATCGGAATACAGATGTAAAGACGCTTACGGATACTTTTCTGCTCTAAATGGATGAACTCAGCCACAATCAATCGAGCGGAACGCAAGGCGGTATCGCCACTGGTAATCGGCGCTGCCACCACACCCAAAATCGCCAAGACGCCACCGATCACGTCCAACCAGCCTTCGCTGACTGCCGTCACAACTTGAGGCGCCTGTAAAGTGGTATCCTTGCCCAACTCGGCGGCCCCGCCACCATAGAAGAAGTACATGGAAATGGTGGCCCAGATAAGGGCGACCACACCCTCGGTGATCATACTACCGAAGAATATCGGACGGCCATACTTCTCATTGGTCATGCATCGTGCCATCAAAGGACTTTGTGTCGCATGGAAACCACTGATCGCGCCACAGGCAATGGTGATGAAGAGGGCTGGGAAGATATCCATCCCATTAAACGACGCAGTATCCACACCCACCTCATACAATTCTGGCAGTGTAGGCCATTTGATAATCAAATTGACACCCAAAGCGATGGCCATAAAGAGAATGGCGATAGCAAAGATAGGATAGATCTTGCCGATGATCTTATCGATTGGCAATAACGTGGCGATGAGGTAATATACAAAGATGACCGCACACCACACATATACGGAATTGTCTATGATGTCCTTGGTCATACCACCCAAAATTATGGCAGGGCTATATACAAAGACCGCACCCACCATCAACATCAAAAAGACGGTGAAACAGAGCATCACCTTCTTGGTGGTCTGTCCCAGATATTTACCGATCAATTCAGGGAGGCCTGCACCCTGGTTGCGGATAGAGAGCATTCCGCTGAGGTAATCATGCACCGCACCTGCAAAGATGCAGCCGAAGATGATCCACAGATAAGCGGACGGGCCAAACTTAGCGCCCATGATAGCTCCGAATATCGGTCCGGTTCCAGCGATATTCAAGAACTGGATCATAAAAATCTTCCATGTCGGCATCGGCATAAAATCCACACCATCCTGCATGGAGATGGCTGGTGTCACCCTCTCACTATCTGGATTGAATATGTTTTCCACAATTCTACCATAAACGAAATAGCCAGCCACTAAGGCCAAGACCGCAATTAAGAATGTAAGCATTTCCTCATCAATTTGTTCTGTAAGGCCACAAATGTACGAATTAATTTGCTTGGTTGTAACAGAATAGATACAGAGTTACTGACTTTCCATAGTAGTTAGTCTTATTCCGTTTCAGTTAGTCTTTTTGTAAATTAAACAATTCTTTTTGTGCTTCAATCTCCCTACGAAGCTCTTCTTCCGAGGGCAAATATAGTTTGTATTTTGAAGCGAACAACTGCTCATTTCCTTTCAAAATAGAATATCTGGCAATATCCGCATCTGTTTCACTACATAACACGATGCCAATTGTCGGATTATCGCCTTCAGTACGTTTCAAATCGTTGTACATTCTCACGTACATATCCATTTGACCAATGTCTTGATGGGTGATTTTCCCTATCTTCAAGTCAACTAGCACATAACATTTCAACACGACATTGTAAAATACCAAATCGATAAAGTAATCGTTGTTGGCGATCCTAATCAGTTCCTGACGCCCCATAAATGCGAATCCACGCCCCAATTCCATAATAAATTCCTGAAGATGAGATATCACAGCACTTTCCAAATCGGTTTCGCTATAGGTGTCATCTTTCTTAAACCCAAGGAATTCCGCCACGATTGGATTTTTCAAAAGTTCCAGTTTATTTGACACAACATCTTTTGTGTCCTCAACTATATGCGGCTGCTGAAAATGTCGCTCATAATACTGAGTAGAAATATTGCGGTCTAGCGTACGCACACTCCACATTTCCTGCGAGGCCATAAGCATATACCACCGAATAGCTGTAGGATCATCAACTCGCAAAATTTTGTAGATATGAGTCCAAGTTAGATTTGGAAATCGTGATTTCCAAATTTCATAATCAGGGATGACAAGATAAAAAGTGCGAAATGCACGAAGATAACGCTCAGAGAATCCCTTTCCGTATATACTTGTCAATTCATCGGAAAGCATAGCGATAAGTTGCACGCCATAATCAGCACGTTCCTTCCCTTTTTGTTCCTGTAGTACAATACGTTCTCCTATCTTCCAATAGGTCTTAATCATTAATTGACTTACAGAAGCATACGCTTGTTGGCGACCTTGTTCAATAATGTTCTTTACTTCCTTAAGGAAAGATGCATCAATAGCATTTCGCATCACACAGTTCTTTTCTTTTTTCATATCATAAACAATAATAACATCCGCAACCAAAACTCAAACAAAGCATTGACAGTGTTTTCTCTCCTGCAAATGTAAGAAACTTGCAACTATCCCGCAAGTATTATGTGTATATTTTACTCTATATTTCGTGTTATATTCCTCAGTCCTTCTCAACACAGCACATACACCAAAAGAGAATTCAATTCACCCCTGCAATTCCTAATTTATATTTTATAATTCTTAACTATATTGTTGTATTTTTGCCTATTATAACGTGAACCAGATGAAAAAGATATTTTTAACCATCCTACTGGCAATGATAGCGCTCTCCTCCTTTGCCGTTTTGAAGGAGAAGGATTTGGAGCAGACGCTGTTGGTACTCCGCACGGAGTTGGAAACCTACAAAGAGGAGCAACATGTCAAAATGAAGAAATATGAGGAGATGAGCAAATCACTCCACCAAAACCTCATCTTGACCATGCAGAAGAGCGAACAGACCGCCCTAATGCTCTATTCACAAAAACAGGACTACACATTCGACCTTGCCTACGCCTGCCACGAAGCGACGCAGCAATACAACCACTTTTCCAAGAATATGATTCCCTACCAGAAGATCCAAGAGATGTACAAGGTGGAGGTCAACCGATATAACAGCATCATCGACATTCTCGAAACGCTTCCTCCCCGCGTGAAGCCATTTAACTTTTCAGACACGTCGCAAGTGCCCAAGATCAGCCGTGTCAGAATGAATCAAGAGGGTGAACTGGACTCCATCACCATCAACTTCGCCATCAAGACCGACATGAAGGCAATGAAAGCCATGGCCGATAGCCTGAAAAAGAAAAGCAGTGTCTTCCTGTTGAGTGAGAAGGGACAGGCCAACCGCGACTCCTGCCTCGTATTGGCTAAGATTATCCGCGACGATTTGGTCTACCTCTACAACGAGGTGTCGAAGGATAGCGAGCATTACGATTTCGTGGCGCAACGATTGAAGAAGGTGAATGATTACGCATTGGATCGCTACTCAGACATTAAAAACCTTATCTTCGTCAATGGAGACGTCAACTACTTCTCCATTCTCGCAAGATGGCCCTACTACTACAACAACGCGAAGAGCGATATCAATGAAAAGTACATGCAACCCAAAGATAGAAGCATCCATTCCGAATGGAGAGGGCCTATTGTGCTGGGGCTTACCATCTTCGTGATCTTCTACCTCATCGTGGCCTTCTCACTTAGCAACATCATCATCCGATTCCTGGTGCCTAAGAAGTTTAAGACAAAAGTCTTCAATGCCAAGAAACCTTACTATATCTTGGCCTTCTCTTTTGTCCTATTCGTCATTGTCGTAGGCGTCATCAGACTCTTCGCCCAACACAATTTCATCACAATGGCCAGCGGTTTGCTGATTGAGTACGCTTGCCTCGTATCCGCAGTGCTTCTCTCCCTTTTGGTGAGAACCAAAGTAAAACATCTACGAAGCAGTTTCATCATCTACACCCCAATTCTTTTGATGGGATTCGTCATCATCGTCTTCCGTATCATCTTCATCACCAACAGCGTGGTGAGCATCATCTTCCCACCTACCCTGCTCCTCTTCACGGTTTTACAAGCGATATCCCTAAAAAAACTCAGGACAAAGGTGCATACAAGCGATGGATTCTACTCTTTGGTGTCCCTGCTCATCATGCTGACGAGCTGTACGGCCAGCTGGTGCGGTTACTCGCTACTCGCGGTGCAAATCTTCATCTGGTGGTTGTTCCAACTCATGGCGATCCAGACCATCACTTGCCTCTATTACCTCATCAAAAAATATGAATTCAGATTCCTCACTTCCCGCATCATCTCCCAAAACAATCCGGGACTATCGCTCCGCAGGGCACGCCAACTCGCTTACGACATGGTACACCCAAGCAAGCACAACAGAGGTAATCACATCGGTATCACATGGCCTTACGATCTATTCATCAAGACCTTGGTGCCTATCTTCATCATCATCTCCGTCCTTCTTTGCTTCGTCTTGGCGGCGGGCATATTCGACCTCTCGGAGACACTCCGCCAGCTCTTCTATAAGAATTTCATCAATGTGGAGGGCGTCTGCCAACTCTCTCTCTTCAAGATGCTGGTCATCTCCATCTGTTTCTTCTGCTGCCGATTTATCTGTTACGGAACGAAGTCGGTTTACAAATATTACCGCCTCAACCACCTCACCATCAACGGGGAGGCCAACATCACCTTGGCCAACAATATGATCTCCATTCTTATCTGGGGAGCTTTCTTCATCTTCGTGCTAGTATTCCTCAAAGTGCCTAAATCCGGTATCTCCATCGTGACGGCAGGTTTAGCGACCGGTGTCGGTTTCGCCATGAAGGATGTCATCGAGAACTTCATCTACGGTCTCTCCCTAATGACAGGACGTGTACGGGTAGGTGACTATGTGGAGTGCGACGGCGTCAGGGGAAAGGTGGATTCCATCACTTACCAAAGCACCCAGATGATCACCACGGACGGCTGCGTCATCGCTTTCCTCAACTCCGCCCTATTCAACAAGAGCTTTAAAAACCTTACACGCAACCACGGCATGGAGTTCATCAAAATCAATGTGGGTGTAAGCTATGGTTCCGATATCAAAGAGGTCAGGAAGATGTTGACACACGCATTGAACGTCTTGTCGAAACCTGACAAGGAGGGCGTCTGCTGGATAGACGCCTCCAAGGGAATCAGCGTGGTATTAGGTGATTTCGGTGACAATAGCGTTGATCTCTATGTCACCTTCTGGGGTATGGTCGAGAAGCGTTTCGCCCTCTGCGGAAGAGCCAAAGAGATCATCTACGATACCCTCAACGCACACAATGTGGAGATACCGTTCCCTCAAAGGACAATTTATATCAAGGAGATGCCTGGGGAGAAATAGTTCAGTGGCCTTGCGTCTATCTTCGGAAAAAGAATAGACATACGCAAAGCCACGCATTTCTACCTCAAATCAATCAACAAACGTCAGTTCGTAGGCGGCACGTTTAGCGGTTTCCTTCACCATCAGGCGGAGGGAACCGTTTTTCGTTTGGGAGAAGACAAGGTCCATACCACTCACCCAGTTGGTGTAACGGAGTCGAATGGTCAAATCAGACTCTCCACCGTAACATCCCGCCACATAGAAATCACGCTTGATGCCGGAAAATCGGCCAACCGCACGGATGGTGTATGGTGGACAGACATCGGTATGGGAGGTCATCCATTGTCCTCTTCCCAAGTCCACCTGGTAGGTTTGATTCTCTGTGTTAGTGACCGTCAGAGAGAGTCCCTTCTCATTTTTATCAATTTTGACAGATTTCCAGTCCAATCCGTTGGCACTCAGCCTCAACTCCTTGCCAACCAACGAGTTGATGATCTTGGAAGAACCCTTCCCTGACACAACAGGCAATTGATAACGTCTCTCCGCCTCCAACAAGAGAGGGAAGTCGTTTCCCTCTGGCAACGCCCGCTCCCTCGCGGTACGCAACAAGTTCCAAACCAACTGACGTTCAGCTACACCATTGCCGATGTTGGCTTGGGTGATTGCCACTACCATTTGCTCTCTCGGCGCCACAATGATGTATTGACCCAACGCGCCATCCGCACGATAAGCCTCCGGATAGTCGCATCGCCATACCTGATAACCATAAGCATCCGCCATTCCAGTCACCTGCAAAGCGGAGGTCATCTCATCCACCCATTTCGCGGAAACCAATTGGGCATCTCCCCACTTGCCTCGATTCAGAAGCAATTGGCCGAACTTCGCCATAGAGGCCACCTGCAAATGAAGCCCCCAACCTCCTGTATTGATTCCCTCCGGACTCTCCTCCCAATCTACCTCAGTGATGTGCATCGGTTCGAAGAGGCGAGGTCGCAAATAATCCAACAATTTCATACCTGTCACCTTCTGCAAGATAGCGGAGAGCAAATAGGTGGACATGGAGTCATATTCAAAGTGTTCGCCAGGGTGATACAACACCGCCTTGCGCAAATAACGGCGCACCCAATTGGCACCAGAGGTACGCATCAACCAGTCGGTTCTGATACCTGAAGTCATCGTTAAAAGATCTCGTACCGTCATATTGGCCAAATCTTCCGTTACCGTATCCGGAAGCATCTCCGGGAAAAATGTGGCCACACGATCGGTGAGACGCAAACGATTCTCTTCCACAGCCATACCCACCGCGACAGCGACGAACGTCTTGGACGCGGAGTAGAGCGTATGGGAATATTTAGCGGCAAAAGGCGTAGGGAACAATTCACCCACCACCATTCCGTTGCGAAGCACCACCACGCCATGAGGTTCCCCCTGTTTAGCGGCCATCATGCCATCGAAGAAACGCTTCACATCTTCGGATTTAAGCCCTTGAGACTCAGGAGAAACACGCGTAAAATCACCTATTTGTCCATAAGCAGACATCGCACCGACAAAAGGGATCAAAATTGAGAATACTCGGATTAGATATACGAGTAGCTGTAAATAATATCTTTTCACACGTTTAATTCAAACAATAAAATAGGAAGCATCATTTAAAACAAATCCAAAAATAGTGATTTTAAGCACAACATCCACCTTGCTATTTGAATAAATTGTATATTTGCAACATATTCTTTATCAGTGAAGTTTACAATACTCGTGTTTTACCAGAGAAGACACACTTACTAAAATTAGAAGAATAGTTGGATTATACTAAGTTCATGGGAACAGATATTTAGTAGCGTTTTCAGCATTATAATTAAAAGGAAAAACAATAACCAAATAATTAATAGACATGAAGAAGTTATTTTTACTTTTCACAACGCTCTTCGCGTCCGTAGCTGCTACATTCGCAGGGGAGAGCGACAATTATTACATTATCAAGGATGGCCGTCTTACAGACAATGTGCAGATCATGCCTTACGACGAGGACGACTACGACAACTCCAATTTGATGAGAGACACCGTCGTCAACGGTGAGGAGCTCATCGCTTACGTTCAACGAAGTTCTACCTTCCTTGACGTAAAGATGCAAATGAATAAGACTTTGGATCTCAACGAGAACTATGTGATGGTTTTGGAATATTACATTCCTCAAAAGACCATGAAAGCAGTCTTTACAGAGAGCAACAAGAAGCCTTTGTTCATCATCGGATTCGAACCTGACTACGCAACCATCGAGAAGAAACCTAATGCGCAAAAGTGTAGCGCCAGCGTGATGATCGATGCGAAATACGTGGAGACGGAAGAGTGGCACATCGCCGAAAGATATGTATATGCTCAACCTGACAAGCAAGAGATCAACGGTATGGTGTTCTCTTTCGGTAGAGAGGTGACCCGCGACATCAAGGTTTATCCATACATCAGAAACTTCTACTTCAAGAAGATGGATGAGAAGCCATTCTATGCCGAGAGTTTCGACGGATACGGATATGGAACTAACAGCGATTTCTACAACGAGAAGATCGAGGTATACCTTCCAGAGGCAAAGTTCCTCGGCGGCATCACACCAACTGTCACTGACAGGGATAGCATTAGAGCTTGGGACGATATCACAGAGCCTATCATCCTCTTCAGAGACTTCTTGCCAGATAGCTGCAACGGACAAGACGGTTCAGGTTACTACGACTGCGAGCTTCTTCACGCATTACAGATGGAGCCAAACCGCGACTCTGTTGTATTCAAAAACATCCAATTGCCAAAGAATTGCGAGAAGATCTACAGCCAAATGTTGGTGAAGATGCACAAGAACGAGGGTAGATGGAAAATCGCTTCAGCAGACTCTGCGGAGGCTCTCTCAATCGACATGCCTATCAGAGTGAAGTTCAATAACAGCGACGAGATTTATGACCTTGCTGAGGATACCCTTACAACCATCTGGCACTTGTATAATGGCGAGTTGAACGTTCCATCAGGCGCTACCAGCATGGACTTGATCTTCGGCAGCATGAAGGTTGCTTACCTTATAGATGAGATCATGTTATCCACCAAGGAGTTTAACGGTGTGAACGACATCTTCAATGCTGAACCTTCCTTTGCGGTTGAAGCATACATCGACGCATACGGCAATGTAGTTGTCTTGAACGGCGATTTGGTCGCTACCTACAACTTGAACGGACAAAAAGCCTCTATCAACGACAAGGCTATCATCATCATCGTGAAGAATGCGGAGGGTGCTACCGCATCTAAGTTGATGATCAGAAAATAATCTTACTGAGATAACACGAAAAGGTCAGATATGGTTTGATCCATATCTGACCTTTTTTATTTAGGAAACTATATACTTTTAGACCCCACAAATCACGTTACTCAACCCAATTGCTAAAAACTATTTAATAGTTTAATAATGGAGTCAAAACATAGCACCTACCTAAATTGGTATCGAATTCTACATAGTTGTCCAAACACTGAGGGTGTTCTTGGGTCAAATAGTATATAATTCCCTATTTTACGCAATCGCATTGACGAAAGAGATACTGTCGGATTGACACGAAGCAGGGGAACTGCCATGTCATAAGGAACCCCTCTACTACAATAGCCAACAAAAAAGCCGATCCCACGAATGAGATCGGCTTAATTTATAATGAAGGGGGGAATTACTTCACAATCAACTTCTCAACTGAGATACCCTTCTCGCTCTTAACAGATACAGAGTAAACACCAGCTGCCAAGTTGAGGTTCAATTGTGCAGCCTCGTTAGCAACTACGCTACCAGTGTAAACAGTAGTACCATCCATGCTGTAAATGTTCACCTCAGCATCAGCGTCAGCTGAAATGTTCACAACTCCGTCAACTGATGGATTAGGCCATACCTTTACAACAGCTTGCTCAATATCCTCAACACCTGTGCCAAGACCTGGTTGACCCTTGATCTTCAAAGAACCCAAACCTGAAGTGGATGCCATGAATACAACTGCCAACTTGTGCTCTCCAGGAGTCTTGAAACGGATACGGAACTTCTTGTCCTTTGCCACAGGGCAAACAGGAGTAGTCCAACCCCAGTCATTGTAACCTGCGTCGATTTGACCAGATCCGCTGGTTTGCAACTCAACCACGCGGTTGATCTCGTTGCCATCTTGGTCAACCATACCATTCTCACCATCCACAGCGATAGCCATCGCATTGTAGTCAAGGGCGTCAGTGGTGTAGGTCTCGAACTCATAATCACCAGCGTACTTCACATTGATAGTATATTGTACCCACTCACCTTGGGCGATGTAACCCAAGTTGACGAAGCTGTTCTCCTTGTCCTTATCGTTGCAGTATCCCAAGTCAACTCTTTCGTCTCCACGCTTGTCAATCTTTCCCTCTTTGTAACCCGCGTTACATTGATTTGGATAGCATGGGTGCCAGTTCTCGTCCTCGTAATCGTAGTAAGCGACGCCTTGTCCACCCTCATCAAACTTCTCCAACGCAAGGAAGAAATCCTCTGTTCCGTTGAACTCTTGTGCCTCACCTTGGTAAGCCTTAGACTTGCCAGAATAGAACTTGTCTCCCTCAGCCAATTTTGAACAGATGTACTTACCAGCCTCAGAGAAACTCATGTTATTGTAACCACCGCCGGTGAATGTACCAGAAGTCTCGCCCTTATCGGCCCAGCTCCAGTTTGCCCAGCTGATGATTTGGCCACCCAAGTTCTTACCACTACATACCTCCAACAAGTGGTCTGCACTCTTGGTATCGCAACCAGAGTCTCCTGTGTGAGAAGATAGACCCCACTCAGAAACGAATACTGGCAAGAATGCCGAAGCACCGCTCAAAAAGCCCAAGTAACGCTCTTGGTCAGCCGCATAGTAGTGGAACGAGTACATCACTTGCAAACCGTACTCATTGATTGGATCCATCATAGGGAATACCAAACCTTGGTCCCATTGAGGTGTTCCGACCAACACGATCGCATCTGGGTCACCTTGCTTGATGACAGGAAGGACGTAAGTAGAATACTCCTTGATCCATGACCAAACACCTTGGGTTCTCTTGTTGTTATTTCTTTTATCGTAACCAATACCAAGTGGGTAAACGTCACCTTGACCATTGTAGTTAGGCTCGTTACAGATCTCGTAGATAACGTGGTTGTAGTTTTTGCTGGTCACATAGCTTGTGATATTTTTGAAAAACGACAATGCTTGATCCTTGTAATCCATTGGGTTACCCTTAGATCCGTCACCATCTCTATCTCTCAAAACGTGCCAGTCAACGATACAATACAAATCTTGTTTTGCGCAGAAATCGATACAGCTCTTTACCCAACTCTCGTTGATTCCCTCACCTTCGTTGATGTACATCGCGATACGTGCCATATTAGCACCCTTCTCCTTTTGCTTGGCGAAGTCTTGCTCATCATCGTAGCAATTCTTAAACCAAGAACCGTGGGTACTCCATCCTCTCAATTGGATAGGCTTTCCATCAGCAGTGCACAATTGGTTTCCAACCAATTTCAAGTCCTGTAGCGCGCTTGCCGAAAAGCAAAAAGACAACGCCATAGCGACTGTTGCGAAAAGTTTTTTCATGTAAAATAAAATTTAAGTTATTATTTAATGGATATTTAAATATTCATCATACATCTGCAAGGTCCGCGGCTCCCTAACTCAATGACATCAACACCGAAAACGACAAACCTTAACGCACAAAGATAGAAAAAATTTCATACTTATTTATAAATTATACCAAAATGAATTTGAGCGTGCATAAATTTAAAGGGCGGATGAGTAAATTTCGCCCCATCCGCCCTCTACTTTATTGAAGTTCAACGCCTTACTTCACACTTTGCTGAAGTCTATCGTTTTCCTCCTGCAATTACTTGATTTTCTTCTCCATCTCAATCATACGCAACGTGAGTTCCTCCACCTTCTCCAAAAGAAGGTTGCTCATCTCCGACACACTTACGCCATTCTCCGACATCTCAGCGGCGGAAGGGATGCCCGGTAGATGTTTGTTGCGCTTCACATAGGCCTCCACTTCATTGAGTGGCTTCAAATCATACCCCTCTTCGAAGACATAGTCGGCAGCATTCTCCATCTTTACTTTAACGTCATCCGCCATAATATCCTTCGTGCGAATCTTATCCGTCTCAATTTCGGCCACCTTTAGTTCTTCTTTGCAGGTAATGGTACCATTCACTGTCATGTTGCCGCCAGAAAAGGTGAATTTACTTCCTTGAAAATCAATCGGATAACCGACGCTCTTTAGACATAGTCCTGTCTGCGAGACGAGGTCAACATAACTTGTCGTATGGTTACTATTTCCTGGACTACGAGTTTCTATCGAAATTGAACCTTCCATAGTTCCAGTTGAATTAAGAACAGTAAATGTCAATTGCGGAGCTTTTAATTCCAGTGGGTATCCCTTCCCCATATATCCCGAGGAAAGAATGGTGAACTTTTCTTGCAATACCCCCAATGAGAGCCATTTGCCATAAGCATCACCCTCTCTAATATACAACCTCGAATCGGAAATATTTAAATCTTCTTTCAATGTTTCCGCATAGACTTGGGAACAAAAACCGCCCATACAAATGGACGCACCCAATAACACTTGATAAATAAATCGTTTCATCTCTTTCTCTGAATGTTTGTTTTGACAAATGTTTTATACCGCAAAGATACCAATTTTAGCAAAAAAATTATCATCATCTATTTTCTTGTGTGGGAAGAATCACTATATTTGAAAAAATATCTAATGATAGAATTTTAAATAGATTTATTTTATGCAATACGGATTTTTTGACGACGAACACAAAGAGTACGTCGTGACCAAACCAGACACTCCGAAATCTTGGAGTAACTATTTGGGTGATACCCGCTACGGAGCCATTATCACCAACAACGCCGGAGGATACTCTTTCTTCCGTTCATCAGTACAAGGATGTTTCCTCAGAATCAAGTTCAACACCGTTCCATTGGATCAACCAGGTCGTTACATCTACTTGCACGACTGCGAGAGCAAAGACTTTTGGTCAGGTTCATGGCAACCAGTAGGCAAGCCGCTCGACCAATACAAGAGCGAGTGCCGCCACGGTTCAGCTTATACGAAGATCTCTTCCGAGTATTCCGACATCAAGACTGAAACCCTTTATTTCGTGCCTAAGGGACAAGAGTTCGAGGTTTGGCACGTGAAGGTGACCAATATGGGTAAGAAGTCCCGTAAATTGCGTGCCTTCACCTATGCTGAGTTCGCTTCCAACTGGAATATGAACGACGATAGCAACAACTTGCAATATACCCAATATATCGTAAAGACCTCTTACAAGAACGGTTTTATCGACCACGGTAACAACCTCTACATGCCAGAGGAGCCAGAGAACTTCCAAAACAAAGACCAAGCTCGTCACTCTTTCATCGGAGTCGTAGGTCAAAAGGTGACTGGTTACGATAGCGACCGTGACAAGTTCATCGGTTCTTACCATACTTACGCGAATCCTATCTCTGTTGTGAACGGACAATGTGGCAACACAGTGACTGAGGGCGACAACGGTTGCGGTACACTCCAGGTTGATTTGGAGTTGGCAGCTGGCGAGACCAAGGAGTTCACCGTAGTGTTGGGTATCGGTAAGGCTTGGGTAGAGGGAAAGAAGGCTGCTAAGATGGTGGCTACCCCTGCTAAGGTAAAGGCTGAGTTCGACAAGGTGGTTAACTACTGGCACGGACGTATCGAAGGTCTTTCAGCGAACACACCAGATGCTGCATTCAACAGCATGATCAATATGTGGAACCCATTCAACAACTTGATCACCTACGCTTGGAGCCGTGCGGCTTCTTTGATCTATCGTGGTGAGCGTGACGGTATGGGTTACCGTGATACCATCCAAGATATGTTGGGTGTGATCCACAACATTCCAGAGGAGGTGGTAGAACGCCTTGAGTTGATGTTGACAGGACAAAACTCCAACGGTGGCGCCATGCCAGTTGTGAAGCCATTCGCCCACAACCCAGGACACGAGGCTCCAACACCAGAGGGCGACTTCCGTTCTGACGACTGTATGTGGTTGTTCAACACCGTTCCAACTTATGTGAAGGAGTTGGGTAACATGGATTACTATAACAAGGTATTGCCTTACTCAGATAAGGGCGAGGGTACTGTACTCGACCACTTGAAGCGTGCTATCCAATTCAACTTGGACCGTCGCGGTAAGAACAACTTGCCTTGCGGTTTGAAGGCAGACTGGAACGACTGCTT
Organism: Paludibacteraceae bacterium; assembly: GCA_045601045.1. GTDB lineage: Bacteria > Bacteroidota > Bacteroidia > Bacteroidales > Paludibacteraceae > UBA1181. The sequence continues at coordinate 84,111 of JAZRZA010000066.1, forward strand.
GGTACTCGGTGCCAAGGGTGAGACCGTTTTCGTGGCAATGCAATTGCGTTATGCTTTGACAGTATACATCGACATCTGTACTCGCCTCAACAAGGCAGACGAGGTGAAGTGGGCTGAGGGTCACTTGACTCAATTGACCAAGGATATCGACAAGGCTGCTTGGGATGGTGAATGGTACGTCCGCGCAATCAAGGAGGACGGCTACATCTTCGGTACAAAGAACGATCCAAACAACGAGGGTACCATCTGGTTGAACCCTAACTCATGGTCAGTCATCTCTGGTCAAGCTACCGGCGAGCGCGCCGAGACTGTGATGAACAGCATCGAGAAGCGTTTGGCTATCAAATACGGTTTGGTTCTCTGCGATCCTCCTTACGAGAAGACTGAGGCCTCTGTAATCAAGGCTCCTTTGTTCATCAAGGGTATGAAGGAGAATGCTGCTGTATTCCAACACACACAAGGTTGGGGAATCATGGCGGATTGTATCTTGGGCCACGGTAAGCGTGCCTTCAAGAACTACAAGAACTACTTGCCAGCAGCCTACAACGAGCGCGCTGAGGTTCGCCAAATCGAGCCTTACGTATATGCACAAACCACTTGCTCTACCTACAACATGCGCGCAGGCCAAAGTCGTTGCCCATGGTTGAGTGGAACAGCATCTTGGGCATACTTCACAGCCGCTCAATACATCTTGGGTATCCGTCCTGACTATGATGGATTGTTGATCGATCCATGTATCCCAGGTTGGAAGGGCTTCACCGCTACCCGTCGCTTCCGTGGTAAGACTGTCAACATCACAGTTAAGAACCCTAAGAAGGTGGAAAAGGGTGTTGTTTCAGTTACTTTGAACGGCAAGGCTATCGAGGGTAATGTCGTTCCATTCAGCAAGATGAAGAGCGTGAACGAGGTAGTAGTCGTTATGGGTTAACCCGAGCGATTCACCAAACTGATATTTACATAAAAGAGGGTGTATCAAAATTGATATGCCCTCTTTTCGTATAAAAGCCACCGAAAAGAGTGAAAAAAAGCCCCAACTTTCACAAGCTGAGGCTTTGTAGTCTCATAAAGATTTTGTATCTTTATGAAAATCAAACAATTAAT
>JAZRZA010000067.1:0-46013 GCA_045601045.1 Paludibacteraceae bacterium
AGTTCTTGGGCTCACAAGCCGAGGGATGGGACGGAACCTACAACGGCAATCCGTTGCCTTCAACCGACTACTGGTACGTGATCGACATCGAGGAGATCGACAGACAGTTCAAGGGTCACTTCACTTTGATTAGACAATAATCTTATTAGTGCGATATGAGAGAAGCGGATTGGGTTCCAATTCGCTTCTTTTTTGTTCTATATGGCTCCTCATCTCTGCCATTATTGCAGTTGAAGTGGTTCTGATATGCTTTGGCACGCCTATTGATTTATATATTGTGAGAATAGTAATGTGATTTGATAATGTGTTGATATACAAATTTTTTAGATGAGAAATTGTCACATGCTCTTGGTATGTGGTATGCGGAAATCTGACAAAATGACGTATATATGACAATAAATGACATAACATGAAGAAAAAGATTGAGAATATTTTCTTAGGAGTTGAAGGTGGCAATGAAGAAGGAGCTGATATCTTCCCTTTGATTACGGATGGCGATCCTAATTTCGTCTTTTCCGTAGCGGAGGATGAGAGCTTGCCTCTTTTGCCGCTTCGTAATGTTGTTTTGTTTCCTGATGTTGTTTTGCCTGTATCATTAGGTCGTAAGCGCTCTTTGAATGCTGTAAAGAATGCTTATAAGAATAATGAGTATTTGATTGCATTCACTCAAAAGGATGCTCGTGTGGATGCTCCGACTCAGGGTGATTTGTTCGAGGTGGGATGTTTGGCTCAAGTGATGAAAATCATCGAGTTGCCAGATGGCTCCACTACAGCCATCATTCAGGGAAAGCATCGTGTTAGGTTGACTAGTTTCTCCGAGGAAAGATTGTTCTATAAGGGCACCGTTGCATCGCATCCTGAAAGAATGGATGACACGATGTCTCAACGTGAATTCACGGCTTTGATGGAGTCTGTGAAAGAGGTTTGTGTCAAAATTATCAAAGGGTCTAGTGCCATCCCTAATGGTATCTCTTTTGCCATTAAAAATATAGAGGGACCGGTTCAGTTGATTAACTTCGTATCGGCCAATTTTAACATCCCTGTGGATGATCGTCAACGTCTTTTGGAATTTACGAAGATCAACGAGCGTGCATACTCTTTGTTGTTCTTGTTAAATGACGAGTTGCAGTTGGTTCAGGTGAAACAGACGATCCAATCCAAAACCCAAGAGGCCATAGATAAGCAACAGAAGGAGTATTTCCTTCAACAACAGATAAAGGCTATTCAGGATGAAATGGGTGATAACTCCTCCAAGGATATAGATCGTTTGAAGGAGAAAGCGAAGGGTAAAAAGTGGTCGGCTGAGGTGAAGGAGATTTTTGAAAACGAACTTTCCAAGTTGGAGCGTACGCCAACCACTTCGCATGATTATGGTGTACAATTGAATTATGTGGAGACCATCGTGAATCTTCCTTGGGGTGTCTATACCAAAGATAGCCATTCTATCAAGAAGGCTAAAACCATTTTGGATCGTGACCACTTTGGCATGGAACAGGTCAAGGAACGTATTTTGGAGCATTTAGCGGTCATGAAATTGAAGAGTGACATGAAGTCTCCGATCATCTGTTTGTATGGTGCTCCTGGTGTTGGTAAGACCTCCCTAGGAAAATCCATCGCTGAATCGTTGAACAGAAAGTATGTTCGTATCTCATTGGGTGGATTGCACGACGAAGCTGAAATCAGAGGTCATCGTCGTACTTACATCGGTGCGATGCCAGGTCGTATTATCCAGAGTCTTCAAAAAGCGGATTCGTCTAACCCCGTCTTTATTTTGGATGAGATTGACAAGGTTTTCAATGATATGAAGGGCGATCCTGAATCTGCCTTGTTGGAGGTGTTGGATCCAGAGCAGAATTCCGCTTTCCATGATAATTTCTTGGATATCGATTATGATTTGTCCCGTGTGATGTTTATCGCTACGGCCAATAATATCAATAACATTTCCAAGCCTTTGTTGGACCGTATGGAACTGATTGATGTGAATGGTTACATTACGGAGGAGAAGATTCAAATCGCTTCACGCCATCTTTTGCCGAAGGCTTTAGAGAAACATGGTATGAGTGCGGATCAACTAGTTATCTCTGATAAGGTTTTGGAGAAGATCATCACATGCTACACCCGTGAATCAGGTGTGCGTGAGTTGGATAAGCAGATTACAAAGATTCTACGTAAGGTAGCCTATAAAATAGCTACAAAGGTGGAATATAATCCAAATATTACATTGGACGATCTCAAAGAGTACTTGGGCATGGAAAAAGTTTCTCACGACGAGTACCAAGGCAATGAGTTTGCTGGAGTTGTTACTGGATTGGCATGGACTTCAGTCGGAGGAGAGATTCTCTTTGTGGAGAGCTGTTTGAGCAAATCCAAGGCTCCTAAACTTACTTTGACGGGTAGTTTGGGTGACGTGATGAAGGAGTCTGCTATCTTGGCGCTTGAATACATTCACTGTCATGCTGAGGAGTGGAATATTCCAGAGAATCTTTTCGAAGAGTATAGTGTCCATATCCATGTGCCAGAAGGCGCTACGCCGAAGGATGGTCCTTCTGCCGGCGTTACCATGACCACTTCTCTCGTGTCGGCCTTTACGAGACGTAAGGTACGCAAGAACCTGGCTATGACTGGTGAGATTACCCTTCGTGGCAAGGTTTTGCCTGTGGGTGGTATTAGAGAGAAGATCTTGGCGGCGAAGCGTGCAGGTATTAAAGATATTATTTTGTGCCAGGAGAATAAGAAGGATATCGATGAGATCAAACCTGAATATTTGAAAGGGTTGACTTTCCACTATGTGAATACAATCAAAGAGGTGATTGATTTCGCTCTGTTGGATGAGAAGGTTGATTGATTTCGTTGACTAGTAAAGAAAAGGGGACGTTTTACGCCCCCTTTTTTATGCTCTCTATGATCTCTCTGATTTGTGGTAAGATGGGTTGCTGTCCGTCATTGTCAATCACAAAGTGAGAGCGTTTTGCCTTCTCCTCCTGATCCATTTGATTGGCTATGCGTGCTTCTATTTGCTCTGCGGTGGCATGGTCTCTTAACATGCATCTCTCTATGCGTGTTTTGAGGCTCGCTGTGACTGTAATGACTTGTTCCACTTGTTGCTCCATCCCACACTCGAAAAGAATGGCTGTTTCGCAGGCTACAATGGGTGCCGTTTGACTGTCGCACCATTGCTTGAAATCCTCAAATACGGCGGGGTGTACGACTGAATTGACCTGTTGAAGAAGATTGGTGTCATTGAAAATCATTTTTGCCATACGCTTCTTGTCCAGACCTTCGTTGGTGTAAATGTCTTCACCAAGAATTTCTTTTATTTTCCCTTTGAGGATATCGTTGTTGGAGAGTAGTCGTTTGGATGCTTTATCCGCGTCATAGGTGGGAATGCCCATACATCGAAACACTTCTGACACGATACTTTTGCCGCTTCCGATCCCTCCCGTTATTCCGAGACGTTTCATTTGCTTGTGTTTTTCTCTTCAATAATATAACTGACAGATTCGTGTTTAAGCTTTATGTTGAAAGCCTTTTTGTGACTTCTCTTGATCTTAATTTTCAACTTGTCTTTGCTATCCTTTTTAGCCTCATTGTAATCAACTTCCAAGGCGAAGGCTGATGCGTCTATTTTCTCGTAGTTGCTCAAACCGACTTGGTAACTGATGGTGTCGGAAGGAGGGAATGTGCGTAAAATGAGTCCGTTGGGTACATTTTTCGGTGTGATAGGCACTTGGATGCATTTCTCCGTGAATTTCTCCGTGAGAACTTTGATGTTGATAATGGAATCCGAGTAGCGTACATTTTTGATTTGTTGTAGTTCCACCTCTTGTGTGACGGTATCCTTGAGGTCTTTTAGATCAATGTGTACAGTCAGAACGGAATCTATGGCGTTCAAATCCTTTTGTGGTCCATATATCGTGATGCGAGCAGGTACAACTTGGATTGATTCGCACATTGTGTATTGTTGATGAAGATCCACTGTCGCGTCTATGCGTACAGGGACAATCTTCTTCTTCTGTTTCTCGATTGTGACAGGGATGGATTCCGGGTAGATTCTCTTAATCTGAGTCTCCACCACCTTCTTTTGTATTTGGCTGTGATAAGCTGTTGTGGAGATGCTTTTTTTCCCTTTGGCTATTTCTTCCAGGTCAAGTTCCAAACACTCCACCTTCCCGTAGTGATATCGGATTAGATCGGTTCCACGGCCTTCCAAGGTTAACTTTATATGGTCGGGGAGTTCGTTAGTGATAACGTAATCCTTGGGTAGATTCACATATTTCAAGGGCATTTCAATGGTATCTTCTCCTATTTTTCTCAGTGCTTGGAGTGACCAGAGCGCTGTTGAGATAAGTAGAAAAAAGATAAAAACCAAAAGATCCCTATTGGAGATGAATCTCTTGGCTTTTTCTATGATATCACTGAAATAATCTTTCATTATTGTTTGACGATTTCAGCCTCATTGTTGTCAAGAAAGATAGCATTCTTATCTACTGTGATGCAAATCTTGTCTGCGACTTCTATGAGAACAACAGTGGTTTTTACCTCTTTCACTTTACCGTGAATTCCGCCGGAAGTAACAACCGCATTGCCTACTGCAATGTTCTTACGCATGTTATCCAACTCTTTTTGTCTGTTTCTTTGAGGTCTGATCATAAAGAAATACATGATGAGTGCCATCGCGACCATCATAATGATGAAAGAGGATCCACCTGCCTCTGCTTGCGCTAAAATTAAGTTCAAATACATATTCAATATTGGTTAAATAGTTTATTTCTTGTATGTGTTGGAGAAGACCACCTTCTTCACTTTTTTGTTTTCAATCAATTCCTTGGCGATCGCATCTAGAATACCATTGATGAAGATACCGCTCTTCGTTGTGCTGTAATTCTTGGCGATCTCAATGTATTCGTTGATGGAGACATTGACAGGAATGGTCGGGAAGTTGCTGATCTCCGCCAATGCGGTTTGCATGATGATTGTATCCAAGAATGCGATACGTTCCGCATCCCAGTTCTTGGTCTTGTCAGAAATGAGTTTACGGTAATCGCTCTCGTCGTAGATGGATTGCTTTAGCAATTTCTTGGCGAATTCAAGGTCTTCGTCGTCCTTGAATTGAGGAAGCAACTCTTGTTCTTCTCCTTGCTCTTGGTCGAAGTTGCGGATGCTCTTCGAAACGAAGCTGATGACGTCTGCCGCATCGTCGTTCCAATAGATGGACATATCCTCCAACTCGCGGCCGATTGATTCAGAGTCTGAAATGGTCTTGCGAAGGATGGATCTCCAGATCTCCTTGTCCTCGATGTAATTATTCTCCTTAGTCTCAAGATATTTTTGGAACTCCTCCAACTCCTTGATTTGGTTGAATAGTTCTTTGATAAGGTCATTCTGTTGCTCCTCGTATTGGATGGTCCAGAATAGTTCATTACCCTCTATGATATCTGCCCAATCCACATCATGGTCATTGAAGTAGGAGAGAAGTGATTTGTTTTTTCTTAATTGCTCTACGAAGAGGTTGTTGCTGAACTTTGAGATGTTCAAACCAGCAGCGGCCTCTCTTTTTTCCATTCTTTTGGCGTAGTCTGTGATCTTAATGATGAGAAGGAAAAAGTAGTGATACAATTCATACGTTTTATCTGTGCTCTCAATCAACTCATTCTCCGCGGTCTCCAACTCGATATTCTCATTCTCCTTGTTTTTGTAGTATGAATAGAGAATTTGGATGACCTTGATTCTTAATAACGATCTGTTTATCATTTTCCCTTCTTTTTATTTTTCTGCAAAATTAAATAAAATCCTTCTTTTTCCCGCTTTTTTAATATCAAATAATTGCGTACCAAGCATATTTTAAGCACTGTGACATGAAGAAGGTAGTTTATGCGATTTCTTTCAACAGTTGCAGAATGGCTGATTTGATCTCATCCCTTACCCGTCTGAACGAGGGGAGAATCTCCTCTTCCTCGCCTTTGAAGGCGTCTGGATCGTCAAATCCAATGTGGAGGCGATGCTTGACCTCTCCTGTGAATAGTGGGCAACTCTCCTTTGCGCCGCCGCAGACCGTGATGACATAGTCCCAAGATTGGGCGGTGTATGGCACGACGCTTTTAGGCGTGTGTTGGGAGATGTCGATACCGATCTCCCGCATCACCTTTATCGCTAGTGGATGTACCTCTGAGGCGGGTTTCACGCCTGCGGAACATACCTCAAACGAGGGCGCGAGGTGTCGCATGATTCCGTGTGCCATCTGGCTTCGGCAACGGTTGCCTGTGCATAGGAAAAGGATTCTCATTTGTTTCGTTTTTTTATCAATATATGGTGGAGAGCGATGTCCCTCTCGAATACATTACAAATATATGCAAATGTTTCGAAAAACAGTCTTGGATATGATTTGCATCCGTCGGAAACAACAATTGCAACCCCATTGATGATGAGATTGCAACATTGTCCATGGATTACCATGATGTGTTTTGCCTTTGTGATCCTTTTACTCCTTATTGTGTTTCATAATGTGGGCGTCAAGGTAAAAAGACAAATCTTCTATGATATTACTGCAGTGATCTCCGATCCTTTCCATACGTCTTGTCAATAGGGACATGCTTATACATCGCATAGCTTGGTCGGTGTGGGACGATGTGTACTCGGCGATTTTTGTCAAAGACTTACGGTATAGTAAATCTACCGTGTCGTCCATGGCGTACAGTTTGCCCAGTTCGTCTCCATTGCCACTTATGAAAACGTTCTTCGTATTCACTAGCATCTCTTCAAGTTTCGAAAAGAATTTCTCAAGATCTAATTCATTCATCAACTCGACAAAAGGCGATTCGTAATTGTCCACAACGTAGCGGGCTATACCATTCGCGAAATCTCCGATTCGTTCCAATCGTCCGTTGATTCTGAGTAGAGCGATCACAAGTCGGAGATCAATGGCGACAGGGCTGAACAGCGCCATGAAAGTCTCGCAACTGTTGTCTATTTTTAACTCGAAATCGTTTATGTTTTTCTCCCTCAATCTGATTTTAAAGGCCAGTTCCTTGTTGTTTGTCAGTAACGCTGTCGACGCGTCATGCAATTGTGTGATGACAAGATCCCACATGTTGACAACATCGTTGCAAAGCTTTTCTTTCTCTTCTTCTATGTGTTTCATATTTGAAAGTATTATGGTGTAACATTAACCGAAACGTCCGGTGATATAGTTTTGTGTCGCCTCCTTTGCAGGTGATGTGAAGATCGTTTTTGTGTCGTCAAACTCAACCAATTCACCCATTAGGAAGAAACCTGTCTTGTCGCTTACGCGTGTCGCTTGCTGCATGTTGTGCGTGACAATCACCACCGTGTAATCCTTTTTCAGTTCGTAAATCAATTCCTCGACTTTAGCCGTTGAGATAGGATCCAATGCCGACGCGGGTTCGTCCATCAATAATACAGATGGAGAATTAGCTAGGGCACGAGCGATGCATAGCCTCTGTTGCTGACCGCCTGACAAAGCGAAGGCCGACTCTTTGAGTTTATCCTTAACCTCATCCCACAAAGCAGCTCCGCATAGAGACTCTTCTACACGTTGTTTGATGAACTTCTCGTCTTTCACTCCGTTGACACGCAACCCAAACGCGACATTCTCGTAGATGGATTTCGGGAATGGGTTGGGACGCTGGAAAACCATGCCCACATTTGTTCGCAGTGCGTCGACATTAACTCCTTTTGCGTAGATGTCTTTCCCGTCGATTAAACATTTTCCTTCCAACTTAGTCCCGTCAATCATATCGTTCATGCGGTTGAATAAACGTAGGAAGGTTGATTTTCCGCATCCAGATGGACCTATGAACGCAGTTACGGTTCGTTCTTCCATCTGCATATTGATATTCTTAAGTGCATGAAAATCCCCATAGTAGAAATTCACGTCTTTTGCCTCTATTTTCATAACTTCTTTTTAATTAGTTTTTACTTTTTTACCAAAATGAGAGCGTAACATATTGGCAATGATGTTGATAAACAACACAATGAAAATCAGCACCAAGGCTGTTCCATAGGCGATGGATGAACTTGCCTCGATGTTTGTTCCACTCGTTGAAACCACATACAAGTGATATGGCAAAGCCATTACCTGATCATAAACACTGTGTGGCAGACGAGGAAGAAAGTAAGCGGCCGCGGTGAAAAGGATAGGGGCGGTTTCCCCTGAAACGCGTCCTACCGAAAGGATCACTCCTGTAATGACATTGGGTAACGCCATGGGTAGTGTCACTCTGTGGATGGTCTGCAAACGGCTCGCTCCTAAGGATAGACTACCTTGACGAAAACTGTCAGGAATAGCTCGCATAGCCTCCTCTGTGGTTCGTATGATGACAGGCAATACGAGTAATCCTAGTGTGAGTGATCCTGCCAAAATGGAATCTCCGAATTCCAATGTATTGACGAACAATGTCATACCAAATAGTCCAAAGACAATAGACGGCACGCCACTTAACGTATTGGTCATGATTCTGATGAATTTGACCAACCAGTTATTCCCTGCATATTCGCTGATATAAATTCCAGACATCAAGCCGACTGGTATGGCGAATAACATACTACCAACTACCAAACATATAGTTCCTACAATTGCAGGGAAGATGCCTCCCTTCGTCATTCCCTCCTCAGGATATCCGAGTAGGAAATCCGGTGAAATCACGTTTATTCCTCTTATCGTTATGAATCCTAGGATGAGCAGCAATATGGCTATGACGGAATAACCGAAAAAGGAGAAAAGGAAAAATGCGATCGATTGCTTCCTGTTTTTGCTGAGATTGAACTTTAAATTTTTCATCTTCCTTTAATTTGTTTTGAGGTTATATATTCGGAGGTGACACTGATCGCCAATGTGATGACGAAAAGAATTGATCCCAAAAGGAATAGACTTTGGTAGTGTGCTGATCCTGCCGATGTCTCCCCAAGCTCCGCCGCGATAGTAGCAGGTATTGTTCTACAAGGCTCCAGCAAGCTGCCGGGTATGACAGCGGCGTTTCCTGTCACCATCAGCACCGCCATAGTCTCGCCCACCGCACGTCCGATACCCAAGACGACAGCTGCGGCCAATCCCGACACTGAATAAGGGAGAATGACTTTGTAGATAGTTTGCCAATGATTCGCTCCTAATCCTAAAGCCGCCTCTTTCATGGCTTTAGGTGTGGATCGGATAGCGTCTTCTCCAACTGTGATGATCGTCGGTAAGGTCATTATCGCCAACACGATGGCTCCTGCCAATCCTGTTTCTCCTACAGGTAGTCCAAATGTGTTTTGAATGAGTGGAACGATTACCACCAATCCGAAGAATCCATAAACGATGGATGGTATTCCCGACAATAGTTCTATGACTGGCTTCACTATTCGATGCATTGTCGGCGAAGACAATTCCGCCAGATAAATGGCAACCGCTACGCCGATGGGTGTGGCGATGAGTATCGCCATCAGACTGACAAGCAGTGTGCCAAGTAGCAACGGAAGAGTACCAAACAGAGGAGCGGGAGTTGCCGTCGGGAACCAATCATCACCGCCGAAGAAATCTCCGACGCCGATCGTCCCTGCTTCTACCACCTTGCATAGGCCATCCTTCGGAACGAATTGAGTTGGAACGCATATTATGACATTCGAATTTTCGCGGACCGCTTTTGAAATCTTTTCTGGCAAGAATTCGTAATCTTCACCTAATTCCTCCTCACTATAGGCATTCAGGATATCCTCGATACGCATCGTCATAATCTCTCCACTGTTGCTGCCAAGATCTTCCCAATCGGTGATTTCAGCATCATATATGGATTTTATCTCTGTGGCGCTTAGTTTAGTTATGGAGTTGCTTGGGTTCACCAATAATTGATAGCCCTCCTCGACGACTTCTTTCGTAAATAGTCCAGAACCTTCTTTGAAAAGAAAGACGACAATCAACAAGATGGTCAGACTCGAAAGGGCTCCGCTTAGTTTCAGCAATCCCTCTACTAATTTTTCTGCGAACTTCTTCATTGATTCTGTATTTAGAAGTAAAAAAGGGGAATCGGAGACATTGAGCAAACACAGTTTCGATGATGCTTTTTATACTCTCCAATCCCCGCTTTTTTAGCGTTACTTATTTAGAAAGCTCGATATAACCAATTTCAGAAACTATCTTTTGGCCCTCAGGTGATAATATGTATTCGATGAATGGCGAAACCTCATCCTTTTTGTTCAAAGTATAGTATAGGAATAGAGGACGCACGATTGGGTACGCTTTGCTTTTGGCGTTCGCCTTCGTTGGCTCCACAAAAGTCTTTCCGTTATCGTATGAAACCGATACGGCTTTCACTTTGCTGTTTAAGTAGGCTAAACCGACATAACCGATTGCTCCGGGTGTTTGGCTAACCGATTGTACAACGGCTCCAGTGGCAGGCATACTCATAACGCCGCTCTTGTAGTTTTTATTCTTCAGCACACTCGTCTTGAAAAACTCGTAAGTGCCGGAAGAGGTTTCGCGTGAATAGGTGACAATTGGCATGTTAGGTCCTCCCATTTGATCCCAGTTTGTGACCTTGCCTGTGTAGATGTCGGATAACTGTTCTCTGGTAAGATTCTTCACTGGATTAGAGGGGTTGATGATCACCGCAAGAGCATCGTATGCGATGATTACCTCCTTGCTCGTTTTCCCAGCTTCGTTGATCTTCTTTTTTTCGTCGAATTTCATCTTGCGGGAAGCCATGGCGATGTCTGTGCTACCCTCGATCAAGGCCGATATTCCAACGCCAGATCCACCACCAATGACAGATACCGAACGTTTCTTGTCTCCTTTCATATAACTCTCTGCTTCTTTCTGAACAAGAGGCAAGCATGTGTCAGACCCTTTGATTTTTTGTGCGTAACCGATAAATCCATTTAACGACAACATTACGCTTGTTGCCAAAACAATCATCTTTTTCATACTATATGAGTTTTTATGTTAGTGTTTCTATTTTAGAATTTGTACTGAGCGCGAAGTGTGAAGAGGTTATCTTTTACATCCGAGTCGTAACCTTTGACGTTTTGGCTCTTCTCATTTCTATTCCACTCGTAATAGGCGGTGAAACGGAGGTTGCTCATTGCCCTCCATATGAGTCCGGCACCTACGGTTCGTTGCGCGAGATCAGCTTTGCTGGATCCGTTTAGTCCTACTTCATTGTTCCTTAATCTTCGATTGGCGTCATAGGTGTCGTATTTGGCGACAAGAGAGAGTGGAGAAGGACCTAAATCTTGTACTATCATGACATACCATCCGCTAAAGTCTCGGATATAGGTGTCGGTTTTGCCATTCTCGTTGCCGTTGGGACTCTTGGTGTCGCTCTGAGAACCAGGCTGCTTGCCAAAGACATACTCAGCCATCAATTTAGTCATACCCGCGTTGGATGAGATGTTTAAAGCACCGTGGAATCCGATGTATTCACGTTTAGCGTACTGTCCATAATTTGTGTCGGAACTGTCTGCGACGAAAGAGCGTCCCTCCATTTGGTAAACATTCTTTGTTCCTTGAAATACGCCTCCGTTGTAGTAGGAGACGCCACATTCCATCTCTCCTTTACCGTCGAGATTTTTCTTTAAACTTAACTTCCCGATAAAGTCAAGTCGTGTGTTCGATTCTTGTTTCAATCCGTTTCCCGCAAAGGCGCCCGCTTGAAGTTTTAGGAACGACAACGAAGACTCCTTGGGTGCTGCCAAAGTCAACATGACTCCTAGATCCTTCTCGTCCGGGAATAGTTTGCTGCACATGGTGGAATATTCAGGAGATTCTCTTGTACTGGATGAGTAGCCTAACTCATAGCCGAACGGACGGTCGAAGACGCCAAACCGCAGAGAACAACTTTTTGCCCATGGGTCACTCACGCTGAAGTAGGCGTTCTTTGTAGAGATTCCCTTCTCTGTGATATCCATTTCAAACACCGCATTGGCGATTCCTTTGCTATATGCCACTTTCAATCTTCCTCTGCGAATACCGAAACGTCCGTATCCTTTACCATCGTTTTCTGTCGAATTCTTTTCGTTTGTGTGGTTTCCTACTTTAGTTGATCCATTTTCTTGTGCATACTGGTACTGAGCCTGCACGTAACCCGAAATCTTAAGATAACTAAGTTTGTTCAACTTGCTTTCAAGAACACCTGTTCTCTCCTCCAATTTCTCCATCGGAGTTTTTTCTGGTTCATCAAGCATTGGGGTAGCCTCTTGAGCATTTGCGGTCGCTAAACAGAATAGCGAAGACGCCAACAAAATTTCTTTTCTCATAACTTTATTGTTATTATTTATCTACGGCAAAATTCTTCCAATTGTGTTTCATTGATATTAAGGGATGGTTACAATAATGTAACAGAGATATTACGTTGTTGTTTCAAGAGGAACCCTACATTAGAATGACTGTAAGTTTTGGAATATTTAGAATTGTATTGGGACGATACCTGTATATACGAAAAGAGGGCATATCATATTGATATACCCTCATAGAAAATTGAATTTGTGTTTTAATTCATATTTCCCGCGAACTTGTTCATGCCTCGTATCATGTGGCGAAGCGAGCCGATCAATTCTTGGGACTCTTGAAGAATGTGGACGGTTAATAACATTGTGTTAAGATTGTCTTCGCTGTTTTGCATGGTGTCCAATAATTCTTTCCTGTCGGATGAGATTTCTCTTTGCAGCGCCATGCTGTCGTCGCGTAGTTTCTCTGCGTCTGTGAAATCTCCGGATCGCAACATTTCATAGCATCGTTCATACACGGAGATGACATTGTCCCTCATGTCGGTAAACCGTCTTTTGTATGTGTCAGGCATCGGAGAGAAACTGTTGCCGACGTGGTTTCTGATCGGTTCGTTGATTCTCTTCAATCCGTATAGCATTTGGTGGCAAGAGTTGATGCCAAGGAAGTACCACGTGTTTCTTGGGATAATGGTCATCGGTTTCAATTTCCGCATGGCGATGATCTCTTTTCGTCTTTGCTTCTTGAGTTCAATACGCTCTTCCTCAATAAGATGAGAACCCTTTTTCAGCGAACTATACTTCTCGGAGAGGAACCCTTCTGTGGCGTTTCTGTAGGCGTCGATGACAAATTTGAGCCTTTGGGCGTTGCCTATGCGTATATGGTCGCAAAGCAGTTTCCAAATCTCGTCTTGATTCTCGGTGGAGAGAATCTTTTGAAATTGGATATCCTCTACCTTCGATTTCTCTTTGTAGTTTAGGTTGCTTCGGATAATGATGGTTAGTACGATGATGATAGCTATGAACATCACGGTGTAACCTCCGAAATACATGGCCGCAGTGATCAGCGCGCAGGAGAAAAACGCTGCTCCGGCGGTGATGAACCATCCTCCAATCACACTTAATACGCCGGTGATTCTGAATACGGCGGATTCTCTGGTCCAAGCACGGTCAGCGAGGCTTGCGCCCATTGCGACCATAAAGGTGACGTATGTTGTGGAGAGCGGAAGTTTGAATGAGGTACCTAGTGCCACCAATAATCCGGCTAACACTAAGTTTACGGATGCCCTTACCATGTCGAAGGCTGTGTTGTTATCCTTTGATGTCTCCACTTTTTGGAATCTTTTGTCGATCCATCGGCTTACGCTTTGGGGAACGAGGGGAGCGAGCGCGTTAGAGATCTTGGCGGATAGACGGACGAGGGAACGTGCGGCTGCCGAAGATCCAAACATCTCTTCTCCGTCGGATTGGCTACTGAGATCAACGCTGGTCTTCACCACATTTTTCGCTTTTTTTGAGAATATCAAAGATAGCACCATTATCGTTCCTGCGATTAGAAGGAATAGGATAGGGGTGTGCGCGGTTTGTTGCAAAGCCTCCATACTGAAGGAGTTGACATCTCCGCCACCTGCTTTTTGCCACTCAATATAAGAATCTATGCCTGTGAGGGGTACACCTACGAAATTCACCAAGTCGTTTCCCGCAAATGCCATGGCCAATGCGAATGTGCCCATTAAAACCACCACTTTGAGAATATTGACCTTCAGCAGTGACAGAATAGCCATTACGCATACCATGACAGCAAAACAAACAGAGAGAATGATCCATGTGTTTTCGTTGATGGACTGTTTTAAAACAGGCGTCATTAGTGTTGATCCCTTCAATCCTTTGATTAGTAAAAACCAAATGATGGAGGTGGCTGATAATCCGCCGAACAGAATGGTCTTAATGGATCTGTTTTGTGGTTCCACGAATGTGAACACCAATCTGCTCAACCACATCACGATCGTACCGAAGAGGAAGGCTACCGCCACCGACAAGAATATTGCCAATATGACGGAGAGCGCTTTGTCGGTGTTCAGTAAGTCTCCCAAACCGAGAGTTACTCCGTCTGCATTCGTGACACCGTGGGCTAATTTTATGATGGCCAACGCAAATGCGCCACCCAACAATTCGAAGACCATAGAGACAGTGGTGGAGGTTGGCATACCGAATGTGTTGAATATATCTAGCAGGATCACATCCGTGACCATCACGCAGAGAAAGATACACATCACCTCGTAGAAGGAGAAGTATTGCGGGGAGAAGATGCCGTGCCTTGCGACATCCATCATACCATTGCTCGATGCCGCTCCGGCGAATACGCCTATGGAGGCGATGATAATGATCGTTTTGTATTGGGCGGCCTTTGCGCCAATGGCTGAATTGACAAAGTTGACTGCATCGTTGCTGACGCCTACAATAAGGTCGAAAACAGCTAATACGCACAGAAATATGACGATTCCTAAATAAATTAAATCCATAATGTTGTCGTTAGAATACAATTAGGTAAACGATGAGTGCTACAAGAATGAGAAGGACGGCTAAACGGCAATAGTCGTAGATCCGTTGAATTTTTTTTGCTCTTTTTATATCCATACTGTTATGTTTTTGTTTGATGCAAAAGTGGATCTCTTGTGTTAAGCGATGATTGCAAAATGGTTACATTTTTGTTACAAAATCGGCCCAAAGCGCTCTCTTTTCATCAAATTGTAATAAGTTCGAAATATTTGTGTCATAATTTTGCCTCCATAATCGACAGAATTATGGACACGATTTTGAATTTGCTCTCTTTATTGGGCTCGTTGGGACTCTTCTTGTTTGGTATGAAAACAATGAGTGAGGGGTTGGAGAAACTTGCGGGTGAACGTCTTCGTAACATATTGGCCGCGATGACCAAAAACCGCGTGATGGGTGTGTTGACCGGTATTACCGTTACGGCTCTGATCCAGTCCTCTTCCGCGACGACGGTGATGGTGGTCTCCTTTGTCAATGCGGGATTGATGACCCTCTCCCAGGCGATTGGTGTGATTATGGGAGCCAATGTGGGTACTACGGTGACTGCGTGGATCATCTCCGCTATTGGTTTTAAAGTAAATATCTCCGCGTTTGCGTTGCCTCTCTTGGCGTTTGGTATTCTCTTTGTGTTTGGCGGAAATTCTAAAAGGAAATCTTTCGGAGAATTTATCTATGGCTTCTCCTTCTTGCTGATGGGACTTAGCTTCTTGCAGCACTCCGCGAATGATTTGGATATCGGTACCATGGTGGCGTCGTTGTTGGCCCGTGTGGCGGATGGCGGATTCTTGACGATCTTGTTGTTCGTGATCATTGGTGCGTTGGTTACCATGTTGGTGCAGGCCTCTGCCGCGACAATGGCGATTACCCTGATGCTGTTTGATATGCAGATTTCAGGATTTGGCTTGGAACAGGCTGCCGCCTTGGCCATGGGACAGAATATCGGAACGACCATCACCGCCTTCATCGCTTCGTTTACAGCCAATACACAAGCACGTCGCGCCGCTTTGGCCCACATGTTCTTTAATGTGTTTGGTGTCCTTGTCGTTTTGGTGATATTTTATCCTTTCTGTGATGCGGTCAGCTGGTTTGTGGAGAGTGTGATGAAGGTCTCTGACAATGATTTGTATAAACTTTCCACTTTCCATACAGCGTTTAATATCTTCAACACATTGTTGTTGATTGGTTTTGTCCACCAGATTGAACGTTTCGTCTGCCGTATTCTCCCTGGCAAGGAGGAGGCGGAAGAGCCAAGACTCCGTTATGTGTCGGGAGGCCTTTTGTCAACGGCGGAACTCTCCATCTTTCAGGCTCGCAATGAAATCGGCGTGATGGCCGAGCGATGCCATAAGATGTTGGGGATGGTCAACGAGGCGTTGACGGTGGAAAAGGATAGTGATTTTGAGAAGGTTTACAAAAGGGTGGAGCATTATGAGCAGATCACGGACAATATGGAGGATGAGATCGCGAACTACCTCCGTAGGGTGAGTGAAGGAAGACTCTCCGCCACCTCGAAAAATCAGATTACGCACATGCTCCGTGAGGTGGATGATTTGGAGTCGGTAGGCGACTCGATGTTCCACTTGGTCCGTACATTGGCACGAAAAAGGAAACATGAACAAGCACCTTTCACGGAAGATCAGATGAAGAAGATCAACGAGATGGTCGATCTGACGGACAAGGCTTTGTCGCAGCTCTATTTTATCGTAAAGCGAGAGGAAAACACACCTGTTGATCTAACGCCAAGTTATGCGGTGGAGGATGAGATCAACGCGCTTCGGAAACAGTGTAGAAACGAAAATATAGAGGCGGTCAATTCAGGCGCGTACAGTTATCGATTGGGAACATTCTATAACGACTTTATCTCCGAATGTGAGAAGATTGGAGACTATGTGGTCAATGTCGTACAGGATGCGGCGGCGATGAATGAGTAAGAAATGAATTAAAACGGAGGGGAAGTGTGATGATTTCCCCTCCGTTTGCTTTATGCGAACCATCGATCCGCCAACTGATTGATGATGCCATCGGTTAGCCCAATGGTTGGAACAATGATATATTTGGCGTTTGATAAGGTGGCGATTGTTAGGAAAAGAGAGGCTGCGGGGACGATGACGTCGGCTCTGTCCTCCCTGAGGTTATATTTCTCCATCCTCTCATCCACCGTAAGGGAAGCGAGTGCCTGATGCAGTTTGTTCAGTGATTCTACCGTCATCTTTGAATTGCTCTTTTTGTCGGATTTGGAAATCATACGGTAGAGTTTGTTGATGTTCCCCCCTGTGCCGATGATTTGTATGTCGTCAAATCCTTTGGTTATCTCCTTGACATCTTCCATCATGTTAATCCATTGTTCGTTGGAAACGGTGCCGTTCAACAACCTAAGTGTGCCGATGTTATAAGATCTGGCTGCGATTAGTTTTCCTTGCGAAATGATGGAGATCTCTGTGGAACCGCCTCCCACGTCCATATAGAGATAATTGTTATTGTCGTTCTGAATGTGGTTGTCCCTGATGATTTTAGCCTCTTCTTCTCCTGTGACGATCTCAAGGTCTATATCCAAATCCTTGCGGATCTCTTTGATGATCTTCTTCCCGTTCTTCGCATCCCTGAATGCGGATGTCGCACAAGCTCTGAAGTCTTTCACATCGTAAAGAGAGAGTAGGTGACGGAAAATTTTCATGGTTCGAAAGAGCTTTTTTTCTCTTTCATCACAAATTTTACCTTCGCTGAAAACATCAATTCCTAGACGCAAGGGGATTCGAAGAAATTGGAGCTTTTTGTGTTCGAACGTTTTAAATCCATTCTCCTCCTTTTTGCACCTGACGGATTTAATGAGCATGCGGGCGGCGTTTGAACCAATGTCAATGGCCGCGAAATTGAAAGTCTCAATCATAATTTTCTTGCATTTATTTATTTTCTACTTTGTAATGGTTGTACAATTCTTCTTGAGAGCGAAACGAGGTTGTTTGATCAAAATCCCCCATGATGACTCTTCCTTGTTGGTTGTCTTGAAGGCCGTAATCAATGATGAGATCTAACTCTTTTTGAATCTCTTTGTCATAAATAGGTGTGATTACTTCAATTCTTGCATCCAGGTTTCTGGACATCCAATCCGCGGAACCGATAAAATAGAGAGGGTTACCTCCGTTGGTGAAAATGAAGATCCTGGAGTGCTCCAAGTATCTGTCGATGATGCCTTTTACTCGTAGGTTTCCGCTAAATTTTTCATCATCTACTAACGAACAATTTCCTCTGACGAGCGCGTCGATTTTCACACCGACTGTTGCCGCTTCATAGATCTTTTGTACCATCATAGGTTCCGTTATATGGTTGATTTTGATCTTTATGCCAGAAGGTTCTCCGTGAATGTGGTTTTTGATCTCCTTGTCTATCAGTGCGAGGAGTTTTTTCTTCATCTCGTTCGGTGAAACCAGAAGGTGTTTGAACTTAATGGGGGTATATGGCTTCTCGATGAATTTGAAGACGTGGTCCACATCTTTTGCGATTTCTTGATTGGCTGTCATCAGTATGGCGTCCGTGTAGCGGCTTGCGTTCCCTTCGTGGAAATTGCCTGACGATATGACGCTGATATTCTTTTTTGAACTGAAACTGATTTGGGTGACTTTTGAATGCACCTTCAACCCTTCCACGCCAAAGATTACATTAATGCCAGCCTCTTGCATCTTTTTGGCCCAATTGATATTGGATGCCTCGTCGAAGCGTGCCAAAAGTTCGATGATCACGGTTACTTTTTTCCCGTTGAGAGCGGCGCAGATGAGCGCTCGGATCACCTTCGAGTCTTTCGCCAATCTGTAAAGAGTCGTTTTGATGGAGGTCACCTTGGGATGGATGGCCGCTTCGTTGAGCAATCTAATGTATCCGTCGAAAGAGTGGTATGGAACGTGGATCAGCCTGTCTTTTTCTTGGATAATGTCGAAGATGCTCTCCTCGCTGTGCAGTTCGCTGAGACGGATCGGTTCCCACTTCGGGTAGTTCAAATCCGCAATGCCGCAGTTGGGAAAACTCATAAAATCTTTGTGGTTTTGGTATCGTCCTCCCTCTACGATTGTGTCAAGCTTTGCGTTGACGGATAATTGTGATTTGATTCTTTTGAGAGCGCCGTCCGGCATGTTTTCGTCGTAAACTAAACGCACAGGGACACCCTCTTTCCTTGACTTCACACCCTTTTGGATTTTTTGGAGGAATCCCTCTCTTAAATCGTTGTCGATTTCCATTTCGGCGTCGCGGGTGAATTTAAATGTCCACGCTTCGTATTTCTCGAGTGAGATGCCGGGAAAGATAAGCGGAATAGAGGCTCTTACCAAATCATCCAAGTAGAGAATGTATGCGCGTCCTGAATCTTTGCTATCCTTGGGCGGTGTGACCCTTATCCATCTTCCCGCAACCTCCACAGGAAGAGGGAAGAGTGCGTAGCGGGTTTTCTTTTCGATGGTCAGTTTGGTGATCATGTATATCCTGTCGTCCGCTTCGTTGCCGAAATGATAAAAATTTTCGAACCATACGGGAGATATCCTTCCCATTAAATTCTCACGATAGAACTGGTGGACATAGTCGAGTTGCGACTCGTCCAACTCCTTTTCGCTTATGATCTCGATGCCGGCATCCTTCAAATCGGAAGAGACTTGTTGAACTGCTTCTGTATACTCTTTGGCGAATAACGTGTTCATTTTGTTGATCGTCTTGAACAGGTCAAGCGCATGGTCCACCTCCTTCTTCAAATCTTTCTTCCCTTCGTGGTCGATGGATGCTATTCTGACAAGATTGGCCATTCTTACCCGGAAGAATTCATCCAAATTGTTGGAGTAGATGCCAAGGTAATTGATCCGTTCCAGTACGGGGATATCCTTTCTCATCGCCTCTTCTAAAATCCTGTGGTTGAAATTCATCCATGAAATGTCTCTGTCCACATAGTTTTGTTTTGTTAATTTTGTCATAATATATGTTGTTAAAGTTTTTCTACATGAGAAGTCGCTCGAATTAGTTAATCATCGTCATCATCCCAATCATCGTCGTCCCAATCATCCCAATCTTTATCATTGTATAGACCTGTTGCCCTTGTCGAGTTGGTGTGTGGTGTCTCGATCACGTCGTACGCGTCGATTAGTTGTTTCTCCTTATCCATATCATATTTTATCGATTTGTGCTGCAAAGAGAGTGGTCGATTATTACAGATTGATTACATCCATGTTACGATTCTGTGAATCTGTTTTTAGTTATTACAATTTCATTAAAGTTTCCCGTAGACAACATAATATCCCGCATTATTTATACTTTTACCACATGAATTTAAGCGATGGTTATATGGTAAAAGATGAGGTTACTTCCAAGAAGATTCTTGTCGTCGATGACGAGCCGGATATTTGTGAGATCCTTCAATTTAATTTAGAAATGGAGGGGTATACGGTAATGGTGTCGGATGGGCCTCTCCCGCTTGACGAGGATTTGCCCGATTTGATTTTATTGGATGTGATGATGACGCCTATGTCCGGATTCGAGTGGGCGAAAGTATTGAAGAGCAATCCTAAAACCGCTAATATTCCAATTATCTTCTGCACCGCGAAGGTGGAGGAGGAGGATACGTTGAGGGGATTTGCCTTGGGCTCCGATGATTATATCTGCAAGCCATTCCGTATTTCGGAGGTGAAGGCGAGGGTGAAGGCGGTACTGCACCGCTCCTCTATGAATCGGCAACCGGTAACCCGCGAAACGCAGTCGCATAGTCAGGGAAATTGGGTGGTGTTCGATACGCTTCGAATGGACTTAGATCGCAAGGAGTGTTTTGTGGATGGCGAGGAGGTGACATTCACAAAGTTGGAGTTCAAGATGTTGGCGCTGTTGGTTTCTCATCCGGGCCGGGTGTTTTCAAGGGAGGAGATCCTGCTGGATGTATGGCCGGATAACACGGTCGTGCTGGACCGAACCGTGGATGTGAATGTGACGCGTGTTAGGAAAAAGATTGGCCGTTATGGTGATTGTATTCGCACCAAATTCGGATTTGGTTATATGTTCCAACCATAAAATGGTGTGGCGATGACGAAGAAGAACATCCTCAATAATATTTTTGTGACGGCTACGATCGTGGCCACGATTTTCACGCTCTGTTTTGGTATATATGAGTACCGAAGGGAGCATGCCTTCCGTTGTGATATCCTTCATGCGAAGCTGCAGTTGAATAATTTTACGAGAAAGGATTCCACCATCCGTGTTACGGTAATAGATACGTTGGGGAATGTCGTCTATGATAATTTTGAGGCGAATGTGAAAGGGATGGGCAACCACCTGCATCGCAAAGAGGTGATAGACGCGTTGCGGAACGGTTCCGGTTATGACATAAAGAGGGCCTCCGCCACCAATGGCGAGAACTATTTTTACTCCGCGACTTATTTCCCTGAAAGGGGAGAGATTGTTCGCTCGTCAGTCCCCTATACGGCTCCGTTGACCGCAAGTTTGGAACGTGATTATACGTTCTTTTATTACACGATGGGTATCATTCTCTTAATTGCCATTGTTATCTATCTGCGTTATCGTTTGGGAAAGAGCGAGAAGGAGAAACTTCGGATAAAAAGGCAGTTGACGGAAAACGCCGCGCATGAGTTGAAAACGCCGGCCGCGACGATTCATGGGTATTTGGAGACGCTGATGAGTAACCCGGATATTTCGGAAAGTAAGCGGAATGAGTTTATAGAGCGTTGTTTTAACCAAAGTGTGCGGATGAGTCGATTGTTGTCTGATATGAATATGTTGACACGTTTGGACGAGGCGCAGATTAATCGACCCTCCACGATGGTGGATGTCACGCGCGTTACCCGTCAGATTGTCTCTGAAACACAAAGTGCCTTTGATGAAAAAGGCATCGGCCTCTCTGTGCGTATGGATGAGGAGATTATGCTAAAAGGCGATGAGTCGTTGATCTATTCGATGATTCGAAACATATTCGACAATGTCTTGTTTCATGCGGTGGGGGCCACACGGTTTGATGTCTCCATGTCCGTTTCGTCGGGGAAAAAGATGCGTTTTGTCTTCTCTGATAATGGCGTAGGTGTTTCTTCGGAACATTTATCACATATCTTCGAAAGATTTTATCGTTTGGACAAGGGACGTAGCAGGCGATTGGGCGGTACTGGCTTGGGTTTGGCGATTGTAAAGAACATTGTCCTTCAATATGACGGTTCTATCAGCGCGATGCCGACCGAAGGCGGTGGCCTTACCCTTGTGGTGGAGTTTCATGAGGCGTGATTCCTTCTGCGAAATGTAGCGGAAAGAGAGTAGGTGCGTTTCGCAAATATTTGTATCTTTGTCAAAATAAAATGAAGGAAAACGATGAAACGTATACAAGCGATATTGTTCACTATATTAGTGGCGATGGGTGTGAATGCCGCCTCCCTGTCGGAAATTGAGATAGCCACCAAGGGACAGACACTGGTGGGTGTTGGCGTCGGGTTGCCTCCTATGACGGAGGGCGCGGACCCTGATATGCCCTCCATCTCCGCGTTTTTCACGGCAGGTATCGCCAGCGGTTTTGTGAGAACGAACTATTTCGGTAACAACGGTGCTGTGGATTTCGGTCTGAATTATACGATTTGCCATTATAGCGATAAGCTGGGATTGTATAATACCTATCAGCATGTGAAAGTCTTTCAGAATACCGTGACGTTGCGAAGCGCTTTCCATTTTCAGTTTGTAAAGAGTTTAGATACTTATTTCGGCCTCTGTGGTGGCGTGAATATATGTTCCGAAAGTTACACGGAGAGAACCGAATATTCCGAGCAATCTCATTTTGAGCAATGGGATGAGTTGGATCACAATAAATTTCGTCCCGTATTGGGTATTTACGGAGGTGCGAAGTGGTATTTCTCCAATCGCATCGCCTTGGGTATTGAATTATCCAATGATTTCATGAGAACCTATGATAATGCTTGTGAAGAGGCGTATGGACGATCCCATTTCGGAGGTTCTGCGTTACCTATTGTCTCAATATGTGTTGGGGTGAAGTTGGGTAAATAATATGATACGATATTGTATATTGATGCTGTAAATATATGTTGGATAGCATTATTATGCGATATTTCTTGTGATTTTTTATTTAATATTTTAATTTTGTGGTGTTAATTTTTAAAGTCATTTAAGTAATGAAGAAATTTTTATTCGCAATTGCGACTGCGTTTGTGGCAATGACTGCAAGCGCTTCTAATGTAGAGAAGATTCAATTCGCTAACGCTGGCGACTTCTCTTTGGGTGCTATGGTTGGTGTCCCTGCTTATCATGATGGAAATATGCCACACGTTTCTATTGATGGAATGTTTGGCTTGAAGGATGGTTTCATCAACACCAAGACCTTTGGTCAAAATGGTGCTATTGATTTGGGCGCTTATATTGGTTTTTGCCAATATGGACATTCTGATAGACAAAATGCAGATAACAAGGTGAAACATAGTTGCTTTAATTTGCCTATTGCTTTGCGTTCTGGATTCCACTGGGAGTTTGTGAAGAAATTGGATGTTTATGGTGGTTTCCAAGGTGGTGTTGCAATAGAGCATTGGATGGATAATGTTGAGGTTGCAGGTGTGGATAATAGAACTTCTGGAAATCATGCAGATGGAATATTCGGTATGTACATAGGTGCAAAATGGATGTTCACAGAATTGTTTGGAGTTAAGTTGGAGTGGAGTAGTGACTGGATTGGTGATGGAAACGATATGTCTCCAATTGCAGCTGGTGTTACTTTCAATTTCTAATTGAATCATATATGAGGTTCCTATGACGAAAGTTGTGGGAACCTCTTTTTTACTTGTTTTGCGTGTTATAGAAGTAAGTTTTATCAGTGAATTTAATATCAGTGAAATGAAAAAGGTTGTATTATTTTTAGTTGCTATGATGTGCTTGTCCAATGCATGGGCAGGCGGAAAAGGAAAGGTAAAAGAGATTGACGTTGTAAAGCAAGGTGGTTGTAATTTAGGTATCATGATCGGTGTTCCTCCAATTGATTACTACGAGAATGGAGAGTATGTGGATCCTACGATTCCAACCTTCTCTTTTGACGCTAATTGGGGATTGGCCTCTGGCTTCATCAAGACCAAAACTTTTGGAAACAATGGTGGTGTCGATTTGGGCGGATACTACGGTATCGACCACTACAAGGGTGTCCATAGCCACAATGGCATGTTGCAACAATCCATTTTGATCCGTGCGGCATTCCACTTTGAGTTTGTGAGAAATTTGGATGTCTTCATGGGTATCGCCAATGGTGTGAACATCTATGGTTCGACCAACGATCATCCTGGCTGGGACTTCGATGATTGCAAATATGCCGGAGGAATCTATGGTGGTATCAAATACTATTTCACCAAGCACTTCGGTCTTAAAATTGAATTCGCTTCAGATTGGAACGACAAGAACCTCACCAACTTTGCGGGTGGTGTGACCTTTAAGTTCTAAGATAGATATACGAAACGAAAGCGGCTGGATTCAGATGAGTCCAGCCGCTTTTTTTGTTGTCGTTAATAGGTTAAAATCCCTGTTTGCGGATAAAGTCCACTAACTTCTGGGAGAAGAATTCCATATCTTTCTTGGTGTAACGAATATCCGTGAATACTTGAGCAAGGTTCTCTTTTTTGTTTTCCTCCACGAATTTCTGATTCTCTTTGAGCGACTCTTTCCCTTGGTATATTTTATCGATATCCGTTGCCGAGTAGTCGTGGTAAACCTCATAATGGACAATGGATTCAATGTCTAATCTCTCAGAACATGAAGGGTTTTCGTCTGGGTATCCAACCGAGAGCGTCACTACGGGAACCACCAATTTAGGCAATTGAAGCACTTCGGCGATTTGGTCTGGGTTGTAGGTTGTTGTGCCTAAATAGCAGATGCCGAGCCCCGCTTCTTCCGCAGCCACACAGAAGGTTTGCGCCGCGATGGTGGCATCTAGGGCCGCGCAGGCGAATGATTCCGCATTGTTGTACCCAGGAGTCGCGTTGCGTTGCTCGCACCACTTGGTAAAGCGGTTGAAGTCCGCGCAGAATGTGACGATCATTGGCGCGTTCGCATAGGCGGGTTGGTTGAAGTGGGCGGGGGCCAACTTCTCTTTTTGCACTTTATCTTTTGTAACTATCACACTGTATAGTTGCATGTTCCCCGTAGTGGAGGAGCGGAATGCTTTCTCAAAGAGCGCGTTTAAGATGACATCCGGAATTTCGTCCGATTTGAATTTGCGTATGCTACGTCTGTTGTTTAGCGTAATCATTGTTTTTTATTATTATAATTTTTTAATCCGTTTTGTAGGAATTTCACAAAGGCATCTACATCCTCTGAGAAAGCGTAGGCGTTGCTGAGTGCGTTACCCTTCTCGTCGAGGATCACGTAGAGCGGTTGGGCGTTAGACCCAAATTTGTTCTCCTCCAAATAACTCCACTTTTCACCCTCTGTGGTAAGTTCCGTTTGAACCCCGTTTTTCTCTACGAGGAAGGGTTTATCCAGCTTTTGACGGCTATCCACGAAGAGGGAGGTGACGATGAAATCCTTTTCGATGATCTCCTTTACCTCCTGTGCGTCCCATACCGCTGCCTCCATCTTTCGGCAATTCACGCAACCCTTGCCGGTGAAGTCTATCAGAATTGGTTTGTTCGCTTGCTTGGCGAAGGCGATCGCCTCGTCGTAGTCGTTGAATTGAGCTTTGACCTCATGGTGGAGGTTAAAGGCTTGGGTGCTGGTAGGCGGAGCGAATGCGCTGACCACCTTGAGCGGTGCTCCCCATAGACCAGGGATCAGATAGATGGCAAAGGCCCAAGCGGCGCCTCCGCCAAAGAGTCTCCAAACGGTTATACCCTCGTTTTCAGGTTCATCTTTGAATCGTAGGAGACGAAGGATATACATACCAGCCAACAGGAAGATGACGATCCAAATGGCCAAGAAGGTATCTCTGTTTAATAAACCCCATCCGTATGCCATATCAGCTGCGGAGAGGAATTTTAGGGAGAAGGCCAATTCGAAGAATCCCAAAAGCACCTTAGTCGTGTTCAACCAGCTTCCCGAGCGTGGCAATTTCTTGAGTAGGTTAGGGAAGAAGGCGAATAGGGTGAATGGTACCGCCAAGGCGATGGCGAATCCTAGCATACCGAAGGTCGGCGCCAAGAGGTTGTTGCCGGTTGATACCTCTACAAGCAGTGTTCCGATAATAGGACCCGTGCAGGAGAAGGATACAACTACCAACGTGAGCGCCATAAAGAGAATGCTGATGATACCAGCTGCCTTTTCTGCTTTGCTGTCGATCGTCGTGCTCCACGAAGCGGGTAGTGAGAGCTCGAACCCGCCGAAAAAGGAGATGGCGAAAAATAGTAGTAATCCGAAAAGGAATAGGTTGAAAATGTTGCTTGTGGAGAGCGCGTTCAGTGCGTTAGCTCCTAAAAACAGGGTGAGGAGAAGTCCTAATCCCACATAGATGAGGATGATGGATGCACCATAAAGGATCGCGCTCTTCTTGCCCTCTTTCTTCAAAAAGAAACTGACCGTCATAGGGATGATTGGCCAGACGCATGGTGTCATGATAGCCAATAAACCACCTAAAAGACCCATGCAGAAGATGAACCAAAGAGAATCTTTCTGTGTGGCGGAGGATGCTCCCAGCGCATTCATCTGGTCGATGACGGGCGCCCATGTGTCGTTCGTTTCAACGGCTTGGTTTGGAAGCGTTGGAAGCTGCAACGGAGCAATGACCGCGCTTGAAGCGGAATCCTTCTCCTGGACTGGTTGTTCCTTCAGACATTGGATGATGGCTTCCTTCTTGAATGAGAAGGGAACCTTCTGCGGTGCGAGACAGTTGGCGTTGTTGCACGCCATGAACTCCACATTTCCGGCTATGACATAGCCTCCGGTGGGGGAGACTTTCACTTTCTGCTGGAATTTGACATTCCCCTTGTATTCGCAAAGTTCCATGGCGAAGAGTTCGTCCATGACGCAGTTGGTCTTTGATTTAGTCTCCACGTTGCCTTTGAGTATCGCGTTCTCTTTTTTCGTGAAGTTGAATGAGGTGGAGATGGGGCCGTCTGCGGGCATGTCCATGCCATAGATGTGCCATCCATCCTCGATTTGCGCATTGAAGGTGATGGTTAGTATCCCATCAGCGTCCGCGTCTCCGCAGCTGATGTTCCACTTGACGGGTTCCTGTATCTCTCCGAATAGAAGGCATGATGCCAGAATCGTATAGATAAATAGCATGAATCTCTTCATATGATCAACATGTTAGGTTGTTTTAAAATATGCTGTTGGCTTAAATTTCTCCTATCCGCAAAAATAGTCAGTATTTTAAAAATAAGCAAATGGGAGTTTCTTTGATTGACTCTCTGCCGATACTGGGCGTATTTTATCTCTTATATATTCGATTTAGTCGTTTAAGTTGCAGATTTGGTCGAATTGGTGTGCGGGGAAAGAATATTTTTCTAATTTTGTATCCAGTAATCTAATTGTAATTATTAAAAATTTTAGGATATGAAGAACGTTGCTTTAAGATTATTGTTTATTATTCCTCTTCTCTCCTTGGTGTCTTGTTTTGGAGGAGGGTATTACGAACAATCTGATGAGGATATTTTGGTGGGCAATGCTTGGCAATGGACCAAGACCGTCTATCAAGAAGAGGGATACTATGCGAGGGAATATGTCGATTATGCCCATGATGAGGTGCTATACCGATTCTATTACGATGGCGACATCTCTATGAAATCCACTTCGTTAAGCCACTTTGGTCATCTCTATACGGATTGGGTGGATGGACACTGGGACTATCGCAATGGAGAACTTCGTATCTCAACGTATGATGGCGTTTGGTATTATAACGTAGTTCGTCTGGATCATTGGTCTATGATTCTCTCCTATTACGATGAGATCATCGACGATTGGGGCCATCGGGTGAGACGTAGGGTGTATGAATATTACGAGAGATAATTCATCAACAGATAATTCATAAACAGGATGGGGGCTAATACCCCCATCATTATTTATACTATATGGCAAAAGAATTAGAGTTAAAGTATGGGTGTAATCCCAATCAAAAGCCTTCCCGTATCTTTATGGAGGAGGGTGAGTTGCCTATCACGGTCTTGAACGGTCGTCCTGGATATATCAATTTCTTGGATGCTTTCAATAGCTGGCAATTGGTGAAGGAGTTAAAGGAAGCTACAGGTCTTCCTGCCGCAGCTTCATTTAAGCATGTAAGTCCTGCGGGAGCTGCCGTTGCGGTCGAGATGTCAGAGACTTTAAAGAAGATTTATTTCGTAAATGACGCGAAGTTGTCTCCAATGGCAACTGCCTATGCGAGAGCGAGAGGTGCGGACCGTATGTCTTCTTACGGAGATTTCATCGCATTGTCCGATGAGTGTGACGAGGAGACAGCCTTCTTGATCAACCGAGAGGTTTCGGATGGTGTGATCGCTCCTAGTTACTCGCCACGCGCGTTGGAGATTTTGAAAAATAAACGAAAGGGAACCTACAATGTGATCCAGATCGATCCATCTTATCAGCCTAATCCAATCGAACGCAAGCAAGTATATGGCATTACATTCGAGCAAGGTCGTAACGAGATCAAGATCGACGAGTCGCTCTTCAAAGAGTTCCCTACAAAGGCTAATTCATTCACGCCAGAGGCGAAACGTGACTTGTTGATCGCATTGATCACTTTGAAATATACGCAATCCAATTCAGTATGTTATGCCAAGGATGGCCAAGCTATCGGTATCGGTGCCGGACAACAATCTCGTATCCACTGTACCCGTTTGGCGGGCAACAAGGCTGACATTTGGTGGCTTCGTCAAAGCCCGAAGGTAATGAACCTTCCGTTCAAAGAGGGTATCCGTCGTGCCGATCGTGACAATACCATCGATGTTTACATCTCGGAGGATGAGCACGATGATGTATTGCGTGACGGTGCTTGGCAACAGTTCTTCACCGAGCAACCATCTGTGTTCACCAAGGAGGAGAAGCGCGCATGGTTGGATCAAATGGACAATGTGGCATTGGGTTCCGATGCTTTCTTCCCATTCGGCGACAACATTGAAAGAGCCCACAAGAGCGGCGTGAAGTTCATCGCGCAACCTGGCGGTTCCGTACGTGATGACAATGTGATCGAGACTTGCGACAAATATGGTATGGCGATGGCCTTCACAGGCATCCGCTTGTTCCACCATTAATCGTATAGCCCTATCTTTTAGGGCAATGAAAAAGGGCATCTCAATAGTGGGATGCCCTTTCTTGTTGGTGCCTTCTAGAACGGATTGTCGTTCGCTATGGTTGTTATTAGGATTCTCTTTCCGAATTATCTTCTACCTTTTCTGTTGAGGCTTCGGCTGCCAATCTCTCCTTTTCCTTCGCCTTGGCGATTTTCTGATAGGAGAAGGAGATTACCAACATCAATAATCCGATGGAGATGAATGCGATGGTTTTATGGATGGTGTCGAAATGGGCCATGTCGTAGAAGAATAGTTTCAAGACGGTGATGGCTGTTAAAACGATTCCCTCTATGCGGATATATTTCATCTCTTTGTATAATCCGAAGTAGATGCCGAATAGGGCGGCTACACCCAGGAAGATACTCAACACCATACCGTAAGGCTCTTGATGACCTAGGCAAGTGCCGATGTATGAAATTTCGTAGCCGATCAGTACCACAGCACCCAAGTATAAGATGGAGTTGAGAATCGTGTTTGCCTCCTTCTGTTTTAGGATCGTGAAGATGTTTTCAAGGCTATGATTCTTTTTGTAATAGATTAAAATGACACTTCCCGCGATGATCAATGTGAGAATACAGATGTAGTGGAAAAGGATTGCGTAACGTTCCTCCGTGAAATTGTTGTTCATCGAATAGAGCATACCCAATCCATAGATGAAGAAAAGAGCAAAGCCGATGCCGGCCATTGTGGTGGCGAAAGTTTCGTATCGGCTCCATTTGTTTCTGATGACCACAAAACTCCAAACGGTGAAATAGAGTAGTCCTACGCAAAGCATGTTCATGGCGATGATGTTGCTGTGGAAGTTGTGGTTCTCCATTATTTTAGTGATATCCAACACCAAGCAAATGACCGGAATGCTAACGATTAGAAGACGTAGAATAGAGGTCGTTAATGACAATGGCGGTGTTGGTTTTTTATGACCCCAATATAGCATCGCTCCGATGGATAGCGTGGCCAAAAGGGTCGTGATGGATGTACTGATAATTTGTTCTTTAGTTGGTATGCCGACCCAATCAATTATGAGGCTGATCGTGCTTGTGATAATGGCGATGGCCAAAATAGTTCAACATGCATTCTGTCGTGTTTTTTAACCCAAAAGAAGCAGCCGACTGTGCCGACAAACAATAGAATGGTTGTCAGTAACCATTGCGTGTGCGTCAGGATACCCAGTGTGGTAATGGTGAATAGTATTGTCCGTAGGATCGGTGATAGCTCGTTCTTTTTCGCAACGCCCTCTTGGGATGGCGTTTGGTTGATGGCGAAGAGTTGTCCCAAAGTGGTGGCTACGATGGCAAGGAATGCGATGAGAGATTGCCAAATCTCCTTGAAATCAAAGCTGAATTGGAAAGCGTTGTCGGCTCTATATTCTAAGTCGTATGGATTCAGTTTGAAAAGAACCCATGGGATGAAGCATAGTTGTAATAGCAGTACGACATAGGCTCCGCCTTCGAATATAAGATTGGATTTTTTTCTTCCGAAATAACATAGCGCGATCGCTTCAACGGCCCAAGCGACGATATACCAAGGAGCATCCAAATGCACGAGAAAAGCCGATGTCACGACAAATATAGCCATGATGGAGAGTCCTTGAGAGTAGAGTTTGATCATTTTATTCTCCTCTTCGTCGCTCTCAACGGCAGGGAACCGTTGGTCTATATAAACCACGATGGCCGCGATTAATGCGAAGATCGATGTGTTGACGATGGATAAAATGTGTCCTTGAACGTTGGCTTCTGGTGTCACATCCCAGATTGAACGTATATGAGCGAATGTGTCGAAAATTGGCGTGAGGATTTCGAGGTGTCCACCATTCGGATTTCCCCAATCGATGACCAAACTAACTAATGCCAAGAAGAAGATAGGGTAGGACATCTTCTCGTAGAAAGGTCGTTTGCTGACACGAGAAACGATGAATAAGACGGCTGCCTCCAAGATCCAGAAAATGGTGAGCCAATGTCCTGTCATCCATACCAAAAGGGCGATGGTGAGGAAACTGATGGCCAATCCAGTGATGAGGCGGCGAACCGATTGGTCCACCATGTTCCGCATGTAGAGGATGATGCCTACCGCGGCGTGTAGAATGGCGTTGAGAAGGGTGAATGCACCCACATAAGACGACAAATTGTCGCTGTTGTACAATGTATTGTATCCTAGTCCATAGAATGTGAAGGAGTTGGACAGCAAGAATAGAATGTCGAAATGTTGGAAGAATAGGCACCTTCTTACTTTGTAGGCTAGGAATGTGGCGTAGAAAGTGAGGAAGGTGATGGCTTGGAAAAGCAACATCTTTGTGGTATCCGCGTTGCTAGGCCATTCTCCCAATCGGTAAATGGATCCGATAATGAGCCATGTAGCCACAAAAGCCGATACGAATAGAATCCGCCAATATTTTTTGATGGATATGATGAGCACGCCAATGTTGATCATGGCGATGTAGGAGAACAATGTCCATGGTGAGTCGTTTGATCCATCTTTCAGAATGAAAGGTATGACATAGGCTGCCACCAATCCTATTAAGGCAATGATTTCTCTGTTGTAAGACCACGCCAGTGCGACAGCACCCGCTGTGGTGGCTGTCATTAAACCGAATGCTATAGGCATTGGTATCAGATGGTACAAGTGGTAGGCGAAGAAGGTCATAAAGTAGAGGATCGCCACAGATCCACTGGCGAGAATCGCGCTGAAATTCTCATATTGCTCCCTTAACTTGAAGGAGACGCCCAATAGCGAGAATCCAAGAATAGTGCCGATCAGGATGCGCATCGCCGGGCTGATCAATTGGTGGTCGAAAGCGTATTTGCCACCGATCACCACACCGATCAATAGGATTAAGATTCCCAATTTGCTGATAAGGTTTTCTCCGATGAATTTTTCCCAATCGAAGCCCGCGCTTATTTGGTCGCCCAAATCTTTAATCTTTTCAATGATGTCATCCATAAACGATCTCTCTGGATTTAAATTGCGGGAAGAGTTCTGTTTGGGTTTGAGAGAGAATTGTTCCTCCTTCTGGGCGTTGGTGTTAACCCTTTGTCCTTGTCCCTCCTTGGGTGTCGCGGGTTCGACTAGTTCGTCGGTTTGGCTCTTCTTTTGCGTCTCGAAAACAGGACTCTTCGCCGTTTCTGCCGCGTATTGTCTAGCATTCTCTTCCGCATGGACCGTCTCTCCTTGTACGGTTTCAACACAGATTTCCTCCTTTGTTGCCTCTATTTGTTGACGGAGGCTTTGTATCGTGTAGGATAATTGGTTGATCTGCTGCGTTATCGTGGATAAGGATTGTTCGTATGAATTTTTAAAGTTGATGTAGTCGCTTTTCATTGAGTTCAGACGAGCGGAGAGTTTTTCTTTCTCCTCCTCAAGACGCGAAATCTGTTGTTGTAGATGGCTGATATCGTTTCCTGTTGCCATAATAGTAAGTTTTTTCACGTCCGTTTTTGTGCAAAAAAACTTGCGACGTGTGATTGACTAAAAAAAACTATATATTGAGCAAATTAAACTAATTTTTAACAACTCTGCAAGACGATATTCGCCTCGTCTATCTTAAAAATCTCTAAATTAAATGCTTTATAACCTAATTTTTATTTGTAATGCGATTAGTTGTATTGAGATTGGAACTATCTTTGCCTTGAAAAGTTCTTCGATAAAGAGATCTTTTTTGTTTTAGATCGACTAACTTAAGGTAGATGATTTAAGACAGATTGGTTAAAAGGAATGAATAACGTAATTGTCCTTATATTTATTACCGTAGTGATTGTGGCTTTGGCCATTATGCTATTGGGCGTCCAAACCTTCTTTTCCCGACGGAAAAAATTTCCACACACGCATGTGGGAGGAAACAAGGAGATGGCGAAACGAGGAGTTTTTTGCGTGCAGACGCAGGATGCAATGGAGCGAAAAGGCGTTCGTCCGCATCGACAAGGCAAACACATTGAAGAGGAAATAGTAGAAAACAATGATAAATAATTTGATATGAAGTATTTTAACTCTCTCTCTATCGCAGCGCTTTTATTGGCTGTGACATCTTTATTTAGTTGTAAGCAAAACGCTTCTTCCGAAAAAGAAAACGTTAATGCGAATGAGGCTGCTGTTGAGGCTACCCCTAAATCGGATGAGGCTGCTCCTGAAGTTGCGAGCGTTTATCCGATTGCTTATGTCAATGTCGATTCTCTCCTTTTGAATTATGATTACGCGAAAGATTTGAACGCGGCTCTTTTGAAGAAGCAGGAGAAGTCTCGTAAGGAGTTGAAGAACAGAGAGGATAAGTTCAGGGCTGATTACGAGTCTATGATGAAGAAGTACCAAGCAGGCGCTTACTTGACAGAGGAGTCGTTGAGAAGAGAGCAAGAGAACTTGGCGAAACAAGAGCAGGACTTCCAAGAGTTGGCTGCTAAATTGGAGAAGGATTTGATCACTGAGCAGGCAAAAACCAATGCTCAATTGCGTGATACCATCGCTACTTTCTTTAAAATCTATAATGCGGACAAGCGTTATAAGTATATTTTGAGTGATGCAGGTGTTTTGTATGTGGAGGATGCTTTGAATATCACCCAAGATGTCGTAAATCAATTGAATGCGAGATACGCTGAACGTAAGAAGAAATAATAGAACTTATTGATAGGTTAGGATAGGGGAATCTTAAAGGGTTCCCCTATTTTTTTTGTCTGCCGAAATTTTTATATTTGCATAAAGAAGAAAGGCTATTTATCATGTTAACAATTGAATCGTTGCCCAAGGAGCAGATTTATGTAGCTGCTCATCCTGATCACTTTCCGGAAACTGCTTTGTCCTTGGCGAAAAAATTAGCGGAGGCGCATGAAAAGCAAATATGCTTATTGGGTGTGATCTCCAATAAGGAGAATGAATCGTTTTATGCGGAGACATTTGATTCTTGGGTCAAGGATAGGGTAGGGATGCCTGCCAATTATTATGCGATAGAAGAGGAAGGTTTCACCGATTTTATGGAATTCGTTGAGGCAGCCATGGTGATATTTGAGGTATCGGATGTCGCTCCTTATAATAAGCCTATAAAACAATTGAAACTCTGTCGTGAGTTGCGTATACCCTACTATTTTGTCAAACCTGGTCAGAAAATTTCATACGAACGTGTCTTGGTTCCTATCGGATTTTTGGTGGAAGAGAGAGAGAAGGGCGTTTTTTGCAGTGGCATGGGAAGACGTTTCCGCTCTCACATAATGCTGATGACCGCCAACGATTATGGAACCCGGGCGCAACAAAATACAGAGGCGATTCAAAAAGTGTTGGATAAACACTCTTTGGATTATGAATTGCTCCCTGCCAAGAAGAATAGTTTCAAGGTGGAGATAGAGGCTGTGGATCGAGTTTCTGAAATGAATGCAGATATTTTGATGATATCCGCTTCTCGTGATTATGGCATGGATGACATATTGTTCGGTCCAAAGGAGTTGAAGGTGATTAAGAAATCGACCATTCCATTGATGATTATAAATCCACGGAAAGATCTCTACTCGCTCTGTAGTTAACGGTTTTATCGATTGAAAGAGTGGTTTAGTCGATTGAAGTGGGCAATCCGTACGTAAAACAATGGAAATCAGTGTTTTCGACGCTTTTTGGCACGTGCTTTGTACTATTACTAACAGAAAGAGAAACAAAATTGAAATATAAACATTCTAAATATTACGGTTATGAAAACAAATAAGTTCATCGCAATCCTTGTTACTGCAGCAGTAATGGTTTGCACCTCTGCTACCGCTCAACGTGCTGGTGGCCGTCAAGGCGGACAACCTAGAATGGAAACGAGAAGTGGTTCTTCTCACAGTAATAACAATCAAAACGTAAGATCAAATCAAAATAGACCAAACAATTCACAAAGCGCTGTGCATAGCCGTCCACAAGCGGCTCCTCAATCTCACAGCCAAGCGCCGCAAAGAGGCAATGCTAATGCGAGTCGCCCTCAAACATCTTCTTCTCAACCAAGAATGGGAAGCGCTCCGCAGCATCACAACCAGGCAGCACGTCCTGCTCAAAGCCCAACGCATCACAACGTGGCTTCTCAGCCCGTGCATCGCAATCCAGCGCCTGCGCAGAATCATAATCATCAACCTGCGCCAGCACATCGTCCTTCTGTAGGACATAGCGCTCCAGTGCAGCATGGACACGCTCCGCATGCGGCAGTTCGACCAAGAGAGGTACACCATCATCATGCGCCAGTGGCGGCTCCTCGTAAGCCATCGCCAATTGTGTATCACAGCGGAAGACCATTCCGTCAAACGATGCACCCTCATGCGCATCACTTCGTTTGCCACGGTGTAAAATACTATGTTCATAATGGACATTTCTATCGTGAGCATCCTACTTTCGGATTTGAGTTGATCCATCGTCCAACAAACTTGGTGTTGACCGCTCTTCCTTTCTCTTGTGTCTCTCTCCACTTGGGTGGCATAGATTACTGGTACGGTAATGGAATTTGGTTCCAAAAGAGAGTAGGTGGTTATGTGGTGATCGAAAGCCCAGTTGTAGGTGCCAATGAGGTATTCATTCCTACTTTGCCAGTTGGTTCAGTGGTAGTCAATTTGGGTGGAGTTACTTACTACAACTTCAATGAGACTTGGTTCAGACCAACTACAGGTGGATATGTGATTGTAGGCAGTCCAGAAGATGATGTTTACATCCCAGAAGTAAATGTTATCACCAAGTTGCCTGCAGGCAGCAAGCGAGTTGTCATCAACAATCGTCTCTACTGGTATGGCGCGGATACATGGTTTGAGCCTGTCAATGGTGGTTATGTGATCGTTGATGATCCATACAGATATTAATTCATAAGATTCTAAATAGCGAAGGGGATGTGTCAGTTGTGACGCATCCCCTTCATTTTTTAGTTATATGTATCCTTTATGTAGTTTGGCTCTTTCTGTACTCTTCTGGAGTTATTCCAAAACTGTTCTTGAAGTTACGGTTAAAAGTTCTCAGTGAATTGAATCCAGCCGCCAAAGATATCTCCTCTATCAGTTGGTTCTCTTCCTTTTTGAGGATCTCTTGCGCTTCTCTGAGTCGGAGGGAGAGAATGTATTCGCTGATGGTCTGCTGTTTGTTCTGTCGTATGGCATTGGCCAAATAGGTTCGATTGGTGCCCAGCGCTTTGATTAGATCCTCTGGTTTCATATCGGGGTTGAGGTAAGGCTTTGGGGTCTGGATGAACGCCTCCACCTTTTCGAATAGTAGGTTGTTTTTCTCCTCAAGCTTGGATAAAAGTTGCTCCATACCCGCCGTCTCATTACCCTTTTCTGTTGTTCCCAGCGAAAGCGGACTCTCCTCCGTGAGGTGTTTCACTCGGTTGTACAATTCCCCATATTTCACATAGTACAAGGGGAAGATGGTGTAAAATAATAGTGTTGTGATCCTGAAAATGGTTTCACTCTCCGCGCAAGGGTAGACTTGAATGAGGATGGCCACGATACCCTCCAAGAGGGCTGCTATGAAGGCGAAACTTACCCATTTTAATTGTATCTCTTGGCTGTCGATGCCCGCAACATTTCTCGCCTGCGCGATGTGTCTCTCCCTCGCTTTGAAAAACGCTTGGGTGAAGAAAACCAGTTGCACGATGTAGGTGATGCAGAATAGACATCGGACGGTCAATGGTAGGTTGCTTCCCCAGTGGACGCAAAGCTCTTTCAGCGATGTGGGGTCGTAGTTCTCCTGGAATCGGGTAGCGATAAAGTAGAGTAGGGGAAATAGCGCGATGGGAATCGCATAGGAGACGAACCGTTTTAGGGAAGAGTCTCTTCCTGAGAAAAGCACAATCAGCGCGATGGTGAAGAGAAGCGATTGGGAAGAGGATATAATGGTAGCGATCAATCCCATGATAGGCATGGGACGATAGACCCAATGATGAAGCGATCCGATGGCCAAGTTACCTATAGCAAGACATAAGTAGTCGACTGCCAATACATAGCATGTCATCTTGTATCGTTTATAGTATGCGTGACGTACCTCTTTCCTAAAAATAAATTGGGCTACACCTACTAAACAGACGATTATGGTTAAGATGTACCCCACTCCCAATACTGAATACCAATTCATTCGTTTAAATTTTATACAAAGGTATAAATTATGCTGTGAAATCGTGTTTTATTTGATAATTATTTATCTTAATAGTTGAATTTTTGCGGATTTGTCTATTCGTTTTTGCGGATTTGACCAATGATAAGCGCACCACAAACCTATTTTTGCATCCTGAATTAAATAACCTAAACGAATTATTAATGTTAAAAAAATGGAAAAGAGAAATCAATCTCGGCTTCTGGGTGTATGGTTGCTCCTATCGATGCTATTCGGTGTGAGCATTCATTCGTGGGCGGCGAAGAGCGATATTGTGACGGAAGTCACGGTTAGCTCGACAGCGGAAACGGCCACGTTTACCATAACGCGAAGCGAAACGTCCGCAGCGACGTTTGTGAATTATCGGACCTTGGATGGTTCGGCAGTGGGAGGGGTTCACTTCGAACACCAATCAGGACGTCTCTATTCCACCTTCGTCACTTTGACTGGACGTGTGGCGGGTGGATATCCGGAGAGCTCAAAAGCGCATGGATTTGGCCTTGGTGAAGCTAACATAGGAAAGGCCACCATTACGTTGAGCGCGGGCGATAACTATCAGTTTAACACAACCAATCAGCCACGCTTTTTCTCCTCTCCGTCTGAGTATGTGAAATCAACCGCATCAACAGGTATTTATGACAACGGTAATGACGCAAGGGTGATAACCATCCACACCGACTCCGCGACTGGTGAGTTTGCGGTCTCATTGCCTCCTGTTGATTTCAAAGTCAATAGTGTGAAGGTAGATAACAATCCAAAGATTGATTTCGCTACGGATAACATTGATTTGATTAAGTTCGCTAGTGGAGATTTGCATGTCTCTTCCGATTCATTGCCGCTTGCTAATGGCGATACTTTGACCTTCGATTATCTCTACGCCTTGGATCTTATTTATCGGTCAAAACCAATAGTGGAAGTGACTCCATTGAATAATTCCGCAGCGGCGTTTGGCGATGAATACTATCTCTATAAAGATCAAGTCACCTCTGTGGTAGATTCTATTCCATTGTTTACGAAGGATACGATAGGCTTTGTGAAGGAGTATACATTCGGTTATCCAGTCTTCACCCAAGGTGAGGTCTACCAGCACAAATTCCATATTTATGAATCCTACGAGAACTACGACAGTGCTGTGGTTCGTACCGTACAGGTGCCATTGGAGGGCGCCTCTATCACTGTGGATAATAGTTTGGGTGCTGTTGTTGTGGCTGCGGAGGATGGTTTGGATGAAGATGGCAACGCTGTAAAAGAGGGCGATGTCGTAGAGTCCGATTCCAAGAAGTTGATTGCAGACTCCTTGGGCTATGCCGATTACTCCTTTGTTGCGACGTTCCCTAACATTGTCGCTCCATACACGTTAGGCATGAATATCAATTTCGACTATAAGAATGAAACCTATGCGTGGGATAACAATGGTAAGTTCGCGGGTATCGTTACAGGAACCCTGACCAGTGGAAGTAACTTTGTCACGCTTGGACCAGACAAAGTCCTATTTGTATTGAGAGATCCTCCAGGATCTGGATCTTCCGCATATTTGGAAAAGGGACAAACCATCACCACTTCATCAAAGATGACCAATGAGTACAATTCAGAGTACAACGCTTTGCTGAAGATGAAATTTGGCGCAAAGGCTGAAATTGGCGTTGGTTTTGGTGTGATTAAGTTCGAGGAGCTCAAGTCTGTTTTTGATGTCAATACAGGCACCGAAATCTCGCATGACTACTCACATACCACAGAAAACACCTATACGCTTACCACATCCGAGCGAATCAGTACTTCTGATGCCTCTAATTATGTGGGAGAGGATGGGGATATCTATATGGGAACCTCTACGAATCTCATTATGGGCAAAGCCCGTATGGTGGCGCCTGTAAAGCAAGATGGTGGTTATGTATTCTCCATGTTTGAGGCCTTCACTGTAGGCGAAGAGTTCAGTACACAATTCAAGTATACGCAAAATTATATTGAGAATGTCCTAATCCCTAATTTCGTCACACTTAGAAATTCTTTCCTTCGTAAGGTGAGCGCGGCTGAATATGTGGCGACTTATCCGAATAATTCCGATAAGACAATCTTCATCACCACATTGGATCCGGAGGATGAGAAATTCGGCCAAGCTGGAACCTATATGAGAATTAAACCCGAAACAGGTGCAGCCAGCCTTGACTCGGTCGCGTATTACAATACGCAGATTTCCTTGTGGGAGACACAGATAAGATTGAACGAGGCCGCGAAGGTAACAGCCATCACCTCTGCTTTGCAGTATGATGAAAAGGTTTACAATGACGCGGTGAGAAAATTAGAGGAGGCGAAGTTGTTGGAGAACTCTTCGTTCGAGTTGTTTGATCCGTTTGTGCAACACTATGTGAAGTTGGATTCAACCTTCTGGTTTAAAAAGCAGGCAGGTATAAAATATTCCGAATATGGTTCTAATGCGGCTATGATCAATAATATCTTGGAAGATTATCTGATCACTCGCTCAGAATACGAGAAATATTTATCAACTCCTAAGGATGAGCGAAAGTTCACTTTGTTCTACGATAAAGATTCCTATGGATGGAAGATCAAGAACCTCTCGTTTGATTCTGGAACCAAAATAGAGGAGAGCGTTCAACGTTGCGGTTCGACTGCTTCGACAGACGCCTCTACTACCAAAGGATTGTTCGTGTTGGGTGGAACTTCCGGTTATACATGGGATGGTTTCGGTTTCAATTTGGATTTGGAGACCAAGCAAGGTGGTACGGAGGCCTACGAGAAGACCGAGCAAACAGAGAATTGCACAGAAGTAGGATTCTCTTTGATAGAGGATGGTGATGATGACGCGCTCTCTGTGGATGTTTACCAGGCACCTGATGGTTTCGGCCCAATCTTCTATACTTGCGCGGGTCAGACAAGTTGTCCTTACGAGGATGAGAAGAAGACGCGTTATTATGAGCCAGGACAATATACTTTGGCAAAGAAAACCATGCAGATTGAAATGCCGAAACTTTATGTGGGAGAGAACAACTCGAAGGCACAGAAGAACATTGATGTGCCAAGCGGTACCGCCTCTAATTTCTCATTGAAACTCAATAATCTCTCTGAGATCAGTGAAGATGTATGGTACATGATGTATGTCGTCGATGAGTCTAATCCAAACGGTGCGGCACTCTCTATCGATGGTGTTCCTTTCTCTACCGCTCGTCAGGTATTGGTGAATGCGCTACAAACCACCTCTAAGAATTTACAGATCAGACAATCTCGCTCTGATATCATGAAGTATGATAGCATTGCGGTTGTCTTGGCTTCCAACTGCCAATATGATGGTACGGATATTTACGGGGTGATCGCGGATACAGTCTATTTGTCCGTCGAGTTTGTTCCAAGTTGTTCTCCGCTCACTCTTCAGATTGACGATAGAACGATGAACAGTTCTACTGGTGATACCCTTCAATTGGTAGTGAAGGATTATGAGAAGGATTATTTGAACTTCAATGAAATCCGTATCCAGTACAAGGGCGAACGTGACAACGACTGGAGTTTGGCGCAACGTCTAAACGTTCCAGAGTTGGAGGGATCAAGACAGGTTGTCTCATTCCCTATGTCTTCTGTGTTGTTCAATGATCAAACTTATCAATTCCGCGCGATTTCCGTTTGTGCGAATGGAGAGAGCGATATCGTTTCCAATGAGAGTGAAACCATTGCTTTGGTGAAGGATATGGCTCGACCTCAAGTGTTGGGTAACCCTAATCCATCCGATGGCATTTTGAATGCGGGCGATGAAATCAGTGTGACTTACAATGAGGACATCCGAAACAGTATGCTCTCTAAGAGTGATAACTTTATTGTTCAAGCCGTTTTGAACGATGCGAAGGTGGATCACAATGTCGCATTGAAATTGGATAGTACCGCCCAATTCGCCGCTTCGACAGAAGCAGATATTGTTTTGGGTAACAAGAGCTTTGCCGTCGATATGTGGGTCAATCTCTCTTCGGGTGGTACCTTGTTGAATCATGCTTCTAAGAGTGAATCGTTTACGATGAGCGTGGCTCCTACCGGTCAATTGATTGTCAATGTGGACGGTAAGCAAATAACCTCTCAAAAGATGATTCCATTCAATAAGTG
This sequence comes from Paludibacteraceae bacterium, assembly GCA_045601045.1. Classification (GTDB taxonomy): domain Bacteria; phylum Bacteroidota; class Bacteroidia; order Bacteroidales; family Paludibacteraceae; genus UBA1181. The sequence continues at coordinate 41,175 of JAZRZA010000067.1, forward strand.
GAACTTTGTGACATTGAGTTACGTGGAGGGAGAGGATTCCTCAAAGGTTAGTGCCTCTGTCGCGTATGATGCCGAGCAAATACTTTTGTTCGTTGATGTGAAGATGCCAAACTACGGAGCGACCGCTCCTTTGAATATTGGATCGAATCTTCGTGGCGCGATGGGAGAGATGGCTTTGTGGGGCGCGAAGCGTACCAATGCGGAATCTCTAAGCCAAATGCATTTCGCGAAAGCCGCCTCTACCGAGAACTTAATCGGTTATTGGAAGTTTGATGAGGGACATGGAGGCGTGGCGAAGGATTTGGCCCGCAACCGACACATGGCCTTGACAACCGACAGTTGGTATTTGAACAATGTGAATTACGCCGCTGCTTTTAATGGTACCAACCAGTTGTCATTGGATATTACCCGAAGTGTAGCGTTGAGTTCAGATGATTACCTGGTGGAGACTTGGTTCCAAGGCAATCGACAAGCCAATGCCACATTGTGGAGCGCCAATACTCAAGTAGCGCTTAAGTTCAATGCGCAGGGCAACTTGACCTTGTTGACGGATAGTATGGAGAATGTGCTCTCGACGCAAAACTATTTGGATGGCGCTTGGCACCATGTCGCAGTCAATGTTTTGCGTAATGGTATGACTTCCGTCTATGTCGATGGCAATGTGGTGAAACAAATCGCATCTGCCAAAGTCCCGGCATTGCAAGCCGCTGAATTGACACTGGGCGCTCAACGTTATCGCGTCTCTCAATCCGTATACGATTACAAAGATCGTTTTGTCGGCAATATGGATGAGGTTCGCTATTGGGTGGCAACCTTCAATGCGAAGGCGATCGATCAGTTCCGTTATATTCGATTGAATGGTGATGAGGCCGGATTGGAGGCATACTATCCTTTTGAAACCAAGGTTGTGGAGGCTGGACAAACCTCGCAAGTATTCTCTTTGTCAGACGCAAGCGCGCAAGCGATAGGTAGTGCGAAGGGCGTTGCGGAGAGGGCTTCTTCCGCTCCTGCTTTGCGTCAGAAACCAGAGATGACAAACTTGAATTATAGTTTTGTCGCTTCCGAACGCACTGTCGTGATCAACTTAAATGAGAGTGCCAACCGATTGGAGGGTGCTACGGTCAACTTCACTTTGAAGAATGTCCGTGACGCGAACAATAACTTCTCTTTGCCAGTTACATGGAGTGCTTTCATCAATCAAAATCGTTTGGTTTGGTCAGAGGATGAGATTACATTGGAGAAGGGTAATGAAGAGCATGCGGAATTTGATGTGGCGGTTGTCAACCAAAGCGGAACTTCTCAATCATGGGTGATCACCAACCAACCGACTTGGTTGACTCTCTCCAAAAATAGCGGATCCTTGATCGCGCAAAAGAGTGAGACCATCCATTTCGAGGTTAGTGACGCAGTACCTGCTGGAACCTACGAAGAGGTGATTTACTTGTCCGGCAATGAGGGTATCAACGTTCCGTTAACCATCCGTTTGAAAGTGGTGGTGGGCAAACCTGACTGGAGCGTCGATCCATCTCTTTACGAGAATTCCATGAGTGTTATCGCCCAATTGAAATTGGATGGTCAATACAGTACGGATAGCGAAGATTTGGTCGCTGCCTTCATCAATGGTGAATGTGTAGGTTTGGCCTCTCCTGTATACTACCCACGTTATGACGCCTATTTCGTCTCGTTGGATGTATATGGAAATTCCTCAAGCTCAAGAAAGAACATCACATTCAAAGCTTGGGATGCCTCTACCGGTATCATCTATCCATCATTGACCCCATCTGTCAGCCAAATGTTTGTGGCGAACAAATTGTCAGGATCAATGACAATTCCTATCGTTCTCGAGAGCAATTCCATGCAAGAACAACCATTGAATTTGAATTCGGGTTGGAATTGGATCTCTCTCAATGTGACGCCATCCGACAGTAGTATCAATGCTACCTTTGGGGATATCGCGACAGAGGCGAATGTTTTGAAATCTAAAACAACTTTTGCTGCTTCCGACGGTAATCAGTTCTCTGGTTCGTTGGGAAGTGTAGCGGTAGGTTCTATGTATAAGATGAATATGAACGAGGCCGCTTCGTTGAGTGTTGTGGGAAGTGCCATTGATCCTGCGAAGCAGGTGGTGACCGTGGCTCCGGGTTGGAACTGGATAGGATTTAACAGTACGGTGAACATGTCTCTGAACGATGCCTTTGCGGGATTGTCGCCTGTCGAGGGGGATTTGGTGAAGAGCCAAACTGGTTTTGCATTGTACCAAGGATACGAATGGGTGGGAACCCTTACTTCCTTGAATCCTGGTAAGGGATATATGTACAAGAGCCAATCTAATGTGACACGTACATTTGTTTATCCTGCGAAGACTGCGACATTGAGATCCTTAGTGGCAAAGAATGTGGCGTCTGTTACCGCCTACTCGCCAGTCAGTGAGACAACTTATTCGGGTAACATGACCATCATCGCGAAGGTGAAGGATGGCTCGGATGTTTTGGAAAATGTCCAAATTGGTATCTTTGACAAGAAAGGCGTATGCCGTTCGGCAGCTGCTCTTGATGAGAATCAGTATGCATACCTCACTGTCTTGGGAGAAAATTCAGGCGATAGCTTGCTTATCAAGGTTCTCTATAATGGATTCGAATATGTTTTGGATCAGGATTTAGTCTATACGGAGGATGGCATCTTGGGAAGCCTTCGCGAACCATACATTATCCAAATCAATCCAATCAATGGAATTCCATCAGTTGCGAATAGTGCTGTCAAAATCTATCCAACCTTGGTGGATGTCTATTTGCATGTGGAGAGCGAATCGCTTCTAATCAACCATTATGCGATTGTGGATATGATGGGTAGAATCCTTGAGAAGGGCGATGTGAATGGCACTGGATTTACAATTAACGCATCTTCCTTGCCACAGGGAGTATATGTGCTTCAATTGGAGTCGGAGGCGGGTCAATTGATCCAACGTTTCTCAAAGAAATGATTATCATGAATGTATAGGGAAACCTAACTATGCGGGAAGGAGAGAAGTTGCGGCTTCTCTCCTTTTTTTATTTTCCAATAATCCCAATACGGAAGGCTTGGTATGGACCTATTTTATAAAACAAAAGCAGGAACTGAACTTGTCAATTCCTGCTGATTGTGGTTGTAAGGCTAATTAAACTATCTCAATTGATTGCGATGTCTAAATAGCGTGTGGTTATTTGCTGTAATGGTTTCGTAAATTTCGCCGTGTCGTTGAGGCGCGGCAACCCCATTCCCCAAGTTTAACCCATTGACCACCTCTACATGCATCTCATCCCAAAGGTTGGCATTTATGAAGGATTGTAGCGTCTTACTACCTCCCTCTACGATTATGGATTGAATCTTTTTTTCATACAAGACCTCCATAATGGCGTTGAGTTGCTGAGCTCTGTCGTTAAAAGGTATGGTGACGAATTCCGCTTGGTCAACTAAAGCTCCCTCTTTTTCTGTGAAAACTAGGGTAGGGGCCTCGCCGTTGTAAATGTTATAGTGGAATGGTACACGCAGGTTCCTATCGATGAGTATCCTTAGCGGATTGTCTCCTTCGCAATGTCTGACAGTCAAAGATGGGTTATCCATCAAGGCTGTTTCTGTCCCGACCAGAATAGCTGCCTCGTTGGCACGCAACTGGTGGGATATTTTTTGCGTGGTTTCGTTTGAAAAGCGGAAAGCAGGTTCCTCTTTTGTACGGATGGTATCCATGAAACCATCTTCGCTCTGCGCCCACTTTAATATAATGAAAGGACGATTCTTCTGGTGAAAGGTAAAGAACCTACGGTTGACGATCCAGCCTTCCTCTTCCAATATACCTTTTTTTACCTTAATGCCAGCCTCTTCTAGCATTTTAATGCCACGTCCCGCAACTTCTGGGAATGGATCAACGTTGGCAATGATTACTTCAGGAATCCCTTTTTCAATGATAAGCTTGGCGCAAGGCGGAGTCTTGCCATAGTGGGAACATGGCTCTAGGCTAACATATATTTTAGATTTGCTGAGAAGAGTAGTGTCTTGAACAGAGGCGACTGCGTTCACTTCCGCGTGGGGGCCTCCCCATATCATATGGTAACCTTCTCCGATTATTTTATCATTGTGAACGATAACAGCTCCGACCATAGGGTTGGGCGCTACATGTCCAATGCCTTTTTGTGCTAGTTCGAAGCACCTTTTCATATATAAAGTGTCATCCATACTTTTAGTTTTATCTTCCAAAGTTAATGTTTTTCTATAGAAATATAGGAATGTCCTCATTATTTCAATAGGGAATTTAGTTTCAGTATGATTGCGGTCATAATTTATGGTGAAATTTAATTCGCTTAAAATTAGATTGATAAATATTTTTGGTGAAAATATTTGTGGAATTGTTTGGAGTGTAATGAAAAGAGTTGTACTTTTGCATCCGCTTTCGAGAAGGAAAGGTCGGGCAACGGTCCGAAGCTAAAAGGGGCGACTCACGAAGCTCACTTAAAGCAACCTAAAAATTTTTCGAAAAAAGTTTGGTGGTTAAGAAAAAAGGTTATACCTTTGCACCCGCAAAACAAAACAATAACCCACTAACGAGTAGGGGAACATAAGAGAGATCTTTGAGGAAATGGCGATAGACGAAAAGGAATGACAGGATAGCATTCAAACAAGTAAGTCAATTCTAATAACTTACGGACATCCTAGAGATATAAAGATAAAACAATTCATACAACGGAGAGTTTGATCCTGGCTCAGGATGAACGCTAGCGACAGGCCTAACACATGCAAGTCGAGGGGTAACAGGGAGCTTGCTCCGCTGACGACCGGCGCACGGGTGAGTAACGCGTATGCAACCTG
>JAZRZA010000068.1:0-44644 GCA_045601045.1 Paludibacteraceae bacterium
ACTGCACCTACAACGGCCAGCCGTTGCCGTCCACCGACTACTGGTACCAGATCGACATCGAGGAGATCAACCGCCAGTTCGTCGGACACTTCACGCTGATCAGAAGATAATCCTCGGATTAACATACTTGAAAGAGCCTCCTGGACTTCATCTGGGGGGCTTTTTTTTTCTCCCATACTCTAACATTTTCTGTGAACAAATAAGGAAAACGCTTATCTCCTACCTTGTCAATAGGGAAATATTTTCTATATTTGCGCTACAATTACAATCACATAATAAAAGAGAAATGAGAAAAAGAAATTTTGCGAAATTTTTGGGAGGAGCATTTTTCGCAGCCCTATTTGCGGTAAACTTATCTAGTTGTAAAGAGGAAGACGATAGTTTCGGAAAAGGATCGTCAGCACAAAGTTTAGACTACTCATGCATCATCCTCAACCAGGGAAATTACAGTGAAGCCAACGGAAGCGTCAGTATTTTGGATGAAAACGGTAACATCACCAACCACGTTTACGCAGACGCGAATGGATACGCCCTCGCTTCCATCATCGAATCGGGTTTCATCAACAACGGAAGACTCATTCTCATTTGCAACAACGAAGACAAAATTGAAATCCTCAACAAAAGCGATTTCAAAAGAATCTCAACCATCAAGGGCATCGTAACGCCAAGATATGGTGTTGTGATCAACAACTATCTTTTCGTAACATCCGTTCCTGATTGGAACCTTGCTGAAGGTTATGTGTACAAAGTGGATTTGGCTGCCGCCAAAATCGACACATTCGTAAAATTGAACGGACAGCCAGAGGGCATCATCTCTCAAAACGGCAAGGTGATTGTCGGAGAGGGAAGCAACATCAAAGTCATCAATCCGAATACTTTGGAAACCGAAAAATTGGTCAAAGGACCAAGTTCTTTGAGCGTTAAGCATTTCGCCAAAGACAGCAACAACAATGTCTGGGTTTCTCTCATCGGTTACGACCAATTCTGGAACTCAGTGGGTGGTGTCTCTCAATTGAATTTCAGCAAAGACACAGTCGACAACTACACCCAATTGAACAACATCGCCGGAGAGGGACACTTGAGCTTCAATCCAAGCAAGACAGAAATTCTCTACCGTACCGTTGTCGGAGCTTACACAGCAGATGAGACTACATCGATCAACAGTTTCAACATCGCAGGCAAGACTCAAAAGGAGGTAGTGAAGGGATTGGGCTTCTACGGATTCAATGTAGATCCTAAAAACGGCGATATCTACACAGCAAACATCAACGGTTGGATCACCAACAGTACCTTGCTCATCTATGACGCGCAAGGTAACGCCAAGAACACTAATAAAACCGCAGGTGTCGGCGCATGCCGTTTCATCTTTGAGTAATCCAAGACGAAGTCACATGATTAAAAATCCAGGGTTCTCCTCACAGGGATCCTGGATTTTTTATATTGAATTGTCAATTAAAAATGCCAATTAAGAAGTGGGAATTCATTAAATTCGCGGAATTAACGAAATAGATATTCGAAGTGGAAAACAAGGACGTGCAAGAAACGGGATGGATTGAGGTCTATGGTGCCAGGGTACACAACTTGAAAAACATTGACGTCACCATACCAAGAGACAAACTAACTGTGATAACCGGCCTAAGCGGCAGCGGCAAATCGTCGTTGGCCTTCGACACCATCTACGCGGAGGGACAGAGAAGATACATCGAGACCTTCTCCGCCTACGCCAGAAATTTCTTGGGCAACATCGAACGTCCTGACGTGGATAAAATCACAGGATTAAGTCCCGTCATCTCCATTGAACAAAAAACCACCAACAAGAATCCTAGATCCACGGTCGGAACCACGACTGAAATCTATGATTTCCTACGTTTGCTCTTCGCCCGTGCTGGAGAGGCCTACTCTTATGTCACAGGAGAGAAGATGGTAAAATATACCGAAGATCAAATCCTGCAACTGATCCAAACCGACTACAAAGAGGAGGCCGTTCTCATCCTTGCACCATTAGTGAATGCCAGGAAAGGACACTACAAGGAACTATTCGAGCAAACACGCAAAAAGGGTTATCTCAATGTCCGTGTGGATGGTGAATTGAAAGAGATCACCCACGGAATGAAACTTGACCGATACAAAAACCACACCATCGAGGTGGTAATCGATAAACTAATCATCACGGAGAAAAACGAAAAACGCATCAAAGATTCCGTCAGAATCGCTATGCGTCAAGGAAATGGCACGCTTATCGTGATGAAAAAGAGCGACAGCAGTTGCCGCCACTTCAGCAAACTATTGATGTGTCCCACTTCGGGCATCTCCTATGCAGAACCCGCACCACACAACTTCTCCTTCAACTCTCCTCATGGAGCCTGCGACAAGTGCAAAGGTTTGGGTTACGTCAATGAAATAGACCTGGATAAAATCATTCCAGACAAGAAGCAAAGCATCTACAATGGCGGTATCACCCCATTGGGCAAATACAAAAAAGTGCTCTTCTTTTGGTTGTTGGAATCCATTGCGGAGAAATATGATTTCTCCTTGAAGGATCCTATCGAGAATATTCCGGAAGAGGCACTCAACGTCATCCTCAACGGTACCGACGAACGCATTTGCATCAAAAACGCTCCGTTGGGAGCTTCCCAATACACCTACTCTTTTGAAGGCGTCATCCGTTACATCGAGATGCAACAGGAAGGTGACACATCCGCCTCCTCCCAAAAGTGGGCGGAACAATTCAGCAAGACTATCATTTGCCCTGAATGCGGCGGTAGCCGTATCAACTTAGAGGCTAGACACTACCGCATCGCGGGAAAGAGCATTGACCAATTGGCGCAAATGGATATCGCGGAGTTGCTGGAGTGGAGCAAAAGCGTGGAAAGTGAGTTAAGCGATAAGCAACGCACCATCGCCACCGAAATATTGAAAGAGATACAAACACGTCTTCAATTCCTAATGGATGTGGGATTGGACTACCTCTCCCTCAACCGTTCGACCGCTACCCTATCCGGCGGAGAAAGTCAACGCATCCGCTTGGCGACACAAATCGGTTCGCAACTTGTCAATGTACTTTACATCCTCGACGAGCCAAGCATCGGTCTGCACCAAAGAGATAACGAAAGGCTCATCAACTCGCTGAAACGATTGCGCGACATCGGCAATTCAATCATTGTGGTGGAACACGATAAAGATATGATGTTGGAGGCGGACTACATCGTGGACATGGGTCCTTTGGCGGGACGCAAAGGCGGAAATGTCGTCTATGCAGGCACACCACAAGAGATGTTAAAAACCAGCACGATGACAGCCAATTACCTCAACGGCGAGAGAAAAATAGAGGTCAGAGAGGTAAAACGTGAGGGAACCGGACAATCCATCAAAATATTCGGAGCGACTGGAAATAATCTGAAAAAAGTGGATGTGGAGATTCCACTCGGCAAATTAGTTTGCGTGTCTGGCGTATCAGGAAGTGGCAAATCCACCTTGATCAACGACACCCTACAACCCATTTTAAGCCAACACTTCTACCACTCCTTGCAAGACCCATTGCCTTATGAAAGAGTGGAGGGAATTGAACACATCGACAAAGTCATCAACGTGGATCAATCCCCTATCGGTCGTACCCCACGTTCCAACCCAGCCACCTACACGGGGCTATTCGGAGAGATCCGTGAACTTTTCGTCACCCTCCCCGAATCTAAAATGCGTGGATACAAACCAGGCCGATTTTCCTTTAACGTGAAGGGAGGAAGATGCGAAACCTGCGGAGGAAACGGATTCAGGACCATCGAAATGAACTTCCTTCCCGACGTACTCGTTCCTTGCGAAACGTGTCAAGGCAAACGGTACAATCGGGAGACGTTGGAGGTGAGGTTCAAAGGAAAGTCTATTGCGGATGTACTGGACATGACCATCAACATGGCCGTGGAGTTCTTCGAGAATATTCCATCCATCTATCATAAAGTCAAAACACTCCAAGAAATCGGATTAGGGTACATTCGCTTGGGACAACCATCCACCACCCTATCCGGAGGAGAGAGCCAACGCATAAAACTCGCCACAGAATTGATGCGCAAAGAGACTGGTAATACGCTATACATTTTGGACGAGCCTACTACTGGACTCCATTTCGAGGACATCAGAATTCTATTGGATGTACTCAACAAACTCACAGACCGAGGAAACTCCATCATTGTCATAGAGCATAATATGGATGTCATCAAGGCTGCGGACTATGTCATAGACATGGGACCTGAAGGCGGTAGAGGCGGCGGAACCATCGTAGCGACAGGCACACCGGAGGAGATCGCGAAAAACAAGAAGAGCGCTACGGGTATCTACTTAAAGAAAGAATTGGCATAAACCATAACTTATTATTTATCAATAAAGTAAGGTCGTTTTTCGTGCGAATTATTCTCAATTGTTGAAAACGTGTTAATCCTTTTTAACCACGAGTTCGGGTTTAAGACAAGAGGGAATGGAAAAAAATATATATATTCGCGTAAAACAAAACTTCATGTCCTTATGGGAAAGATTATAGCAATCGCAAATCAAAAAGGTGGTGTGGGAAAGACCACAACCGCTGTGAATTTGGCAGCATCTTTGGCAGTATTGGAGAAGAAAGTGTTGATCGTGGATGCCGATCCACAGGCCAACGCTTCCTCTGGTTTGGGATTGGATGTCCGCAAACTCAAAAAGACTGTGTACGAATGCATCTCTGGCGAAATCGACCCACATGAGGCTATCTACGACACCGAATTGGACAATCTCAAAATCATACCATCTCACGTGGATTTGGTAGGAGCTGAGGTGGAGATGATCAACCTCAAAGACAGAGAAAAATACATGAAGAATATGTTGGAGACATTGCGAAAGGATTACGATTACATCCTCATCGATTGTTGTCCTTCCCTGGGTTTGATCACCATCAACTCATTGACAGCGGCAGACTCCATCATCATACCGGTACAATGTGAGTTCTTCGCATTGGAGGGAATCGCGAAGTTGCTCTCCACCATCAAGTTGGTCAAGAGCAAATTGAACCCTGGATTGGAGATCGAGGGATTCCTTTTGACCATGTACGACGCACGTACCACCCTCAACAGAATGGTGGTGGAAGATGTCAGAAAGAACTTCAAGGATATGGTATTCGACACCATCATCCAAAGGAATGTCCGTCTAAGTGAAGCACCAAGTTACGGCAAGCCAGTCATCACCTATGATGCGGACTCCCGTGGTGCCATCAACTACATGAGCCTCGCCAACGAGGTGATTATCAGAAATTCCAGAAACGCTAATCCAGAAGCATAACTATGGCAAAAAAATTCGGAGGTTTGAACAGAGGAATCGACTCTTTGATTCCTACCAATGGCGCATCATCCATCAACGAGATCAACATCGAAGAAATAGAGGCGAACCCAGGCCAACCACGTCGCAACTTCGACGAGGAGGCACTGAATGAGTTAGCGGATTCCATCAAACAAATCGGTGTGGTACAACCTATCACCTTACGCAAGCAAGAGAATGGCAAGTACCAGATCATCGCGGGAGAGCGTCGTTTCAGAGCCTCTCAAATCGCAGGATTGAAATCCATTCCAGCCTACATTCGTGAAGTAAACGAAAACGAATTGATGGAGATGGCCCTCATCGAAAACATCCAACGAGAGGATTTGAACGCCATAGAAGAGGCGCTTGCTTACCAAAACTTAATGGATAAATGCGACTACACCCAAGATCAATTGAGTGAGCGTGTAGGCAAGAAGCGCGCTACCGTCGCCAACTATCTTCGTTTGCTCCGATTACCAGCAGAGATTCAGATGTCGGTGAAAGACAAAAAGATCGACATGGGCCATGCCCGCGCTTTGATGGGTATCGAAAACACGGGGGACCAACTCAAAGTTTATAAAATGATCATAGAGGAGGGATTATCCGTAAGACGCGTGGAGGAGATCGCCAAAGAACTACGAGAGGGCAAAAAAGGGACACCTCGCAAGAAGGGAAGTTCCGCTCAAAACACATTAGAGGATTACGCCGAGATGAAGAAAAAACTCTCCAATTTGTTCGGAACACCAATCAATATGACTTGCAACGACAAAGGCAAGGGAAAAATCACCATCTCTTTCAACAATGACGACGAGATGGTTAAGATTTTCAGCATGTTAGACTCCATAAAAAAATCATAATCAAAGACATTGAAACATCTTCTCTCCATAATCGGGTGCTGCGTCGCATTGTTCACACTGACATTAACCGTCAGTGCGCAAGAGGCTGACACGCTACTTGTAGCCGACACCTTGGCACACGAAGTGGAGGATAAAGTAACAATGGGAACGGAAGGCGAAGTGATTCCAATCTCCATCGAGGCCGTGGAAAAAGCAGACGACAACACAATGCTCGTCTCGCTCAAGGAGAATAAAAAGGAACGCAAACTACACGTCAAAAAAGAGTATTTCACGCCTGATCCTAAGAGAGCCACATGGTACTCCATCGTATGTCCCGGATTAGGCCAAATATACAATAGAAGTTATTGGAAGCTCCCGATCGTTTATGGAGGCATGTTGGCATGCACCTACCTGATTTCGTGGAACGGTAGAATGTACAACGATTACCGGAACGCCTACCATGACATTATTGACAACGACCCTAAAACCAACAGCTACGTTTCACTTTACCCCTCCTACGACGGATCGCAATCTTGGCTTCCCAACACACTGAAGTCCAAGACCAACAACTACCGACGTTCCAGGGACATCAGTGTATTCGTCATGGTATTACTTTATATGGTGACCGCAGTGGACGCCTTTGTGGACGCCCACCTTTACGACTTTACCGTATCAGACGACTTATCACTCCGTGTGGAGCCGATTATAAACGGCATACAGACTGGCGACAACACAAGAACCAGATCTTTCGGTATGCAGTGTAGTATAACATTTTAAGAATCGCGCATAGCAGATTCCACAACGAGCAGAAATAACAAATAACGCAATAATGTTAAAGCATTTTTCGACATTACTCGTCGCGGCATTTTTTGTGACGAGCGTCATGGCCCAAGAATCAGCAGAGGAAGCAAACATCCAGGAGGAGAGCCAAGAGCAAGAGCAAGAGAATCAAGAGCAAGCGGACTTGGCCTTGATGGATTCCATCGAATCCGCCAACGCGAAAAAACCGGAGCAGGTATACCTCGACCTTCCGATGGGATTCGACAGTGAGATGGACAGCCTTTTGAACGACTACTACAAATCAGTTATCGTTGATCAGAAGAAACGCAAATGCGTATCCGATAGTATCGGCGTAGGATGCAGCGACGACGTATACATCTCCCGTCTGCAGAAAATTCCAGCCGTCATGGAACTTACCTACAACCCCATCGTCAAGAAGCACATCGAACTATATGTATTGAAAAGACGCAAACAGGTCGAAAACATGCTTGGCATCGGAGAGTACTATTTCCCTATCTTCGAGCAGGCTTTGGACGCCGCAGGACTCCCTATCGAGTTGAAGCACCTTCCTGTCATCGAATCCGCCTTGAATCCATGTGCCTTCTCCCGTGCCGGAGCATCTGGACTTTGGCAATTCATGTACGGAACAGGTAAAATATACGGATTGGAAGGCAACAGTTTGATTGACGACAGAAGAGACCCGATCAAATCCACCAACGCGGCGGTTAGATTTCTTCGTGACCTTTACAAAATTTACGGAGATTGGTCGTTGGTCATCGCAGCCTACAACTGCGGTCCTGGCAACGTAAACAAAGCCATCAAACGTGCCGGAGGCAAAAAAGATTACTGGGCCATCTACCCATATCTTCCAATGGAGACCAGAGGTTATGTGCCTGCCTTTATCGCAGCCACCTACGCCATGACCTACTACAAGGAACACAACATTTGCCCTGCCCAAATGCAGATGCCAGTATTGTGCGACACCATCAAATTGAAAGAGCGTGTTCACTTAGAACAGATCTCCAATGTTTTGAATATCGATGTGAAACTTTTGCGTAGCCTCAACCCGCAATATAGAAAAGATATCATCCCTGGCAACGGAGAGACCTACACTTTATGCTTACCGCAAAGAAGCGTCAGCGGATTCATTAGTCAAAAGGATTCCATCATCGCCTACAAAGCGGACTCGTTCAACGTGAACCGCGCGGTTGTTCTACCAGCCCAAGCTGACCCTTACTTCAGAGGAGGTGGTGGCGGTGGAGCCGTCAAAGGCGTCTATGTGGTGAAGAAGGGAGATTCTCTCTCCTCCATCGCCAAGAAGAGGAAGGTTACTGTCGCCCAATTAAAAAAATGGAACGGCTTGAAATCCGACAAGATCAAAGTGGGACAAAAGCTGAAGATCAAGTAAACGAACTCACTTGATGATCACACCGCCTCCTACAACCTTTCCTTCTTGATATAGCACGACAGATTGTCCGGGCGTGACACCCCAAACAGGGGTATCAAAGGTGACCTTCAGTTTCACCCCATCCGTCTCCACGGTAGCGGGAGTGGCTTCACTTCTATAACGGATACGCGCCTCTACGCGTGGATTCGCTTGCAACTGCGCCACATCCACAAATTGACAGTCACGAGCCTTGAGGGAAGAGCAGAGCAAATCGTCTCGTTCGCCCAACTTCACAATGTTCTTCTTCGCATTGATACCAGCCACATAGCGAGGTTCGCCGAAAGCCACTTTCAAGCCTTTTCGTTGTCCGATGGTATAATTTTGGAAGCCTTCATGTTTTCCGATTTTACGACCTTGCATATCCACAAATTCACCAGGCACGCATTTTTGGTCAAAATCAGGAACATTCTCCTTAAGGAAGGTACGATAATCATCATTCGGAACAAAGCATATCTCCTGACTCTCGCTCTTGGTAGAGAGTTTTTCGTAGCCACGCTCCTTCGCCATGGCACGCACCTGTAATTTCGTATAATCACCCAACGGGAAAAGCGTGCGTTTCAGAAAAGCCTCCTTGATGCGCCATAGGAAATAAGTCTGGTCCTTCAAGGTATCCGCGGCATTGCTCAAATAGTGATGGGTTCCCTCCGACACGACGCGCGCGTAATGACCAGTGGCGATATAGTCGCAACCCAACTCATCAGCTACCTCCATCAGTTTGCCCCACTTGATCGTAGCGTTACAAAGCACGCAAGGATTGGGGGTAAATCCATTCATGTATTGGTCTATAAAATCTTGAATGACCGATTCACGGAATTTCTCACGAAAATCAATGATATGGTGTTCGAATCCCAAACGTTCGGCCATGTGTTTAGCCTCCATGATGGCATCAATGGTGCAACAGCCCTTCTCTTTGGCGATGCAACTCTCCTTCATGCTATCCCACGTACGATAAGTGACACCCACTAACTCATACCCTTGCTCCTGTAACAACACGGCCGACATCGTACTATCAATGCCTCCGCTCATAGCCATTAAAACCTTCCCTTTTGACATAACTATAGGCGAATTATTTATTTACAAATAACCTACAAATATAGGAATTTTTGGAGAGAGAGATGTCAATAATATGAGAGAGGTGAATGATTACATCCACAAATGTTTTGAGATAAACATTTTGAGGAACAACCGACTTGTCCTATCTTTGTCGTCGGATACGATATTTCTTTGTTTAATACTAAATATTTATCACGATGAGAAAAGTATTATTATGGGTTGCTTTTATGGCGGGATGCCTATTCAACACTTTCAACGCCACGGCGCAATCCGACCACAAACTATCATTGGGCGTCGGAGAGTTAAGCCACGCCTATCTTCATCAGTTCATTCAGAATTTCTCCATGGTTGATTGGGAATATCCAGGAGATAATGAGCATGGTACATATAGATATCAAGATAGATTTTTGACCTCATTTCCCATCACCGCGAATCTTCATTATGAGTGTACCATAGGTGACCATTTCGGATTGGGTATCTGTTTCGGATACGATTACATGAGAATGCACCACGACACAGATGTGTGGACATCCACTGGAGATGAGATCAACCACTACGGAGAAACCAATACTATCTGGGAAACCCACAGCGAATTCGGAAAGATTTATCGTCACATCTTCAATATAATGCCGGAGGCAACCATTTACTGGTTCAAGAAGAGACACGTCGCCATGTATAGCCAACTGGCAGCCGGTATCCGACTCAATGTCGAGAAGGAGATTAACGAATCGCCATACGCAAGTGAAACAAACACCCTCGCGGAGCATCATTTCACTTGCCATGTTTCTGCTGTCGGTGTGGAGTTCGGAGGAAGATCTTGGCGTGGATTCGCACAGATAGGCTACGGTGCGCAGGGCATCACCCAACTGGGTGTAAAACACAACTTCCAAGGCATCTCAAAGAGCGAAAAGGAAGAGGAGTAACCTAAAATTCCACTATACGTTTAACATCACCTCACTTCATAGAAGCGGGGTGATGTTTTTTTTCGCAATCTGAGCATTGTGGAAAAAATCGCACCCAAAAAAGTCAACAATCAATGTTTTACTATATAATACACTTTTCGCGGTGTCGATCAAATTTGTTTCAAATTAAATTTAAACAATTCTCTAAAAAATCACAAAAAAGCATATATAAATTCACATATTTTTTTATCTTTGCAAATAGAAAGATTAAACAACGCGCGAAAGTTCAGTAAACAGTTAATTTATAAACATCAAAAAAAATGAAGAAAGTTTTATTCATCAGTGCTGCTGTATTGGCACTATTGGCTTCTTCTTGCAAGAAGGAAGCGAAGGTTGAAACTCCAGCCGAGCCACAAGTAGAGGCTCAAGTTGAGAACGTAGCTGAGGAGGTTGCAGCAAAAGTTGAGAGCGCAGCTTCTCAAGAGATCAATGCCGCTTTGTCTGCTATCAAGGTTGCTGCCGAGGCTGCTACAAAGGAGGACGTTGCTTCTCTAGTTGCTAAGCTTACTGAGATCAAGGCTCAATTCGAGAGCAAGGCTGCTGAGATGAGCGAGGACGAGCAAGCTGCTATCAAGGCTGCTTTCAACGAGATCGCTGACCTTGTTAAGTCTAAGAACAACTAATCAGTAGATTGGTTTTTAAGGAGAACATTGGAGACTTCTCCAGTGTTCTCTCATTTTTTAACAAAAAAAATCTTTGAATCATGGCAATTTATATCGTAACAACAAAGTCATCTAACTTGAACGTTAGAAAGGAGCCTAACACTAACTGCGAGGTTGTAGGAAAGCTTGCAAAGGGAACTGAGGTTGAGGTATCAAGTATAAATGATGGTTGGGCTACTCTTAGCTTCAATGGCCAAACAGCATACGCATCTGCTGATTACCTAACACTCAAGGAGGTATCTAACGCAGACATTGATGCGCTAAAATTCTAATCTCTGAATAAAGATTAAAAATCATAAACACTTGCCGCACGCGCGACAAGTGTTTTTTTTGCCACAAACCAATACTACCGAACCGTTTGCTATAACGTTACCACATCACACATGTACCGCAATCCCGAGAGTCTATGGCGACACGGGAAGGCATCCACTAAAAAAAACAGAACAGAATCTCGTAAAAAAAATCTGCAACTCACTATTTTTTATATATTTGCATGATACATTTTTGCGCGGCATGAAAGACACAACACACAATTATTGCGTAATAACATCTCTAAGAGTATGGATAATAGCATCCTTACTTGCCCTTCCGTGCCTATCTTTATCGGCGCAGGAATATGGTCGTTTTGACCATTTCAGCACCAACGACGGACTCATTTCCGACAAGGTTTACAGCATGGCCTGTGATACCAATGGTTTCATCTGGATGGCCACGGACTTCGGATTTGACCGTTTTGACGGAAAAGAATTCAAGCACTACAACAGAATAGAATACCCATCACTCCGCAGAGAGGATGTGCTCATTACCCATATTGGGGACAACAACAACATCTACATCGGTGGTTATTATGGTCTAATGGCGGAATACGACCAGAAGAGGGACTCTCTAATCGATAAAATGCCCGCCATCTACGACACGCTCCAAAAATACGAGGAGACAGAGGGATTCTACGAAGCGGCCGATGGTAGACGATTCGCGTTGACCACAAGCGGCATTTTCCTTTACGACCCTGTCACACAGACATTCGGCAGCGACAACGAAATCTACAAAAACACCAAGGACATATATGCCAAGAGCATGTATATCGATAAATATGGAAGATATTGGATCGGCTCCATCGACAAATACTACATCCTCGACAAAAACGCACGTTTAATCAAAGCGTGCGACCCGCCATCGGACGGTTGCGGATTCATCGCCAACATCATTCCCATCAACGATCACCAATTGTTGATCACCAACCAAACCAGAGAGATGTGGATATTCGACATCAAAGAGAATATCATCGAGGACCCCACCCTTTTCAAAGCACCTTTCGGCAACACCATTAAGGTTTTGAAGGACATAAACAACAGGTATTGGTTCGCGACAGACGGATACGGTTTGTGGTATACGGACGAAGCCATCTCCGCCAATGTGGAATTCCATAATATGCGGCCCTACAACTCTTCGGGCGCTGAAATTCGGAAAATTTACAGCATGACCACCGACCCCAAAGGCAACCTGTGGATCGGCACAAGAAATTCAGGCATTTGGTGTTATCGGGGCAACGAGTTGACAGGACTCTCCTTCTCTAAAAATTATGGGTTCCCTAAGATCGCCTGCACAGGCGTGACGGAAGACAAAAACGGCAACATCGTAATCGGCTCGGACGGTACGGGAGTCTATTTCGTCTCTCCCGATTTCAGAAACATCCAATTGGTGGAACTGGAAAACAACAATGTCTGTTCGGTTTCCTCTTTGGCGAATGGGGACATTCTTGTCCCTACCTGGGGAGGGGGCACACTCATCATCAACGGAGAGAATTATAAGGTCCACTCGGAGAATTACCAAGGCATCACCCAAGCATGCCGCAGTTATTTCGGAGCGAACCGATACGGTAAAAACATCTACATCGGCTCCGCGGGTGACGGCCTTTACCAGAAGTTAGGAGACTCGCCTTGGCAAAAGATCACGCTCTCCAACGACACCATCGCGCAGAACAAATGGGTGTTCAAAGCAGTGGAGGATCCTTTCGGCAACGTTTGGGTGTTGACGACCACCCATCTTTGGAAAATCAGCGAGGGGATATGTGAGAACATCAAGATGGAAATCTATTGCGACGACAGACATACTAGCGTCACATTGTCGGATGGAATATGCGATAAATACGGCAATTTCATCGCCACAACCGATGCGGGTGTCATCCAAGTACGAGCAGGTAGTAAATACTGCGAATTATTGGACTACACACCAATATGCAGCTACCACAGCATCCAAGTGGATGACAACGGAATATTCTGGGCATCAGGCAACAATGGTATCACACGCATAGATATGGGCAACAAAACCTGCCAGATCTTAACGGACAGTCGCAACAACATATCCTCCATGCGATACTTTGTCTATAGAAGTAGCTACAAAGACAGCAACGGAAAGATTCACTTCGGCACCAACGACGGTTTCGTCTCCCTGGACCCTGCCCATCTCACCATCGACACCACCATGTCCTTTATGGCTTTCTCCGACCTATACATCGGGAAACATAAGGTAAAAAGGGGAAGCGGTCCATTGGCGAAGCACAATTTGGGAGAGGGAGAACTCGTTCTCGCGTACAATCAGACCGATATCACCCTCCTCTACGACGCGGTCGACTACACCGAATTCGACCCTATCCAATACCGATATAAACTCAACGGTCTGAAGGAGGAGTGGACCGAAATCATAGGCAAAAAAAGCATTCACTTCTCGCATATTCCAACAGGCAATTATACCCTGGTCATTGAGGCGTTCAGGAACAACAAAGATTGCCAGACCAAACAAATTGAATTGAAGATTAAAGTATTGCCACCATGGTGGGAATCTTTGTGGTTTAGGGTACTATTAGGAATTGGCGCTTTATTGCTGATCGGAGGTCTCATTTTATTACGTGTCCGCAGATTGATGGCTTCCAAAAAGGAACTGGAACAAAAGGTGAACGAACGCACCTCCGAATTGAAGGAAGCCCTCAACGACAAAGATCGCTTGATCTCCGTGGTGGCGCATGATTTGAAAAATCCGATGTTCGCCATTGTCGGCGCATTGGAGAACCTCACCAGCAGAGAGACCTCGCTGAACGAAGAAGAGAGACTTCGCATCACCCACGGGACATACGACTCCGCCAAAGCGCTTCAAAACGAGATGTTGAAGATCCTGGATTGGGCCCAATCGAAGAAGGAGGATATCAGTTGCCACCCGACAGATGTGGATGTACAACACATCGTCATCAACGTATCCCTTTTGCTTGCCAACCTGATGGAGAAGAAAGGCATCCAACTCGTCAGAGAGAACAATGTCACCCATTTCGCCTATGCGGACCCTCGCATGTTGGAAGCGGTCATCCGCAACCTCATCGGAAACGCCATCAAATTCACGCCATCGGGAGGTACCATCTCCATCTTGTCGTGGATGGACAATAAGAACATCAAGATCGCGGTCAAGGATACAGGCGTCGGCATGAACGAAGCGCAGATAGAGGCTCTCAAAAATGGAGAAGAGACAATTTCCCAAAAAGGCACCGACAACGAGAGCGGTACAGGATTGGGATACAAAATCTGCAAAAACTACATTCTCCGCAACAACGGATCCATGGATTTGGAGAGCAAGTTAGGCGAAGGAACCACCATCACCATCACCCTACCCGCCTCCACCCGCAAGATCGAGATCAAGGAGGAGTTCAAGATCGACGATAGGAAAAAGGAGACCGACTACTCCATCCTCACCGGCAACACGGCACTCATCGTGGACGACAACCCGCTCATCTGCGACAATCTCAAGACATTGTTGGCCTCCTACCTCAATGTCATTGTAGCCAACAATGGTAAAGAGGCGCTCTCTTTGGCGGAACAACACATGCCGGACATCATCCTCAGCGACGTGGAGATGCCGATTATGAATGGTATCGAAATGAGCCGAGTCATCGACCAAACAGAGTCGATAGCGCACATTCCTTTGCTATTCCTATCCGCAAGAAACGAGGATTCCGACCGTCTGCTCGGACTGAAGAGCGGCGCCGTGGATTATATCCCTAAGCCATTCAGCCCGGAAGAGTTGCTGATCAAAGTCTGCAACATTCTCCTCAATAGGCAAAAGCAGCAGCAACACCTGTTAGATCAGATGATGAAACAGGGGGCTTCATCCGAAAATGGCGCATCCGAGGCAACAGAAGAAGCGCAGGAAAAGAGGGATGAGAAGGTCAATCCATTCGTTAAGCAATTCCTTTCCGTCATAGAGAAACGTTACATGGAGAGCGACATCTCCGTGGAGGACATCGCCAAAGCGATGTTCCTCAGCAAGTCCACACTGACAAGACGAACCAATACCATCATTGGCAAGACTCCATTGGAATTGCTCAACGAATACCGTTTGAACGAGGCGTTAAGGTTACTGAAAGAGGCTGACAGCGAAACCCAAATCAGCGACATCGCCTACAATGTGGGATTCAGTGATCCAGCTTATTTCAGCAGAAGATTCAGGGAATACTTCGGATATAAACCGTCTCAGGTAATCAATAAAAGTTAAGAAGTTAGCAGCTAATGGCGAATTTAATCATAGATCAAGGGAATTCATCTTGCAAAATAGACCTATTCGAAGGAGGTCAATCCATTTTCCACCAAAGAGTTGAGCGACTCACCACGGATTTTTTAGCGCAATTCATGACTGAACACGTTTGGGAAGAGGCTATTCTCTCCTCCGTGATCGGCGAGGACGAAGCTTTGGACCAATGGCTAACGAAACACGCCAAGCGCTACATCCGTTTAAGCTCGGAGACACGACTCCCTATCGGAAATCTTTACAAAACGCCCAAGACCCTTGGCAAAGACCGAATTGCGGTCTGCGTAGGAGCCAACTATCTGCAGCCAAACAAAAACCTACTGGTAATAGATGCTGGCACCGCCATCACCTACGACATCGTCAATTCTAACAACGATTACGTGGGAGGCAATATCTCCTTGGGCATCGACATGAGATTTAAGGCATTGAACCATTTCACGCAAAAATTGCCATTGGTCACGCAAGAAGAGAGGGTTCCTCTCACCGGAATGGAGACGCATGAGGCTATTTTATCCGGTGTGACGAATGGGTTAGCCTTCGAAATTGATGGCTTTATCAACTCATACAAAGCCAATTACCCTGAACTTTTAGTGTTTTTAACAGGTGGGAACGCAAAATATTTTGAAAAAAGGATAAAAAATAGCACCTTTGTAGTTCAAAATTTATTGTCAATCGGGCTTAACCGAATTCTTACATTCAGATGATTAAGAGAATTGCTTTTATAGGATCACTCATCGTAGGACTTTGCTGGAATGCGGCAGCGCAAAACAGTTCAAGTTCTCCATATACACGAAACGGTTTCGGAAACATGAACGAAGTCGGATACGGACAAAGCACCTCTATGGGTGGATTATCCGTAGGTCTTCGCTCCTCCCGCTTCACCAATCCAGGCAACCCCGCATCATACACAGCAATAGATTCGCTCAATTTCAGAATTGAAGCAGGAGCGAGTTTTATGGTCAGCAAAATATCGGACAGCGAGCAAAGCGACCGATTGTTGGATGGTAACTTCGACTATTTGGCCGTACACTTTCCTATCAAGAAATGGATTGCTTTAAGTTTGGGTATCCGTCCTTACTCCATCGTAGGATACAACACATCCTTCAAGACGGAAGAGGTGACAAACATGGTAAGCGACACGCTGACCACCCAATACAATTACACTGGCAAAGGAGGTATTAACCAACTCTATTTAGGTCTAGGTTTCCGTCCCGCCAAACCGATTTCATTCGGAGCGAACCTACTCTTCCATTTCGGAACCATCGAAAACAACAGCGCGACTACGTTTAACAAGGATTATATCTACAGAACCTTGCAAACGCAAGAAATCAGGGTAAGAGACTTTTGTGCTAATTTCGGTATCCAAGGCTCCATTCCGACCAAGAAGAACCAATACCTCACCATCGGCGCGACCTATCAACTCAAATCCGAATTAAAGGCTGAGGCATCCAAGACCATCATCACATCAGACACCACAGTGTTAAATTTTGATAATAAATTCGACACCCCACATAGTTTTGGCATAGGATTTGTATACCAATTTAATACAAGGGTACTCGCAGGATTTGACTTTAAAAGGACACTTTGGTCAGGCATCAGATTCTTCGACGAGAAACCTTTCGAGGATGTGACAAGTTTGGTCTGGGGATTTCAATACAATCCTGACATGATGTCAAGAAAGTATTACCAGAGAATGTACTATCGTTGCGGATTGAACGTTAGCAAAACATACTACAAAGTAAACGAGGAAAGACTCAATAAATTAGCGATTACGGCGGGACTAGGATTCCCCCTCAAAAAAGGGTCGGACCCTACCGTTATCAACGTAGGTTTCGAGTATGGTCAAAACGGAAAAACCGGCAACGGCTTGATGAAGGAACAATACTTCAAAGGAACAATCAACGCTACGATCAACGAGCATTGGTTCGCAAAACGGAAATTAGATTAAAAACAATTAAAACTTCTGAGATATGAAAACAAATTTGATACTATTCGGTATGATGATGGCGGCGATGCCAGCCACCACATTTGCTCAAAAAGGAATCACTGACGGTTCCAAGTATGGTCATGGTGAGGACAGCATCAGATGTGTTCAAAATTTGAGCATGATGTCCACATACACCAAGCAAAAGGATTTCGAAAGCGCGGCAAAGTGCTGGGAGATCGTTTACGCAGAGTGTCCTAAATGCTCAAAGAATGTTTACACCAATGGTGCGGATATTCTTGAAGATCAATATAACAAAGCAAAGGATGCCTCATCAAAGGCACAAATCTTCAATCGTATGATGAAGTTGTACGATGATCGTATCAAAAATTTCGGAAAGGACAAGAAGTATGGCAAGTACTACATCCTTGGCAAGAAGGCAAGCGACTATATGAAGTTCGCTCCAGAAAACAGCAAGGATCCAAAGGTGGCATACGGATGGTTGAGCGAGGTGATCGAGCACGAAGGTAAGGATGCCAGCGCAGGTGTATTCTCTCAATACTTCTATTTGTCTGACCTCATCTTCAAAGCAGACAAGAACAACGCGAGAGACCAATACATCGCAGACTACATCAAGATCGGTCCGATGTTGAACGAGAAGATCGCCGAAGTTGCAGGAAACGCTAAGGATTCTGCCGCTTACGCAGCAACCAAGAACGACGTAGACTCAAGATTCGCCGCTTCAGGCGCAGCGGACTGCACTACTTTGGACGGTGTTTACGGAAGCAAAATCGACGCCAACAAGAACGACAAGGATTTCTTGAACAACGTATTGAAACTTTATGCTTTCGCTAACTGCGGCGAGTCTGCAGTTTACTTCAAGGCATCCGCTTACAAGCACAAGATCGAGCCTTCCGCTTCTTCCGCAAGAGGTCTTGCGTCCCAATCCATCAAGAACAAGGATTACAACAAGGCGCTCTCTTACTTGAACGAGGCAGTAAACTTGGAGACAAACAACAGCGAGAAATCAGCGCTTCAATTGATGATCGCAGGTATCTACAAGGATTTGAAGAATCCAACCGCATCTCGTGCCGCAGCGCAAAAGGCCATCGCTTTCGATAAGAGCAACAGCAACGCATACGTTTTGATCGGTGTGCTTTACGCAACCTTCAACAACGATATCAGCGACGACGCTACTATCAAGAAGACAGCCTACTGGGCAGCAGTTGATCAATGGGAGAAGGCAAAGCAAGTCAATCCTGCAAAGGCTGGCGACGCTGTTAAACTCATCAACGCATACAAGCAATACTTCCCAGACAAGACTCAATTGTTCATGCGTAACATCACTCCAGGTCAATCCTACACAGTTCCTGGATGGATCAACGAGAAGACAACCGTACGTTTCGAATAATGTACGTGAAGAATAACAAAACACATAACCATTTGCATATAGCGGCCACAATTTTTGTGGCTGCTATATGTTTATTATCGTGTACGAGCAAAGAGGAGACGGTTCCAGCCATCGACAGGAGCAAACGTCCTACCCTACACGCCAAAGATGTTCAGACATTAGTTTCCGACTCGGGTGTGGTGCGCTACCGCGTCAACACCGCCGAATGGATGGTATACGACAAAGCCGAGGAACCCAATTGGGAGTTTCCGCTAGGTATCCGATTGGAACGTTTCACTCCGAGGATGGATGTGGACGCGGAAATGCAAAGCAAGTATGCGATCTACTTCACCGATAAAAAACTTTGGGACTTGAAAGATAGCGTAAACGCCACGAATTTAGAAGGTGAACATTTCGAGTGCGATCAACTTTTTTGGGACGAAAGAGGAGAACGCATCTACTCGAACGGGAAAATAAAAATCACTAAGAAAGACCGCGTTATCTATGGTCAAGGCTTTGAATCCAACCAAACACTCACCAAGTATACCATACGCAGACCAGAAGGTATTTTCCCTATCAATGAATAAAAAGGGAGAAAAAGTTTAACACAAAGTGTTTTTTAAGCGTTTTTTTTACTAATTTCGTGCGCTAAAATTCGAGAAACAAAAACAATTAATAATTAACAAATAAATGGCAGCATTAGAGAAAATCAGAAGCAACGGCAAAATCGTTATGGCGATTGTGTTCTTGGCGTTGCTTTGTTTCGTTGTTGGTGATGCTTTGACAAACTCAAGCGCATTCTTCAACAAAAACCGTGAGCAAATCGGAGAGGTGTACGGAAAGAAGTTGTCGTACACGGATTTCCAAAAAGATGTGGATGCTTTCACAACCTTCAACAAGATCCAAGGAACCTACAGTTCAGACGCAAATGTCAGAAATGAGGCTTGGCAAACATACGTTTTGGAGAATGTGATGAAGGATCAAGCTGAAAAGATCGGTATGTATGTGACAACCGAGGAGTTGAACTACTACACCAAAGAGGTTCCTCACCCAATGGTTCAAAGCGTAAGAATGCTTCAAGACGAATCAGGAAAATTCAGCAAAAAAGTATTAAACGACTTGTTGGTGACCTTCAAACGAATGGAGGAGATGTCCGACGAGGATAAGGAGAATAATCCACGTTACGAGGATTTGAACAAACTTTACAACAGCTGGATTTGCGTTGAGAAGAAGTTGAACAACATGTTGCTTTACGAGAAGTATTTCCGTATGGTGTCCGCTGCGACCACCGCGCCAAAGGCTGAAAAGAAATTCATTGAGCAATACACCGCGGAGACAGCTGACTATGTAGTCGCATTCAAGCCATTCGCCACTATGTCAGATTCAGCCTACACAGTATCTCCAGCCGAGGCGAAGGCAAAGTACAACGAGTTGCAGAAGAGGTTCAAGACTGAAGCATACCGCACAGTAAAGGCAATCGTATTTGACGTGAAGCCTTTGGCTGCGGATTCTGACGAAGCGATGAACAGAGCCGCTTCCGTAGAGAGAGAGTTGAAGGATATCGAGACCGCAGAGGAGGCTATTCTATTGGCTGTTCAAGAGTGCGATCCATCCATCTACAACAGAAACGTATTCCTTACCAAGGATGAAGTTGACTTGGCGATCAAAGATTTCGCTTTCAGTGCGAATAAAGGCGCGATTCTTTCTACTTTCCAAGATGGAAACTTCTACAAAACAGCAAAGATAATCGAGAGCGCGGTTAACCGTCCTGATTCTGTGAAGGTATCTTGCATCTATCTTAAGGGCAAAGCGAAGAAAGAGTTGGAGGCAACTATCGATAGTCTCCAAGACGAGATCAAGAAAGGCGCTAAATTCGCTGACCTTGCAGAGAAGCACACAATGGATGCTAGCTCAAAGGCAGAAAAGGGTGTTCTTGGATGGTTTTCCGAGGGAATCTTCACAAGATTGAAGGATTTCGATAGCAAGGTATTCGCCGCAAAGGTTGGCGAGATCTTTGAGATGGAGGACAGAGGTGAGTTCTTCCTTATTAAGGTTGATTCCATCTCCGCAACTTCATCACAAAAGGTTAAGGTGGCAGAGGTTGCGATTAAAATCGAATCAAGCACAGACACACACCGTAAATACTACGAGTCTGCTAGCAAGTACCTAGGAGACAACAACACATTGGAGTCATTCACAGAGAACGCGCTTGATCAAAACCTATTCGTACAAGAGTACTCTGTACAAAAGGATGATAACACAATCGGAAACATCGAGAATGGCCGCAAAATCATCAACTGGGCATTCAACGAGGACTGCAAGGTGGGTGACATCGTCGCTCAACCATTTGAGTCAGCTAACCAATGTGTTATCGTAGCTCTTTCAGGCGCAGTTGAGAAGGGTTACGCTCCATACTCTGTCAAAGAGGTTAAGAACATCGTTGACAACGCGGTTAGAAACGATAAGAAGGCAACGGAGATCATCAACGAATGGTCTGGCAAGGAGATCAACGCCTTGGTAGGCACAGCGCTTGATACAATGAGAAACGTTCGTTTCGATTCAGAGAGAATAGAGCCTGCTATCTTAGGTGTTCTTCCTTCTTTGAAGGCTGATGACCAATCCGCTCCTTTCAAGGGATCCAACGGAGTTTACACCATCAAGGTTCTTTCTAAAAACGCTGTAGACGCTGAGCACTTTGAGAACCGTTACAAGACAATGCAATACATGTACAATCAAACCTTCTCCATCCTTATGGATAAGGCACAGATCACAGACAACCGTTCCGTATTCTTTTGATTAAGTTACAACATCTAATATCAGGCGCGAGGTTAACTTGGATTTTCCTCGCGCCTTTTTAATTTGAGAGATGAGCAAACCTACACTTTTAGCGCTTTCACTTGATGAACTCAAGCAAACAGTGAAAGATTTGTCGATGCCAGCCTTCACGGCTAAGCAAATCGCGGATTGGCTATACAAAAAGAGAGTCACCTCCATCAGCGAGATGACCAACATCTCATTGGCCAACCGGACCAAATTGGAGGAGAACTACGCGATCGGCACCTACGCGCCAATCCAGACCTCTTTATCCAAAGACGGAACAAAAAAATATCTCTTCGAAAAGGAAGGAAGATTCATTGAGAGTGTCATGATTCCAGATGGGGAACGTGCCACACTGTGCGTCTCCACGCAAATCGGATGCAAGATGAATTGTCAATTCTGCGCGACAGGAAAACAAGGGTTTCACGGACAATTAACCGCAACCGACATCCTCAATCAGATACAATCCATTCCAGAATCGGAACAACTGACCAATGTGGTCTTTATGGGTATGGGAGAACCATTCGACAACACGGAAAATGTCTTAAAGGTGCTCAATGTCCTCACCTCCGAATATGGCTATGGATGGAGCCCCAAAAGGATCACCGTATCAACAGTCGGCCTGATCCCAGGATTGCAACGTTTCCTCAAAGAGAGCCAGTGTCACTTGGCGGTCAGCCTACACAACCCGATCGCGGAGGAGCGTCTCTCGATTATGCCCGCACAAAAGGCCTTCCCTATCGCCAAAGTGGTTGAGGAGATCAAAAAATATGATTTTTCGGGGCAAAGAAGAGTCTCTTTCGAATACACAATGTTTGAAGGTGTCAACGACCAACAGAGACACATCGACGCGCTCTGCAAATTATTAAACGGATTAGAGTGTAGAATCAACCTCATCCGATTCCACACAGTACCAGAGGTTTCGCTGAAGGGAGCTTCCGAACAACGAATGGAGTGGTTCAGAGACCGATTGAATCAGGTGGGCATCACCACCACCATCCGCAAATCCAGAGGAGAAGACATATTGGCCGCCTGCGGTTTATTATCCACAAAAAAATTAATGGAAAAATAAGATGAAGAAACGTATCTATTTAATCATCACCATGATGGTTGCGCTATGGTCCTCTTGTTCCAACAAGAATGGAGATAATTTTCTAATGCCATCAGTAGGAGGAACCGCTTACGACTTAATGGTGGTCGGCAACAAGGCAGTATGGGAGAGTCCCGCTGGCCGATGCATATTCGATCTATTGGACCAAGACGTTCCAGGACTTGCCCAATCGGAACCCAACTTCAACATCCTATTCTTGGAACCGCATAATTTCACCAATATCGTTCATCCGATGCGCAACCTACTGTTCTTCCAGATCGACAGTACCCAATACACCGAAGGAAAAATTCGTTTCAGCAGAGATAAGTGGGCCAATACCCAAGCCATCGTGACAATCACAGCACCCAACCAAGCGGAAATAATCCGAGTGGTAAACGAGAACAGAAACGCCATCACGGATTTCTACGTGGACATGGAGTGTGAACGTAGTATGCTCTATTTCAGCAGATATTGCGACAGCAAAGGAATGTCTTTGCTGAAGGAGAAATTGGACATCAAACTGACCATTCCTAATTACATCAACAAATCAAAGGTGGGAGAAAAATTCATTTGGATGTCCAACGGAAGTATCGATACCCGAATGGATATTCTCGCATACAGAACCCCATGCAAAGACTCCACAGATTTCACTTTGAAACGAATCATCGAGAAAAGAGACTCCGTCACAAAAATCTATGTGGCTGGTCCAAGCGAAGGTTCCTACATGGAGACCGAAAAGGAGGTCGTCCCACCGGTAAGCCGCACCTTCTATTACAAAAAGAAAAAATGTGTGGAGGTTCGCGGATTATGGAGAACGGAGGGCGACTTCATGGGAGGACCTTTCGTCAGCCGCAGTTTCTACGACAAATACACCAGAGAGGTGATCACCGTCGAGGCCTTTGTCTATGCGCCTCAACATAAGAAGAGAAACAAAATCAGACAAGTAGAGGCGGTTCTCCATTCGTTGGAATTTGATTAATTTTTTATATTTTTGTAAAAAAGAATAGAGAAACAACTGAAAAGAACAGTATGGAAGAAGATAAAATAAAGGTCGGTATCACACAAGGCGACATCAATGGAATTGGTTACGAAGTGATTATCAAAACATTAGCAGACCCTCGCGTGAATGAATTCTGTACACCGATTGTATATGGATCCTCAAAGGCGGCTGCCTTTCATCGCAAGTCGTTGAATGTAGAAAACTTCAATCTAAACGTAATCGCCAACGCAGCGGAAGCAAACCCTAAACGTTCCAATATCATCAACTGTGTGGATGAGGAGGTGAAAGTTGAATTGGCAAAATCCACAGAAGAGGCAGGAAAAGCAGCTTTCCTCGCATTGGAACGTGCCACCTCAGACTTAAGAGATGGTCTCATTGACGTTTTGGTAACCGCTCCGATCAACAAAAAGAATATCCAATCAGAGAAGTTCCACTTCCCTGGCCATTCGGAATATTTGCAAGACAAATTCGGATTTGGAGAGAAGGGATTGATGATTATGGTAAGCGATGTTTTGAAAGTAGCGGTCGCTACGGGACACGTTTCCATCAAATCTGTATCCGCCAACCTTTCCACAGAGAAATTGATCAACAAGTTGAAAGACTTGAACAAGACGTTGATCCAAGACTTTTCTGTCGTACGTCCTCGCATCGCCGTATTGGGACTTAATCCTCATGCGGGAGACAATGGTGTGCTAGGTAGCGAAGAGGAGGAGATCATCATTCCTGCGATCAAGAAAGCCACAGAGCTGGGTATCACCTGCTTCGGACCTTACCCTGCGGACTCATTGTTCGGAAGTGGCAATTTCAAACGTTTCGACGCTGTTTTGGCGATGTATCACGATCAAGGATTAGCGCCATTCAAATGCATCGCCATGGAAAGCGGCGTCAACTATACCGCCAACTTGCCGATTATACGCACCTCCCCTGTCCACGACGTTTCCTACGACAAAGTGGGTGTGGGCGAAGCATCGGAAGAGTCTTTCCGCAACGCGCTTTATCTCGCCTGCGACGTTTACAAAAACAGGAAGCAATATGCGGAGCTGAACAAGAATAAATTGAAGAAACAAGAGGTGGAGATCAGCGGACAAGTTGAATAAAACTGGTCCATTCCATTTACCTCAACAACTGATTAGAAGGGGGCGTTTCGATAGAGACGCTCCCTCCCTTTTTCCTGAGAAGCGACCCGACAATTCAATTGCAAGGAGAAACTGGAACATTCGCCATACGACATCGACCGAAGCATCGAATACGTATAGGAAACACCCAACCCCCAAAGATCTTTTCTATTGAGTTTCAAATAGGGAGTGAACACCCTACCTGTCTGATAAGCGATACCCAACTCCCACATTTTATGGGAGCGAACCGCAGGGGCGAACAGAAGAGCAAACGGCGCGTTTTTCGCCACATAGACCAATCCATTCAAGACAAATTTATATTGTTGACGCAACGGAATGACCTTCTCTCCTGACCAATAGAAATGGGTAGATTGTTTGTGTCCAAAAGCATTCAGGTGGCCTACGCCTACCCCTTTCACACTAAAAGAGAAAGAGGTTCCGTCCGAGCATCTCAACCACGCCCCCATTCGAAAACGGGGGACCACCTCTCGTCTCAGCTGTTTGTCAAAATAGGGATCTCCATCCCGTTGCAAGAGTTCATCATCCTTTCCCAACACTCGGACGCCTCCTCCGACACTCAAAGAGAGCCAAGTCCAATCTGAAATCAAAAAACGATAAGTACCCGCAATCTCCGCTTCCACTCTCTTCGTCACACCGCTCCTTTCACAGAAAAGAAGGGCCCCTATCGAAAAATTGGTCTCTCGAAGCAACTGATAAGCTGATAGCGAAATCTCTTTGGGAGCACCTTCCATACCCACCCACTGATTCGCATAGGACAGAGAGAGATTCAACCCGTAGGAGAAGCCCGAGCATGCAGAATTAAATCGATAAGGATCCTGCAAATAGGTGTTAGGGGCCATCTCCTGCTGTGCCATCACAAACAAACACTCCAAACACAATATCCAGCAAACAATATATCTTTTCATCGTTCTATTATTAGTAAGACAACTCTATAAAACCATGGAGGAGACGTACTCCACGATTGGTAAAGAGATAATAATAAGTTCCCACTGGCAACAACTTCCCACGACCCATGCTGAAAGCGTTACAATCTTCTCCCGCCCAACGGTTGTCGTACATCCGTTGGTGGAATACAATGATGCCCCATCGGTTATATACCCACAATTCATTCTCCTCGTAAATCTCCACGTTCTCAATTTCCAAGTAATCGTTATGGCCATCGCCATTAGGCGTTAACAATTTGTTATGGCCCATAATGCGACGGATCGTGGAATCGGGAAGAATGTCAGACACGGTATCTTCCACAATAGGCGGCACCGTATCCAGCGGAAGAACCACCACCGTGTCTATCGGCGGCACAACCGTATCCAATGGCGGAACCACTACCGTATCTATCGGTGACACGAGCGTATCCAAAGGAGGAACCACCACCGTGTCGATTGGATGAACTGTCGTATCCAATGGTGGAATAATCACCGTATCTATCGGTGGAACTATCGTATCCAATGGAGGCACCACCACCGTGTCAATTGGCGGAACTATCGTATCCAACGGCGGAACCACCACCGTGTCTACCGGCGGCACAACCGTATCCAAAGGCGGAACCACTACCGTATCTATCGGTGACACGAGCGTATCCAAAGGAGGAACCACCACCGTGTCTATTGGCGGCACAACCGTATCCAAAGGCAGAACCACTACCGTATCTATCGGTGACACGAGCGTATCCAAAGGAGGAACCAACACCGTGTCGATTGGATGAACTGTCGTATCCAATGGAGGAACAATCATCGTATCAATCGGCGGCACGAGCGTATCCAATGGTGGCACCAACACCGTATCTATCGGAGGCACAATCGTATCCAACGGAGGTACAATCACCGTATCAATCGGCGGCACGATCGTATCCAACGGCGGAACCACTACCGTATCTATCGGCGGCACGATCGTATCCAATGGAGGAACCACCACCGTGTCAACTGGCGGAACGATCGTATCCAAGGGCGGAACCACCACCGTATCAATCGGCGGCACGAGCGTATCCAATGGTGGCACCACCGTGTCAATTGGCGGCACAATCGTATCCAATGGTGGCACCAACACCGTATCTATCGGAGGCACAATCGTATCCAATGGCGGAACCACCACCGTATCTATCGGCGGAACTATCGTATCCAATGGAGGAACCAACACCGTATCAATCGGCGGCACGATCGTGTCCAAAGGCGGAACCACCATAGTATCTATCGGTGGAACTATCGTATCCAATGGAGGCACCACCACCGTATCTATCGGTGGAACAATCGTATCCAATGGAGGAACCACCACCGTGTCAATTGGCGGAACTATCGTATCCAATGGAGGAACAATCATCGTATCAATCGGCGGCACGAGCGTATCCAATGGAGGCACCACCACCGTGTCTATTGGCGGAACAATCGTATCCAATGGAGGAACCACAACAGTATCAATTGGCGGAACTATCGTATCCAATGGTGGAACCACCACCGTGTCAATTGGCGGAACTATCGTATCCAATGGTGGCACCACAACCGTATCGATCGGCGGAACCACTACCGTATCTATCGGCGGCACGAGCGTATCCAATGGAGAAACAATCATCGTATCAATCGGCGGCACGATCGTATCCAATGGAGGCACCACCACCGTGTCTATCGGCGGCACGAGCGTATCCAATGGAGGAACCACCACCGTGTCAATTGGCGGAACGATCGTATCCAAAGGCGGAACCACCATAGTATCTATCGGCGGAACGATCGTATCCAAAGGCGGAACCACCATAGTGTCAATTGGCGGAACGATCGTATCCAAAGGCGGAACCTCCATAGTATCTATCGGTGGAACTATCGTATCCAACGGTGGAACTACTAGGGTATCAGGACCCACCACAGCAGGTACCGTGTCTGGAGAAATTTCAGGCACCAATTTTATCAAAGAATAGATATCCGACTCTTCTTTCAACGAGACAATGACCGCCTTCCGCTCCTCCTCCCACTCATTCAAAAGATAATTATACGTTCCCTCAAACTTCATCATCTTCTCACTACCCGGAGACTGAAATATCTCAGAATCCTCATCCAACAAAGAACCATCCGGCAAACGATAACCATAGGCCGCCGCATCACCCACCGCATCACCATAAAAAACACAATCCAAGGGAATACTCTCTTCTGTCAGATCCTCCGCCCTACCCTCAAACACTGCGATACCATCCGCAGACGGTCCGCCATTTCCCACCATACCGACTCGCCACTGCTGATTGAGTCCAATTCCCCCCGCACCCCCTACTTGGGTGTAGTTAACACCATACCAGTTCTTTAACTGAATCGTCTCACTCTTCGATCCATTCAATCTCGGATCTGGACCTCCCACATAAAAGGTTTCACCAGCCTCCACTACACCTGAATCCAATTGTATCGCATAGGTCAAAGTGCTACATGTCAACCAACCCTTCGGACGTAAAATCGTGCCATTATTACAGATTACCACCGTATAGGGCGTTTCGGAAAAATCAATCCGTTCGGAGACAATGAACTCCACATACTCATAAACATTATCATAACTAGCAGGATCCGCCATGACGGAACTAACCAACACGGCAGAAAACACCCTGCCGACACATAAGAATAGAAAGACTATTCCACAAACAATCCTTTTCAATAGACTCATAATCAATAATATTTCAAGCGGAAATCCAAAACCAATAGATTCGATCATTAACAGTGTAGATGATTCCGCAAGCAGCGCAAAGATAACAACTTTATGTAAACAATACACATTTATTGATATTTTCTTAAACAAAAAATTTATTATTTTTGCTAACCAAACAGTAAATACGAGAGCAATGATCAGCTATAATTTCGATCAACCTACGGCTATAGGCCCCTTTATGGTCCACAATGTTTCACCCGTAAGAGGAGGAGACGCCTATCTATTCGTGGCGGATGAGGTCACCTTTTTATTCGAATCTGGCTTCGGCTTTTCAAGCGGATTACTCCACGAAAACATCCGCAAGGTCTTGGGTGATCGACCATTGGACTATATCCTGCTCTCCCACTCCCACTACGACCACGCCTTAGGCAGCGCGCACTTGCGCAAAGTTTACCCACATCTTAAAGTTGTAGCCTTCGCTCACGCCGCTAAAGTGATGGAGAAAGAGGGTGCCAGGGCCACCATGCTGCGATTGGACAAGGCGGCCGCAGAGAAATATGGCTACGATTTAACATTCGAGGAGATAGAATATCTCCATACCGACTGCGTTGTCGAAGCGGATGATAAAATTCAAATAGGCAACCAAACCGTAGAGGTGGTATCCTTACCTGGCCACACCAAAGACTCGGTCGCCTACTACTTTGCGGAGATAAAATTGATGCTTGGCAATGAGACCATAGGCATGTACGCCAAAGACGGGTTGGTCATTCCTTCTTTTTTAGTAGGTTACCAAATGACGTTAGACTCCATCCAAAAGGCGGGAACCTACGACATCCAATATTATGTGATCCCCCATTGGGGACTACTTCAAGGAGCACAGGTACAGAAATTCTTTGACGACTCCTACCAAAGCCACATCATCGGAAGAGACCTCATCGCCAATGCCTACCAAGAGGGCAAAACGCACCAGGAGATCATCGACCTTTTTGAGGAGAAATTCTTTGACGATGAGATGAGGGAAGTCTATCCGCCAGCCGCTTTTGTGGAGAACATTAACATTCAGATTCCATTGATTCTGCGGGAGTCAGGACTTATTCAATAAAACAAACAATCCCATGAGATACCCATATCTATTGATTGCATTTCTATTCTCGCTTTGTGCGCAAGCTAAACAGAACCGTTTCTCATTCGAGGAGAAATCCGGGTTGTTAGATGAATTTTTCAAGGTACCTATCGAATCACTCTTTATGGGCAACATGTACATCAGTTGCCTAGGAAGTGCCCAATTCGACTTTGTGGAATACAAAACGAAAGGCGACTCATTAGTTCCCCATCATAGAAAAACATACAAAAACCTGAAGAGGAAGGATCTTGACCTATCATCCATCCGATCCATCGATATCGCGGAACTATATAGTATATTGCGTGCCATCAATCTCCATCCATTCGCTTTACCATCCAAAAAGGAGTTCCCTCTTGACGAGGAACGAATTACCGAAATGGAGAAAAAAGGACACCCCATCATCAACATGCAGGAGATTAGGAAGAACTTCTATTCTTGTACCGATTCCATATTCAATGCAGCGCTCCATGAACAAGGGTGCTCGACTATCAATTATAGTTTTTTCCTTCAAATCACCAATTCATCGGGAGATACCATCCATGCGATAGCCGCAATTGACGAACCCATGGACTTGGGATACATCGGGCCTTGGAAGATTATTTACAACGGGACACTCATAAAATCCGTCCATCACAAATTGTCCAAATTCATCGAAGCCAATCTCCCGGATGACTTTACCGGGAAAGAGATATTCCAAAATGAACGTCTGGCTATAAGATGCAATCCTGAAATTCACAAAGAAGAAGAGAGAAGTTTCTGGGGATTTGTCCCAAAATCATTCATCGTCAAGACAAAGGAAATCAAAAAAAGACTGAGATGGACTCCCGGTGTAGATGTAGAAAAGGAAGAAATATTAACCTTAAGAAGATTGAGATATCTAAAAATTCTAAAACAGGAATATTACATTGATCCTCTCCCATAGATTACAGGCGGCCCTCTCTCTGACAAACAGTAATCTACATAGGTATAACCATGGAGACATCCCCGCCACAATAGTCGACCAATCGATCGTAAAGCGATGATTGACGGAGCAAACCCTCATTGCCCACCACAAACAATTGCTTACGGGCGCGCGTCAGAGCCACATTCAATTTTCGATCTACCCACTGACCTTCAATCTCCACAGGTTCACTCAACACATTCAGTTGATAATACTGGCTGATTGTCGTGGAGAAGATAATATAATCCTTCTGTCCGCCTTGCAGGCGCTCCACTGTATCGATCACAATATCCTCCGCATGTTCCACACCCAATTCACGCAAACGCTTCAACACAATAGCAATCTGATTACGGAACGGAACGATAATTCCCACATTGTCAGCGAGGGAGAATTCGGGATTCTCACCGTTCAACGACACTATAGCGCGTACAATCTCCGCCACGACATCCGCCTCCTCGGCATTGATCTTACTATTATCCAGACGGGATCTCTTCTCCGTATGAAGGAAGCCCATACGGACCGTTCGGACAAACTCCTTGATATTTTCGGCAGTAAACTCCATATTCAATGGGAAGGTCGCCATTTGACGCGTCTCCTCCAAATGCGCGTACGGCAACGCATCGGAAGTCTGGTGCGCACCCAATCCCACCTTCAAAGCGCCATGGTAGAACTCACGACTCACAAATTCACTGATAGTCGGATGCATACGCCACTGCGTGTCCAACATACCCGGTTTCACCTCGCTATGTTCAACCATTGAACGATGCAACCGCTCGAAAAGGGAGTCCGCGCAATTCAACAAAGAGAAACTGCGCAATGTTTCATCCGTCACCTCCGACTCACTCCTTGACTGCTGCACCACGGCAGGCAATTGTTTATGGTCTCCAATCATGACAAATTTACGGATCGCAGAGGCGCCACTTGGTGTCATCGCGCTCAACAGCCCTAAGATTTGAGGCTCCAATATTTGAGAAGCCTCATCCACAATCGCCACATCAAAATGGAAGAGATCGAAAAGCGACATCTTGCCATCCATAGAGGCTACGGTCGCCACAAAGACACGGGAGCGGGACAAGCGTTCCTTCACCGCCATGCGGTTCTTACACGCCGACACCTCATACTTCAGCAAGTGAGGTCGGAAGGAGGCCTCGCAGTTGAGTTCATTGCCGATGCGGATATAATCCAACTCCGGATCATAATCCCGCAACATCCGACAGATCTCATCCACGGCCCTATTGGTATAGGCCATCAACAGGATACGGTAACCAGGCTCCGCCAAGAAATTATCCACCATCGTCCGCATCGCCAAATTGGTCTTACCCGTTCCCGGAGGTCCCACCAAGAGGTAGAAGTCTTCGGCACGCATCGCATCAGCCACCACTTGATTGACGCGGTCGCTTTTATCTGTCGGTCTTGCCAAGGGTTGGGGATCCGAGAATACGAATCCACGCCTACCCAACAGCAGATCACGCCGCTCCTGGGGCGCCACCAAAAAGGATCGCAAAGCCCGTACCATAGCATTGTAGGTGGAGGTCATGGTATCATGCTCCATCGCATAACGGCTATTCAGCGGGAAGACCATACGATTGCGTTGCTTATAGGTCAGGCGAAGCACCACCTCATTGTTCAGCAACGACTCTATCGAGCAACGGAAAAGTTGCTTGTTCGTCACACTATCACCCTCTCCGTTCCGCTCATAAAGCATCACCAGATCACCCACCCTGAAATTGGGAAGATTCTCGTCATCCGCCTTCCAGGTCAATCTTATATTACGGATAGACTCGCCCGTATCCTTCATATCCATACCGTCCGAGACATTGAAATCCTCGATCGACAGATCCACAATCATATTGCCCGTCCGCACCTTCTCCTCCGCGGAGAGTTTCCACGCATCGGAGAATCCGCCACTTCGATCGGCGGAGAGGCAACCCACCTTGGTCAAGAAGAGTTCCCGCTCCACAAAGGAGAGGAAGGTGTGGAAATAGGCGGACTCCAGCGGATCCGCTTGACGAATCGGCTCCAAAGTGTCGATCAACTGCGGGAGAAGATAGCCATTCCACAGTTTATTGTTAATGCCAACCACATTGATATTCTCAGGCGTCAACCGTGCGATCAACGCTCGGGAATCACCTTGGGAGAGGCGCCATTCATTGGCGACAATATCGTTTCGGAGCTGCAAAGCCTTACGCACCATTTCACGGGAGGAGCGGCAATTCATAAATTGCGGATAGCGGGAATAGAAGAGGAAACTCTTCACATCCTTATAATCCAGCCCTAAATTATAGTGCAAAAATTCATAATAGAGCGTCACCTGCAGCAAGTGGTCCGATTTCGCCTCCGGACGCTCCCGTTGCCAATCATCCGCCCTACCGGACTTCAACTCCACAATCTTCCCCAAATCGAGCGACAAAAGGTCCATACGTCCCTGCATACCCAAGGCCTCACAGATAAAAGACGGTTCCAATACCACACCGCTTCCCGGACGGATATCCACCTCCTCAAAACTATTCGACACCGTTCGGCTGATGTTGTCGAATTGTAGTTTCGTATTGGCAAAGAACTCCGCATCGATGTCATCCAAAGCGCAAAAACTGATCGGATCGGAGACAAAGGCCTTTGATATGGACTCCTCATAGGAGAGCGGATGCTCCTCCGTCTGATTCACGCAGTCATCCAAAAACTGGTTGGCTACATTTCCCAACATAATGGCACTCGACTGGGGAGACTCCTTCACTTTATTCACAAGATAGTTGAGCGGCGTAGTTCCGCTTGGCTGAATACAATAGGTGATGGAGGTGATATCCACCAAGAAATCGGGCTCAAAAACGACCAATTCAGGCACTATTAGGCTCTTACCCTCTTGCCAATCCTCCACAGAGACATCCAGCAAGTTGACCTGAGCGCCTTCGAAGAGGTTTTCCCTCAATCCGGAGAAGGTCTCCGCCAAGTGTCGGGTCGCGGACATCAACTCCGCGCTATCAAAGATATGGGTGTAAGCTGCCACGCACTCGCCCATCTCCAGGTCATCCACTTCACCATAAAGAAGAGAATCTGTCCAACGGGTTACAGTCATGCGCAAACGGCTGTGTCGCACATCACGGCGGGGATCGGGTTGGACATCCAGTTTTCGCCAAGTTTCAGGCAGTACGGCCAACAAAGAAGCCGGGATCGGAATCCTAAAAAAGAAGGACAACGCCTCCGCCATCGCCTTCACATCATAAAGGTAATCCTCCTCCACCGGAGAAAACGTCTCCTTCAGATAGGCGATCACATGGCGCCTCAACACTTGTAGCGAGGCTCGTTGCGGATAACTTCGCTCCTTACAAATAGCGTCAATGTAGGAGGCCTGGCTGGTGTAAACGACGTGCAGATGCTTCCCCAACTCCGAAACGGTTCGTTGAAGCATTCTGTTCAAACGCATATAGCGCACCCTCATCGGATCCTGACACTTCACGTCGGATGCCAATGAATTCAAATCTTTTGATGCCTGGATTTGCGGCAAAGACAAGTTTAATTTTTCCATACCACAAAATTGCAGAAAAAAAATCAAAACTTTGTCCTATTTCTCCGCTTTTTATTTTCGCATCCACAACACAACATCCCTAAATCGAGAGAAAAATGCTCCTCCGAGCGAATGCACCCCAAGGGAAGGCTTTTTTTTGAGGCCATCCCTCTTAATATTTATTTTGAAACAAAATCCCCTGATTTTATTTACAATTTGATATCAAAAAATATATTTTTCGTCTAAAAAAGAAAGTATTACATTCTCCTTCGATATTTTTTTCTATCTTTGCAGAAATTTTACAATATGTTGAAAAACATAATTTTTCTAATATATGAGTGACGAGAAAAAACAATCAGAGGCGTTGAAGTATCACGCTGAGGGTAGACCAGGAAAGATCCAGGTTATCCCAACCAAGCCAACCGCTACACAAAGAGATTTGTCTTTGGCTTATTCACCAGGTGTCGCAGAACCATGTTTGGAGATCCAAAAGGATCCTCAAGCGGCTTACAAATACACCGCGAAGGGTAACTTGGTAGCTGTAATCTCTAACGGTACAGCCGTTCTAGGTCTAGGTGATATAGGTGCAGAGGCTGGAAAGCCAGTAATGGAGGGTAAAGGACTTTTGTTCAAGATCTTCGCCGACATCGACGTATTCGACATCGAGGTGAACGAGAAGAACATCGACAAGTTCTGCGAGACCGTTAAGGCTATCGCTCCTACATTCGGAGGTATCAACTTGGAGGATATCAAGGCTCCTGAGTGTTTCGAAATCGAGGATCGTTTGAAGGCAGAATTGGATATTCCTTTGATGCACGACGACCAACACGGTACTGCTATCATCTCTTCCGCAGCTTTGATCAATGCTTTGGATTTGGTAGGCAAGAAAATCGAGGATGTAAAGATCGTTGTGAACGGAGCAGGTGCTGCCGCCAACTCTTGTACTAAATTATACATGGCACTCGGTGCTCGCTTGGAGAACATCGTAATGTGCGACTCTAAGGGTGTTATCAACACCAAGAGAACTGACTTGAACGACCGTAAGAAGCCGTTCGCCACTTCTCGCGACATCACTACCTTGGAAGAGGCTGTGAAGGGTTCAGATGTATTCTTGGGACTTTCCAAGGGTAACGTGTTGAGCCAAGACATGGTTCGTTCAATGGCTAAGGATCCAATCGTATTCGCATTGGCCAACCCAATCCCTGAGATCTCTTACGACGACGCTATGGCATCTCGTCCAGACATCATCTGCGGTACAGGACGTTCGGACTATCCGAACCAGATCAACAACGTGCTTGGTTTCCCTTACATCTTCCGTGGCGCTTTGGACACACACGCAAAGGCTATCAACGAGGAGATGAAGTTGGCTGCCGTTCACGCATTGGCTGACTTGGCAAAGTTGCCAGTTCCTGAGGCTGTGGCAATCGCTTACAACAAGAAGAACATGAAGTTCGGCAAGGACTACATCATCCCAGCGGCGTTCGATCCACGTTTGTTAGAGACTGTCGCTCCTGCTGTCGCTAAGGCTGCTATGGAGTCTGGCGTGGCTCGCAAGAACATCGAGAACTGGGATGAGTACAAGGCTGAGCTCCGCGCTCGCATGGGCTTGGACAATACGCTTATCGGCAACATGACTGAGGCCGCTAAAAAGAATCCTAAGAAGGTGGTTTACACCGAGGCTAACAACGCCAACACTTTGAACGCCGCTTCAACCGCTAAGAAGGAGGGTATCTGTATTCCTATCCTTTTGGGCAACGAGGAGCGCATCGCTAAGATCGCTAACGAGAATGGTATCGATATCGAGGGCATCGAGATCATCAACCTTCGCCACGACCGTGAGGAGGCTCGCCGCAACAAATACGCTAAATACATCTCCGAGAAGTTGGCTCGCAAGGGTTACACCTACGCTGAGGCTAACGAGAAGATGTACGACCGCAACTACTTCGGTGCGATGATGGTTGAGATGGGCGACGCGGATGCAATGATTACCGGATCTTACACCAAGTACATGGAGGCTATCAAGCCTGCTATCGATATCATCGGTTTGCGTGATGGCGTTAAGAATATCGCCGCTTTGAATATCTTGAACACGCCTAAGGGAGCCTACTTCATGGCTGACACTTTGATGAACGACTCGCCAAGCGCAGAGGATTTGGCGGAGATCGCGGCATTGACCAACCAATCAGTGAAGTTGTTCAACGAGCACCCAGTAATGGCTATGTTGTCTTACTCTAACTTTGGCGCAGACACAACTGGCAACCCATGCATCGTTCATGAGGCAGTTGAGTTGTTGCACAAGAACCACCCAGAGATGGATGTGGATGGTGAGATGCAAGTTAACTTCGCATTGGACAAGAAGCTTCGCCACGAGAAGTTCCCATTCAGCAAGATCGATGGCAAGGATGTCAACACATTGGTATTCCCTTGCTTGAACTCCGCTAACATCGCATACCGTATGTTGATGAACATGGGTATCGCCGAGAGCGTAGGTCCAGTTCAAATGGGTCTTAACAAGCCAGTTCACGTGCTTGACGTTGAGGCTTCTGTTCGCGATATCGTCAACATGACTACCATCGCGGTTATCGATGCGCAATTGAACGCTAAGTAATCAATCATTACTTTATATGAAGAAGGATGTTCAGGGCTGGACATCCTTCTTTTTTTTGTATCTTCGCATCGTTAAAATAAATAGCACGCAAACACCATGCAATACCACTTCGCACCACTCCAAGGT
Source organism: Paludibacteraceae bacterium (assembly GCA_045601045.1). Lineage (GTDB taxonomy): Bacteria > Bacteroidota > Bacteroidia > Bacteroidales > Paludibacteraceae > UBA1181. Next base: position 36,897 of record JAZRZA010000068.1, read on the forward strand.
TTTACCGACGCAGTATTCCGAGAGACACACGCCAAACACTTCAAAGGCATCGACGCCTATTACACCCCCTTCTGCCGCGTGGAGAAGGGCGAGATGCGTTGGCACGACCAGAAAGAAATCAATCCGGAACGCAACAAAACACTTTTCAACGAGGGAAGATTGATTCCGCAAATCATCGGCAACAGCGCGGAGGAGATCTCCATACTTATCCGTAAAATCGAATCGTTCGGATACAAGAAAATCGATGTGAATTTTGGATGTCCCTTCCCGATGATCGCCAAGAAGCAAAAGGGAGCAGGCATTCTCACCTGCCCAGAGAAGGCGGAAGAGGTGCTATCCGCCATGGAGCAGTTCCCCGACATTGAGTTCTCCCTCAAGATGCGATTAGGCATGGTGGATCCTAACGAGGCACTGCAACTATTGCCGCTATTCAACCAAGCGAAAATCTCCCACCTTACCATGCACGCCCGCCTTGGCAAAGACCAGTACAAAGGCGAGATGGACATGGTTGGCTACGAGAACTTCGCAAAAGAGTGCAAAACACCATTGGTATTCAACGGAGACATCACCTCTTTGGAAGGAGTCACCGCCATCGAAGAGCGGTACCCTAACCTTGCTGGCGTTATGATTGGACGTGGTTTGCTACAAAATCCGCTACTCGTGGAGGAGAGAATCAACAACACTTCATATACTCCCTCACAAAGGGGCACGAAGCTCAAATCCTTCTTGGAGGATTTGGAAGCGGGATATGCGGAACAACTAAATGGCGGAGAAATCCAACTGGTTCAGAAACTCTCTACCCTTTGGGAATACCTACTGCCAGAGCTAGACCATAAGGGTAGAAAGAAAATTCTGAAAAGCAAAAAGCTGACCGACTATAAAAGCGCTATCGCGGAAGGGTTGCGGAGTCTGTAAGATCACTTCTCCCAATACTCAATCCGGCAGGCGATGTTTTTATCGAACAAACCGGGTTCTAGATGTTCCCGAAAGAGAGGAGTGAACGAGTTCATAGTCACATAATAATAATATCCATATCTCATCAAGATATTTCCCTTTTCATCATATTGGGATTTGGATTGAAAGATGACATGATCGAATATATCACGAATCTCACTATCTATCAACTGATTATTCTTGTCATATTTCATCTTCAGACGCACTTTTTGAAAGCCGTTGTAGGCGGTACAACGTTTACACAATCCTTTTTTATAGGCAAACCTCATCTTTTGCAAATAATTCGGCCGGTCTATGTAAACCTTTTCTCTTTGATACCTGACCATATCGGAATCACTCTGCACGATATGGTTCTTGGCAAGATAATCGTTATCATAGTAAAGGTAAGAAGGTAGTATGGACTTATCCGGCAACATCACATACTTCGCATTCCTATATGCAGCATATAATTCGCCCTTTCCTTCGCTGTGTTCATATTTTTTCTCCTTACCATGTCGATCATATATCGTCTCCTTTCGGTCCCACTCGTTGACGCTACGATTCTTGTCTAATGGGACCAAGTGTAATTTCAAGTCCACATCTTTCTTGACTCTTCCATTGGAATGATACGAAAAAGCCTTCTCTGCCAACCATACACTATCTTGATCATACTTACGCATTTGTATCAGACGACTCTTCGAATCATACTGATAGGTCGTACGGGCTACACGAACGGGTAACTTACCATTATCTTCCTCCAACGTCAAATTACCCTTTGAATCATACGTGTACTTATAATCATGCAAAACAATACCATTCTCCTCCTCTCGTTTCCCCTTCAACCGATCAGACTCCTTATCGTAGATCCAGATGGTCTTACTGCTCGTTTGTTTCTCATTATCCCGCATCACAGACGCCACCATGCGATTTTTAGCATCATACCGATATATTTCCGAACGTTTCAAGGAACGGTCACCCGCTTCAGAATAGAGTTTTCGTGAAATTAGATTACCGAATGAATCATACTCGAAATCCTCTGTCTCCAACCATTCTCCCCAACAGGAAATCCTCTTCTTCGACAAACGATTGTTGGAATCAAACGAATATATAGTATCCCTCATCCATTCCCTGATTGTATCGCATAAAACAGAAGTTCGCACATGGTTGCCCCGTCGATCATACCCGTACCTATAGATGAGTCCACTCGTCCTATCATGGTACAAGGTTCGCCTTCCTAACGAATCGTATCTGAAACTTCGCAACAGCTCTTGAGAGATGATAGCATTATTCATTGAACTGGTGAATCTATACACATCTACGTTTTTGGTTTTAGCGACGAAACCATCCAATTCAGTAGTTGAAACTCCTAAAATAGGATCTTCCACACTTTTCGCGTAGAGCCCGAAAGATTGTGACAAGGAGAAAATTCCCCCAATCACCACACACATAATACAGTTTAACTTCATATCAATACCTTTTAAAACAACATCAATTCTTCACACCATCCACATGAAAATGGAACCGCCAAGCAGCTAAAAACTTGCGCCGCTTCAAGTAATCGGCATCATATTCATGTAAATAGGCCTCCCGCTCGAAGGAGATACTGCGGTAAGGGTTAATTTCCTTATTGAAAAGAGAGCGGATCAACCAATAAACCCATTCCAAGAAATAGGCGATATAAAAGAAAATAAAAAGCAACTCCCTCATCTGCGCGGTATGAATCCGTTCGTGACGGAAAACCAGCTCACTCAATCGCCAGAGATAGCGTTTCCGCACGAATAAAACCCCAAAGAGATTTATGGCAGTGAAACCTTTGGGCGGCAATATTTTATTGACGACCACCTTCATGTTTCCCTTTTATAATTGTCCAGCCTCCACCAAATTGATGACACGTTCCACGATGGCATCATCCTCCGTCGCGTCGGGATCATACTCTGTCTTCAAGTTCGCTCCAAGCATCTTCGCGAATCCTTGCCAAAAGACAGCCCTGAATCCACCTCTGAACTGTTTTATCAATTGATAGGAGGTCTTGTCACACTCCCTATCGACAAGTCGGATCATCATCTTTCCTTGCGAAAGAGTGAACTGCTTCAATATAGGCTTATAAGTAGCCACCAGTTCATCCTCCTTCTTTGCCATGTATTGCTTGCGCTCTTTCTCGGTCGGCAACTTCTCCATCTCACGGTCAATCTCCTTCAACAGTTTAGCGACCATCTTCGCGTAAGGAAGCGTCTTCTTCACATCCCTCACAGTCTTCCAGTAGAACTTCTCCTGCTTGGCGCTCTTGAAGACCAAAGGAGGATAGACATAAAACTGTGGGAGCAGCCAACTCGGCACCGTATCTCCGTTCTCATCCACAACGGCAGGCACACGGATCCCTTCAACTTCCGTCTGCGCGCTAGCCTGAAAAAAGAGAGAGGCAAGCATCAACACTGTTAGATATTTTATTATCTTTGTCATCATCTATTGCTGTTAGTTGCTGTTTGCAAATTTAGCATAATATCAATGCAAAACAATTTGTCGATAAAAAATAATGAAAAAAATTCCTTTTTTGATTGCATTTTTTAGCATTTCAAATCTTACTACGAGCGCGGAAGAGATCGCCCACTGCGTCAGCACCGCCACAGGAGGCTGTATTCGATTCGACATCGGAGCGAGTGGCATAGCCAATACGGGAAGCCACGAATCTTTCATTTACCTGACCGCAGGGAACCATTACCTGAGCAAGGAACTTAACCAAATCCGCGCGGAGGCGCTCATTCCCCTCCGACCGTTCGTCGTCGGCCTCACGACAGAGTGGTTCGGATACTCGCTCTACCACCGACTATCCATGGTTGCCACCCTCAGCAAGCAGCTCAACGAACATTGGTCCTTGGGCTACGGAATCCGCACATACCACATTGATTACGAAGGAAACACAAGAAAGACCGCTTATCTCACCTGCGACCTGTTTTTCCGCTATCAACGAAACACTTGGGAATTCTATGGGAAAGGCATCCACCTCTTCGGCCCTCTGCCCCGCGGCGCCACCATCGGCACGCTCCTTCGCTTCTCCCCCAGCGTCAGTTGCGCGCTCGAAAGCAGTTGGCAACAAGAGGTAGGATGGTTGGTCCATTGGGGAATGACATATCAAATCGACCGATTCACCCTACGTTGCGGAGCGGTCGGATTACCCCTCAAACCCACTTTCGGATGCGGATTTCAGCAAAAAAGGATGCGAATCGACGTCGCCGCGCAATGGGTACGGAATCTAGGCTACCACCTCTGCTGCGGAGTAGGATTTACAATTAAAGAGTAACATTATGAAAAATACTGTTTTATTTGTCACAACACTTTTTATACATAGTCTCTCCACTCTCTTCGCCTTCGCGCAAGAAGATTTCGCGTCACAGCTCCTTGAAGGGATGGAATCCTTTCAAGAGGAGGATGGATCTCAATTCGAGGTAGAGAACCTAATAGACCTTCTCAACGAACTAAAAGAGAGCAAATTAGACCTCAACAGTGCCGCCGAAGAGGATTTTGACCAACTCCCTTTCCTAAACGACCGGGACGCTTACAACCTAGTCCTTCATCGACAACTTTACGGCAACTACCAAACCCTCTATGAGTTGAGGAATATACCAGGGATGGAGATGGAGAAGATCAAACGTCTGCTTCCCTTTGTCGTCATCAGACAAGAGAAAAAAGTCATCTCCTTTAAAGAGAGATTGCAGCAGGGGCAATCCCAGATATACCTCGACGCGGATCGTTACCTACAAGGGAAAAAGGGATACGAAAAGGATAGCGCCGGAATGGCCAAATATGCGGGGAGTCCACTACACTACTACAGTAAACACCTCTTCCATGCGGACAGAATCAAACTCTCTCTCGTGGGCGAAAAAGACGCGGGCGAAGCGGAATGGAGCCCCAACAACAGAATTTTCGACTTTTTCAGCGCTTCGCTCTCCCTAGAAGGGAACAGATGGGTCAAACACCTCTGCATCGGCGACTACACGGCTAACTTCGGACAAGGCCTGGTGGTGGGAAAGGGTTCCATTCTGGGGAAGAACGCCAGCATCACCAACTCCTACAAAAGCACCCAAGGCATCAAGCGATACGCCTCCACGGGGGAATCGGGCTTTTTCAGAGGAGTAGGCGCCACATTAGGATGGCACGATTTAAGCCTAACACTTTTCGGCTCCATCAGAAAGGGAGACGCCACTCTTACCGGCGACGAAATCTCCTCTTTCAAAACAGACGGGATGCACCGCACCCCATTGGAAATCGGGAAGAAACGCAACTATACAGAGCACGTGGCAGGCGTTAATCTACATTACAAGAAAGGAAGATTCGCATGGGGATACACCGCTCTATTTTACCATTTTTCACGAGAATTGGCCACCTCCACCAAACGATACACCCATTATCGGCTCGGTGGGACAGACCACCATTGGAACATGGGCGTGGACTATAAATGGCGTGCCCGACACACCACCCTCTTCGGCGAATGCGCCATCGACGCCAACGGACATTTCGCCACAATGAACGGAGCTACAATCCTGCCACTGTCTCGATTGGAGGTCACCCTCGCCCAACGCTCCTACCACTATGCCTATCAATCTCTTTACGGAAAAGGATTCAGCGAAAATAGCCGCATAGAGAACGAGCAAGGCATCTACCTTTGCACCCGATTCTCCCCGATCAAGCGGGTGACGATCGCCGCCTATATGGACTGCTATCGTTTCCCCTGGGCACTCTATGCCTCACCGATGCCCTCTTCGGGCGAGGAGTACTGTCTCCAAACCTTCGTGAGGATCTCCAAGAGAGCAGACGAAACCATCAAATACAAATTCAAAGAGAAGAACGGAGAGGCCAAACAGACGCTTCGCAGCACATTCAATCTGCAAACGAAAGGTTGGCGATGGCAAAGCATCATAGAGGCCAACCGCGCCACTTCCCAAGAAGGGCACACCTCCTACGGATGGATTGTATCACAATCCGCCACAGGAGAGATCAGACAAATCCATCTCTCCCTACGCTATGCCTTCTTCCAAGCGAAAGATTACATCAACAGAATCTATCTCTACGAAAAAGACCTCCCCTACACGCTCTCCTTCCCCATGCACTATGGACAAGGGCATCGTGTGGCCATCAGCCTGATGTGGAAGAAGAGCGAGCGACTACAACTGCACGCCAAAGCAGGCTGGTTCATCTATACAGATGGTCGGGAGAGCATCGGGACCGGCAATGAGATGATGCAAGGGAATGTCTCCACGCAGGTGAAGGCGATGTTGAAGGTGACGATATAAAAGAGCAGAAAGGGCAACTGTTCCAGTTTAGAACAAATGCCCTTTCTATTCAATTATTAAAACGATCCATCCTAACGGGGAAAGACCGGACGTACAGGCATACCGTAAACACGATCCTGAACATCATAAGCATCAAAATCACCCGTACCAAAATGGATATTATTAGCACGGGTCGGAAGTTCCTCATATAGACTTTTAGTCCAATAGTATCCATAACCATTTTCCGTGTAGTTATTATATCCTTTCCCCATTCCAGACGCTGGTAAGAATATCACATTACCATTTTTCTTACTCTTACCAAGTTGTCCGTTACAGTTTGTTCCATTATAATGGTCCATCCACTCCCAATCACAACCGTTCACCAACTCCGCCATCTCATCAGCAGTCGGCATTCTCCAGGATGCCCCCCAATTGGCACTTGCCGCATCATCACTTCTATCCAGGACCGTCTTTTCATCAACACTTCCGTAATATCTTTTCGTACAATATTTTGTAAAATCATACATACTAACGCCCCATTTGTAATTCTCCTGTTTATAATATTCCTTTGGAGAGGTCTCGCCCCATGCGAAAAGGTCGCCGAAATCAGTTGGTTTGCTTCCTCCGACATTATAGGTAGCCCACATCACCGACAATCCCAAATCGACATACAAATAACCATCACGATAACCAGTCATTTTTGTCAAATCCATCTCTTCAAAGTAGGCAATCAAAGAGATATCCTCTCCAGTCGTAGAAGTCACTGTGCGAGACATTGAGGTCTCTCCATCACTCCATCCTACAAACATATAACCTTCTTTAGGAGTGGCTTCCACTTTATTGACGCAGTCTGTTCTTGTCAATCCCCAACCAGAAACCTCACCCGCCGAGGCAGGAGAAGCCGTCAAGTTCAGATAAAAGTATTTAGGGACTACAGGCTCTTCGTTTCCCCCATTGGAATCGCCCTCTTCCGACCCATTACCTCCTTGATTACCATTTTCCTCACTAGAATCATTGTCCGCAGAACCACCATTCTCCTCGTCAGAATCATCGACCTCCTCATCAGACTCATCACCCAATGCCTTACCAGCCTGTTTTACCGACACCTCACGACTAACAGGTCCTCCTTTTAAAGAAATCTTGGCATTCCTTTCCGAAGAAGAAGAATTGGCGGACACTTTCACGACAAGAGTTCCATCTCCCTTTTGAGAATAATTCTCCAGCAGACACCAATTTTCAGAAGAGGTTGCACTCCAAGAGAGGTTGGAAGTAATCTTTACAGAAAAGACCTCTCCCTCTGCATCAGCCAGCAACTCCAAATCAGACTCTTTTCCATTTAAATTCAAGATAGGTTCTGGATCATCTTCATTACAAGAGGAGAGAGACCACAATGCCATAAATGCCAATGCTATAATACTGCCGCTTTTTCGAACCAGTTGCTAAGTTAAGAAAATAAAGTTTAATTTAGCAGTCATGAAAAGTAAAAGAAGAAGTTTCACAGCAGAGTTTAAGGCTCAAGTTGCCATAGAGGCACTGAAAGGCCAAGAG
>JAZRZA010000069.1:0-11894 GCA_045601045.1 Paludibacteraceae bacterium
TCGAGAAGGTTTTGGAGGGTGTCTGCGAGATCTCTGCGGAGGATTTGAAGGTGAACATTCCATTTGCGCTTGACGCTTGCACCAACGATACGATCTGGGGCGAGGGAAGAAGAACCAGCGGTGCTTTGATGACCGACAAATATGTAGTCGGCCGTGATACGATCATCTGGAAGTTCGTTAGCGAATACTCAACAACAGTAGACTCTTGCGAGCAATATGTATTCATCCAGAGCGATCTGAAGCCACTCTTCGACTGCGACTCGATGAAGAACGATCCGATCGAGAAGGTATTGGAGGGCGTCTGCGAGATCTCTGCGGAGGATTTGAAGGTGAACACACCATACGCATTGGACGCTTGCACCAAGGATACGATCTGGGGTGAGGGTAGAAGAACGAGCGGCGCATCGATGACCGACAAGTATGTGGTCGGCCGTGATACGATCATCTGGAAGTTCGTCAGCGAATACTCAACAACAGTTGACTCTTGCGAGCAATACGTCTTCATCCAGAGTGACTTGAAGCCACTCTTCGATTGCGACTCGTTGAAGGATACGGTTATCTATCTCGCAATGAACGAGTGTGTGCTCGATGGCAGCCATCTCCAATTGAACATCCCTTACGCGAAGGATGCTTGTACCAACGATAGCATCGAGGGCAAGCCAAGCAGAGAGGATGGTAAGTTGATGACTGATATTTATGAGAAGGGTTCAACCACGGTTGTCTGGACATTCGTCAGCGAGTTCAGCACGACACCTCACACTTGTACTCAAAATGTGATTGTGATGGATACCTTCCCTCCAGTTCCACTTTGTGACGAGTTGGATACCATCCGCGCCAACATTACAGAGAAGTCTCAATACAAGGATGTGACCACTTACGAGGAGGCTGTTGCTGCTGGTTTGGTCATCCCTACGGTAAAAGACTCTTGTGATGGATTTATTACCGCAGTCGGTGTCCGTGAGGATGGCACCCCATTGGAGGGTAACTTCCAAATCGGTGAGACCAAGATTATTTGGAGCTATACCGATAAGTCTGGCAACACTGCTTATTGTGAACAAGTGGTTGCTGTTGAGGACTTCGGTGTCGATACCCTCTTCTGTCCTGGCACACTTGAAGGATCCGTTTACGCTTGTGTCGATGAGATCCCTGCTCCATACGCTACCTTCGAGGAGTTTAAGGCAGCCGGTGGTACTTATACCAATGAGGCGAAAATCAAACCGGGATCTTTCCGCTCAACGGATGTCTTAACAGGCGACTCTTGCGAGACCACCGTCACTCGTATCTATGAGGTTCAAGATTTGAGAGGCGATGTTCAATCTTGTGAGGAGGTAATCTATGTGAAGGATACCATTGATCCAGTCTTTGACTTTATCGTGGCAGACACGATGATCTCTTGCGAATCGGATGTCTTTGAACCAATTGCGGTCACCGCTACTGACAACTGTGATCCGAATGTGAAGGTGACCGTTTCCGAGACCAACAACCGTTCCAACGATCCAATGTCTTGTGACTATTACAGTTATGATATAGAGCGTATCTATACAGCTATGGACCGATGCGGTAACAGCGTCTCTATGACGCAACTCATCGCGGTTCGTGATACGGTAGGCCCTGCCTTTAATTACCCTGCGAACTGGCGTGATACCGCTTTGGCAACACACTTGAAGGGTTGTCTCTACGATGTTCCTGATTTCGTGGATGATATCCGCTCCGGTGTGACAGATAACTGCGCGGAGAACGAAAATATCAAGATTGTACAAGAGCCAGCTGGCGGTACCCACATTTCCGCATCCACTACGGTGTGGATCTATCTAATTGATATGTGTGGAAACACCGATAGCCTCTACAAGTATGTGAAGGTTCAAGATCCAAAGAGCATCGTTACTTTGGATGCCTTCGCGACCGACACTTGTGTGACCGATATTGAGAGCGTCTCTCTTGCAAGTCAGAAGTTCCGTTTCGCGGAGGGTTATGTGGAGATTGTCAGAGCGAACGGTACCATTCGTCGAGTACCTAGTGTATTCAATTACGATTACTATAAGGGCGAGCCTAAGTTGGAGAACTTGATGTTCAGTGATAACCCATACACTTATAGACATTTGTATGAGAATATCTTGAACGAAATGGGTCCTGAAAAGGCTGCTGAAAAGTTGACCGCCCTCAGCCAACGCAGCGAAAGCGGTTACTATACGTTCGTGGCGATGGATACCTTGTCAGGATGTTCGGATACCGCCACCGCTTACATCGATGTCTTGGAGAGACCAAAGGTGAAGATCACCTCTGCCGAGATGCCTGTCTGCGAGGGCAACGCCATCGATTTGGCTCCATACTTGCAATGTGTAAACGATATGGGTGCCGAGATCACCAAGGAGGGTTGGCAGTTGGATGGTAAGGATTACGATCCATACGATACGCTTACTTCCGCTATTTCTTACGCTAACAACGGTAAGTTGATCTCGTACTATGCGGAAAACCGATGCGGATCCACCACTTCGTTCGACACGCACTTGTTGTTGGGCTGTGGCGAAGATTCCCTTACGACTGCCGATACATTGTTGTACTTGGCAAATGATAGTGTGGCGTTGAACCAATTGAGGAACAACAACTATTTCGTACGTGATTCCATCTTGTTGGATGTTCATCAAAGATACAACCCTGATAGCATCTTCATCGAGACCGATCCGCACGATCCTGCGCGTATCTGGAATGGTGAGAGCATCACGCTGATTTTGAACACGCCTTACAAGTACCACTATTTGGTATGGTACAAGGTGGCTGGTAAGTACGATTTGGAGAACTACAACAGCCTTGAGGGAACTGGATTTGAATTTGATGATCCAGAGGATGAAGAGGATGAGGTCTTCGAAATCGCGGGATTCTCCGAGAAACCGTATATCGTGGATTATCCGTCCGATACGACATTCTACTACGCGACGATTTCCGATGGCGTTTGTCCTGCCGCTTCTTCCGCTGTGGCAGAGGTGGATGTCTTGCAGCAAATCCCAACCGCCTTCACCCCTTACACGAAGGATGGTTTGAACGATGTCTTCATGGAGCGTCACAAGGTGGTTATCTTCGACCGCTACGGACAGAAGGTGTTCCAAGGCAATAATGGATGGCCAGGTACCACCCACAAGGGCAATTTAGCTGATCCTGCCGTTTACTACTATGAGTTGGTAATGGGCAATGGATTGATTGTACGCGGAACCATCGAGATTGTGAAATTGGATTAATCGAATCTTTGAATAGAAGAGAGGTCGGATAGTTGCTAACCGACCTCTCTTTTGTTATAAGTTAATCTTGCTTTTCCGTTTTTTCAAAGAGGGTAAATCTTTTTTCGTTGAAATAAGGTATATCCTTTGTGAAATTTAACTACTTTTGTGATGTTATAGAGGAATTATAGGCGGAATTATTGTAAGTGTAAATGTTTCTAATTGGTTATTAATTGATTATGGTAAAAAGAATTATTTTTTCAGTGGCATCGTTGCTTCTGTCATCGGTCGCTTTGGGATCGGTTGTGATCAATGAGTTAATGCCCAAAAATGTGTCGTATATGGTAAGCGACAGTTTTCAATTTTCGGGTTGGGCGGAGTTGTATAATACAGGCGCGGAAGCTGTCGATATCACTTCGCTTTTCTTTTCTGACACTTCGTCCGTCAGTGACAAGTGGCAGCCGACTGCCAGCGAGAAACATCCTGAGGCGACTATCATCCAGCCTCATGGCTATTTGACCATCTATTTTGACGAAAATGAAAATCCTTCCCCTACGCATGCTAATTTCAAGTTGCCTGCAAAGAGAGGAGCTCTTTATATGTATGATGAGGCGGGTGTCCAAATCGATCGAATGGTCTATGATACTACTTATCGTAACGTCTCTTTTGGCCGTACGCAAGATGGTGGAAATGCCAAGGCTTTCTTTGTGAATCCAACGCCGGGCGCATCTAATAATGGCGCGGCCACCGCTGACAAGCAAACGCCGAGACCTACATTGGACTTGAAGGCAGGTTTTTACCAAGGAGAACAGACTGTTAATATCAAAGTATCTGATGCCTCTGCCGTAATCTATTATACTTTGGATGGCAAAGAACCTACTAAGGAGAAGGGTATCCGTTATCAGGAACCTATCCGTATCAATAAGAATACGCCTGTGAGAGCGGCAGCTTTCAGCGAGGGTAAGTTGCCTAGCGATGTAGCTGCGGCTACTTACTTCATCAATGAGCGTAATATCGATTTGCCAGTCGTTTCCGTGGTGGTGGATCCTGAATACCTATATGACGATCAGATCGGTATGCTTGTGAGGGGCAAGCGAAACGGTGTGGAAGTTCCTTCTGGTTGTGGCGGTCCTGATGCCGGCAGAAAGGCGAACTATATGACCGATTGGGATCGTCCCGCAAACTTTGAGTTCTTTGATGATGGCAAGAAGGAGCAGATCAACCAGGAGTTGAAGATCGGAAACTTCGGCGCTTGTTCAAGAACCAAGTTCGTGAAATCGATTAAGGTGAATGCCGGTAAGGTTTATGGAGACAATGAGTTGGATTATCCTATCTTCAAGGAGAAGCCTAATTTGCGTTGGAAAAGCGTTGTGTTGAGAAACTCAGGTAACGACTTCGGACGCGCCTATCTCCGCGATGGATTTATGCAAACGGTCGCATGCCGCACCGGTGTGGATCACCAAGCCTACCAACCGTCTGTTGTCTTCTTGAACGGACAATATTATGGTATGTTGAACATCCGTGAACGTACCAACAAGGATTTTATATTCTCCAACTACGGCTACAGTGAGGATGAAATCTATATCAATGTGGGCGGACATGCCAATGAGGGTACTACTTACGATAAAGTAGATAAATTATCCAAACTTTCAGAAAGTGAGATGAATGCGCCAGGTCGCTTTGACGAGATCAATGGTTTGATTGATGTCAATGAGTTCTTGGACTATTTCTTGGCCGAGATCTACTGCAACAATACCGACTGGCCTGGTGGTAACATCAAGGCCTGGAAGCCAAAGAACGGAGGAAGATGGCGCTGGATTTTGTACGATACCGATTTCGGATTGTCATTGTATAACAAGAACTATAACGGGAACGGTATCTCTACCGCCAAGAAGAATGCCGCTTTTGCTGGCTTCATCAAGAATGAGGAGATTAAGAGCCGTTTCTTGGCAAAGTGCTATGTCCACTTCGCCACCACCTACAACCCGGAGCGTATGTTGGCCATTTTGGATAGCATGAAGCAAGATATCAACCAAGAGGCCCGCGTGTACGAGCGCTATTTGTCCGATAACCGTGCGGTGGAGGGTGGCTTTGATGAGAATATTAATTTGATCAAGGAGTTCGTGGAGAAGCGTATCCCTTATATGCACGAACATATCAAGAAGGCTTTCTCTTGTGATACATTCACTTTCAACATTGCGTCAGACACCAAGGGCGCTACCTACTTGTTGAACGAGGAACCTATTGCGACCAAAGATTTCACGGGAGTCTATTTTACCCATACTCAATGTAATTTGGAGGCGGTTGCTCCTGCTGGCTACATGTTTGACCATTGGGAGTATAGCCGTGATGGTAAGAGCGGAACCTCAACCGATGAGGTTTTCAGCGACACGATCGCTCCTCAATTCATCAAAGCTGTTTTCAAGGAGGATGCTTCTTATGATCCTGCGGTGAATAGGGTAGTGATCAATGAGATTTGTACCAAGAATAACATCTATTTGGATGAGCATCGCCAAACAGAGGATTGGATCGAGTTGTTCAATGGAGGAAAAGAGGCAGTCAACATGGCTGGCAAGTACCTCTCTTGCTCAATGGATACCTTGGATATGTTCCAATTCCCAAGTGACGACGCAAGCAAGACCACTATTCCTGCGGGTGGATATCTGGTGGTTTGGGCTGATAAGGATCCTAACCAAGGCCTCTTGCATGCTGACTTCAAGTTGCCTTTCTCCCAATCAAGGACCATCGTGTTGTCGGAGAAGAAGAATGGCTCTTTTGTCATCTTGGATTCAGTGACCTACAAGGTGCATGAGCGTCACCAATCCTATGCTCGTTTTGTGGATAAGGGCACAGTGACATGGTCCACTACCAATGTGATTACTTTTGCGGCGAAGAATGAGCCGATGTCCGAATTGCAGATGGTGGCTTCTGGTGACTTGGCGCTTGCAGTCTATCCTAATCCAGTGACGGATCGTTTGAATATTGTATCTTCCGCGGAGGAGATGCAAGTTCAATTGCTCTCTTTGACTGGTAATGTGGTGGTTGAGGCCATTGTGCGTAATGGAGAATCCATTGACCTGGAATCATTGAATAAAGGCGTCTATGTACTCTATGTGAAGAGCGACGAAGGCGTTGCGGTGATGAAGGTTGTGAAGAAATAATACTCTTAACTTTGATTGTGGACGGGAGATGAGGCCTTGTGCTTTGTCTCCCGTTTTATTTCTTTATGCCTAAACCATTTACTATTCGCTGTTTTTTTGTATTTTTGTTCCCTTGAATAATTTGTTTTTTTTTTTTATGAAAGATAGTAGAATCTTAACGATACAAGATGTCTCTTGTGTAGGACAGTGTTCATTAACGGTGGCTTTGCCTATCCTCTCCGCTATGGGTGTGGAGACGGCAATTTTGCCCTCTGCGGTGTTGTCTACCCATACGGGCGGTTTCAAAGGTTTCACCTTCCGTGATTTGACGGAGGATTTGGTGCCTATCATGCAACATTGGCAAAAGGAAAACATCCGTTTTGACGCTTTTTATACGGGTTACGTGGGAAGTCCCACACAATTGGCCTATATATCAGATATCATAGCGAATACTTCCAATGAAAACAGCATGGTCATCATCGATCCTGTCATGGGCGATAAGGGAAAGCTTTATACTGGATTTTCCGCTGATTTCCCTGCGAAGATGGCCGCTTTTTGTGGCAAGGCGGATGTGATTCTTCCGAATTTGACAGAGGCCTCTTTTATGTTGAATGAGAAGTATGAGGAGGATCATCATACCAAAGAGTATATTGAGGATATGTTGCATAAATTGCTCAAGCTTGGCGCGAAGAATGCTTTGTTGACGGGAGTCTCTTTTGAAGAGGGCAAGGTGGGTATTGCGACTTTGAATGGTGGAACGGGAGAGGTCTCCTACTATTTCCGCGATTTCATCGGTGGCTCTTTCCATGGAACGGGAGATGTATTCGCAAGTTCCTTCACGGGCGCGATGGTGCGTGGCTACTCTTTGGAGGAGGCAGGAAAGATCGCGGTGGATTTTACTGTAAAGGCAATAGAATGTACTGTGGATGATCCATCCCATTGGTATGGCGTGAAATTCGAGAAGGCTTTGCCTTTCTTGATGAGAAGGATTGGCGATTGAATCTTGGAAATTTGAATTAAAAATGATAATAGAAATGAAAAAATTAATTTTGGGAAGCATGGCGTTCGCCGCTGTCGCTTTGTCATCTTGCCAACAAGATGCACCAAGTGTGAATTTGAAAAGTGAGATGGATACCGTCTCTTATTTGATCGGAGTGGATATGGCGAATAGCCTTAAAAATTTCCCTGGCGACAAGAAGTTGAACGAGAAAGCTATTATGATGGCGTTCTACGAGAAGATGAACGATAAGGATCCAAGCTGTTTGATGACCGACGAAGAGATGAATGAGTTTATGGCTAACTTCTTCAAGAAGATAAGAGAGTCGGAAAATGCGGATAAGATAGCGAAGGCAAAAGAGTTTATGGAGAGCAAAAGTTCTGCAGAGGGCGTGCAATCCACACCAAGCGGTTTGCTTTACAGAGTAATCAAAGAGGGTAATGGCAAAAAGCCATCCGCTACTGATGTCGTAAAGGTTCACTATGAGGGTAAGTTGATGGATGGTACTGTATTTGACAGCTCCCGTGAATCTGGCGAACCAATCGAGTTCCCGTTGAATGGTGTAATTCCAGGATGGACAGAGGGATTGCAATTGATGTCGGAGGGATCCGTTTATGAATTGATTATTCCTTACGAGTTGGGTTATGGTGAGCGTGGCGCAGGTGGCGCGATCCCTCCATTCTCACCGCTTGTATTTGAAGTGGAATTGCTCAGCGTTAAATAATTAACGGTTAGTGCAGATAAATATAGAGGCGCCGTCGTTTGGATGGCGCTTTTTTGTTGCCTTTTTGTTGATACAATGTGGCAATCTCCTTGATAATGCTTATTTTTGTGCAGTTAACCATAATTACAGATAGTATGAATTTCAAAAAATCACTTGCGGTAGTCTTGTCGTTCTGTGGACTACAATGCTATGCGGAAACAATCACTTACGATTTTGAGAAGAATGCCGACGATTGGGCGGGCCGAGGTGATGCCACGGTGGAGCTCTCTTCTGCGCAACATCACACAGGATCTCAATCCTTATTTGTCAGCAATCGTGCGGAGAGTTGGCACGGGGCTTTGGTACAGAACGCGAAAATTGAGGCGGGCAACACCTATATTATCACCGCTTATGTATTTGTCCTTTCCAATGGAAATATGGATTTGAGTGTGCAATATTCGGCTGACGGTGAGAACTCCTATCCAGGAGTTTGCTCCAAGGAGGCCTACGCGTATAGTTGGACCGAGTTGAAGGGAAAGATTGTGATCCCAGATGGCGTGGAGGATATCCAACCCTATATCCAGTGTACCAATAACCCTACTTTGGAATATTACATCGACGATGTCACCATCGAAGAGGAGGTGGAGGATTTGATCGATTTCTCTCAACAGCTATCTTTGAAGGATCTTTACCATGATTATTTCAAATTCGGTACTGCCGCTACGGCGAGCGAGATTACACCGAAGAATGCGAAGAATATGATTTTGCATCACTTCAATAGCCTTACCCCTGGCAATGAGTTGAAACCAGATGCGATGTTGGATCAGGCTGCCAGCCAAGAGAAGGGCGACAATGTGAATCCGCAGGTGAAGTTGTCTCCTGCCACCAAGTCCATCTTGAAATTCTGTGAGGATACCAAGATTCCTATGCGTGGACATGTCTTTGTATGGCACTCCCAAACACCAGATTGGTTCTTCAACGAGAACTTCGCGTCTGATGGCAAAACTGTCTCCAAGCAGATCATGAGCCAACGTATGGAGAACTACATCAAGAATGTCATCGAGCTAGTGACCACCACCTATCCAGGCTTGAATATCTATGCATGGGATATTGTCAATGAAACATTCACCGATGGCGGACAAATGCGTCAACCAGGAAGTAATTACCAAACACCTGAGTCTTCCCGTTGGGTGGAGGTCTATGGAGATAAGTCATTTATTGAGGAGGCGTTTACTTACGCGAAGAAGTACCTTCCATCAGGTTGCAAGGCTTATTATAATGATTACAACGAGTACATCGGTTCGAAGAGAGACGCTATCTACGACTTGGTGAAGGATTTGTATGCCAAGGGCCTATGCGACGGTGTCGGTATGCAATCACACTTGAGTACCCAGTTCCCTTCTGTTCAGCTATACAAGGAGGCTTTGGCGAAGTACGCCACTATCGGATGCGACATTCAAGTGACCGAGTTGGATATCACCATTGAGAGCGGTGCGGATTACAATACCCAAGCGCAAATGTATGGAGATCTCTTTAAGGTCTATAAGGAATACAAGGACAATATCAGCTTGGTGGCCGTATGGGGTATCAACGATGAAATCAGTTGGCGTGCTTCTGGAAAACCATTGGTATTCTCCAACTATCAGCCCAAGGCGGCTTACAATAAGATCATCGAAGGTATGGAGATGCCTAATTTGAGTGAAACCGCAAAGAACGCGAATGCGCAAATCATTGTGGCTCCAGCCGTGGTCGAAGAGGAGACGGTTATCTATTGCGAGGGCGATTTCTCCTTCCGTCTTTTGAATCTTGTGGGTGATGCGGTGATGAGTGGCAGAGGCAACGGCGAGTTGAAGGTCGCTTTGAATCTCCCTGCTAGCCTCTATTTGATGGAGGTTACCACCGCTAATGGTGAACAAATGACAGTGAAGATTGTGAAGCGATAATATGAAATAGACTTTGTGGAAGGGTGGGATTCGTGGCGGATTCCACCCTTTTTGTCTCTTGCGCTCTTGCCGTGTTGAGGCTGAATCGTTATCTTTGTGGGGAAATGTATTAAACGGTTCGGGTCTTGTCCGAATTTTTTTTGAATTATTATAAATGTTTCTTATGAGAATTTTTAGCGTATTAACTACCAGCGTGTTGTTCAGTGTCGCCTCTATGACAACGGTCTGCGCGTCGGACTTTGTGGGTGACAGGTGCCCTGCTTTCAGCAAGTGGGGTAAGGATGCGGATTTTATCAGAAAGTATTATACCGCGCCGCATGATAAGTTGGACAAACGGACCAACATGTTCCATCTATCCAAAAATGTGAAGAGTTTCCAGCGTGGATATGAGGAGGATGATGATTTCCTTCCGACTGAAAAGTATCTCTTCACCAAGGAGGGGTATCTCAAGGAGGTGGAATCGAAAGCAAACACGATGAAGGGTACATGGGTTTACCGTTATGTCTTTGACACCATTAACCAAGTGACGATTGTCGATATCCCTAAGATGGGTTCGACCGCTGCGAGAACTTGCAAGTATGACAAGAATGGCGAGTGCGTGGAGGTGCGTGTCAATGGGAAGGTGGTGCTTTCCCGTATGTTTGATGAGTCGGGACGTATCGTTTCGATGTTGGATACAAAGGCAGGGGAGAAAGATACCTTCATTTATGGTCCTGGTCAATCGATCGTCTGCAAACGTAGCCGAAGGGGTAAGGACTTGACGCTTCCCGCTTTGAAGCCGATTCAGTATGACCGATTTGGTAATGAGGTTCCAGAGTCGGGCGAGGGAAATAGTTATAAGCTCTATCCAAGTGGACATATAAAGAGCCGTTCACGACTCAATCCGTTGAATTACACGGAATCCATCTATGAATATGATGAACGTGGCAATGTGATTTCTTATACGGAGAAGTCCGGCGGGTTGGAATCAGGTAAGACCCTCTATGTTTTTGATGAGAAGAATCGTCTCCTTAGTGAAACGCATTTTTCAAGAGGCAAGGAGAATTCCAAAGAGATCTATTCTTACAGTGGTGATATTTTGAAAAACGTGAAGGTTTTCGATAGTGGCGACTTGCGTTACGAAGAGGAGTTGGATGCTTTCGGTAATCCGTTGATCTCCGATGACCACGCTTGTAGGTATGAGTATTTTGAGTAGGAACTTACTCCTCAATAGAGAAAAAAAGTAGCGGCGTATCCGAAGGATGCGCCGCTTTCTTTTCGCTATAATTGTATTATAGTGCAGGTGTCAATTACTCTCCTGACAAATCAAGAGTACCCTCGAAGTCGAAGTAATCGATCTCTGTGTAATCCTTGTTTTGGATAGCCTTCATCATCTCTGTTGGGATAGTTGACTTTGAGTAAGTTGCCTTAACGCCAGTACCCAACTTGATGTTCATAAGCTCACCACCCTTTGTCAACTTGTGAGATTCACCGTTAGAAGCAACGATCTTCTTTCCATCCAAAGAGTACTCAGATCTCTTAACCTCCCAAGTTGAACGCCATCTCTCACCGAAGTAGATGTAACCACCCTCGAAGTAGATGTACTTGTCCAACATGTCAGACTCATCCCAGTCAAGAAGCAAAGTCTCGTACTCGGTAAGCTTCCAACATCCGCTCTCCAAATCTTCTGCATCGTATCTGCAGTTAGTCAAAGAAAGTGCTGCGATCAAAGTTGTCGCCAACATCAAAAAATACTTTTTCATTTTGATTGAAATATTAAGAAGCTGTTTAAATTTTTCTAAAATATTTTGTTAAGCATCAGAAAACAGAAGGCTAATTGAATCATAGCCACTGCGGTTTCCGCATGAAACTCATAGTCGATAACCAGTCTTCTGAAGTTTTCCAACCATGCGAAGGATC
>JAZRZA010000070.1:0-47867 GCA_045601045.1 Paludibacteraceae bacterium
TCCTTCGCATGGTTGGAAAACTTCAGAAGGCTGGTTATCGACTATGAGTTTCATGCGGAAACCGCAGTGGCTATGATTCAATTAGCCTTCTGTTTTCTGATGCTTAACAAAATATTTTAGAAAAATTTAAACAGCTTCTAAGTTCTGCTTTGAGTTTCTTCGTATCATAACAAAAGGGATACGCTCGTTGAATTTTTGTTTTTTTCTGTAGATTCAAATAGAGACTAACGTCATACACTTCATCATCAACATAAATAGGGAAATATCTCATATCTGGGAACACATCCCTTACAAACCCACGTAATGCCATTTTTTTGTTAACAATAGCCGAAACGATCTCTTTTTTTTCCTCTTCCTCTGTTTGTCCTAATATTTCAATGTTATCGTAAGAATGGATACGAATAGATACAATTCTTTTAAATTTTAAACTATGAGCAAGGTCAATAAGTCTATTTTTCTGCTCAGTCGTCATAGATGAGCAAAAGTCAAATCCCTCATCTATACCAAATCCATAGTTAGATACGCCATGACCCAAGGCAACGGCAATACCAGAATCGTAGAAGAGATTACGAAATTCGTCTTCAATTTTAGACTTCGCTTCCCAAACCAAATGCTTCACAATACATTCCAATTCAGACTGAACGTCTTTAAACATAAAAATTTCATAATAGACCTCATTAAAATCTTCGTATACAGAATCGTCATATTTATATTTAAGTGTCATCACACTTGACTTATCATCGACTCCATTTATGCGGATGTTCCCTCGGTAACAAACCAAGGGCAAATTAAATATAAAATAAAAATCTATGGATAAATCGCAAGCATCACTTGTTTGTATGCTGAAGTTTTGATCATGATGTCTTAAATAAGAACAAACTTCATCAAAGATTTCTTTACCTTTCATCGGAAGAGACCATTGCAAAGTATGTTCTGTAAGATTATCACCAACTTTCTGACAATAGAAATAACGGGGATTATTATATTCCAAAAAAGGTGTTCTTTTGTTTTTGAACATCACTAAACCTTCATTAGGTTCATCCACACACTTACCAGTAAAATGGTAGTTGTTAATTTCTCCAACAACTTCATTGAATTCACTATAATTCTTGACTTCACCATTGGATGCATTTATTTCTTTGCCCATCATAAGAGAAATAGTTTATCTACAAAAATAGTGAACAGAAAACGAGCAGAAAAGAACCTTATTCCACAAAAGCAACAAAAACAATTAAACGTTCAGCATTTTGTAAAATAATACATAATACTATAACTTCACTATATTCTCAATATGTTTGCAAGGATCACTTCCTCTTCGTCCACTCCCACAATTTCCTATAAAAGGCGTGGTGTGAAAGTGTAGCTCCTCCATGACACGATGCGTGTTTTCAGAAAGAGAACAAAGGAGGATGCCCATCGACGCTGAACATCCTCCCTTTTCACACTGATTGTAATTCACAAATTATTCTTATCACCAACGACCACCACCAGGGCCTCCCATGCCTTGCGCCGAGGCTGTCTTGGAGGTAAGCGCCGAACCGCCTGCGATGGATCCGCCAGCGGAATATGTCATCGTCGTATTATTTTTACCTCGAATAATAGTTTCCTCTCCCGGCGTATAGTTACCTCCCGAAGTAAAGTTGGCGGAAGATCCACTGATATAAATGAGCTGCGTCGCCGCTTGTGTGGTGGTGAACGAGGAGAGTACACTATTGTTGGCGGATGCGGTATAGCGCGTATTCGCGGAGATGCCAGTCACCGCCAAGTTGGTGGAAGCGGAAGGCAACGTCTCCGAACTCTTGCAGAAGAGCATCAATACCGCACCCGACTTGAAGGCAGGCGTCGCGTCACAATCAAGCGACACATTGCCACACTCCACAATCACCGTTCCTCCTTGGAAAGACATCGATCCATTAGAATCCAACGCATCGGTATCTCCTGAACCCACATTCAAATAGTGGACACCGCCGTTGACCGTCAAGGAAGGGGTTCCGCTTCCCGAAGTGGAGGTTGAGCAGTTCCAAACATCGTCCCATCCGTAACAAGAGGTGACACCGCCATTGAAGACCATCGTCGTTCCCTCGAAGGCCTCGAAAGCGTCAGAGACTAAAATGTCGCCGCCATTGATGGTCAAATTCTGCACACCATGGATACCTTGGTCGTTGTGCGCCGAAATGGTCAATTTACCACCATTCACGGTCACGTTTCTACCCTTCATTCCTGAATCAAGCGTCGTGATATCGATCGTTCCGCTGTTAACTTCCAAAGTTTGGTTGGAGTGGATCGCCTTCGGGCCACAATAAGGAAGGTATTTCTGTTTTTCATTACTTGCCTTGTAAGTCTCATCACTACTATCACCCGTATTCACCGTTAGGGAGAGGTCGCTATCCGCACCATTGAGCCTACCGATCACGATGCTCTTATCACTGGAGATACCCTTCCCGTGAGGCACTGTGATTTGAAGGGTGCCACCCTTGACAGAGACCAAGCTTTCTCCCCTGATCGCTTTGGGAGTCGTCGCCTCCACCTCAGTGGTGCTGCCGCCAAAACCACCGCCGAATCCACCACCGAATCCACCGCCCCAAGGATTGTTGTTATTGCTGGACGAGCCAGTAGTGGAGGTGTACCAGAATCCGCCCTTATTAAGGAGCGTGATATCACCGCCATCGACATAGATGAAATCCGCCTTCATACACTTGGCGATCTTCGCCTCCTCTCCGATTTTCACATCCAGGAGACCCGCCTGGACAACGATCGCGGAGTCGGCCTTCAAACCGAATACGGAGGTAGTGTCCTTATTGATCGTCTCGATGTTGTAAGCACCACTCAAATCAGCCACCACCTTTCCGCCCGCCAAGACAATCTTGTTGTCAGCAGAGATGGCTCTCGCGGCAATACCGTTACCGGAGACTTTGATGGAGGCGTTGCCACTTACCTCGATATCGCCATTGGAGACAAGGGCGCCATTGTAGGAGATATCAGTCGCGTCATCCACATTCGTGAATGGTGTGGTGGCGGTCAATTCAGCCTCAACCGAACCACCGGAAACCACGGTCTTCACACCCGACTTGATGGCCTTTGAGCCCGCTCCTGAAACATGGAGGATGACCTCTCCGCCCGAAATCTCCACAACGCTATCGCACTTCAACCCCTTCGCGTCATCCGCGCTGACGGAGAGCGACACCTTTCCACTCTCCACCAAAATCATCTCACTGCAATCCACGCCGTCACCCACTGTCTGCGAGATGGATAATTCTCCACCATATAGTTTCAGCGCATCCGCATTGATACCATCTCCCTTTGCTCCGTCAATGGTCAGGGCACCCGCATAGAGTTCAATATTTTTCGAACTATTGATCGCATGCTTATTGTTTCCAGTCACGCTCAATATACCTGCTGAACCATCCTCATTGATCTTCAGCTTCGACTTGGTATAGAGGGCTCCCTTTCTGCTATTTCCGGATCCATCCGACAACTGGGATGTACCCTTCAAATGGAGCGAACAAGTATAAGACTCGCCATCCGCCGCACTATTCAAGACCATAGGCGACTGGGTATTGGACAACGACAAGTTATCCAACAAAAGCGTATAACCTCTGTCTGGCGTCATCTCAAATGAGCCAGCATCGGAAGAGCCTGAAAGATAATAGACAATATCCTTCACATCCGCTGCGGAGACCACCCTCACCGCAGCGCCATCACGGGTTACCGTCACAGATTCGAATGGATTGAGCACCTCCACCTCACTACCCTTGTAGGTAATGAATACGGTGTCACCGCTCAAAACAGGCTCCACATCAAAAGTGGCGCTATCCACTTGGGCGATCTCATAGTTTTTATCCGCCCCCTCCACAATAATCTTTCCCTTTTGGAAACGAATCGTGTCGATATCCGCGACATAGATGGAGGATTGGTCACCCGACGAGAAGTGGAAATTCATACGGGTCTGCGCCCAAACGACCAAACCAGTGAACACCAACAAGGTGAATGTTATATATTTCTTCATAACTTACAGATTTTCAAATACGTGTTATTCAATTCAAAAATATATGTACCATTCGGCAGCGAACGTAGATCAATGGTTGATCCATTCGTAGCCACACCCTTCATCACACATTCTCCTCCCAAAGAATAGATGTGATAAGGGAAAGATCCATCCCCACTCAACGTCACCGTCATCATCTCCACTACAGGGTTAGGATAGAGCGACACTTGTGGCGACGAGGCCACAACATGTTCCACACCAGTCTCGGATAGTTCCACCGTCTCGAAGGTCATTTTACCGATATTCGAGAGTGCTACCCGCACCTCCTTTCCATTTCCCACCGTATCAATTACCATTGAATTACCGGAAAAATAGATTTTACCCTCATCATACATATGATAGCGGGTAATTTCCTCAGGCTGTTCGATCGAAACCCGAGAGATCGTGATAGCCATCAGCGGAGATGCAAACATCCCCGCCAATAACATCACCACTGTTTTCATTGTGTTTGTTTCTTTCATAATAGCATCTGTCTAATGAAATATACAGTTATTCGTAGATGCCACAAAAGTACAGCGAGGCTTGGCGAAGTGGTAATTTATTCAATTAAGCGGGGAAGATGTTCAATCAAAAAGAGCGACTATCTATTTTTTCCAACAAAAATCACTATTTTCGCGACGAAACAAAAGGTTGGAATGGAAAGCAATCAAGACGTACACTGGTTTGTGGCGAAGACCAAATCCAGACAAGAGAAGAAGATCAGAGAGCAGTTGGAGGAGATGGGCGTAGAGGTCTATCTTCCGACAAGTGTGGAGGTGCGTCAATGGCACGACCGCAAGAAAAAGGTGGAGATTGTGCTCATTCCAAGCACAATATTCATCCATACCGACAAAGAGAGCGCCCTCTCGCTTCCCAACGAGAGAGGTGTCCAAATCCGCTATGCCATCGATATGATGGATGGCAAGAGATCGATGATGACCGTCTCCAACCGTGAGATGGACAACTTCATGAAATTTCTCGACATCTCGGAGGACGCGCCTGTCATGGACGAGGATCTCCTCTATGTGAAGGGCACGAAGGTGATGATCACCAAAGGGGCGATGTGCGGCATTGAGGGAGAGTTAATCGAAGCGAAGAGCAAAAAGAAGGTGGTGGTCCGCCTCTCAGGATTGTTCGCTTGCACCTTGGAGGTGCCTATGAATCATCTACAGAAGATATAATGGACCTTGTAGTAAAGTAAGTATCTTTACACTTCCTTGCCTTCCTGTATGTCCATGTCTTCCAGCATGAATCTTATCAAACTAACGTCTATTTATAATAAACCACTACCAAAGAAGCTAAAAATCATCATTCACCTTAAACTTATCACCCGTCTCATCAATGATGCGTTGGTAGTAACTCTTCGAATAACCAGGTGTCTGGATATCCTCCGGAACACCCCATCCATTATCCAGGAACTTACCATTCCGTTCGCGCTTGATGTTACCGTCAGCATATTTCACCATGAGGAACTCGCCCAAAGATTTCCACTGCGACATCATGATGCTCGCTTGGTTCTCAGAATACTCCGTCAAGAAACGGTTGGCGTAGTCTGGTGATTTTTTGTAGAGCGATTGGGCAGCCTCCTCCACTACATCGAGGTTATCCTCCAACTTCTGTTCGAACTCCGCCTGGACGCGACGGATATCAGGCGCCATATACTTATACTTGCCATAAGCCATATTGGAGACCCAATTGAATACCCAATAAGCGGAGTCCCAAGAGAACTCCAACAAGCTTCCATTACCGGTTCTGAAACAAGTAGGCACCTGAGTCGTACCACAGTAGATCGGCACATAGACGGTGAAGGTGGCGTCATCCACGCCAAACCACAACACACCGCCAATTTTATTCGGCAACCAGCTACGCATCTGCGCCACGAAAGAGAAGGCGTTCTTCGGACTCGCGATAGGCGACTCATTGAAGTAGGTATTGCCATTCAACTCCCAGAAACGAGGCTCGAAACGGAACTCCGCGCCGAAAGGCTCCGCGCCGACATCCTCCGTCAAAGCCAACGGAGAATTCTCAAAGTGGTCACGCATCAAGTTCTTCAACTCCAGCAAGGACACCTTATTTGTCGGTTTCACCCACAAAGGCATCTGCTCGTTACTCTTACCTAAAACATAGGATATATACTTCTCCATCTCAGGATTCACCTTACGGTAGATGCTCCACACCCTGGCGTCGCAGAAACGTCTCGCGCTGAATGACATCGGATCGTAAGCCTCCGAGAAATTGAAATCCTTGTTCTTTCCGTTAAAGTATCCCATCTCCTTGGCGAAGGAGATCACATCCCTGGAGTATCGGCAGTTCTCACGGTCGTTCAAAGGGAAGGTGGTGATACGGGAGTGGTTGGTATGGGCACAGATGCAGTCGTCCGGCACACGCAAAGCCACCCAGACGGCTCCCTTGATATCAGGTCCCTTACCGATCATCTCCATGATCCATATTTCGTTCGGATCGGCGATGGAGAAGGTCTCTCCCGTGCTGCAATAGCCATAATGGTTGGCCAGATCACTCATCACCTGAATCGCCTCTTGGGCCGTCTTGGAACGTTGCAATGTAATGTAAATCAAGTTACCGTAGTCCAAAATACCAGTGGTGTCCTGCAACTCTTTGCGGCCACCGAAAGTGGACTCTGTGATACAGACTTGGTGCTCATTGATATTACCCAACACCGCATAGGTTTCAGAGACTTCATCGATTTTTCCTTGGTACTTATGGGTATCCCAACCATAGATATCTGTCTGCATATACTTCGCATTGGAAGTGGCGGGATAAAAGGATAGTTCTCCATAGAGATAGTAGGAATCGGCGGAATAGGTACAGAAAGTAGACCCATCCTTGGAGGCTGACTTACCCACCATCACATTGGTACCTGCCCATAGGTTCGTCCCTAAAAATAGAAACGAAAGGGAAACCCAAACACTTTTAAAAACCATCTTCATAATTACCAATAAATTTGAGTGTTATATTCCGCCACATTGCCGCAATTATCCTTGACGACAACGCGTAACGTGTGATTTTTATTCTTCTCCACCAATTTCTTATCCATCCAGAAGGAGATGATGCGAGTCTTATAATCAAACTCAAACATCACCCATTTGCCATCGATATAACCATCGTACGTCGCAATTCCAGATTGGTTATCATTGATTTTCAAACGCAAGATAGGAAGCGTCTGCAGATTCTTCGTGTGTACGGGCAAGATAACGGGCGCCGTCTCATCGATCGCCACGGCGAATTTTCCGAAACTATTGGTGCTACCCACCAAGTAGCCATTGGTGTAATGTCCTAAAACCGCCCCCATCACAGTACCATTGTCATTCACCTTCGCGATGTAATATTTGGATTTATCCTCCAAAGTATCCTTGGTCAAACGAAGAGAGATATCGCAATAGCGATGAATAGGAGCCGACCAAAGACCTATTTGGTGAATATTGGAATAGAGTCCCACCTTATCTGTGGGAATCTCCTGGTAATTTTCTGGAACATCGGTGTAAAGGGCATCATTGGGCAACTGCATCGCGAAGTTCTCCTTCACAATAAACTTCGCCTCACCGCATTGAATCAGACTATCAGCGGGAAGTCGCGTCTTGTCCCACGACATCTTCTTGCCATGAATGACGAAGGACAACTCATCTGAATTGTTGAAGTCATCCGTCACCACATATTTCACCTTGTAGTCACGCTCCTTGTCAATCACAAAAGTTCCCGCCAACCCGCCATGAATATTCAACGGCAAATTCTTCTCCTTATAAGATTTCATGAAAAACTCGCCAGTGGAGAGTTGCTGCTTGTAATCGATAAATCCGTTCAACGCGCGTGTTTCGGAGAATTTGATATCAGTGATATGGACATCCGAAATCATCACATCGTCCACATAGAGTTTCAAACGTCTTGGCGTGTAGCGGAAAGAGGTGTTGGTCATGTGGTCGACCGCCTTCACGGCAAAACCGATTTTTCCCCATGCGTTAATATTTTGTCCGCCCTTCAAGACACGTTGACGTGCCTTGTTGAGAATCACAACGAATTTTTGCTCCTCCGCATCGTTGACACGACCCTCTCCATCCAAACCATAAATCTTCACACCATCAATGCGAGGCGATCGATCGTCCTTGATGCCAAAATATTTATTGAGAATAAATGGATTCTGCAATGCCTGTTCTTCGGTACGACGTACCTCAAAGTGAAGATGTGGACCACCAGAGGAACCCGTATTACCAGAGACCGCAAAAAGTTCTCCCTTCTTCACCACATACTCACCAGGAGCCAAATCAATCTCCACCTCATATTTTTGATCGCCATATTGCTTTGCTTTCACAATGGAGTCCAAGCGAGGCACGAAACCATTCAAGTGCGCATAGAGGGTGGTATAACCATTGGCATGATTGATCAAGACACACTTTCCATAACTGGCACGATGGATGGAGATGTGTGAAACGTAACCATCCGCCACCGCATAAATAGGTTTATTCTCTTCACCATTCGTTCTAAAATCCATGCCGCCATGGAAATGGTTGCGACGCATCTCCGCGAAACTACCGCTCAACGTGGTCTCAAAATCAACGGGAGAACTCACCACCCACTTATCTAAAGATTGGGCTGACATCATCCATGAAAGGGTTCCGCAGACCAGAAAAAAAATGATTCTCTTCATCTATAAATACTTTTACACGCTACAAAATTACCAAATCCCAACCGATTTACTATCCAACGGCGAGAAAACATCGGTCAGAAAGCATCTCTTTTTTAGAAACTTTAAGGAATAAATCGACAGAAGGGTATCTAAATTACCCAAATTTTATAATTTTGCATTCGCATTAGTTTCCGAAAGGATAACAAACAAAGGAAAATGTTAAATTAAAATAGAACGAAATGAAAAAATTATTGTTTTCTATGATCGCGTTGTTCGTAGGTTTTACGGCAGCGTTTGCGGAGGATGCTCCAGAAATCTATTTCGAGAACATCACCCACGACTTCGGAACATTCCCAGAGGAGAATGGAAAAGTCACTTGCACATTTGAATTCAAGAACACTGGTAAAGCTGACTTGGTGCTTCAAAAGGTAAAGGCTTCTTGCGGTTGTACCACACCAGACTGGACCAAAGAGCCAGTAAGACCAGGAGAGACTGGTATCGTAAAGGCTACTTACAACGCATCTGGCCGTCCAGGCTCTTTCACAAAGACCATCACTGTCACTTCAAACGCAGGTGAAAAGAGATTGACCATCAAGGGTGAGGTTATCCCTAAGGCTCAAAAGGTTGAGGACAAGTATCCATTCGAGGTTAACGGTCTTCGTTTGATGAAAAAGAATGTTTACTTCAACACCGTTATGTATCCTAACAACTCAAAAGAGGAAAACATCGAGATCATCAACAACGGTAAAGAGGACATCAAAGTCTCTTTCGACAACGTTCCAAAGTTCATCACCATCAAGTGCGACAACGAGACATTGAAGCCAGGTGAGCGCAGCAACATCCGTTTGTCCGCGACTACCAAGGACTCAGAGGTTTGGGGATCATTCAAAAAGGCCCTTACTGTAAAGTCTAATGGCAAGCCTGCCACTTTCGACGTGACTCTCTACGGAAACGTAGCGGAAGATTTCTCTAAGATGACTCCTGCAGAGAAAGCAGACGCTCCTGTCATGACAGTAGGAAACACTGTTTCTTTGGGAGAGATTCAATCAGGTTCTAGCAAGACTTTCAAGTTCAACGTTAAGAACAGCGGAAAGAACAACTTGATCCTTCGTGCCGGCAACTGCGACGCCAAGGGATTCACCATTAGCATTCCTAACAAGCCTATCAAGGCAGACAAAGAGGGTTCAATCGTAGTGAAAGTGAATGCAGCTAACCTTCAAGCTGGCAAGTTCACTCAACGTTTGACTTTGATTACCAACGATCCTAACCGCAGCAACTATGTGGTAAACTTGATCGGTGAGATCAAATAATCGCTTCTTTTAAGCGACAAAAAGCAAAAGCGATAGGGCTGAGAATCCTCCCCTATCGCTTTTTTTCGGATAAACTAAACAACAACTTCTTTTCAAGGGGCCCATCGTGAAAAAAATCATTTCATCCATATTGCTTATCTTAACACTCCTCTCTTGCGGGAAGAGCGAAAAGTATGTCATACAAGGCAATTTGAGATGCGTGAACGCTCACGAGGCATACCTGCTTCAATTGAACCCTATCGGGCAGTTGGAAGTGACCGACAGCACTACCATCCGAGGAGGCTCATTCAGGTTTCGCGGCCATGTGGAATACCCCACCATGTGCTTCATCAAAATCGGAACTTGCCGTCCTTTCAACGTTTTTGTCGAGAACAGCGAAATACACATCTCCGGTTCGATCCTATATCCGGAAGACATTGCCATCACAGGTTCTAATGCGCAATCCGACTTGGATCTGCTCACGGAGAAATACAAAGAGATTAACAACAAAAGGAATTCCGTTTTGGTCAAGATAGCCAACGCATCGAAACGAGGCGACAAGGCGATGCTAAAAAAACTCAAAACACACTATGAACTACTTCCCGACTCCCTCTTGCTCATCACGCGTAACTTCGTGACCAGCAATCCAACATCCGTGGGAGCGGCCTACTTTGTCTGCTCACTAACAGAGACATTCAGCATCTCCAAATTGGAGAACATCATATCACTATTCGACCCTTCCATCCAAGCGTCGCAATATGTGAGCCATCTTCAGGATGAACTAGCCCTCACCCAAAAGTTAAGAGAGGGGGCTCCCGCGCCAGCCTTCTCCACCCATACCACGGAGGGTGATCTCATTACCTTGGATGATTACAAAGGGAAATACCTATACTTGGATTTCGGCGCGTCATGGTGCAAAGAGACGGAAGAGCGGAACGACGCGATGAAGGAGATCTATGAGCAGTACCACTCGAAGGGATTGGAGATTCTCTCCATATCATTGGATACAGACGAAGAGCAATGGCACGAATTCGCCTGCAAAGCGCCCGAACTGCCTTGGAGACAAGCTTGCGACCTACTTTATTGGGCCAGTCCGATCACAAAACACTACCGCATCAACAAAATTCCGTGCGGTGTATTAATTGACCCAGAGGGAAAGATTGTCAAACTAGATATAGACCGTCTAACACTGGGCGAAATCATCAGAAAAAAATTGGGAGAATAGTTAGCATGGAAGAATTCATATCCTACATACCCAACTGGGAACACTACTTATCAACCTCCATCATTTTGGGATTGATCGTAGCGATCTGTCCATGTACAATGGCCACCAACATCACAGCATTCACCGCAATGTCTAACCACGGAGCGGGAGGACACAAATCCTTCTACCAAGGGATCGCTTACACATTAGGACGAGCGACCTCCTATGCGGGATTGGGACTTCTTTTCTATTTCTTTGCGCAGGGACTGCATTTCGGAGAACAATTCCAACATTTCTTCGGTATGATCATCGGTCCATTATTCATTCTGATAGGCGTATTGATGCTTGACATTATCCACATCCACGGATTGGAAGAGAAATGCGTGGGACTGTTCAATAAATGGGTGGGTGACATCACCATCACTAAATCCTTCGTGATGGGTATCATATTGGCCTTCGCTTTCTGTCCATACAGCGCGGCCATCTATTTTGGAGTGGCCATCCCCTCCTCTTTGACCATCGCGAATGGTTACTGGGTGCCTCTCTTTTTCGCCATCGGTTTCACGATCCCTCTGATCGCGCTTGCCGCGCTCTTCGCCTATGGTTTCGAATCCCACAAGAAGATTCTACAAAAAATACAACAATACGAAGTCTGGTTCCGCAGATTTTTGGCGATCCTTTTCATCATAT
Source organism: Paludibacteraceae bacterium (assembly GCA_045601045.1). Lineage (GTDB taxonomy): Bacteria > Bacteroidota > Bacteroidia > Bacteroidales > Paludibacteraceae > UBA1181. The sequence continues at coordinate 11,847 of JAZRZA010000070.1, forward strand.
CAGGTATTTTGTTTATTTTAGAGTATTATTTCGAATAATACCAAACACAATATCACATGAAAAAAATCATCATTGGTTTATTGGCTATTCTACCATTGGGGATGGTGAACGCCGCAGAGAAAGCGAAAATAGAATTCAAGGAGAACTCATACGAGATGGCAAATGTATTGGGAGAGACATCCGAACATGTCTTTGTCTTCAAAAACACAGGAGGAGCTCCCTTGGTCGTCACAGACGCCATCCCATCTTGTGGTTGTGTAAAGCCCTCATGGACTCGCCAACCCGTACAACCAGGTGACACTGGATCGGTCCATGTATACTACACCAGCAAGGTAAGCGGTGCCTTCCATAAAACCATCAAGGTCTACTCCAACGCGCAAGGGAAGAAACCTGTTCTTACCATTACGGGGGAAACAAAAAAATAACTCGGATTCGAGGTTACTCGCTCAGGTCTATCACCTGACGCTCCACCTCCCAATGATATTGCTCGGACGCTCTTTCGAATAGATCATGATCGATTGGAGTTCCGAGCATTTCGTTTATTACTGCGGCCAATTTTTCAGGCTCATACTCATGGATTACTCTACCCGTTCCCGCCACATTCAAAACGCGGGCTATTTCAGGGAAGTCGGTTGCCAACAACGGCACATGCGCCTGCATAAAATCGAAGACACGGTTGGGCAACGCATAATAGTAACTCAACCCCTTCTCCTTCAAAAGGCACACACCCAAATCGGCATCAATGGTATAGGCGGACAACTCTGCGAAAGGAATATGTCCCAAGAATTTCACCTTCTCACCCAAATTGTCCTTCTCGCATTTTTCTCGAAGCGTATCGTACAGATCACCCTTACCGATCACAACAAAAACCGCATTCTCCACAAAGCGCATCGCATCCATGATCCACTCAATGCCACGTCCTTCATTGACAGCTCCCTGGTAAAGGATCACACGTTTTCCCCCGAAATCAAACTTGCCCGACCGACCGGTATAGGCCCGTTTCAAAGGCATATTCCGCAAAACTTTCACCCCAATTCCATAACGATTGTGGTAATAATCGGCAATGGATTGACAAACAGTATAGCACTCCTTGACGCGTGGAAGTATCCAATCCTCCAATTTCGTCCAGCAACCCTTGACAAAGGGACGCTGCGCCACCTCCGGAACCTCCGGAAACAACTCATGGAGATCTACCGTAAAACGTTTCCGTTTTAACTTGCTGGCCAAGAAACCAGCCAATATCGTATCAGTGTCGTTAGACCAGATTCGGTCGGAAGGATGAAACAAGAGATAAATAAAAAGTCTCAAATTGATTTCGGCGTAGAAGAGGGCTCCTTTCTTAAAGAATAGGGGCAAACGTTTGGTGGCATAGGATTGTCGATAATCATGGCAAGGTTGGTTTTGAGAACCTACCACCGTCACCTGCCAACCATTTTCATGGAAGTAAGAGGCCTCACGGTGCACCCGCTGGTCTGACTCCAAATTATTGGTCACTGTCATGATAATCCGTTTCTCCGCCATAATCCTTTGTTATCCTAACTTCAAAATCACCACAAATATAGCGAAAAGTACTTTGTTTATATCACATTTTTTTGTTACTTAGCAACATATTATTGAAAAAGCAGACACGATTATCACATGTACATTGCGATAGGCATTATCGCTTAAGCCGGCACTATTATGGGACATCGAATATGGTCTATATTATGGGTTTTGCTATGTTGTATTAATCTACAAGCACAAAACTGGAACTTGGTTTGGAGAGAGGACTTTGGCGTTGCGGAAGACACGGTGATCAAAGACTTCCCCAATACGAGCATGACGGTACCTAGACACTCATTTGCAGCCTATGAATCTAAGGCGCATTACAACAACATGGGTGTGATCGACTACCACGAGCAAGGAGAATTCGTCGGAGATTGCGGCTACATCGACGACGGACAATATGGTATCGCCAACAACACACGTTGGGCCTACAAAAGATTCGCGTCATGCGGTCTGGACGACGGAGGCCACTTCGTCGCCGGCAAAGATCACACAGGCAATAAAAACGGTGCCATGATGATCGTTAACTCAGAGGTGGGAACTGGATTGCCCATCTACCAACAAGAGATAGAATTCGACCTTTGCGACAGCCGAGAATATAAATTTGTCATCTATACGTCAAGCGTCACCACCTACAACGAAGAGGGAGGAAACGCCAATTTGGAATTGAAGGTGGTGAATGTCAAGACAGGCGACATCATAAAATCCATCAAGACAGGGGAGATTCCTTTCTGGCAATTCGACGGATGGGGCGAGAACAATGGCGGTAAAGGCGATGTGAACGTCCAAAGGGAATGGACAGAATACGCTACAGAACCATTTATGGTCAACAATGGCGACAGATTGCAATTACAAGTCACCAACTGGGGAAGCGGCTACAACGATTTCGTCATTGACGACATCTCTCTTTACCGCAACGACGATGTGGAGATCATCGATCCCACCATCTCCTCCAACACCATCTCCTCAGAAAACAAAGCGATTGCGGGAAGTTGCATCTTCAATGCCTCCTTCAACGTGCCTGAATCCGTATTGGCTAGTTGGCAAAAAGTATACGAACAAGTCTATTTCCTATGGCAAAGATCCAAGGATGATGGCCTGACCTGGAGCAACGAATTGAATGTCAGCGGCATCAACCAACTTTCAGCTGAATTTGAAGTATCCGCGGAAGAGACAGAGGTTTACCGTGTAATCATCACTGGTTCCGCCTCGGAATCGGAAGCCAAAGAGCAAGCCCTTTACATCGCGGAGCATGGCGGACCGAAAGATGGCTGCAGCTACTACTCCATTTCCAACACTTTGGCGGGTGTTTCCCCTACGCCGGATTGCACCTATAAAGAGGGTTTACGCACCCTATGGAGCGACGACTTCGGCGTGTTGAGCGAAGAGAGCAGCAGAGGTGACGAAGCGGTGAAATTAACATTAAAGGAGGGAACGGAAGGGTTGAAGAATGGCCAATACGCCATCATCTCACACCCAGAGAGCGCATTGAACATCAAAAACAGTTGGGAGCAAGAGAAGGAGCTCCAAGACGCCTCAAAGAGAGCAGGCGGCGCGATGCTCTACACCAAATTGGACAAATCCACAGGAGATGACGACGCCGACCTCATCTATGACAAAACACTTTCAGGAAACCTTTGCCCCTGCAAAAGCATGAGTTTCTCCTTCTTCGCTTTCGACCGTAACGAATGGGCCGGAGAGACCCTCTTGGCAAGAGTGGTCACCGAGAAGGGGGATCTGCTCGGAGAAGCCACGCTGGAACTGAGCCACAGCAACTCCCGCAGCTGGGTACAATGTTCCGTGCCCTTCACCCTACCGCAAAACTACAAGCAAAACATTCACTTGCAGATTCTCAACAGGACCAAGCAGAACAAGGATGTCTCGATCGCTTTTGACAACTTCTCCCTATACATCTGTGGCGAGGAGGCTCCGACTGGCTCCATACAAATCGATAAACATCCGGGCGTAGCCTATTTGGGTGGCGAGGATTGCGACAACGCGACCAACACCCTCTCCATTCTGGATGATTCGGAGTGGAAGAAGAGTTACCCTAACTACGGCTTCGCATGGCAAAAGAGCACAGACCATGGCAAGACCTGGTCATTCGCGGGAACAGACAGAAGCCTCATCCACCAAAACAGCAAAGGTGATTTGACGGAGTACCGCATCGTATTCGCGGAGACAGAGGAGGCGGCGGAGCAAGCGGCCCGCAACGGATTGCCAAACGATCCTTGTCTACTATTCGGATACTCCAACCGTTTAGGTATCGAGTGCAAAACAGAGCCTTGCAAGGCACCTCAATTCAAATTGAGCGGAGACGATTCGCAAACCATCTGCGGAGACAGGACAATGCCTATCACGGTAAAAGTCATCCAAACCGACGACGAGAATGTCGATAAAATGCAATGGTTCTCTAAAGCTGCGGAAGAGAGAGAATGGGTAGCCATCGAAGCAGCGACAGATTCAACGTTGACAATAGAGACCTTCAAGGAAGAGGTCACCGACTATCTCTTTATCGCCTACAACGACACCTGCACCTCCGACTCGATTTTTTACCATTTGAATGTGCATCCGAAAATCACGCTGATCAGCAACGACACCACCGTGTGCGAAGGCAGTGATCTCACCCTAAAGGCGATGGTAACGGAGGGGAGCTCCACACCTACCGTCTATATTTGGAACAACACCAATAGTACCATCGGAGAGGCGTTGATCTCACATGTCAGCAAAGATCAAACCATCACCCTATCCGCGAATGACGGCGTCTGCTACGCCGATGAGGTGACCTTCAACGTCGCTGTCGAACCTCTTTACCAACCCGTTTGGACCGTGAAGGAGGTAACAGGATGCAAAGATTCCACGGATGGATTCCTATTCATCGCCCAAACAGCCGACGACGGGAAAGCCTTTTACGGAAGCCACACCTCCGCTTGGGTACAAAACGGAGAGACCATCGGAGAGGAGTTCTCATTGGACTACACCTTCACCGAGAACACGACCCTGACGCACATCGTCACAGGAACTTATTGTCCCGCCGTTTCATACGATTTTACCATCAAGGTGGTGAAGACGCCAACGCTAGCACTTCATGTCAACCAAGAGGAGATCTGTGAAGGAGGAGAAATCCAATTGAACGCCACCACGGAGAACGCGACGCAACTGCAATGGTATTTCGTGCCAGAGCAATCCAACAGTCCAAGCCAAATCATAGCGGACCAAGCTACGGAGTCGGTCACCTTCCAACCGCAATCCAGCGGTTCCTACCACATCACCGTTCCTGACGACGGCATCTGCGGGGAGGTGACTTCCAACGAGGTCTTTGTCAAGGTAGCAAAGGCACTGGACTTTGAATTTGAGGAATTGCCCACCTCCATCTGCGAAGGAACAGACATCCTACTATCCGCCACACAAACAAGCGGAGAGGCCACATCCTTCCAATGGAGCAGAGAGGGTACCGCAATCAGTGACCAATTAAGTTATACAGACCAACCCGTAACAAGTTGCACCTACCTATTCGAAGCGACTTCAGAGATCTGTCCACCATTTAGGCATAACATAGATGTAAAAGTGGACAATCCATCCACTCTAACCCTCTTCTCTACTGACGATATGGTCTGCGAAGGTTCCGACATACGTCTAACCACAGAATTAGGAACAACGCCTAAAGTCAATTGGCAAGTCTCCACCAATGGTAACCAATTCACCACCTTCTCTGAAGTACTCGCAGATGAAATGACATACACCGCAGGGAAAGAGAATAGGCTCTATTTCAGATTAGAGCACGAATCAGACGGAGAGTGCGCGAAAGGACATTCCAACATCGTCGAGGTCGAGGTGGAAGAGCCCGTGTCCATCACCGTGGAGGAGCATCAATTCAAAATTTGCGAAGGAGGTTCCGCTGAATTGCAATTCGAAGCGGAAATAGGGGAATACAATCAAATCGTATGGAGAGAAATGAATAACGAACTCTCCTCGTCCGAGAAAAACATAACCGTCAATCCTGAAGAGACAACCACCTACACGATGACGCTATTAGGGAAGAAGTGTCCTTCCCAAACCGAGGAATACACAGTCGAGGTGGAAAAGAAACCGACGTTGGCCCTCTCCAGTTCCGCCACTAAGGTATGCGCGGGGGAAGAAGTTTCGTTCCAACTCACACTCAACCATCCAATCGATTTCGCATGGCAAATCACCTCGGAGGATGGTACCCGAGAGTTCACTGAGGGTGTGGAGATAGAGATTACCGCAGAGAAGGATGCCGCCATCAAGGCCATCTCAAAAGAGAGCGGCGTCTGCGAAGGAAGTGCTTCCAATGAGATTATGCTGACGGTGGAACAACCCATCTCCATTGAACTAGCGGAAGAGAACACCATCTGTGAGGGCGACGAATTCGAAGTGAAGGCAACCATCACAGGCACGCCCAATAGCATCACCTGGTACAAGCGAGACGCGAATGACGACGAACGGGTAAAGACAAACTACGAGAGTAGTTCATTCAAGGTAAAACCTACGCTTTCAACCGAATATACCATCGAATGCAGCGCCGGGGAATGTGGCTCCAACAAAGCAATCACTTTATTGATCGTCGAGGGATCCGAAAAAATGACAATCAGACAATCGGAAGATTCCATCTGCGCGGGAAGTGCCATCACACTCTTCACCAACTACCCTATTCCAGAAAGAATCACTTGGGAGAAGATGGTGAATGGATCTTACACAATGGTAGAAAACGGAACAGCAGAAATCACCATCATGCCGACAGAAACAACGCAGTACAGAGCCTCCGCAAAATCGGAAGCTGGCTGCGTGGCGACTCCAGCTAACACCACCATACATGTATTCCAGCCATCCCACCTGAGCGTTGAGGATAAAATCATCTGCTTGGGAGAATCCACACGAATGAGTGTTCAAGGCGTGGAAAATGGTGCGGAACTTATGTGGTTCTCTTCTGATGACAACTTCGCCAATCCTATCTCCGAACAGCAAAGCGTCACATTGTCGCCTCTATTCACCACGGAATACAAAATCGTAGCCCAAAACGGACAATGCGTGAATGAGATCGGTGCATTCGTTACAGTCACCACGCCGCCTATCGTCCTATCTTGCGAGGAGGTGACTATCGGCACATACGAATTGGAAGTGGAATCAGAGATACAACCGCTGGTATACGATTACGGGGCAGGACCAACCAGTTCAAACCGATTGGAGAATATCGCTTACGGCAGAAAGTACGATATCACCATCTCCAATGCGAGCGGTTGTACGACACAATACACCTTGGAGACGCCACTTTATGACATCGTCATTCCAGAATACTTCATTCCGTCACAAAGTAATTGGGTCGTAGATAACCTAAATCGCTTCCCTAACGCTACGGTAAAAATATACGATCGTTTCGGAAAGATGTTGATACAGATGAAGAGTGACACCGAAGGATGGGACGGCACCTACAATGGCCACGCGCTACCATCCACAGACTATTGGTACCTCATCAACATCCCTGAAATCGACAGGCAATTCAGCGGACACTTCACATTGATTAGAGAGAATTAAAATCAGTAGGTTTCTTCAGAATCAGAGCCTCCTTTGAAGAAAGAGAAATAGTAGCTGAGCGTATAACGGAACGCCCACTTACCATTCCTTTTGCTGCCATAGCCCGGCGCATAAGAGTGTTGAACGGAAAAGCCATCGCCCTCCACCTTATCCACGCTCAAAAAAGGTTTGAACATCACCTCGCCACCCAAACAGAATTTTCCTGCGATAGGTGCCTTCAAACCAATCAAAATATCCATCCAACGGGCCTTGTTCTTCTCATAGGTAAGCGAGAAGGTAGTTTGACCGGAAGAGACATTCCAATAATCATTATCCACAGGATAACCGCTTAATTCAGACTTGAACCGAGGAGCCCATGCGAAATCAACGCCGACATAAGCGATGGGGTTCAACTTTCTGAAATAATTCTTACGCCACACATTCGCGGCTACGCCCACCTTGTAATACATACCCTTCACCTCGTAATGGATATCATCGGCAGGTATCGGATAATCATATTTGCCGCTTGCGTCATACGTCTGGTAGCCCACCGTGAAGGATGGGTACAAGCGATGGAAGAGATCCACTTGCAAAGAGGCGTCAATACCCATACGATCCTTATTGAAGATATGGATAATAGGATCCAAGGCATCTATATCGACATAGAAGCCGTAAAAGACAGCTTGAGGTCGCTCACTGGGTTTTCGGTTGCTACGATCCCCTGCCATAGCGGGCAAGCAAAGCGTCAACAGCAGCGAGCAATTAATAATTCTCCAAATATATCTTAATGTTCTTCGCATCACTTAAATTCGTTACGATAGAGTCCACAACAGACACAGAGCCAATGCCATTGTGAAGGAATTTCACATCTTTGAGACGGTGCGTCGTCAAACACCCACACTCCGCGGAGACAAACTCCACCAAATTGGTATAGGACAACACAAGGGTATCCACGTCGGGACGCCCCATCAAATAGACACCCTCCTCTAACTCCCTGTCAAAGACACGGATGGTATTAAAATCATCCTCGAAAATATACGCATCATCAATTTTTTCAAGGGAGGAATAGGTTCGAGCCAAATCAGGACCGACCAAACGATAGGAACCTTCCGCAAGGTACAAAGTGTCCGATACTGAGTGTTCGCTAATGACCGCAAACGCGAAACGGCAACTCTCTCGGGAATTATCCAAGGAGATCTCCACCATCGATTCACCATCCACATCAATCACCGTATCCACGCCTACGCCTTTGATATACATAGCGTATGGTTTCACAGCGACAGAGGTGTCCATCTCCGAATAGAAAAGAAGATTCGTAGGGGCATACATCAGATCGTCGCAGTGATCGTTTCTACAAGAGAGCAACGACACCACAATCAAAGCACCCCAACAACCGACTTTAAATATTTTCCTTAAAGCTTGTATCATAAATATGAGACGATTTCAGACATATCTTTGCGACTCTTCACTGGGGTTTGGTCAACCTCCGGAAAACCAATCGGCAAGATGACAATAGGTTCCCACTCTTCCGACAAGCCCAACATCTTCTTGCAAGGTTCCACGGAGAAGTTGCATACCCAACAGCTGCCCAATCCCATAGAGGCGGCAGCCAAAGCCAAGTGTTCCGTCGCGATCGCAACGTCGATATCGCAATGATCCTTCCCGTCAGCAGGACGTTTCCAAGAGCGTGCATGGTCACCGCAGACCACAATATAGAGGGGCGCGCTCTTAAACCAATCACGGTCATAACATTCGCACAAAGCGCTACGGGCCGCCTCACCACGAACCACCACGAACTTCCAAGGTTGCTTATTCACGGCGGAAGGTGCTAAACGAGCCGCTTCAAGCAACGCGTCCAACATCTCTTGCGGAACGGGGCGAGATTGGTAAGCTCGCACCGAATATCTCTGGGAAGATAAACTGACAAAATCCATACGATATCTAATTCAATTACCTTATGCGACTATCTGAACGACTTCACCTCTTCCTTCAAAGCAGCCAAAGCCATATCAATCGGCGTATTCTCCACTGCCGCATAACGATCGATAATCACCTTGGACAACTCCAAAGCAGGGAGTTCATCCGGCATATCCTGCGCCGAAGAGTTGATCAACTGCACCAAACTCTCCTTGGCGTTCTTGGTCAAAAGCCACACCTCGGTACTCACATAGATCTGTTGCGTCACATTGTGTTCAAACTCCTCACGAAGCGTCGCCAACAAAGCGACATGAAGATTATATACATTCATACCAGGTGTCTGGACACGGATCAACAATGACTCCGGCTTCATCCTCTCCAACAAGAGAGCGATACGTTCGTATGCGGTCAGACGCACAGGATTCAAAGTTTTTGCACTCTCCTTCTTGGCCTCATAATAACGGGTGCGTTCCGCGTTGCGAAGCAAATCACGAAGTACACGATAAGTCGCGAACAAAACCAAAAGTCCTGGAATGGTGATTTTCGCTATTTCAAGAAAAAATTCCAACATAGTATAATCAATCTAAATGAATAGTGCTTTCTAATTTATAATCATTTCGCTCCGATGAACTTCTAGCGATCATCTCACCTAAGAATCCCGCCAAGAAGAGTTGGCAACCAATAATCATCGAGGTCAACGCCATATAGAAGTATGGACTGGAAGTCACCAATGGAGCGCTGGTGCCCTCAATGATGTGGGACAACTTGATACCACCGACAACAACACATGCCACGAAACCGATCAAGAACATCAATGACCCCACCACACCGAAGAAGTGCATAGGCTTCTTACCGAACGTGGAGAGGAACCAGAGAGACAACAAATCCAAATAACCATTCACGAAACGGTTTAACCCAAACTTGGTGGTGCCATAAAGACGGGCTTGGTGCTTCACCACCTTCTCACCAATCTTTTTAAAGCCTGCGTTTTTCGCCAAATATGGGATGTAACGGTGCATCTCGCCATAGACCTCCACACTCTTCACCACGTTTTTGCGGTATGCTTTCAATCCACAGTTGAAATCGTGCAACTTGATGCCGGAAATCAAACGAGTGGTCGCATTAAAGAGTTTGGAAGGCAAATTCTTCGCCAACTTGGAGTCGTATCTCTTCTTTTTCCAACCTGAAACCAAATCATAACCATCCTCTTTGATCATACGGTATAATTCAGGTATCTCATCAGGGCTATCCTGCAAATCAGCATCCATCGTGATGACAACATCGCCTTGGGCACGATCGAAACCACAATAAAGCGCGGCGGATTTGCCATAATTACGGCGGAAACAGATTCCCTTCACCGCCTCATCATCCTTCGCCAAATTCTCAATGACCTGCCAAGAGGTATCGGTACTACCATCATTCACAAAGAGAACTTCGTATGAGAAGTTATTAGCCTCCATCACACGTTTGATCCACGCATAAAGTTCGGGAAGAGACTCTTCCTCGTTGTACAAAGGAACTACAACAGAGATATCCATATTGTTGAAGATTATTTGTTTTTAAATTTATAATAGAGAGAAACCAAGAGAGAGAAGAATGTACCGGTTAGAAAGACATTCCACATCGACGAAAAGGTCATATCCGTAGGTGTCGTATGCCTCAGCGATTCAAACAGCTCCTTTTCCTCTTCTGTTTTCGCCAAAGACAACAAAGCGTCGGTCGCCGTGTTGATCATAGCGATGTAATCCTGCGCGCTCATCAAAAATCTCAAATAGAGATAAACAGCCACCGCCACCAACATAGAGGCGAAGAATGAGATATAAGATCCCATCATAAAGGAATGGGAGAACCGATACTTCCCCTCCAATGCCGTCTCCGTATAGACCTTCACAAAGCCTGATATGGTACGCCAATAGAGCACCAACATCGCCAAAAGGGCTACCACGGAAAAAATCGGAAGAAGAGAAGAGGCCGCCAAACAAGCAATGATGGAGAGTCCTAAGACAAGGCCACCACGCATCGCATAGTTGATGATGTTCTGATTACTATCCATTTCCGCATATTAACTATGCAAAAATAGGCTTTTTTTTAGGCTTACCGAAAAATTTAGAGAAAATTATTCCGCAAAAAGTTTGGAATAAGAAATTTTTATCTAATTTCGCGGTGGGTAAGTCCTACACGACTAGCTCCCTTCTAAGTCCCCAGGGCTTGACCGCAGCAAGGAAAGTTGGTTGTAGCAGTGCGATGTAGCCAGCTTGCCCACCTGCCTCTTTAGCTCAGTTGGCCAGAGCACGTGATTTGTAATCTCGGGGTCGTTGGTTCGAATCCGACAAGAGGCTCAAAGGAAAGGAACAGAAAATGTTCCTTTTTTTATTTCCAGAAACTACCTAACCCAACAACAAGAAACCAACACTTTATATTATTATATACAGAACGGGGACACCATCCAAATGATGTCCCCGTTCACATTTTATCACCTAATGGATAATCTTCCCGGAATTACTTCTTCAAAAGAATTTGCTTCGCGAAACAACCATACTTCGTATTCAACTTCGCATAGTAAACGCCAGATAAACATGCGGACAAATCGATACGCAAGTCGGACATCTCCTCACAATTCGACAATGTGTAAACACACTGGCCCACCGCATTGCAAATTTGGATGGAAGAGATCGCTCCATCATAATTGGAAAGATAGAGACTACCCGAGGTTGGATTAGGATAAAACTCGAAGAGAGAGGCATCCTGCATATCGTCACGAACGCCAGTCGCCTCGTTACTCATCACCAAAGCCGTAATGGACTTCGCAGGCAATGTCAATGTAGTTTTATTGCCTGACACATTCGCATAACCTACCTTCAAGGCATTTTTCTCATGAGAGACAAACGTTTCCGACGCTGGCAATTCAGAGAGTTCGTATTTCTTATAAACACCATCACCGACACTGAAATTATCCACCTCTATCTCCACATCCACCGCATCGGTTTCCGAACGATTGACGAAGATCACCGTCATGGAGTCCGCGGATTTGTTAACAGTCGTGAACGCGCCTATCGTTTGGGTGGAAGAATTCGTCTTCACATTGTACTCTTTGGAGTAGCGGCTGAACAAGTGTAGCGTCTCCCACATACCAGTCTTCCAAGTCCATGGAGAGAAAATCTCCACACCATTCTCCATGAAGGTGCCCAAGAAGTTCGCGTAAATCAAAGCGACCGTGGTAGGATCATCGGAAGGGAAAGCTGTCTCGGTCAAAGCCAATGTGATACCGTGTCCCTCACCGAAATGTTCATCCAACCAACTGTTCACACGAGCAAAGATCTTTTCATTGAAGCTCACATCCCATCCGCCATTGATGGTATTCAAACCATTGGCGCTGGTATAAGGGTACTTCGCGTCGAAGAATACACGATGCAGCTCCATCTGCGCCTCAAAGGACTTGTCTGTAGGATACCAATGGAGGTCAAAGACATCCAACAATCTCACGCCGGAAGCCTTCTGCTCGTCCGCGATACGCTTGATGAAATATTCCAACCAACAATAATAACGGCCATCGATTTTGAGGCTCTCATTTCCAAACTTAAACCACTGCCATTCATTGGCGGCTACCGGACCACACAATTTGATATCCGGATTGAGGGCTTTCGCCTTTTTTGCCACCTCAATGTATTTTTCGATGAACTCATCCGCCGTAAACTTCAAAGGCAAGTCATCATGGGTACCGTTCCAAATTTCCGGTTCGTTATCCATGCTCCAATATTGAAGTTTATCCATGTCAAATCCCTTGTCATTTTGCCAGTAATCGAGCAACGCCACAGTTGAATCGGCTGGCCACTCTTGTAGATAGAGTCTGTAATCACCCTCTACCGCCGCCTTGGTACCTGTCGACTTCGGCGTACCGCCACCGGCAAGGTTTTGGTTCACACCCGTCCACCATTGAGACTTATTGTACTCATAATCATTAAAGTTATAATCATCCGTCTTGGCCACATAACCCGACAATTGGAAAGCGAACATTGCCTGCATATCAGGCAAGTGGTCTCTCAAACGCATCACAGTCGCGGTCCAGTCGTGTGAATAAACATTGTTATACCAATCAGGGTGGCTACTCAAGCCAAGCTTCCAATTGTACTTGGACGCATTGTTTCCATCGTTCAATCTCGCGAATCGTTGGCCAGCCTCTTTCGCTAAATTCACATCCTTTTGTTCGGCAGGGGTCAATGTACCCGCATACTTGTTATCAGTGACGCAACCATTCTTTCCATAAATGTACGGAGAGACCAATTTTTTGTCTGCAGAAGCATCAATCTTCACTGTCGCAGGCGTTTGGGCCATCAACGGCGCAGCCAAGGTCAAGCCTGCCAACAAATTACACAAAACGTTTTTCCTTAAAGTGTTCTTTTTCATTAGATTTATATGTTTATTTTCAAGTGACTAACAAAGATAGGGATTTTAGTTTTAAAATTTATTGAAATAATTTACAAAAAAGAAGAAGCCTCATCTAGCTTTTTCCCTCTTGTTTCTTCATGCGAATCCAATCCGCGTCATCCATCTCCACGACTCCCTGGTCCTGCAAATGACGAATCACCGTCACCACCAAACGTTCATCCGCATCAATCAAAGGCAGCAAAGTTCGCAGCGGCATTGGAGCATCCGCCAAACGGGTTTGCACCTCCTCGCTGATACGATTAAACTGATGGTTGGAAATGCCCTTTTCGTTTTTAGAAAGGCAATAATCGCAATTCCCGCAATTATGAGAGTTCTCCTCTCCGAAATAACGAACCAACATTCTGCTGCGGCAATGCGTCTCGTCCGTCACGTAACCGATCACCCGTTCAATGCGGTTGACAAATCGAGCCATCCGCTCCTCGTAAATCTCCTTGGAGATCACCATTCTGGATCCATCCACACGACGTCTCAAAAACTTGATGTAGGGAGTCTTCTTTCCTGGAATATAATCGATCACGCCATACGAACTCAACTTGGATAGCTTACGATAGAGTTCATCGCGAGTCAAACCCAAATGTTTCGCCATATCCACCTCATCCACCTTCACAAAATCGGAGAAGAGTCCTGAATAGTTGCGCAGTAAAAACTCCAGCACCTCATCAATCACAGAATCATCCGCGAAATCCAAATCATACAATTTGCGGCGAGGCATTGTGAACATCACTTTTGATCCCAAATTCAGTTCATCCGTCAGCTCCAAATATTCCGCCTGATGCAATATTTTCAAGGCACTATATGTCTGCGTTATAGGCAAATGGAAACGGCGGCAGAAATCTCCCAAATCGAAAGCGCCCATAAATTCATCGCCCTCGCCCTCCGCGATTTGGTAGTAACAAGCCACCTTGTTGTAGACATCCTTGATAAATTCCTTCGGCGGATAACTCTCCGGAATCCGCTTCTTTAAATTGGTGATGTCCATCTTATCGTAGAGCAGAATCGCATAGGCACGCTTCTCGTCACGTCCGCCTCTACCCGCCTCTTGGAAATAAGCCTCCAATGAATCCGGCACATCCAAGTGTATCACCGTCCGCACATCCGGCTTATCGATACCCATACCGAAGGCATTGGTGGAGACAATGACACGACAGGCCCCACTCTTCCACGCCTCCTGTTTGCGGTCTTTCGTCTCTTGACTCAATCCGGCATGGAAATGGTCTGCGGATATTTTCTGCTGTTTCAACCAATCCGCGATGACCTTGGTCTTTTCCCTGCTTCGGACATAGACAATGGAGGTACCCGGTACGGATTGCAGGATCTTCAACATCTGTCCCATCTTATCATCCGTTTTGCGCACCACGTAAGAGAGATTGTCTCTGACGAAACTCTTCTTGAAGACAATATTGGTTCGGAAACGCAACTGCCTCTGAATATCCTCCACCACCTCAGGTGTCGCCGTGGCGGTAAGTGCCAAGATGGGCACATTGGGAAGCAATTCCCGCACATCCGAGATATGGAGATACGAGGGGCGGAAATCGTATCCCCACTGGGAAATACAGTGTGATTCATCCACCGCCACCATCGAGATATCCATCAATTTCAATTTCCGTTGGAACATCTCGGTACCCAACCGCTCCGGCGAAATATAGAGGAATTTATAGGCACCATAAATGGCGTTATCCAAAGTGGTGTATAACTCCTGGTTGGTCATACCCGAATAGATAGCGGCCGCCGTCACATTTCGGGCACACAAGTTATCCACCTGATCCTTCATCAAGGCGATCAACGGTGTCACGACAAGACAGAGTCCCTCCATCGCAAGGGCTGGCACCTGGAAAGTGATACTTTTTCCTCCTCCCGTCGGCAACAAACCCAACACATCATTCCCTTCGTAGACGGAACGAATGATGTCCAACTGCACTGGACGGAAATCCGGATAGCCCCAATACTTACGCAAAATTGACCTGAAAATATTATCGTCGACCATATCCGTTATTTGCATTAAAAAAATATCTTTGTACTGAAGTGCGATTGACAAAACAGTCCACGAAATTAATATTTTTTTGTCACGATTTCAACCTCGAGGAAGTTATGAAAACAAAATTCATCATCTTACTATCGTTCATCCTTTGTTTCCAATGGGCAGAGGCTAAAAGACAAAGGTTCCAAGCGCAAACCAACGACTCCATCTTTGTGGATACGACAGTGGTCAAGGAGTTGGGGTTGGATACTAATGTCCAGGAAGATTCCCTTTTCGTGGAGGAACGTCCGGAAGAGAGCTACCAAGAGGTGATCTACACACCCAAGAAATCCACGCTCCACATCCCCATTGAGATCAACATGGCCTTGCTGGAGAAGATCATCAACGACAATTTCCAAGGGCTCATCTACGAAGACAACGACATCGAGGACGACAGTCTAATGACCAAGGCTTGGAAAGAGCATGATTTCAAAATCGCCTACGACGGCAATGAATTGACCTATAATGTGCCCCTCAAATTGTGGATCAAGAAGCGTTTTGACCTAGGCATCACCACCACCGACCGTGAGATAGAGGGTTCCATCAGCATGACCTTCAAGACCAAGATCGCCTTCTCCAAGGATTGGAGCATTCTATCGGAGACTCGAATCATCGACTATCATTGGATCAAAGCGCCGACCATCAAGATCATCGGCATGAATGTGCCGATCAAAATGATCGCGGAGAAACTTATCCGGGATTACCAAGAAGAGATCGGCAAGGCGATCGACAAGTCCATCACCAAATACATTCCATTGAAGGAGTATGTCCAAAACATCTGGAACAGCGTGCAAGACCCGATCGACATCAGTACAGAAGATTACAAGGCATGGATCCGCACCACTCCTCAACAAATCTATAGCACCCCTATCGAGGGACAATATGGTATTTTAAAGACAACCGTCGGCATCCAATGTCTCATGGAGGTCTTCATGGGGAAGACACCAAAGGCCAATGCCAAGGCGACCAGCATTCCGCCCTACAAACAATACAAATCGACGGACGAGCGTTTCGCCATCAACATATTGGGAGACATTCCATTCACTATGGTTGATTCCGTGGCAAAAAGCATCATGATCGGCGAGACGTTCGGAGAGGGCAAACAACAAATCAAAGTGGACAGCATCGAGGTTTACGGACAAGACGAGCAGTTGATCATCGGTCTGCAAGTCTCCGGCTTCATCAAGGGAATAATCTTTTTGAACGGCACACCTTACTTCAATCGGGAGAACAGCTCCATCCAAGTAAAGGATGTCGATTTCAAGATCTCCACGAAAAACTTCTTGGCGAAGATCGTCAACCTATTTTACAAGAAAGGGTTAAAGCGCAAACTGGAGGAGAACCTAGTATTCTCTCTCAAGGAGGAGCTCTCGCTCGTAAAGGAGATGACCCGTTCGGAACTCTTCAACATGGAGATTGTGCCTAATGTGAAACTGAACGGTTACCTTGAGAGTCTGGATGTGAACAAGATCTTCTTGGCGAAAGAGGGCATCAAGGTGGACTTGGACTTGACGGGAAAGATGAGTGTGAAGATGCAGTGATAGACCTCTCTGTTCAATCAATATAAATAGCGCAAAAAGGAGAGTCTCTTACACTCGGAGAGGCGAACCAACACATAGGAGGAGGCGAGGGACAAAAATAACACTACCGGCAATTTCAAGCTAAACAACCCCCAAAGATATTGGCTTGGCGGAAGGAAATAAATGAAATGCGGATGAATCAGATAAATAATGACGCTCATCCGCCGCAAAGTCAATGTCGGGAAACTGCAAGGAAAACTTCCTTTGCAACAAATAAACATACCGCACTCGACACCGAGGAAATGGATAATCCAAAAAACGATCTCTTTGTAATCGTTTGAGAACAAAACCATAGAGCAAAAAAAGCCTACAACGATCCCATTGATGGCCAAAATATATCTCATAAATTCTCTCTTCTCAGACATCACAACAAAAGCCGCCCCTAAAGAGATAAAAGGAAGCGAGGCAGGGAAAGAGGATATGGGCCTCTCCACATTCGCCGCGTACCATTCGTAAATAGATCCAATCGGTAAAAATCCCCCACGATAACAGCTCATATAGCAATATACGACACACCCCACCAAGATCATCGCCCAATAGGATAACCTTGAAATGAAAAACATCACAACGATCCCCACAAACAGCGCGGACAAATACCATGAGCCAAAAAAAGTATGTCCGAAAAACAATTGCTTGAAAAACCCCGCATGGAGGAAGTTGGGTTCCCTATGTGGCGTCAGAACAAAATAGATCAACAGCCACACCAAATAGAGGATGCCCAATCGTTTGCAAAATTTCAGCAAACAGACACAAGCCTCCTTGAAGGGGAGCGTCTTAGCTTTACGAAAAAAAAGATAGGCGGATATGGCAAAAAAGAAGGGAACAAAAATGCTGTAGAAGCACAACTCCATACGGTTGGCGAAAGAGCCATCAGGGAAAATACACTCATGAATCGCCAAGACACCTATACTGGCGACAAATTTTCCCAAATCAACGAGTTGGATATTCGATTTATTCTCCTCCATATAACTATTTCAAACAGTATCTCCTATTGGGGTGAAGAAACGAGGGAAACCAGTTCCCTCCAATTCCACCATCTATTTTTTCGCAATCTTCTTCTCCAAATGAGCCATAACCGCATCACAATCCGCCGTTGAGGCAAACCCCGCTTTATCGATAATCAGCATATGCACCTTGGCTATATAGAGGACAATATAATTCTCCGTGTAGGTCAAACGAGAGAAACTCGTATAGGGGTAAGAAGATTGAGAATCGCCAAGAGACGAACCTGATGTGGAACTAACCACCTCATCGTCTTTGATAAGATAGGAAATATTCAATTGATCATCCCCACCCCACACTTTTTGGAAATACTTTCTTATTCGCACGGGGTAATAGAAAAAGTACCCGATAAAAAGGAGTGCGAACAACAACAAAGGCCAATCCATAAAACCATCCCATAGAATAGCAGGAATAATGAGACCATAAAGGCCTATCAGATAGCGACGGATCTTCGCTCTCCTTGACGAGCAGAATACCGTAGCCGCAGCCTTGGCGGTCAAAAGTGTCCTATTTTCTATTTCCATAAGACACGCGTTTACTCTACCGTTTTGATATCCTTGATCATCAACTGGATGGATGAGGTGCCGTTGAAGTTATTCTCCTCTATCGTGTAGCAGATATCCACTGGGTTGAGTTCCTTGATGTACTTGTTGAAGTCGATCTCGCCAGGATGTTTCGGCTGACCGAAACCGAAGGCGATACCATTCATGATGCACTCGGATTGGGAGTCGATCAACTCCAATTTCATGTGCTCACGCTCCTTACCCACCGCACGGCTGGTTCCGTAATCGAAGACCCTACGGGTCACGAATACAGGCTTTGCATTCTCTGGTCCATAAGGGTTGAACTGCTTCAACAGACGGAAGAATTTAGGGGTGATCTCCTTGAAGTCGATAAAGGCGTCGATATCGATCTGAGGTTGCTTCTGCTCCTCCAAGATATTCTCCGCCACATATTGTTCGAAACGACGCTTGAATTCAGGGACATTCTCCTCGCGCATGGACAAACCCACCGCATACATGTGTCCACCGAAGTTTTCCAACAAATCACGGCAAGACTCGATCGCCTTGTAGATATCGAATCCCTGCACGGAGCGGCCCGAACCGGTCGCGAATCCGTTGGAGTGTGTCAAAACGATGGTCGGTTTGTAGTAGAGCTCCGTCAAACGGGAGGCCACAATACCGATCACACCCTTGTTCCAGCTGGCGTTGTAGATCACGATGGAACTGCAATCGTCCAATCCCTCCAAATTCTCCAACTCATCCTTCGCTTCGTCGGTGATGCTCTTATCCAAATCCTTACGGGTATTGTTGTATTGGTCGATATCGCCACTCTTCGCCTTCGCGAAGTTCAAGTCCTTGGAGATCAAGAGCTCCACCGCTTCACGGGCGGATTGCACACGGCCCGACGCATTCAAACGAGGACCGATTTTGAAGACGATATCACTGATGGTAATCTCCTTATCCGCCAACCCACAGACATCGATGATGCTCTTCATACCCAAGCTTGGGTTGGAGTTCAACTGCTTCAAACCATAGTAGGCCAAAATACGGTTCTCGCCATTGATCGGCACAATGTCCGAGGCGATGCTCACCGCCAAGAAGTCCAACATCGGTTCCAACTTGTCAAATGGAATACCGTTGTTGGAAGCGAAGGCCTGCATGAACTTAAATCCGACACCGCAACCCGACAAATTCACATCGGGATAGGTGTTGTCGGCGCGCTTGGAGTCAAGTACCGCCACTGCGTTAGGCAATCGGTCGTCTGGGGTATGGTGGTCGCAAATGATGAAATCCACGCCCAAATTACTGGCGTAGTCCACCTTCTCCACCGCCTTGATACCGCAGTCCAGAGCGATCACCAACTTGATTTTATTCTCCACCGCATAATCAATTCCTTTGTAGGAGATACCATATCCCTCCGTATAACGGTCCGGAATGTAGAAATCCACATTGGAATAGAACTGTTTGATAAACTTGTAGACCAGCGCCACCGCGGTGATGCCATCCACATCGTAATCGCCGTACACCAAGATACGTTCCTTATTGCCTATGGCGCGATTCAAGCGGTCCACAGCCTTCTCCATGTCGTTCATCAAGAACGGATCGTGCAGATCAGTCAGCTGAGGGCGGAAGAAACTCTTCGCCTGGGCAAAATTTGTGATTCCTCTTTGGACCAACAATTGGCAAAGGACCGGGCTAATACCCAATGCCTCAGACAATTCCATCTTTTGCTGTTCTTGCTCATCCGTCAGAGGAACGAAATTCCATCTGTTAATCATTATATATATTTTATTTTCTTTTTTTCTATTTCAATTGACATCCAACTCACGTGCTATATTAGGCCGAATATACGAAGGAAATCAAATTTTGTAAAATTAATAAAAACAAACCATCCTTTCACCCTAAAAAAAATATTTTTTAGGATTTTCTTAAATATAGAGTTCAACATTCCAAAAATGATTAATTTAGCGTTTTGTATCAAATGGATGAAACGAGGCGTTTTTGAAGTAGATTAGTAGTTGATTTAGAAGATGATAGAGGAATTTTTTATAAAAATATTAAGATGGAGAGAGAAGAATGTCAGTGAAAGGCATTTCGTCATTTTCCTCAGCATATTGACCGGATTTTTCTGCGCCATCGCAGCACATATATTGAAGAGCATCGTCGATCTCTTGCACGAACTCGTAAAAAGTTATTTTACTGATGGTAGTTTGAACTACCTATATTTGGCCACACCAATCATTGGTGTCTTCTTAGCCAGTCTATTCGTAAGACGCATCATCAAGGATGATATCAGCCACGGAGTCACCAAAATCATGTATGCCATCTCCCAAAGGAAGGCTCGTATCAAAAGGCACAACACCTATTCATCCATCATTGCCAGTTCCCTCACCATCGGGTTTGGTGGATCGGTCGGAGCCGAGGCCCCAATTGTGTTGACGGGTTCCGCCATAGGATCTAATCTGGGACAACTCTTCCGCTTGGAACAAAAAAATCTGATGTTGCTCGTCGGTTGCGGAGCGGCAGGCGCAGTAGCAGGTATCTTTAAAGCGCCTATCGCGGGTGTCTGCTTCACGCTGGAAGTTTTAATGCTCGATTTGACCATGGCCTCTATCGTGCCACTGCTCATCTCGGCAGCCACAGCCTCTGTATTCACCTACCTTTTCACCAATTCAGAGGCGATGTTCTCCTTCGAAGCGGTGCCATTGTCATTACGCAATGTGCCCTATTATGTACTTTTAGGCATTCTCTGCGGATTCGTATCCCTCTACTTCACCAGAGGCATGGTCAAATTGGAATCCTTTTTCGCCAGTCTGAACACACCGTTCAAAAAACTGGTCGTGGGTGGTACGATGTTGAGTATCCTAATTTTCTTCATTCCGCCATTGTACGGAGAGGGTTATGACACCATCGGACATCTACTTGACGGCAACGTGGAGGCAATTGCGGAAAACAGCGTATTCTATGATTTCAGGGAAAACAGTTGGATGATGTTGCTATTCATCTTCCTCATCGTCTTCTTCAAGATTTTCGCTTCGGCCGCCACCAATGGTAGTGGTGGTACGGGAGGAATCTTCGCCCCTAGCCTTTTCATGGGTTGTATCACAGGTTACGCGATGGCCTTCATCAACAATTACATCATCAACAACAACATCATGAGCATCAATCCCCTTCCCGAAAAGAATTTCGCCTTGGCGGGTATGGCAGGCGTCATGTCCGGCGTCATGCACGCGCCATTGACGGGTGCCTTTTTGATCGCGGAGTTGACTGGAGGATATGACCTTTTCCTCTGTCTGATGATTACCTCAACGGTGGCATACATCACCATCCTTACCTTCGAGCCGCACAGTTTGTACGCCATGCGTCTGGCCAAGAAGGGAGAGTTGTTGACACACAATACAGATAAGAATATTCTTACGCTACTGAAGACAGAGAATGTGATCGAGACCGATTTTCAGACGCTTCGTCCGGAGATGTACCTTGGCGACGTAATCAAGATCGTGGCCAATTCCAACCGCAACATCTTCCCGGTATTGGATTCAAAAAATAGATTGGTGGGCCACATCAGCCTCAACGAGATACGTAACATCATGTTCCGTCCAGAACTCTACAAACGTTTCAAAGTGTCGAAGCTAATGGTTTCTCCAGCCGACACCGTCACCACGGAGGATCCTATGGAGCGTGTGATGTATAAATTCGAAAAGACCAAGGCTTGGAACTTGCCGGTACTCGATGCGGAGGGCAAATACATGGGCTACGTCTCCAAATCAAAAATTTTCTCCCACTACAGAGATTTGTTGGTGACGTTGTCGGATGAATAATTTAGAGGATAAGAATGTTAAGTTATTCCCTTAAATCTTAATTCTTAACGCTTCCCTTCCCAACCCTAAACGACAACATCACCTCATGAGTATTGCTTGGCAAGGTGCTATTCTTACCCAAACCACACTCATAGACATAACCGAAACGGAAGATTTTGTATTCGAAGCCTAACATCACAGATAGATAGGAGGGGTTGCATCCATTCACAATATCAGGACGCCAAGAGAGACCACCCCAGAAGAGACGACGATAAAAGGCCAAAGCGCCCAACTCGCCGACATGTACCTTGTTGCGGTTCATATAGCCCAAATCAATCAGCATATCCCACTCCTCATTAAACTGGATGGCACGGATCGCGTAACCATAAAAATGTCTGTCCGACGCATAGGACAACGACTGGTTGTTCTGGATATGTGTGCAAGAGGCTCCGAAAGTCCACTTCTCGGAGTTCAACTCGAAACCTAAGTTAAAATCGGGAGTCACTTCACGCACTTTATCCTTTGGAATATCAAGCCAATCCCTTTCAAATTCCTTATCCAACGTATTCGCGGATGGATCATAAACACCCCAAAAGGCACCTGCGGAGATACCCAAGGAGAGAATCCACCGTGGATTCAAATCAATCTGGTAAGAATATTCCGCCTTCACCTCAGTCATGCTATGGCCAACGCCCAAAGCGTCGTGGTAAACTGTCAATCCGACACCCGATTGGATCCGTTTGAAGTAGTTGGTGGCATTCAACAACAAGGTCTTGGGCGCATGATCCACCCCCAACCACTGCAATCTTCCCAGCAGAAAGATATCCACATCTCCCGTATTTCCCACACCGGCAGGGTTGATATTGCCGCGGGAAAAGAGCTGTTGCGTCAGCAATATATCCTGTTGGGCCGTCACCATTTGGCAACAACCGAAGAGGAGCAATATGTAGCCTAATATACGTTTCATCTCTCCTTTACCCTTACCACTACCCTACGGTTCAACAAATGCTCCCGCTCATTCTTGGCATGCGGGATCGCCAATTCCAACTCACTCCTTCCGATCCTCGTCAAACGTTTCGGATCGACGCCTCTACCCACCAAGACATCAAAGACCTTCTTGGCGCGACGCTCCGACAGTCCCTGGTTGTACTGCACCGTTCCGCGCTCATCGGTATGGCCAATCACCTCGAAATCCTTTCCTTTGTGATAATCGATAAAGGCCATGATGGTGTCAAATTCAGCCTTATAGTCCTTGATGAAATTGCTTTGGTCGAAGATGAAATAGACAATACAGGTATTGATGTCAGGACGTGCCACCTTAGGCATATCGCTCTCCGCTCCATGTTGAGAATCATCTCCGTCAGCAGTGGCCGCCGTCGAAGGGATTGAATCCTTCGCCAACTTTTCCGCCGGCGTCAAAAGCTCCGTCAAAGCATCCTGCGGGATGGTATCCATCGGAATAGAATCTAAGATGGGCGTGGAATCTTGCGGCGTGACTTCCTCCGCCACACTATCCACAGGAAGCTTCTCCACCTGCATCGTGTCACGTCGCTTCTCCTCCACCACCGGATAGCGCCAGCTGCGGTAGAAAAGAGAGGAACCACGTTCGGTGATACGCTCTTTGTTCTTGCCACTCATGGGGAGAACAGCAATCAACAATAGTAGTATGGAGAGTAATCGTCTCACGCGCGAAGTTATTTCCAAGTGTGGATCTTGAATTTCTTGTCAAATCGAAGAGCGATGGTGGCCGCAAAATCCATTTTCGACTCATCCAAATCATAATAGGCTTGAAGCAAGAATTCAAATATGCGATTCAGTTCATAACCAGCTTTTGCTGTCATCATATGACGGTAACGACGCTCAAACGCATCGTTGAAATAGCTTCTTGACTGGAAAAGATAACTTCCTCTTCCGGATATGAATCCATCGCCGTACCAATAACCCAAACCAGCGGACCAACAATGGTTTGTCCAATGTTTGCCAAAGGCGGAAGAGCGATAGTTTAATTCAGGATAGAGTCCCCATCCATTCTTAAAGTGAGTATGGATATGCGACTCGCTTGATCGGTTTGAAAAACCATAAAAAGGGAGACTCATGGAGATATAATGGGAATGTTTCCTGCCCAACTCAAGCTGATAATCCAAGCCGGCGGAAAAATTGGCCAAGGTCTCTATGCACGTATCCTTCACCGCATCGATTTGACCGCCACGATGATTCATCATCAAGTTCAAAGGAATGTCTAACTTTTGGCTATGGTTCTTACCCCAACTGGCCAGGAATTTGTTGGACCAGCCAAATGTGAATTTCTCTTGCCAAGGAGAACCTACCACAATGAAGTCCTCCCAATTGCACCACATCTCGGTATTCCAATGATTGGTATGGGCAAACACCTGAATACCATCCTCTTTGGTCGCGTAGAATTTGCGGTCGTAATCGAACATCGGCTCCCCCAACCCATGATTGACACTGGATCGGCGATCCAAAGTACCACCCACAATACGGATATTAGGGATCGGGCTATACTCAATGGTCACAATGGGCGAGACCCCTCTCATCTTCTTGTGATCGCCAGCGATACCCACCAAGTGGACACCGGCGGAGAATTTCAATCGACCATCTCTGTTAATGTAAGAGAAAGTAGGATCCAAGAAGAAACCCAAGGCGGTGTAGCCCATAGTATACGGCAAGAAATATTCCGCATCCCGCACGAAGGTCTCCGCATTAGGAGCGAAATAAAGTGAATTTTTCACTTCCGTCCTATCTGAATACTTAAAGGCCCTACGTCGATAGTTTTCTGACGCGGAAATTTCGTCGGACGACAACTCCATTTTTTGCCCCGAACGGTACAGTGATCTTACCCCCGCCTCAACGCAGGCTAGAGAGCAAACAAACAACAATATGGATATAAATAATTTTTTTCGCATAAAAGGACAAAAAAAAGAAGCGATGGAACATGTTTATTCCAACGCTTCCTAGTATTATAGATTAGTATGATCTTGCGAAAAGAACTCTGCACTTAGACGGCTTGCCTGTTACCATGCACTTGCCAGGCTCCTTGTCGTCGCCTAAGTAGGTATCGAACGGAACGCAACGGATAGTCGCCTTCGTCTCTTCCTTGATCTTCGCCTCTGTCTCTGCTGTTCCATCCCAGTGAGCCAAGATGAATCCACCCTTCTCGATCTCTTTCTTGAAATCTTCGTATGAGTCCACCTTCTTGATCATAGAGTTGCGGTAGTTCAATGCCTTTTGGAAGATGTTCTTTTGGATCTCATCCAACAAGTTCTTTACATAGTTCTCGATGCCTTCCATAGAGACATTCTCCTTGGTCAACGTATCACGACGAGCCACCTCGATGGTGTTATTCTCGAAGTCACGAGGACCAACAGTCAAACGTACTGGCACACCCTTCAACTCATACTCGGCGAACTTCCATCCTGGTGTCTTCGCGTCGTCTGAATCATATTTCACAGAGATGCCCAACGCCTTCAACTTACCGATCATCTCGTCGATCTTAGCCTTCATGTCGTCAGTCAACTTCTTGTAAGCGATAGGAATGATCACCACCTGGATAGGCGCCAAATTTGGAGGCAATACCAAACCATTGTCGTCGGAGTGGGTCATGATCAAGGCACCCATCAAACGGGTAGATACTCCCCAAGAGGTAGCCCATACATAATCCAACTTGCCTTCACGGGTTTGGAACTGCACATCGAACGCCTTCGCGAAGTTTTGTCCCAAGAAGTGGGATGTTCCTGATTGAAGTGCCTTACCATCTTGCATCAAAGCCTCGATAGTGTAAGTGTCTACAGCTCCTGCAAAACGCTCTGTCTCTGACTTCACACCCTTGATGACAGGCACTGCCATGAAGTTCTCCACGAAGTCGCCATAGACGTTCAACATCTTTTGCGCCTCAGCTTCAGCCTCCTCGTAAGTCTCGTGAGCGGTGTGACCCTCTTGCCACAAGAACTCAGCGGTACGGAGGAACAAACGGGTACGCATCTCCCAACGAACTACGTTCGCCCATTGGTTGCAAAGGATAGGGAGATCACGGTAGGATTGGATCCAGTTTTTGTATGTATTCCAGATAATGGTCTCCGAGGTTGGACGGACGATCAACTCCTCCTCCAATTTAGCCTCTGGGTCCACCACTACACCACTTCCGTCAGGATTGGTCTTCAAACGATAGTGGGTAACGACCGCACACTCCTTAGCGAAACCCTCAACGTGGTCTGCCTCTTTGCTCAAGAAAGATTTAGGAATGAATAGTGGGAAATATGCGTTCACGTGACCGGTCTCCTTGAACATACGGTCCAATTCGCGTTGCATCTTCTCCCAGATAGCGTAACCGTAAGGCTTGATAACCATACAACCTCTTACCGCAGAACTCTCAGCCAAGTCTGCCTTTATCACTAAGTCATTGTACCATTGTGAGTAATCCTCACTGCGTGGTGTTAATTCTTTTGCCATTTTATTATTATAGTATTTTGGGCAAAGATACAAAATAATTAAGAAAATTCAGTCCGTAGGAATCATTTAAGAAGCAAAAACAGAGACCATTCCACACCACTCGGTGATTTAGAGATATTTTTATGCCAATTGCGCCAAATTGTAGTAAAGCAAACAAGTGTCCGAATCACCATCCTTATCTGATTTATTCAAGAATTGGAATCCATTCTTTTGATAAAAAGGGACCGCCTCACGAAGTGCGTCCACCGTAACAAACGCACATCCGCTTCTGCTGTTTTCAAGAAACATATATTTCACGAAACTCAAAATCCACGAACCGATTTTATGATTACGCAAATCATTGGAGACAGCCAAACGTCCAATCTTTACCGCAGGATAATCACAGCGATGTTTTCTATGAGGGAAAGCAGATTTTATTTTTCTCCATGTAGCCTTATCACTATCAGGAATTGATATCTTGTCATTGGACAGAGAGAAAAAGGCAGCCACATTCGCCTCCATTTCAACAATGTAAGTAACCGAAAGACGTTTACTCGCATAGTTCTTCGCCTCGTTCTTCAAAAAATCATTTAAATCCTCATTACCACAATCAAAACTACTTATCACATAATCCCAGGTTAATTTTTTCACTTTCACATCCATCATCTAAAAATTAAAGGTTAACCAAGATTTTACGATTTCAGCCTCCTCCTTGACTCGTTTCTTCTCTTCCTCAGAGGCTTTAATATCTTTCTCTAACTCAGCGATAAAATCAAGCGCCGCTTGATCATGCAATTCAGGTGTAGGCGCAATAGGTTTTGCCATATTTTTTCAGTTTTAAGTTAATAATACGCAAAGATATAAAAAAAAGAGCCGATTCCAATGAACCGGCTCCCATTATATAAACCTCAGAGAGGATTATTTGTCACCACGGATTGCAGCGATACCTGGAAGAACCTTACCCTCCATGTACTCCAACATCGCGCCACCACCAGTAGAAACGTAGCTAACCTTGTCAGCCAAGTTGTTCTTGTTGATAGCTGCAACTGAGTCACCACCACCGATGAGTGAGTAAGCGCCCTTTGCAGTAGCAGCGGCAACAGCCTTAGCGATTGCAGTTGTACCAGCAGCGAACTTATCCATCTCGAATACACCCATAGGGCCATTCCAGATCAAAGTCTTAGAGTTAAGGATCACTTGCTCGAAGTTAGCGATAGACTTAGAAGCGATATCAAGACCCATCCAACCCTCTGGAGTAGCGTTGATAGCAGTCTCTTGAGTGTTAGCGTCCTTGTCGAACTTGTCAGCGTTGATTGCGTCAACTGGCAAAAGCAAGTTCACGTTCTTAGCCTTAGCCTTAGCGATGATATCAAGAGCCAAATCCAACTTATCGTTCTCACAAAGTGAGTTACCGATTTGTCCACCTTGAGCCTTTACGAAAGTATAAGCCATACCACCACCGATGATCAAGTTCTCAACACGGTCGAGCAAGTTGGTGATGATGTTGATCTTATCAGAAACCTTCGAACCACCCATGATAGCAGTGAAGCCCTCTTTCTTAGCAGCCAAGACACCGTCCATAGCCTTCAACTCCTTGTTGATCAAGAAACCGAACATCTTCTTATCCTCAGCGAACTCGTCTGCGATAACGGCAGTAGAAGCGTGCTTACGGTGAGCAGTACCGAATGCGTCGTTCACATATACGTCAGCGTATGAAGCCAAAGTCTTAGCGAACTTCTTTTGAGAATCCTTCATTGCCTTCTTAGCCTCATCGAACTTAGGATCTTCCTTCTCGATGCCTCTTGGCTTACCCTCTTCCTCAGCGTAGTAACGGAGGTTTTGGAGCAAAAGGATCTCACCAGCCTTCAAAGAAGCGGCAGCCTCAGCAGCGTTAGCAGCATCCTCAGCGAACTTGATAGAAGCTACACCAAAGTTCTTAGTATATTTCTCGATAGCTGAGATGATTTGCTTCAAAGAAAACTTAGGGTCACCCTCTTGTGGGTTAACGTTCTTTGGCTTACCCATGTGAGACATCAAGATAGCGCAACCACCATCCTTGATGATCTTCTCGATTGTAGGGAGGGCACCGCGGATACGAGTGTCATCACTTACTGCACCAGTCTCTTTGTTCAATGGAACATTGAAGTCCACGCGAACGATTGCCTTCTTTCCGGCAAAATTGAAATTGTCAATTAGTTGCATAGTACTATTTTATATTAGAATTCTAAAAAACTCATTATTTAATCTCTTGCAAAGTTAAGAGATTTTCAAATATTGCGATATCTTTTTTTCACATTATTTCTTCACGATGCGAGCACGAAGCGTCTCTTTGGCTGTTTTTAGTGTGAAAATGTAATATCCGGCGGACAATTGATCCAAATCGACCACACCATCCACCACCTCGGCGGAGAGCACTACCCTACCCGTCAAATCGGTCACGACGCAATCGCCAGACTCCTCACAATAGAGTTTATCCTCCACAGGATTTGGGAAGAAACGAAGGGGTTGAGCCGCAATGTTCTCGTTACCGGCATTGCCTTTGCCGAAGAAGAATTTCTCCATCTCCCAGAAGAAGTCGATGTCGTTCTCCAAGCTATTCAACACTTGGGTATGGGCCGCATCGGAGGAGATAAAGCACTTCACCAATTTATCATCATCGCATCCATACACGATCTCTGTCACTGTGTTGCCATCCGCTTTGAGATCCGCGCAAGCTGTCGAAGTGGCCGCACCGCAACCATTCTGAGCCGCAATGGTCTTAATCGTCGTCTCGACCGGACCATTGAACATGCCTCCCTCATATTGCACCAATTTATCTCCCTTACTATTGAAGATCAAAGCCGGTATATTGATCGCCTTACCTGTAGTATCGACGCCAGCTCCCACAAAACCATTAAAGGAGCTGATCTTCGTAGCTTGGCAATCCTTGCTATAGGCATATTTGTAGACCATCGCGCCACCCATGGAGGCACCCGCCATATAGATATCATCGCTTGCGGCATAGGAACTCTTCAAATTCGAGATCACCGTATTCAAGAATTTCACATCATCGACCGTCTCGTTCAACTCGCCGTAGCCCTTCTTCATAATAGTAGGAATCACGAAATTCAACAACGCCGCCGCATCACCGGCCATCTCCTTGATCGTAGCAGCGGAGATACGAGCGCCCGCTCCCCAAGGGTTCTTCAGCTCCAAGCCATCAGGCATCACGCCCAACTTTTTCATATTATCCACCGCTTTCAGGTTCTCCGAATCTTGTTCGGGCAAGGCTTGCGGGAAGACGAACAACGCGTCGTGCAAATCACTCAACGCCTGCGCGTCGAAAAGGTCAAGGTAATCCTCCGCCGTTCCACCGACACCATGTAAGACCATCACCACAGGATGACTCTTCTCCACTGGCGCAGAGGGATTGACTACCCAATAAGTTCTTTCCAAACCATCCACTTCTACTGTCTCCATCTTCGTAGCGGCAAAAAGTTGCGTGGAGGCCAACACCAATAATGATAAAAATAACTTTTTCATCTCCATATAACCTATATATAATATAACACAATATCTTCGGGTACCCGTCATCGATTCCCCTTCGATAGGCGTACTCTTAAAAAACAGCGCAAGTTAGCAATAATTTTCCACACGACCAATCACCCCACCGCGCGACATTTCGGACATTATGTCAGACTGACTGACAAAACGGAGCATGGATTTTCCCTTTGTGACTACAAAATGGCAGAAAGCTGCTTCAAAATCGTTTTGGCACATAGTTTGAAATATTCATGGCGTAACGCCTCACAAGGCGGAATGATTTAGAAATAATAATTAACTAAAAAGATAAAGACATGGGAAAGATTATTGGTATTGACTTAGGAACAACCAACTCCTGCGTCGCAGTGATGGAGGGTAACGAGCCTGTTGTCATCGCGAACAGCGAGGGAAAGAGAACCACTCCTTCCGTAATTGGTTTCATCAATGGTGGTGAGAGAAAAGTAGGTGATCCAGCCAAGAGACAGGCGATCACGAACCCTACAAAGACCATCTATTCTATCAAGCGTTTCATGGGTGAAAGTTACGACCGTGTGACCGCAGAGGTTAACCGCGTCCCTTACAAGGTGGTACAAGGCGACAACAACACCACTCGCGTGGATATCGACGGACGCCTTTATACGCCGCAAGAGATTTCAGCCATGGTTCTTCAAAAGATGAAGAAGACCGCCGAGGAGTATCTTGGACAAGAGGTGACTGAGGCAGTCATCACCGTTCCAGCATACTTCAACGACTCTCAAAGACAAGCTACAAAAGAGGCTGGCGAGATCGCTGGTTTGACCGTTAAGCGTATCGTCAACGAGCCAACCGCCGCTGCTTTGGCTTACGGTTTGGACAAGAAGAACAGCGATATGAAGATCGTCGTATTCGACTGTGGTGGTGGTACACACGATGTATCCATCCTTGAGTTGGGCGACGGTGTGTTTGAGGTTAAGTCTACCGACGGTGATACTCACTTGGGTGGTGACGACTTCGACCAACGTATCATCGACTGGTTGGTTCAAGAGTTCAAGAACGAGAACGAGGGTGTTGATTTGAGCAAGGACCCAATGGCTTTGCAACGTTTGAAGGAGGCTGCAGAGAAGGCTAAGATCGAGCTTTCAAGCACTACTTCAACTGAGATCAACTTGCCTTACATCATGCCAGTTGCTGGTGTTCCAAAGCACTTGGTGAAGACTTTGACCCGTGCGAAGTTCGAGCAATTGGTGGATGATTTGGTACAACGTACCATCAAGCCTTGCGAGTCTGCATTGCAAAAGGCTGGCTTGAGCAAGAGCGATATCAACGAGGTGATCCTCGTAGGTGGTTCTACTCGTATCCCTGCTATCCAAGAGGCTGTTGAGAAATTCTTCGGAAAGGCTCCTTCCAAGGGTGTTAACCCTGACGAGGTAGTGGCTGTAGGTGCAGCGATCCAAGGTGGTGTCTTGACTGGTTCTGTAAAGGATGTCCTCTTGTTGGATGTGACTCCGCTTTCACTCGGTATCGAGACTATGGGTGGCGTGATGACTAAGCTCATCGACGCGAACACCACTATCCCTACTAAGAAGTCGGAGACCTTCTCTACTGCGGCTGACAACCAGCCTTCTGTGGAGATCCACGTATTGCAAGGTGAGCGTCCAATGGCTAACCAAAACAAGTCGATCGGTCGTTTCGTCCTCGACGGTATCATGCCAGCGCCAAGAGGTGTTCCTCAAATCGAGGTTACCTTCGATATCGACGCCAACGGTATCTTGAACGTATCGGCTAAGGATAAGGCTACCGGTAAGGAGCAAAAGATCCAAATCAAGGCTTCATCTGGTTTGAGCGACAGCGAGATCCAACGTATGAAGGCTGAGGCTGAGGCTAATGCTGAGGCTGACAAGAAGGAGAAAGAGCGTATCGACAAGCTCAACCAAGCCGACAACATGATCTTCCAAACCGAGAAGAACTTGAAGGAGTATGGCGACAAGTTGCCTGCTGACAAGCGTTCAGCTATCGAGAGCGCAGTGAACCAATTGAAGGAAGCTCACAAGGCGCAAGACCTTGCTGGCATCGACTCAGCTATGGAAGCAGTGAACAACGCGTTCCAAGCCGCTTCTCAAGACATGTACAACGCGCAACAACAAGCGCAATCAAATCCAGGAGCTGGTACAAACAATGGCAGCAGCAACGGCGGAGATAATATTACAGATGTCGACTTCGAGGAGGTTAAGTAATTGATTATCAATTAGATATTCAATAAATCAAAAGTGCGTAGCCGAAAGGTTACGCACTTTTTTTGTGGGCCTGTCCATAGGGGGGAATGGTAGTT
Source organism: Paludibacteraceae bacterium (assembly GCA_045601045.1). GTDB lineage: Bacteria > Bacteroidota > Bacteroidia > Bacteroidales > Paludibacteraceae > UBA1181. The sequence goes on from JAZRZA010000070.1 coordinate 44,465, forward strand.
GTATGAAAAGGCAAGGACACACCCGACGAGAACATTCAAGGCGACGCCAGGATACTATACGACTGGGAGGCCTCTTGGGTGAGGTTTCAAACGAACCAAGGAGACAAAGGGATCCTCACGAGCGTCCTTGAGGAATACACAAGAGTTGGCCTCGGCGACCTGCAACCCAACGACGGCGTTCCCATCACACTGAAAGCCGTGCTGTTCAACCGATTCGGATGGCACAACTCCGCACCCATGGAGATAATAGTCCAGGAATTCAGGGAATTCTACAAAACCATGTATCCCTTCGATAGGAAAGAAAACAGTGGGGAATAACAAGTAAAGGCCAACACCTCTGCACTGTTTTAGCACACCCCAATAGTACCTTTGAACAAAAATCAGACGCAATATGAGCAATCCCAAGGAAGAATTCATCGCCCTACTGAAGGGAACCAACCGAAAAGGTGTAGATAACCTCATAAATGTTGTTCATAGTTTTGTCGGAGTTCAACATAAAATCTGAGACATAGGAGGCAGTGTATGGATTCTTCATCTTTACACCAATGGCTTCGAACCTTCCGGAACCCTGACAATCAACCACACCCCTCCTTTGTCGTACTCCGTATTTACAATCTGCGAAGGAGGGACTAACTTCATATCTACATACTCAACATTCGGTTGGGAGAGGATAGCATTGATATCATTCTGCATCTCCTCCGTTTCCGGGATAAATAAAGCTTGTACTTTCATAATGTGAATGGATATAATGAGGGTACCCGACAAAGCGTACTATGCCCTGCCGACACCAAATGTTTCAAATAACTATAGCTTAATTGTGTGTGTTTACAAACCAACGAGACAACCAAATATTCGGCGTTAAATATGTTTAATAGCTGTATTTGCAATTCTTTTTAACTTTGCGGAAAAGGAAGTAAAATGTGTGTGCAAACCCTTCCACGATTTCATTGAAAGACGTGTTTCTCTTGGGTGTAAAGTCCTATATCATTGACCAAACAAAAAAAAAATCGTCATCGACGAACGACAACGATTTTTCCCAATTCATAAAAATCAGCCTTTATAACTCGATCGGAGACCTTCAAACGCCGTAGCACGACAACTAGACCTCGGCTCGCACCTTTCCCGACCAATGGGCTTCGGCAACAGCAAAAGTAGGAATATTCCAGACAACACAAAAAGAAACAAATGGAAATTTAAGAGAAAACAGCCACTTTTTTTCTTCTCCGAAGAATCATGAAATTTTCCCATCACAAACCTGTAACAAATCCATTTTTCCTGTCTCTATATAAGATAGGAACATAGTAAAACGGTCTCCAACTATAAAAATACAGCAATGGATAATAAATACGAGAAACTATATATTCAGAGCCAACTGAACCAACCCATGGAAACGTTGATGTCAGAACTGACAAACAACATAAAGCTCGTAATGGACAAATACAACTATGACGTTGAACGGTTAAGCACCCTTTGCGACAAACTCCGAACAGGAGAGAGGATGATGGAACTATACGAGGAACTCGAAAGGATGGGAAAGGAAATGCGACAAGGATTCCGTATATCCGATAAGGAGCATCAGACCATAGAGTCATGGCAGAAAGAAGGCAGAAACCTGCACAAGTTCGAGTACAGGTTCCTTCCCACAGAAATTGGAACCGTCGGCAAGATCGTGGACCTTGACACAGGTGAGGAATTCAACTTCACCGATTATTCCAGATGGTAACACATAATATCGTTGAGAGGAGAACAGGTCCTCTTGTAAAATCGATCCCACGTCCATCCTTCGGGCGATAACGATATTTCAAGAAATTGTACAATATTTGCAACAACGAGTCCGCTGTCAGTGACAGACGATTCGTTGCAGAAGGAGGAGGGATAAAACCCTCCTCTGACTTTTTTATCCCATGACATCATGCGCCTTACGCTATATCATAGGATCGCTCACCTTCTTACCTTTCACTATGAATAGGTCGGTTTGATAGTCCATGTAAGGCAATTCAAAGCTCCGCCATGTTCTTTGATAAAGTCACGCATCTGTACCATATAGATATTATCCTTATACTCAGGGAATAGAGCATTGTATTGCTCAAACGCCTCCCCGTCAGTCACAGGACCACCAATACCTGGGATGATTATGAAATTCTGCGTCTGTAGAGAGTTGATGTATGCCCAACTCAACTCGTCGTATTTGCTTAGTTGAAGTTCCACCACTTCAAAATACTGAACTAGAATTTCATACATCCTATCGGCAATATCATCCGAATATAGTTCCAGATTAACAAGCACCTTGGGTCTCCCCTTTTTGTTGATACCTACATACCTAACAATACCATCGGTGTGACCGAACACATCCTCCTTTTCCCATGGAAGCCAAACGATTGTCAATAAAGGATCCTGAAAAGCGCTCTTGATGATAAGTTCAATCTGCTGTTTGCTATACCCTGGATTCTCTGCGAGGACCTTTTCCGTCATGACAACATAATCCGCTTCACCATAGCAACCTTTACCCTTGCAGAACACCATATTGCCGCCATCGACAACAAGTGGAACCTCCACAATGGTATAATACTTCGCAAAAGGACATCTCTTTATGACCTTGTCAACGTCGGTAATATACTTCTTCTGGTCTTGCAGATAGTCCGGGTTGTATATGAACTTCAGGAATATATTCCCTCCCCTCTGTATCGGCATGAAATCACGCACCCAATAATCCTTTGTATGGGAAAGAGTACCATACCCCATATGATAAGACCACAAAATGTCACTTATCTCATCAAATAGATTTGCATAATGCCTGTCAAAGAGACTTGAGAACACCACCATATGTTTTTCTTTTTCCGTAATTACCATATTACTAATTTTTAGACAATAAAACATGATGATTCGTCGACTAATCACGGCGTAAAGGTATGGTCAAATACCTTCCATAACCAAAAATCTTTTGTTAAAACTTACTAAAGGATTTTAAAGAGTTATTTACTGATTATCAATATATTATATATAATATTTATGCCAATTTTAATATAATATCAGAGGTCTGAGGATTAGAAATTTAGACAACTTTCCTCACATGAAAAGCAGAAAAAGATGGATGAAAAAACAAGTCCAAAATCCGAGAAGTTGAAAACGACAAACTATAACCTTAAAAAGTTACTAAAAGAACGGAAAGAACATAGAATCCATACAGAACCCACGTCCTCGTAAGATGGCTCTCACTTTGGGACTTGTTATGGAAAACCTTAAACAACAAAACAAAAACAAGGCTATAATACTGCCGCTTTTTCGAACCAGTTGCTAAGTTAAGAAAATAAAGTTTAATTTAGCAGTCATGAAAAGTAAAAGAAGAAGTTTCACAGCAGAGTTTAAGGCTCAAGTTGCCATAGAGGCACTGAAAGGCCAAGAG
>JAZRZA010000071.1:0-128244 GCA_045601045.1 Paludibacteraceae bacterium
ACCAAACTTTGTGAGATGGTACTTTGAACTAATGTAGAGTTGCTTTTAAACTCTATTTAAAATGCGGATTGAATCAACTTCAACCCGCATTTTTTGTACTTTTTGATTTGAAGAATTGGATTTTTTGAATTTGCGAATATACAAAATTCATCAATTTCAACACTACCACAACATTTATGATTCAGTAATTGTCCCCCATAAATTCCACCGCCAATGCCAGCAAATAAATGGAACTCTTTAATAAAACTTGGCACGTCATTTAAGTTTTCTTCTATCCGCACCAAACACCCAAAACTCGGATATTATTTAACAAAAAAGCGTGGGCATTTGCACCAAACTCGTCCGAAATTCAGGTCTTCCACAACCTTAGCAATAGACGAGCAGATACAAGATACCCACGCCGAGTAGTATATAAACACCCGTAGAGTGTGCCATGAGGGTACAAGATACCCTCGGACACACTACGGACTAAGCTTATACAACTCATCCGTGGCATCCTCTCTGCAGTGTCCTTGATTGCTAATTCATTTGTGGAAGTTCGAATTTTCCAAGAACAAAGCGTTGATGACGCCTTTTATTTATGTCGTTGCTCCAACAGTTTTACGCCTTGTGGAGCATGGGCGTGTATTTCATCGCAAAAGTACAATTTAAAATTGACTTCACTCTTTCGATGGCAATTCATCTAATAGTTTTTTACCATTAAATTCTACATATTCATCAAATGCTTTTTGCAAAACCTCCTGCGGTATCATTTTTTGTTTGTATTGTGATACCATTATTGGACTCATAGAACGAGATAAAGCATATTCAACAACCATTTTATTAGCATCTTTGCACAATAAAATTCCGACAGAAGGGTTTTCGTCGTCCCTCTTTTTGTTTCGATCCAATGCTTCCAAATAGAATTCCAATTGTCCGACATCCTTTGGTTGGAATTTCCCAGCTTTCAACTCAATTCCAACGTAACATCGCAGCACTCGATGGTAGAACAATAAATCAAGATGATATGTTTCTCCTCCAACTTGAATCGGATATTCGTCCTGAACAAAAAAGAAATCCTCTTTTCCTAATTCAAGTAAAAAATCTCGCATATGAGCCAATATCTCTTTGTGCAAAAGCGGTTCATCATGTATAGGAGGTAATCCTAACGACTCAAGCATCATTTTATCTTTGAACATTATCGGTGCTTGCGGATACATCTCAAGCAACATTTTTGACATATTCTGTTTAGAATTGCCTAATAAATTCTCAAATGTGTCGTTTCCAATACAAATATCCAATTCTCTTGTATTAAGATTTTGTCGAGAAGAATAAATCATATAAAACATACGTTCTATATAAGTATCGCAACGATTCAAGATAATAACATGATGCGTAAATGTAGTGATCGTCAATATTTTAGGCAATTGTCCATTCACTGATTGGACAAATTCTTGTAATTGTCCATTCACTGATTGGATAAATTTAAGAGAAGAATACGTCTCATAAAAACGAACCATATTATAAAGGCTGCTTCTCCCATATCCACGATAATTCGGTCTATGAAGCTTTATATAATCAGACAATTCTCTTACAATCTTATCTCCCCATTTCCCACCTTTTAGTCGGCCAGAAAGATAACGTCCGATTTCCCAACAGGTAAAGATATGCTCCGCATTCACACACGATAAGGCACGCGCTGTATGTTTGTCAATAATCGTACATACATCTTCAAACTCTCCATTTTGGGGAAGTAATGAACTATTAGTTGTTGATTTTATGTCACTGATTTTTTTTGCCATCTTCAAACAATATTGCGACACTGTCGCAAACTTCTAACTCAAGCGTTGATGACGCCTTTTATTTATGTCGTTGCTCCGTCAATTTTACGCCATGCGGAGCATTGGCGGTTTACAAAGATAATAAAATTTGGCAAACCACACCATGTTTAATCCCTAAAGGGATAATGGGTTCCATTCACCTCATGTTCTACCCACGTTTAATCCCTAACGGGATTGTTCGCAACACCAATAAGCGCAGGGTTAAATCTCCCGACAAACATCTTCGTCCGAACCACGCCGTTAGGCGTCTCACGTGGGTAGGCGTCTCACATGGGTAACGCATCATTCATACATCTTCCAACAAATACCGCTCGTCATATTCCACACCAAAATCCTTCAACGTCTGCAAATATTCTTCTCGAAACGTACGGTTTTTATGATGTTCCTCTTGCCCCTTTATATAATCAATCACCGAATCAACATGCGATTTACTATACGAAAAGGCTCCATAGCCTTCCTGCCACTCAAAATGGAAACGAGACATTCTATTCTGATTGATCCACAGAGAAGAACATCGTTTTACTTCTTTCATCAAATCCGACAAACTCTCACTCGCCCTAAATCCGAAAAACACATGAACATGATTCGACGTTCCACCAATGGCTAACATTTTGTTTCCCCTTGACTGAACAATTCCACTAATATAACCATATAACTTCTCTTGAAAGCTTTTTTCTATCAACGCACTCCTATATTTCACTGCGAAAACACAATGAATGTGTATTTGGGTGTATGTATTAGGCATAATTTCAAATATTTAGCAAATAAAACAGTTCTCCAGCATTTACACAAGCATCTTTTGCTTTTGGAATTACACCTTCGAAATGATCCCATTTAGCGTAACCCAACAATACGCACAAATCACGTGCACTCCAACACTCCACGCCCTCATAAACACATGCGATGGATTCAAACTTCTCGAATAAACTCTTAATCTCTTCTGATTTCATACAAACAGGATTAAATTATTAAACATAACAAAACAAATGAACAAGCAAGGCGCCGATGACGCCTTTTATTTATGTCGTTGCTCCAACAGTTTTGACCTTCGGTCTTCCTCCTCCGCACCTCGGCAATTCAAGCAAGCTTGATTGCGCTCGGTTTGTCGTCGGATACGCCTTGGGAGCGGTGGGCGGATATAATCAACAAGCCAATGCTTGGTCAATCATTTCTTTTCTTTCTTCTACAAGATAACTATAAACATACCTTGCAGACTGATAATACAAACCTGTATTTGCATCACAAAGTTTGGCAAAGGTATTAGATTGATACAAAATATCAAAAGCCTTGCTAACAGGAAGATGATTTTCTTCTGTTAATATGGTTATCAGATCGGTTGTGAGCGATTGAACCATAAAATCAAACTCCTGCTTTGTAACATTCATATCCTAACTAATTTCGATATTGCCAACTCCGTACAAAAAGCATATTGAAAAGTAATGCCTTTCATATATTTTATTCGTTCCAAGAATGTTTCAAAAGATATGTAACCATTCCTGAAGTTATTTATTTGAGCACCAACTCTATCATTGGCTATAGGACCATACACAACATCGAAATCATGCAATGTTCGTCCTCGTTCATCATTTCTATGGTCATAAATAAAATGTGCCCACTCCTCTGTATAACTATCAAAACTTTTGAACCGTAACGTTCCGTCATATATCAACGAATCATCAAAGTCATATGTCATAACGATCGGATCTCCTCCAAGAAAAATAGTTTTTAATTTTGCCATTTCCTCAGCCTGGGCACAATCATCAGACAAATAGAATGCCTTTCCAAAATCTTTATTAGGTTTAGAATAAGACAAGTCTATCTTGTCAATAACCATATTTGAGCCATGATATAGTTTCAAGACAAATTTCCTCCCTTTCTTTTACAGAAAGCAGACAAGCCTTCCACCATATCCTCAAATCGTTGCGTATGCATAATGCCATAATGAGATTGAATCATATCTAAAGCACCATAGCGACTCAAATAAGACTGAGCCTCCTGACAACTAATGTTATATCTCTTAGCAAACGAGCCAATCAACATAACCATATATTCTACTATGTCTCGCAAATTATACATACTCATACCTCACTTGCTCCAACAGTTTTGACCTTCGGTCTTCCGCCTTGGGAGCGTTGGGCGGATTGCAAAGATAATAAAATTTGACAAAAACACACCTCGTTAAATCCCTAACGGGATTGTTAGCAACACCAATAAGTGCGGGAATTATCAATCCTTCTCCCCACTACTCCATTCCCATAATTTTCGATAAAAGGCGTGGTGTGAAAGTGTAGCCGCATTGCCGATAATCATCAATTTCATACGAGCTCTGGTCATCGCCACATTCATACGGCGCAACTCCTTCAAGAAACCGATTTCGCCCTCCTCGTTAGAACGCACCAAGCTGATGATCACCACATCACGCTCCTGTCCTTGAAAACCATCCACCGAATTGACTGTAATGAATTTACGGAAAGGTTTAAGGAACTTAGATTCTTTAATTAAGTGTCGTAGGTAATAGACCTGTGCCTTATAGGGAGAGATGATACCAAAATCTATTCGCTCCTCCATGATACGATGCGGACCAACTTTTTCAATGAATTGCGTCAAGAGAGAGAGAACCAATTCACCCTCCATCTTATTCACACGACCTGCGGTTTGGGCCACATACTCCTCCTCAAAAGAGAAATTCTCCGTGTTGATCCACTCCATCGGCTCCTCAAAATCCAGGATGCCACGGCACTTCACCTCATCCGCCGCCTTTAACTTTCCCTCGTAAAACCAATCGGAGGAGAACTGCATGATCTTTTCGTGCATACGATACTGCACATTCAAAAGCGAAACCACCTCTGGCTTACTCTCCGCCAACTTCTCCATCAAGGTGTGCGACAAACCGGTACGCTCCGCTTCAAAACACTTGATGGTGGGCGGTAATTGTTTATGGTCGCCCGCAAAAATCACCCGATGCGATTTGCATATCGGAATCCAACAAGCGGCCTCCAAAGCTTGAGCCGCCTCGTCAATGAAAAGAGACTGGAAAGTTCTTCCATACAAAATATTATTCGCAGCGCCCACTAAGGTGCATGCCACAACACGGGAATCAGTAAAGAGCGACTCTCGGATTTCGTACTCTAATGACTCTGCCTTCTCTTTAATGGCCCGTGCCTTGTCACGATTCGTACGGTAAAGTTCTCGGACAGCTTTTCGCATACCCCATAGGGTGTCATACATCGGATGTGCCTCGAAACGTCGTTCATAAGTATAGGATAACATCTTATCATCCACCCTGGATGGGTTGCCTATACGCAAGACATTCACGCCACGTTCCACCAACTGTTGCGAGATCCAATCGACCGCCATATTACTCTGCGCACAGACCAAGACTTGGCTCTCCCTGCGCAGAGTCTCATAAATAGCCTCCACCAAAGTTGTGGTTTTTCCGGTTCCCGGAGGTCCATGCACAATGGCGACATCCTTCGCACGAAGGATCTTGTTGATCGCCTCCTCTTGGGATGGATTCAACCACGGATAACGGATAGCCGAAAAGGAGAAGAATCCCGCCTCTCGCTTTCCTAAAAGGGTCTCCCGAAGATCATAGAGACGTCCATCCTTCACTGCCATCACCCGATCCATCGCATCGAACATCGCCTTGTAACTACTCTCATCAAAACCAATTTGAACGCCCAAGCGGTCAATGGATTCCAACGCAGCCACATACTCCCTACCCGGCAAGGTGACAACCAGAGAGGTCGGAGTAGCAAAGTTCACCTGCGAGGCCATCTTGATCAGACGTACCTCTTCGTTGGGAGAGACGCTGAAAAACTGAACGGTCTTTCCATACTCGAAATGATCCTCATCATCCTCCAAGGGAGCATGATGAAGTTCCACGACATACTGATTCAGGGAGTTATAATAAGATTTTCCAACCGAAAGGGGATAACGACAGAGACCAGCTGATATTTTTTTTGGAATGGAGATATGGGAAGATTGCACATCAAAACTCTTCTTGTCGTATTCATACTCCATACGAAGCAGATCCCGATGTTTTTGGATGGATAATATGGAAGAAACAATATTCGTCATAACAATGCAAAGATAGGGAGAATAACCGCATTAGACAAAAAAAGAAGGCTATCCTTTCGGACAGCCTTCCTGCTCTATATTCAACTATTTATTATTTGTTGAAAACAACCTCAATGGTACCCTTGAAACTGTTACCATTGATTACCGCGCTATAGAAATAGACGCCAGGATCGGCCATCTTACCATTCTTGGTTGTACCATCCCAACCATTATTTCCTTCAGCCACCTTTTGTCCGTAACGGTCAAAGATGACAACTTGACGTCCCTCCAAGAAGGTATCGTTCAACTCATCCTTTTGATAAGGGGTAAAGGCGGTAGGAACATGCTTCAAGACATCGATGTTCAACAAGTTGGAAGGAACCGCAGGACAAACGCCGTCACCTACCACTACATAGAATTGAGAAGAATCGGCAGGATAGAAACGATATACCGTAGACAACTCCTCATCGTCCCAGTATAGAACAGAGTCTCTCACCTCTTCCTCCACATCAGCCAACAACTCTCCCTTCTCGTTATAACCAGCACCCAACGCATCGTAGCCACTCTTCACTTGGTACCATGCATAGAATACAGGGGCATAATGATGTGTGTTGACGGACAACGTCACCTCATCACCAAACCAGCAACGTCTCATTCCTGCAGGATTAGTCACAATCACAATGGAATCAGATGAGAATCGCTCATTCGTGAAAAGCAAGATACTATCACGACGAACCACTTGGTAATCACGCCATGCTTGAAGTCCCGCTTGTGAACCTACCGCAGAGAGACTGTCTTCCGTCGATGGGGTAACAATGCCACAAGTAGTGAACAAACTATTGTAACTATATGTACGACCGCAAGTGTTCTCCGCAAAATAGTAAACAGCTCTTGGTTGAGTGCTATAAGGAACTGGCGTTCCCGCAACATAATCCTTACCATCCAAATACCAGCCCTCTTTCACCATTGCAGCACCCATGGAATCGACACAGACCTCAGAAATACTATCCAAAGTTTGTAGCTTCAAGGTATCGCTCTCGCAAAGATTCAAACCAGAAGAGAGCATATTGATGCGAGGCCTTTCATTGATAGTCAAATATGACGAAGCGGTATCGGAGCACTGTGTCAAGGTATCCATAACGACAAATACATACTTGCCGCTTTGACCGAATCGGTTCAAACGAGTGACAGCATCGCGATTTGCTTCATAAATCTCCTTGTCTGGATGCGCAAATTTATCGTAATACGTCGCCTTGTTATCACTGAAGACCAAGTTCTCCTCGGAAATGCTCTCACGATAACAATCATAAGAGAAGGTACTTGGAATCTCGCGGATAACATCAGCGGCATTACTTACCAATACCTTACCTTGCGCAAAACGAGCTGAGTTGGCCCACAAGTCGATGTGAGCGGTATCGCCTCCACAAATCGTCAAATCATTCGTGGTAACAGTCACCACAGATTTAGGCTCCATGACGATAGCCGTCATCATGATACTGTCTTTGTTGCCACATTTGTCTTCAAAATAGACATAGACATCAGTGGTCTTTCTAATCACCTCGCCAGCAGCTGGCACCTGCCAGATCTTGATATCTTCACTCTCCGTACAACCATCCACTACATAAGGTCCCACCTTATTGGACAAACCAGGGACAGTCATGGTACAGTGTTTCATGTTAGAAGCCAAGATGGTGTCCTTCCAATCGATTGGTTTATTAAAGACTGGCGCAACAGAGTCAACCACCAACACAACTTGTACCAATGGAGCGCTCACATTGCCGCACTTATCAGTAGCGGTCCAAGTACGCCAAATAGTGTAGTTGTTGTAATCACAAGAGTGAACATCATCCGATCGGTTGGTTTTATAACTCTTCGCAATCACAATCTCCTCCTCCGTAGAGCAATTATCAGTCGCCTTGATCGTGATATCATTCATGTCGAGGGCGATTTGGATAAGAGAATCTTGATCACAAGCGATCTTGATGGTATCAACCTTCGTCATGATGTTTGGAGAAGTGACGTCATGGATAACATACTCTTGATCACAAGTAATCGTGTTGTTACGCACGTCAGTCACCAAATAGGTTCTTACCAAGGTATAGTCACAAGGTGCTTCGCCACGCTCGCTCTCCTCATAACGGAAGGTTCCCTCCTTGTATTTCTTGATATCAGAAATCGCTCCACCTGCAGCCAAGAAATCTTCCCATGTTAAAATTGGCGTAGGGATCTCTCCGTAACATTCGTACGTAGTATCTCTTAATGGCGGGCAAGTCAAAACTGGAGGAACCATATCCTCGATATTGACAATTTGACTACATACATGGTCATCACCGAACACATAGTGGAAAGTCCAATCCACCTGAATCTTACCGATCTCATAATGGTCGGTGCTATCCTTACCGTCTGAACGACGGAAATCGATGGTCGCTGCATTGCAATCGTCAATTGTAATCTCAGGGCGAACAAGTCCGGCCAACTTCACCTCCTCGAAGGTAGCGAAGAATGAATCCAACAAGTTAACCGTCACAGTGTCTTTCAACAAAGAGCAATCGAACAACTCGGTCTTTACCGTCACAGACTTCTCGCAAGAATCCTTCATCAATCCCTTTTGGTCAATGAAGATCCAACGGATATCGGTCTTACCCAACTCGAAAGGCTTGGAATCCCACTTGATTGGGTTACCTGTCACAGGATCTACCTCCAACTCACCATTTCGGCGACGTTGAACAATCGGAACAATGCTATCGTCGTCACACATATCGTATGCGGTTGGGAAGGTCATGTAATTCTTCAACGAATCGGCAGACAAAGAGCACAATCCTGGCGTCAAAGTGACGATGATATCTTTGTCGATATCACAAGACTCCATCTTCAAAGCCACCGAGTCGATGACATTCACCAACATCATACAAGAGTCTTGGTTACCCGCCTTATCGGTGAACAACCAAACGAATCTATGCGTTTCAGTTGGGTATGTGATATTCTTCAACTCATCGTTGCGGTAAACAACGACTGAGCTATCCTTTTGCTTGACATAACCGATCACCTCAGGATATAATCTACCGTCGCATACATCATCGACAAATAGCGTTGGCAACTCCAAGGCCTCGAACGGCACCTCACACTCAGTGGTAGCGTAAACATCCTTCTCCGGATCTTTACATACGGTATCCAAAATTGGAGGAGTTGTATCCACAACGGAGAGATGGGTCACACAACTATCCATATCACCCTTACCATTATCGAAATACCATACCATCATGTGGTAACCACGAGGAAGGGAATCGGAAACGCATGAAGGCAATACCTCATAATTGGTAATCTTCATCGCCATCTTCTCAATAGGATCCTCCGCACAAATCTCCTCTGTGCCACCGACACGATGTTGTACCTTCTTCACAGGAACAGAGTCGTTGGCTGTAATGAGGCTTTCGCAATCGATCACCAAGGTGGAATCCGTTGATTTGTATTGATCATTCAAATACAAGATACGACGAACCATCACTGGATATACGATTGTATCGTAGTCTTTGGACTGAGCGGCACTGGTTCCCAAATTCTCATATTGGTATGGCGTGCCGGAACATGCGTCATAAGTATACTTGGTCTCACAGAAGTAAGAGACTGTCGCATTAGGGATCTTGTCCAAAGAGTTGTATGGAGATGGTGCCAAACAGTTGTTTGGATCCACATAAGCCTCCGTATCATCCGGACAGTTATTTGGATGAGGAGGGATACCAGAAGAGATAATCACCTCTCTTGAACACAATACGGTGTCATACTTTTGCGCGTCGAAATCCAAATAATCACTCGTAAACTCGTAAGAGACGGTTGTCACACCAATTGGGAAACGATGTTTCAAGAGTTGCTCTGGCGTTATAATCGAATCAACCGCAGACTCAATCACGTCACCAGCCTCATTGACACAATCACCCGTGAAACGAATGGTCAACTTCACTTTACCGCAATACATCGGATTGGCACCTGGAATAGTCAAAAGATTGGCCAAAGTATACTTGGTATCCGGATTGACAGTGGATTGCGCTTGCGCGGAAGCGTACAAATAGTTTCTATTAGGGTTTTTGTTTACTGAAGTTCTGATAACACCCACCGTATCGCAATCGAACATACGCTCCGCATTGTTCACGGAGACGCGGCTATGGCAATACATGGCATTACCGGATGGATCCGCAAACTTCCAAAGGATAAATGTGGTACCCACCTCATATTCGTCATACAAATCCTTATCCATGGTATACATGGTGGTATCAACACCTGGATCGGCCGACAAATCCTTTTCTGAACGTCCCGCATATTGCGCCTTCACCATAATAGTGGTGTCAGTAAAGGTCAAATCACGAAGCACTGGAATCTCAATATCAAGATTCTCACCAGGCTTTGCCACACAACCATCGTCGGTTGTCACCTCCACTTGATAATCTTTCACCAATTCACAGTCCACCTCAACAGCGAATGTATCGAGGATGCTTAACTGATAGTTACAAGTGGCGGTTTTGTGACAACCATCCTCAATGGTGTAAGTCACATCACCTACGCCGGCAAAGAGCGTCAACGTCGTCTTAGACTTATCGTCACGTTGATCGTTATACAAGACATAAGTGGTATCGAAACTGTGGATATCTTCTTTCGCCACATAATGAATCTTCACATACAATGCAGGATCGTCATCACAGCTGGTCTCATATTTAGGGATTGGCAAATAGATCGTCGTATCCAACACGCCCTTCTTCAAATAATAGGTCGAAGGTTCGGATAACCGGCTACAATCGATGGTAGGCGCATCTGTGGAGTGGATGTAGAAGGTATCCTTCAACTCGGCCTTACAAACACCGTTGACCACCTCCAAACCAATTGGGAACGAAGCGTCTTTGGTGTCACACAACACACTCTTATCATAGCCATCGATATGGATGATACTGTCACTTGTCATGGTAGCACCCGTGAGGTTCCATGTGTAACCCATCACATCCTCTTTATTGACCAAAACAATGGTGTCGGAAGACTTCGCCACACACATGGTATCCTCGCCACGGTAGGTCACAAAATTCAAGCGGGAGGCGTCTGGTTGGTCAAACAACCAAAGGATGATACTATCCTTACTCTCCGACGCAGTGTTGTATTTTTCCTCCTCCTTGTTCCAAATATGGGAGGTCACATAAATCTTATAGGGTTGGATAGAATCGAAGGAACCACACAAACGGGCATCGGGATAGACTACCATGTCAGCGGATAGACTATCATCAGCCACCACCAAAGAGACCTTCGCCTCCGACTCGGATATTCCATCCGGATTCTCCATCCACCACTTGAATCCATAGGTGTCACCATTTTCCAAGATCCAGTCCAATGCGGCAAGATCCTTCAGCTTATAGTGCTCGGTGTACGGATATTCGGTAATACAAACATTAGAGTTTCCATCGATGCCAGGACCGACAGCCGATCCACAAATTCTTCCTCCGACAGCAAAGTCCACACGGATCTCATCGTCCATAAAATCGTTTTGACCTATTTGCTTCCTATACTTCGCCTTTACCGCATAATAGAATACGCCCCTGTCGGACAATCGAATAATCGCACGCTCCTTATGGCCATATCTATCCAATTCAAACGTAACCTCATCCGGATCCCAAGGCACCTCCTCTAAATACTGACCATCCTTATACTTTGTCCATTGATAGTCAGAATTACGAGGGAAACCGGCCGCATTCACAATCACAGTATCTCCCACACAGGCGATACGAGGAGCCAAACACGCACCTGCAGCCTCCGCACTAATATAATCGACAGCGATTGTCGCACATGGAGGCATCTGCTCAAACCAAGGATAGAAAATATAATCACCAGAGTGGGATGACGGCAAATCACCATAGTAAACCATTTCGAAACGATATACCGATTTTTGTTTACCCTTCACAGTCTCGAAGTGTTGTTTCAACGGCTCTCCAAACACAAAAGCCGCCGCACCCCAATCTTGCTCGCCAGCAGCTGGATGGTTGGACAAATTTGTTCTCTCGAATACCAATTCATTGGTCGCATCATCGTACATGGAGATATCCATCTGGTCGTAAGAACCTTTTCCGTGGCCCGTTCTGGCCAACATCTTTCCCATTTGGTCTACAACACATCCATCAGGAATGATCAAATAGAAACGCATCGTAAAACGGTAACTGTTGTCCACGAACTTACTATGCGGGAACGTGATGGTGAAACACTTTCCATTCAGATGATCCCTCACATAGAAATTATTATTTGGATTCACACCCAAAGAGTCGTCGATATGAAGAGGGACCCCCAACTCGGTCTGATTTTTAATATCACTTCCTATACCTTCAAACAAGATTCCTTGTTCCGTAAAATACTCCTCCAAACCTTGTGGAGGTGTCGCACCCCAATCCACACTTGAACTTCCAGACTTATAGTTGAAATCCGTACCTCCATAAAACTCTCCTGTCGTGGTTTGGTGGCAATCCTTCACCTTACAATCCGTCTTTTGAAGGACAGTCGCATTATAGGTTTGCGAGGCTACCACATCATCATCTTTATTGTATGCAGTCGCAATGACACGGACATACAAATCATGATCCTCCATCTCGAACGTGTTGGATGGAATGGTCAACTTACCTCGTGATTTCCATGTTAACTCATCAGTGGAGGTCGCCCATTCATAAGAAAAATGCAATTTCTCATCCACTGCGACATGCTGCACCTCAAAAGCCACAGGGTCTTTTGGACAAGCCGCCACAACGCCGAATGTGCTAATCTCCGCAGATTCAAAAGGATTTGATTGCGAAAATGCGCAAAGGGAGATAAACAGGGAACACAAAAGCATCAAGAACTTTTTCGCTCCATTACCAACTTTAAGTATCATTTTATTTAAAATTATATTTCTCATTATCAAAAAAGTGTCTATAAATGGTCGTCATATCATAACTTCACCAAGAATAACCGTGATTTGAAACCACAATCTTGTCCTAAACTTATTCTACATAAGCAACGAATCATCTCAAACATTTCGTGTTTTCCATTCTTCCACAAATCATCAAGAACACCTATCTTCACTGATAAAAACTGAGAGTCAAATAGTTATGTTCTTCAACACATACCCAGTTTTCGGCGACAAATTTAAGTTAATTTTTTCTATTTAGGAACATTTAGCAATAAAAATTGCCCCAAATAGCACAACCATTCATTTGATTATCAGAAATCAACTTCCTGCTCACGTCTTTCTGCAAACAAACAGCCCCGAAAAAACAAAAAGAGGGAGATGAACATTGCCATCTCCCTCCATATCACTTCAGACCAAGCAATTAATCTTGCATCATCTTCTTGAAAAGGTTTCTCATATTAACTGCCTCACCAATGATTGAGTGAAGCTCAGAGATCTTCACGCGATCTTGTTGCATGGAATCACGGTAACGCAATGTCACTGTGTTATCTTCCAATGTTTGGTGGTCGACGGTAATACAGAATGGAGTACCGATCGCGTCTTGACGACGGTAACGCTTTCCGATGGTATCCTTCTCCTCATAAGCGCATCTGTAATCGAACTTCAAATCGTTCATGATCTCAGCCGCCTTCTCAGGAAGACCATCCTTCTTCAACAATGGAAGGACAGCGCACTTAACAGGGGCCAATGCTGGTGGCAATGCCAAAACAACACGCTTGTCGCCACCCTCCAACTGCTCCTCCTTGTAAGAACCAGCCATCACCGAAAGGAACATACGGTCCACACCGATAGAGGTCTCGATCACATAAGGGATGTAAGACTTGTTCTCCTCAGGATCGAAGTACTCCAACTTCTTGCCAGAGAATTGTCCGTGACGGGACAAGTCCCAATTGGTACGTGAGTGGATACCCTCCACCTCCTTGAAACCGAAAGGCATTTGGAACTCGATATCAGTAGCGGCGTTAGCATAGTGGGCCAACTTATCGTGGTCGTGGTAGCGATACTTCTCATCACCCAAACCGAGAGACTTGTGCCACTTCAAACGGAAATTCTTCCAGTGCTTGAACCACTCCATCTCAGTACCTGGCTTGCAGAAGAATTGCATCTCCATCTGCTCGAACTCACGCATACGGAAGATGAACTGACGAGCGACGATCTCATTACGGAAAGCCTTACCGATTTGGGCGATTCCGAAAGGAATCTTCATACGACCGGTCTTCTGAACGTTCAAGAAGTTGGTGAAGATACCTTGGCAAGTCTCAGGACGAAGGTAGATGGACATAGTGTTCTCCGCTGTTGAACCCACCTCAGTCTTAAACATCAAGTTGAACTGCTTTACATCGGTCCAGTTCTTGGTACCGCTGATAGGGCAAACGATCTCCTCATCAAGGATGATTTGCTTCAACTCGTCCAAATTATTATCGTTCAACGCCTTAGCGAAACGAGCATGAAGAGCGTCTCTCTTCTCCACATTCTCCAACACGCGAGGGTTGGTGCTCTTGAACTTCTCAGCGTCGAAAGCGTCGCCAAACTTCTTAGCAGCCTTCTCCACCTCCTTATTGATCTTGTCATCGTACTTAGCGATTTGATCCTCGATCAAGACGTCCGCGCGATAACGCTTCTTGGAATCACGGTTATCGATCAATGGATCGTTGAAAGCGTCAACGTGACCAGAAGCCTTCCATGTTGTTGGCTCCATAAAGATAGCCGCATCGATACCAACGATATTTTGGTGAAGAAGCGTCATGCTATCCCACCAGAATTTCTTAATGTTGTTCTTCAACTCGACACCATTCTGACCATAGTCATAAACAGCACCTAATCCACCGTAAATCTCACTTGAAGGGAATACAAAACCGTACTCTTTACAGTGAGAAACTAATTGTTTGAAAACATCTTCTTGTGAAGCCATTACCTTATATAATATAAAATGTTCTTAATAAAATCACTTCAAAACCTCGACCTTCATCTTCACATCCTGCAAAGGTCTATCTCCAGGAGCAGTCTTGACGGCTGCGATGGCGTCGATCACCTCAAGGCCTTCCACCACCTCACCAAATACGGTATACTCGTTGTCCAAGAATGGGGTACCACCCAGCTTCTTGTAATCCTCGCGCATTTGAGCAGGCATCTTGTCACCGCTCTTCCCTTCGAACTCCTTATCCAATTGAGCGACAATCTCCGCTTGGAGCTTTTGGAGTCCCTCTTGATCTCTTGCCATACGAAGCTTCTTCACCTCCTCGTTCCTTTCGCCGACGATTTGGTAGAAGCGAGCTTGCTTCGCCTTGTTGATGGACATATTCTCCATTTGATTCAATTTAGAATCATCCATCTTATCTCCTTGAACAATGTAGAACTGACATCCGGAAGAGCGTTTCTCCGGATTCACTTGGTCTCCTTGACGAGCTGCCGCCAAAGCGCCCTTCTTATGATAGTATTGCGGATAAACGAACTCTGCTGGAATTGTATAGCCAACATCGCCAGCGCCCAATTGCTTAGATGCGGGAGCATTCTTGGAATCAGGATCACCACCTTGGATCATAAATCCCTTGATCACACGGTGGAATAACAAACCATCATAGAAACCCTTTTGCGCCAACTTGATGAAATTGTCACGATGTTGTGGAGTCTCATTATAAAGTTTTACCTTCATCTTACCATAATCCGTGGTAATCAAGACCATAGTCTCCTTACTTTCAGCATTTACCGTCATAAAAAATAGAGTCATTAAAAATGAAACAATCAAATATTTCTTCATACTCGCAAAAATTATTTCACAAAATTACTAATTATTGTTTTTCCGTACAAAAAATTTTGTAATTTTGCACCGCGAAAAGCGGGATTAAAGTTGATTAAAAAATAATAATAACTAAAAATAAAAGAAAATGAATAAAGAGATTCAACCAGAGAACTACCGTGTTGTAGTATTTAAGGATTTGTCAAACGGTGACACTTTCTTCTCTCGTTCTACAGTAAACACTAAGGACACTATCGAAATCGACGGCGAGACTTACCCATTGGTAAAGCTTGAAATTTCTAGCTCATCTCACCCTTTCTTCACAGGAAAGTCTAAGATGGTCGACACTGCAGGTCGTGTAGATAAGTTCATGAGCCGTTACGGTAATCGCAAGAAATAATATCCGGGAACAAAATTCCGAAAGGGTATCGGCATCCGGTACCCTTTTTTAGTTTATAAATAGCACGTCATTTATAAATAGTTGTCGCATGAGAGTCGTCATATTCGGTAACCGATACAGGGAAGAGGTGATAAAATACACCCAAGAATTAGCGGGAGCCTTCCGCAGCAAGGGAGTGGAGATCTGCTTCGAAAAGGAATTTTGTGAATTCCTAATTGAAAAAGGAGTGGACCTTTCTTATCCCCACCACGTTTTGGAGGACGACTGCAACAACATCGATATGGCATTCAGCATCGGTGGAGACGGAACGTTTATCAAGGCAGCCGCAAAAATCGGCAAGAGCGCCGTTCCGCTATTGGGTATCAATGCGGGCAGATTAGGATTCTTAGCGGATGTCTCCGGGGATGAAATCGGAAACGCGGTAAACGAAATCATGGATGGCAGGTACAAAATCGAAGACCGTTCACTTTTACGTCTTCATACCAAAGACCATCTCTACACCGATTTCAATTACGCGCTAAACGAGATAGCCGTCCTCAAAAGAGACTCTTCCGCCATGATCACCATCCACGCTTGGGCAAACGGAGTATTCTTGAATACCTACCAAGCGGATGGACTATTGGTGGCCACCTCTACGGGATCAACCGCCTACTCCATGAGTGTGGGAGGTCCAATTGTCGTACCGCAAGCCGCCAACTTCATTCTCACGCCTGTCGCGCCACACAGTCTCAATGTGCGCCCTATCATCATCCCCGACTCATGGGAGATCGAACTGAAGGTCGAGAGCCGCAACAAGCACTTCCTCATCGCGTTAGATGGCCGCAACAATATTTTCAACGACAACACGACGCTCTCCATCAGGAAAGCGGACTTCGCCATCAAAACAATCAAAAGGGAGGATCAGGATTTCTTCCAAACACTCCGGACAAAATTAAGTTGGGGCAACTAACCAAGAAGCAGTATGGAAAAGAAAGACTTACGCATCGTTTATATGGGCACACCCGATTTTGCGGTGGAGCCACTCAGAAAATTGGTAGAGGGCGGATACAACGTCGTAGGATGCATCACGATGCCCGACAAACCAGCTGGCAGAGGACACAAGATCCAATTCTCGCCTGTGAAAGAGTATGCGTTGGAACAAAACATTCCATTGCTTCAACCCGAAAAGCTAAAAGATGAGCGCTTCCTATCGGACCTCAAAGCGTGGAACGCCGACCTTCAAATAGTCGTCGCCTTCCGCATGTTACCCGAGGCTGTATGGAATATGCCTAAATACGGCACCTTCAACCTACACGCCTCTCTGCTTCCTCAATACAGAGGTGCGGCCCCCATCAACTGGGCGGTCATCAACGGCGAGAAAGAGACCGGCATCACCACATTCTTTCTAACCCACGATATCGACACGGGTAACATCATCATGCAGGAGAAGGTCACCATTGAGGAGAGCGACAACGTGGGCATTGTCCACGACAAACTCATGTACTTGGGTGCCGACCTCGTCGTGAAAACCGTAGACCAGATCATCGCGGGCGACATCAAGACCACTAAACAGACTGAACTTTACGGCAGCGAAGCAGAACTGAAACCTGCTCCAAAAATATTCAAGGAGACTTGCAAAATCGACTTCTCCCAAGAGGCGAAAACCATCTACAACTTCGTAAGAGGACTCTCGCCATACCCTGCCGCATGGTGCGAACTCTCCGACAAAGAGGGCAATACCACCGCCATCAAAATATTCGATGTCGAAGCCATCCATGGTGGAGAGAGCAAGGAACCCGGCACCTTCACATTCGACAAAAAGAGCATTGACATCGCGGTGAAAGATGGCAAAATCAGACTGAAGTCACTACAATACCCCGGAAAGAAAAGATTATCCGCCGAGGAATTTCTAAGAGGGTTCAAGATGGAAGAGTACAGTAAATTCAAATAGGAAACATTTTTTAACGAAATTTTTTCTTCTCTTAAAGGAAAATAAACATACTTTTGCTTTCGTTATACATTCGGAAGAAAAAACACATTGAACTTTATATTGTTTAACTTAAAACGCTAATGCCTATAGATAGACTCCTACTCCATATTTAATTGAAACGAGTATGATAAATACGAAATCAATGACCGACGAAGAGTTGGTTAAACTATATGAAGGCGGTGTCAACGAGGCATTCGATGCCCTATTATTGCGTCATAAAGACAAAGTCTTTTCGAACATTTACCTATCCGTCCGTGATAGGGATATCGCAAACGACATTTTCCAAGAGACATTCATCAAGGTGATCTGCACCATCAAACAAGGGAAATACACCGAAAAGGGTAAGTTCTCCGCATGGGTGATGCGTATTGCCCACAACCTAATCATCGACCAGTTTCGGGTAGAGAAATCAGAGAACACCATCTCCAACGACGACGATGAGAGACAAGATCTTTTCGACACGGTTCAACTCTACGACGACAACATAGAGGATGTGATGGTCAAGGAACAGGTCTATGAAGATGTGGTAAACTTGATGAACCACCTTCCCGACAACCAAAAAGAGGTTTTGAAAATGCGTTTCTTTGAGGACCTTAGTTTCAAAGAGATTGCAGACGCCACTGGGGTAAGCATCAACACCGCCTTGGGAAGAATGCGTTACGCCGTGATGAATCTTCGCAAATTGGCGGAAGACAACGATGTGACGCTTTGGCCGTAGAAGATTATTTACGTAAGAAAAAAAAGGGAAGCAAGGGATGGCAGGTTCGTCTCTTGCTTTTTTTGGTGCCACACGTATAGACAAAAAAAAAGAGGAAAGATCTTCATCTCTCCTCTTGCGGTGCGGACGGGACTCGAACCCGCGACCCCATGCGTGACAGGCATGTATTCTAACCAGCTGAACTACCACACCTTTCTATTTTCCAATTTTCAGGAACTCTTCCCCTCAATTGCGGTGCAAAGATAGACATAATTTTGGACAATGCAAATATCCAGTCTCTTTTTTTACGGAAAATGCAATTTTTTTCAAAATCAATCGTTCTTTTTAGAGAAGTCAAATATGAATATAAAGAAGAATACAAAATGGAATTGACGGATACCCACTCGCATCTATATGAAGCGGAGTTTGACGAAGATAGGGATGCGGCCATCGCAAGATTATCAGAACGATGCGTGAAACACGTTTTTCTGCCTAACATAGACAACGAGAGCATCGATCGAATGTTCGAGTTATACCACGCCCACCCTTCCGTTTTCCATATCATGATGGGGCTACACCCCACTAGCGTCAAGGGGAACTACGAGGAAGAACTCTCCATCATGAGAAAACGCTTCGAAGGCGAGGAAATTTGCGGCATCGGAGAGATAGGCATCGACCTATACTGGGACAAAGAGTGGATAGCGGAACAAACCAGCGCGTTCGAGATTCAAGTGGATTGGGCGATCGAGATGGGACTCCCCATCATCATCCACACCCGTAAGGCCTTTGAGGAGACCTTTCGTTCCTTAAAGAAATTCGACAAGAAAAAACTCAAAGGCGTCTTCCATTGCTATTCAGGTTCCAAAGAGATCGCCGAAGAGATTTTCAAGTTGGGCGATTTCAGTTTAGGCATCGGTGGTGTGTTGACCTTCAAAAATGCGGGCTTGGCCGAAGTGGTAGAACACATTCCTCTGGAGAAATTGGTATTAGAGACCGATTGTCCATACCTTACCCCCGCTCCATACAGGGGGCAACGGAACGAATCCTCCTACGTCTATTTCGTAGCAGAAAAATTGGCCGCCATCAAACGACTCAACATCGAGGAGGTGGCACGCATCACCACCCAAAACGCCAAGAACATTTTCGACAGGAAATACGTGCCATAAAGCGCAAAATGTGTATCTTTGTATAAAGGAGATTCCCTTTATCAGTTTTAGGATCAAATAATATAGCTATAAACAATGAAGATATTAGCAGTTGGATGGAACTATGCGGACCATGTTCAAGAACTTAACCCAGGCTTGAAACCTAAAAGCCCCGTTATTTTCATGAAACCCGAAACCGCTCTACTCAAAGAGAACAAGCCCTTCTATCTCCCCGACTTTTCGGAGCGAGTGGATTACGAGTGCGAGCTAGTGGTGCGCATCTCCAAGATGGGTAAAAACATCTCCGAAAAATTCGCCAACCGCTATTATGACGCCATCGGATTAGGCATTGATTTCACGGCAAGAGATATGCAGAACGAGTTCAAGAAAATAGGCTCTCCTTGGGAGATCTGCAAAGGATTCGACAACTCCGCGCCAGTCAGTGAATTCATCAGCAAAGAGGGATACGATCTCAAGAATCTGCGCTTCTCGCTCAAAAAAAACGGCGAGGTGGTACAGTCGGGAAACACCGCGGACATGGTGTTTAGCGTGGACGAGATCATCGAATATGTCAGCAAATTCTTCACGCTCAAAACAGGAGACTTGATTTTCACGGGCACTCCAGTGGGCGTGGGTCCTGTAAAGATCAACGATCACCTTGAAGGATTCATCGAAGACAAACAAATGTTTAGCTTCGATGTGCTATAATTTTAAAATTACAGATCGCAAAAAACAATCGAATATGAAGTTAAGACACATCATCACATCAATACTCGCGGTTATATCACTTATGACAACCGTCTTCTCTGTCTCGGCCGCCAGTTATGCGGAACACTCCGTATTGGCCAAAGGCTCATGGAAGAAGATCAGCATTAAAGAGAGTGGTGTCTGCAAACTCACTTACGACCAACTCAAAGGCATGGGATTCTCTCATCCCGAGCAAGTTCGCGTATTCGGATATGGCGGCGCGCAACTCAATGAATTATTCAGCGTGGCCAAGACAGATGACCTCAACGAAACACCTATTTACGACAATGGGTCAGCCATCTTCTTCTACGCACAAGGCCCCATCAGTTGGAATTACAGAGGGAATAACAAGGACCACATCTATGATGTGAACTCCAATCTCTACTCCACCCTTGGATACTATTTCCTTACAGAGCAAAGCGGCAATAGAAACATCATTCCTCTATCCGAATCAATCGAAAAGAGCGACGACGAAATAGAGATTAACCAATATCTAGAGCGCAAATACCACAAAAAGGATGAGGTCAATCCATCCCGTTCGGGAAAGGGTTGGTTGGGCGACCAAACTTTACAGGGAAAGACTTTCACCACCAGTTTCAGCATAGAAGATATCGATACGGAAGAAGAAGCGAGCGTATATTTCAATTTAGCGGCGGAATCCAATAAGATCAGTTCGTGCGAGATCTCTGTGAACGAGTTCAACAAGAATCTCTCCTTCTCCATCTCATCCGGCCATGTCATGGCAGCGGGGTCCCACACAACCATGACATTCAAGCCCAACACCGAAAGACACAACATCTCCATCACATATAGCGCAAAATCGGACGCGGACAAATTCTGGGTGGAGCAAATCGTCTTCTGCGCCTATAGAAACTTGAAAATCAAGAACGACGCAATCTATTTCAGAAACCCTAAGACAATCAATGCGGGAGTATGCAAATACGCCATAGAGGGAGCGACCAGCAATACCATCGTATGGGACGTCACCGACCCTCAAAATACCCAACAGATAGCAACGCTTTCAGAAGAGGGCAAGATGGTGTTCAGAAGAGAGGCTAGCAACCTGGAGGAATTCGTCGCATTCAACCCACAGACAGGCAATTTTGTCAAAGCGGAATTGGTGGGCAACGTAAACAACCAAGACCTACACGCCTGCAAAGGCTATGACGCCATCATCATCACCCACCCTGACTTCCTGTCCGAGGCGGAAAGATTGGCCAAACTTCACGAAGAGCACGACGGCATCTACTCCCTTATCGTCACGCCGACAGAGATTTACAACGAATTCTCCTCCGGAACCCCCGATGCCAGCGCATTCAGATGGTTCCTCAAAATGTTCTACGACAGAGGCGAACTAGAAAAGAGCGTCGTCCTTATCGGTGACGGCAGTTTCGACAACAGGGATATGATGAAAAACAGTGGCAACAACACCCACATCATCACCTACCAAAGCGGCGATCTTTACGACCAATCCAAGTCGTATGTTTCCGACGATTACTTCTGCTTCCTAAGCGACTCGAATAACGGACTCAGCAATGGAAAGATGAAGATGAATTATAGCATCGGAAGACTTCCTGTATCCACCCTTCAACAAGCTACAAACATGGTGAACAAGGTGGAGAAATACCTGAACAACAAACAATACGGCAAATGGAAGAACAAGGTATGTCTCGTAGCTGATGACAACGACGGAGACACATTGGCCCATACCGTCAACAAATTCTTCGGCTACTCCGACAACATCGGCAACATGATCCACCAAAAAGATGCTGCCATGGAGATTCAAAAAATACATATCGACGCCTACACACGCGTGACAGGTTCGAATGGTTACCGCTACCCAGAGGCGGAAGACGCCCTCAGAAAGAGCGTGGAAGATGGTGTTATGATCCTTAACTACATCGGTCATAGCAGTGAACTCGCATGGTCCGCTGAACGCGTCTTCACCCAAGGCGAGGCAGCCAATCTTTACAATGACAAACAAGGGTTCTGGTTTACAGCCAGCTGTCAATTCGCCATGTTCGACAATTTCGCGACTTCCGGAGGAGAAGACCTTGTCTTAAACCCCAACGGTGGTGCCATCACACTATTCAGCGCAGCCAGAACCGTATACGACGACAAGAACGACAACATCAACAGAAGCTATGTGACTAACCTTTTCGAGCGGGACGAAAACAATGAATTCCTCACAATCGGAGAGGTTTGCAGAAGAGCCAAGGTTACCCTTCCCAACGATTCCAACAAGCTCTCTTACATGTTGTTAGGCGACCCTCTCCTCAAACTGAAATATCCAGAGGGGGATGTGGTGACAGACTCAATCACCATTATCGGGAAAGGCGTAACGGACACTCTAAACGCGCTTTCCGAGGTGAAGATTTACGGACATGTCACTGACAAAGAGGGTCAATTCATGGAGAATTTCAACGGCGTAGTACACATAACCATCTACGACAAAGAGGCAAAAATGTACACGAAAGGAAACTCATTCGAAAACGATGAGCAAAGGATGAGGAACCGACACTCCTACTACGACCGTCTAAACATTTTGTTCTCTGGTAAGGCTGAGGTTCACAACGGAGAATTTTCCACGGTTATGAAGATCCCCAAAGACATCAACTACAACTACGGTAAGGGTAGAATCCACTATTACGCCTACGACGAAACGCTTCAATACGACGCAGACGGCCACAACGAGCGAATCACCATCGGCGGCAGTAGCAACAACGAATTGACCGACACATGCGGACCGTCCATTCGACTATACATGAACCATAGAGGATTCCTTTCAGGCGACAAAGTCAACAATACCCCAGTCCTCATCGCCGAAATCAACGATGAGAATGGTATCAACGCATCGGGAAGTGGTATTGGACATGACATCACACTCACAACGAAAGGAAAGCAAAGCAGTTTTTCTGTGCTAAACAGCTATTTCAGTTACGACATCGACAGCTACTCCAACGGTACTGTCACCTACCAATACCCAGAATTGGAACCAGGTCGCTATACGATACACTTTAAGGCATGGGATTTGCTGAACAACTCATCAGAGAAAAGTTTGGATTTCATTGTAGACGAAACCCTTCCGATCCAAATTCACAACATCGAGATCTTCCCTAACATCGCCAGCGAAGAGGCCACCATCTCTATTATCCACGACCGACCACTTACGGTATCTTCATACAGAATCCGAATTTTCAACGTCATAGGAACGGAGGTTTACCATTCGGAACTCTTCACGGAACGAATCGGGCAAGATTTAAAATGGAACTGGGACTTGTCCGATAACAAAGGACATACAGTGGACAATGGCATCTATCTCATCCGTGTGGAATTTGAGACAGAGGAGGATGGTGTCATAGGCCTCGCAAAGAAAATTATGGTAAAAAAATAACAAAAAGGCGACAAAAACTTGCGGGGAACAACTATTAAAAGCAATACGAACATTTATTAACATTTTTTTTATACATTCGCGATAACAATGTTGTTAAACATATTTAGAACGAAATGACAAAAAAAGGAGAGAACGAGAATCCAAGCATCGAGGAGGTATCTTCTGTATGGAGTGTACTCAACGAAGAGCAACTTAAGTACTTAAAGGCCAACTATGTTGTACGCAAGTACAGAAAAAACGAAATGGTATATTGCGAAGGTGAGACACCTACCCATGTACTTTTGGTCGCCAAGGGTAAACTTAAGATTTACAGAATCGGAACCGGCGGAAGAAGCCAAATCGTCAGAATGGTGAAGCCAGGAGAGATGTTGGCTTATAGAGCAATGTTCGCGCAAGAGAACTTTGTCACCAACGCCTGCGCATTCGAGCCCTCGGAGATTTACATGATTCCACAGGAGGTTATCCACAACCTTCTCCTTCAAAACAGCGATTTATCTTGGTATTTCATCCAGAAGCTCTCCACAGACTTGGGTATCGCGGACAAAAGAGCTGTCACGCTCACGCAAAAGCACGTCAGAGGCCGTCTAGCGGAATCATTGCTTTTCCTACGCGACAACTACGGATACGAAGAGGATAACGCCACCATCAACGTCAGATTGTCCAGAGAGGACTTGGCTAGTTTGTCCAACATGACCACATCCAACGCCATCCGAACACTATCCGGAATGGCCCACGAAAACATCATTGAATTGGATGGCCGAAAGATTAAGATCTTGGACGAGAAATACCTCATCACACTTAGTAAAATCGGATAATATGACCATAGGAATTATCGGATTGGGCCTTATTGGAGGCTCCATGGCAATAGACCTAAGAAGAGCGAAATTCGCCGACCATTTCATCGGAAGCGACCGCTCAGAACTCAATGCGCAAACCGCTTTGAGAATTGGGTTGGTGGATGAAATCCTGCCCAATGAAGAGTTAATCCAAAAGAGCGATTTAATTCTTTTGGCGGTACCCGTAAACGCGGCAACAAGACTACTTCCTGAAATTTTGGACAAAATCAACGATAACCAAATCGTGGTTGACATCTGTTCCACCAAAGAGAAGCTTGTCGGATCGGTGCACTACCACCCAAAAAGGAAGAACTACGTCGCATCCCACCCGATGGCCGGCACCGAGTTCAACGGACCTTGGGCAGCCGTTCCCAACTTGTTCGCAGGCAAAGCAGGTATTATCTGTAATGCGGAGGACTCGGATCACAATGCGGTAGAGACTGTAACAAAGATGTACGACGCGCTGAACATGCGTGTCATCTACATGCGCGCTTCGCATCATGACGTTCACACCGCCTACGTCTCCCACCTATCTCACGTCATATCTTTCGCACTTGCCTTGACCGTGCTCGATAAAGAGAAAAACGAAAAGAACATCTTCGATTTGGCATCAGGCGGTTTCGCATCCACAGCGAGATTAGCGAAGAGTAATTCGGACATGTGGGTACCAATCTTCATGCAAAACAAACAAAACTTGCTTTCCGTGATGGATTCTTACATGGAAAGGCTAACACAATTCAAGAAGGCATTGGAAGAGAACGATGAGCAAACGCTCAGAGGCCTCATAGACGACGCTAATCGAATTAAAAGATATTTGAGGTAACAAGATGCACAAAAGACAAAACAGGCGCTTATATGGCAAATATAAGCGCCTATTTTATTGCTATTGCGCTCCTCATTTTACATGCTCACAACTCTTAGGCAATTCTTCTGAAATCTTTTGTGGGTAACATTGCTTAACAGCTTCTTGTTCGTCGGCAGTCAACTCTTGGAACTTACGACCAGAAAAACATTCGACGGACAATTCATCACGAAGATCACTATAAGCAGCCAACAACTCATTTTGAACATCTGAGTATGATGAATATGACGTGCCTTGCTCGTTATTCAAATAGATAACATGCTTAGAAGTGACCATACGCTTACCCAACAAAGGGATATCCACCGCTTCTTTCATAGGAAGAGTGTCATTATTGGAAGGGTTGGCAATAAACTCCTTCGCTATAGGCTTCAACTTTCTGAAATCCATTCTCTCTCCATTAACCATCAATTCGTCGTTGCTATTTACGAGGACAATCATGATGTTACGTTTGCTATCTTCAGTATCATCTATTGGCACTTCTTCAGCAGGAGGCAAGGTCCTAAACAACCCCTTGTCTGTAGCCATAGAGGAGAGATCATTCCCTTGCTGCTTCTCTCCTGAACAAGCAGCCAATAACAGGACGAAAAATAAACACTGAACTTTCATACAAGTATGATATAATTATGGATCATATAGAAATAAAAAAGGAACCGTAACAAAAAAAAGAGAGGATAACCCAATAGTTACCCTCTCTTCATATCTAGCGTGATAATCTTATTACTGATTTGCTCTCTCGTTAGCTGTGTAGTAAATCTTCAAGGCATAAGCCTTTCTCAAAGTTTGCTTCACATCAGTCACAATACCCATTTGAGTATCCTTATCAACTTTCAAAGAGACGATCATCTTATTCTTATCGTTCTCATTCATAGCATCACGTTTGATAGAGATGTACTCGCCTACCTCTTCAACCTTCTTGGCGAATTGGTCATCCAACTGGATACGAGCCTCAGTACCATTGTTCTTTTGAAGTTCCTTCATAGGTACACCAATGTAGATGTACTTTGCCAAAGACTTCTTCTCTAGCTTTTGCAACTCAGTAGCCTCTGGGAGCTTCAAATCAACCATCATTGTCGTCTCTTTCATTGTTGTTGTTGTCATAAAGAAGAACAACAACATGAAGATAATATCTGGAAGTGATGCCGTACTAATAGCAGGCAACTTCTTTCCACCTTCTTTACGAAACTTTGCCATTATTGAGCTCCTCCTGTAGCTGGTCCATAATTCTTAGGCTCTGCCTCAGAAATTTTTTGTGGATAATAGGTTGTAATAGCTTTCTGCTCATCCTCGGACAACTCATCAAAAGAACGACCTTGGAATTTAGCTCTTGACAACTCGTTACGTAGCTCATTATAGGCTGCCACCAACTCATTTTGAACGGCGATGTAAGCCTTGTATGATGTACCACGGTCGTTTTGCAAAGAGATAACGTGCTTAGCAGTAATCATCTGTGGTCCCAAGATAGGAATATCAACAGACTCCTTCATAGGAAGATCCTCTTTATTAGAAGGATTTGCGATAAACTCCTTTGCTCTTTCTTTCAACCTGCTAACATCCATCATTTCTCCATTGACCATCAAACGGTCGCTACTATTAACGAGAATCAACATGATGTTTCGTTTATTTACCTCGACATCATTCGTCTTCTCCTCATTTGTAGATGGAGGTGGCAAGGTTCTTGACAAACCTTTATCTGTAGCCATAGATGTGGTCACAAGGAAAAAGATAAGTAGCAAGAAAGATATATCCGCCATTGAACTTGCGTTAATCTCTTGTATTTCTCTTTTTTTCATGACTAGCAAATTTTAGAATTTCTTAAACAAAGAACTGCACAAAGTCGCGATACATGCAACAGCTGCCAAAACGAAGGCACTTGTCATACACATGTTAGTCAAACGATAAACATAAGGATCTTGATCACCCTCATATCCGACAATGCTGATAGGTGTTGTATCAGCACTGAAATAAGTGATGAGAAGAAGAAGTACCAAGACTCCGAAAGCAGCAAGCGGAACAAGAACAGCCTTTGTATCAGAGAACACCTTGTTCAAGAATGACAAAACCGCCAAAATTAAAGTTGCGATGACTGCTATGATAATGAACGCGAAGGCCAAGCTCAAGAAAGCAGACGTAGAAGTCGGTGCCTCAAAAGGAATTCCGTTACACATAACTTGCTCTGAACTTCCGAAGAAGAATATAAGAGCAATGACAATTGTAACAGCCATTAGCGCCCAAAGAACATACTTAGGGATATTATTCATGATCTGTTAATTTATTCGTTAGTTAAACTTCAAAATTTATGATTGACGCTTCTTAGAATTGAGCAACGTCATTGCTTTGAGATGATGCAGATGCAGATGAGTTCTCAACGATGATGTCAAGCAACTTGATTGAAGAATCCTCCATCTCAGATGTCAAAGCCTCGATACGAGTCAAAATGAAGTTCAAGAACAATTGAAGAATCATAGCTACGATCAAACCGAACACAGTAGTCAACAAAGCGACCTTGATACCACCAGCAACGACAGTTGCAGAGATATCACCTACTTGTTGGATCTTATCGAATGCCTGGATCATACCGATAACGGTACCCATAAATCCCAACATTGGGGCAAGTGCGATAGTCAAAGAGATCCAAGTAATGTTCTTCTCCAAAGAACCCATTTGTACGCTACCGTAAGAAACGACAGTCTTCTCAACTACATCTGGACCCTCAGAGATTCTAGACAAACCTTGGTTGAAGATAGATGCGATAGGACCTCTTGTCTTAGCTGTGTAATCCAAAGCGCCTTGTACGTCACCGTTCTTCAAGTACTGCTCTACGGTCTCAACGAACTTCTTAGTGTTGATAGAAGAAAGGCTCAAAGTAATGATACGCTCAATACACAAAGCCAAACCGATGATCAAACACAATGCAACGATTGCCATAAATCCGGCACCACCCTCGATGAACTTAATCTTCAAGGCTTGGAACATACCTTTACCTTGTTCCTCAGATACAGCAGCAGCTGGAGCTGCGGCAGGAGCTGGAGCTGGAGCTGGAGCCTCTTGTACGGCAGGAGCTGGAGCCTCTTGTGCTGTTTGCTCTGTGAACTCATCGAAAGAATCTTGAGCAAACGCATTCGTAAAACCGAAAGACAATGCTCCAACTAATGCTAATGATGCAAAAATCTTTTTCATTTTTCTTATTGATTAATTATTAATTATTGTTTTACTAATTCGCGGAGAGAGGGGGATTCGAACCCCCGATACGCTTTTGACGTATACACGCTTTCCAGGCGTGCCTCTTCAGCCACTCGAGCATCTCTCCTGACTTCATATCAAAATCGGGTGCAAATTACAAAAAAAATAGTTACGAAACACCTATTGTTGAAAATTATTTTATCTCATTGTTACAGAAACATTTGGCACCAATTATCAAAGCGTTTTAGCGTCTCCTCTCCATATTTTTCAAGTTTCACACGAGCCTTTTTCACATTACGCTCCTCACCCAAATGTGTTTTCGAGAAAAATTTATCCGCGAAACAGATGATTTGCTCCTCCAAAGAGACCGGCAACATCTCTCGACGCGGGACAGGCAAATTGGAGGCAATAATATGCTCCAACGAGAGACCAGCGCCCGTATGGCGTTCACACACCAAAGCATGCTTTTCGAACCCTTCGGCCTTCATCATATCACTTCCCAAATAACCATGACAAATATAGGCGTTGTCACCATCACAATAGAGATCGGGCGCGTATGTCTTAATGATACCAATGTCATGAATCATGGCAGCCTCTTGTATAAATTGCATATCTGCATTCAACTCGGGCTTTCTTTGCGCGATTCTCAATGCCATATCCGTCACATCGTAAGAGTGGCTTAACAGAATCTCCTTGCACTTCGGATTCTCGGCATAGTATTTATCAATGATTTCTAACGGATCCATACGCTTTATTTTACGCAAAACTACAAAATAAAAACGAGAAACCCATTGTTTATAGGCAATAATGAATGGTCCTAGCACATAAAAAAAGCGGGAGGACAATTCATCCTCCCGCCCTATTATCAAGCGAAACCACTAGAGCTTCAAGAAATCACAAACCTCGTTGTAAACGGACTCACCCGTAAAGCCGAACTTCTCATCCAACACGGTGTAAGGTGCTGAGTATCCGAAGTGGTTCAATCCATGTACATAGCCATTCTTGCCTACCAAACCGCTAATAGTCAACGGCATACCCGCCGTCAAACCATAGACAGGCAAATTAGATGGGATAACTGATTCCTGGTATGCGGTGCTCTGGGTGCGGAACAATCCCTCCGAAGGAGCGGAAACGATTCTGATCTTCAAGTTCTTCTTCTCCTCAAGCAATTTTGCGCCCTCGAACAAAGTGGAAACTTCGGATCCGCTGGCAACCATCACCAAATCAGGAGTACCCTTCACATCCTTCACGATGTAGGCGCCCTTTTCAGCCTGCAAAGCTTGCTCATAACGGCTGCCTTCGCATGGGATATCCGTGATATTCTGACGGGAAAGGATCAAAGCGGTTGGTGTATCCACATTCTCCATCGCCATCTTCCAAGCGACAGTCGTCTCGTTCACATCTGCCGGACGCAACACCAACATACTGTTCTGACCCTTGTGGTTCTTCACGTGTTCCATCAAACGCACCTGCATCTCATGCTCGATCGGTTGGTGGGTAGGACCATCCTCTCCCACTCTGAAGGCATCGTGGCTCCAGATATACTTCACAGGGATACGCATCAAGGCTGCCATTCTATAGGCAGGTTTCATATAGTCAGAGAAGACGAAGAAGGTACCGCAAGCGGCGAAAACACCACCATGAAGGGCAATACCGTTCATGATACATGCCATGGTCAACTCTGAAACACCGGCATTCAAGAAGGCACCCGTAAAGTCACCCTTCGCAAGAGGCTTGGTGTTCTTCAAGAATCCGTCTGTCTTATCTGAATTGGAAAGGTCCGCAGAAGAGACGATCATATTCTCCACCTTTTGAGCGAGAACGCCCAATACAGTAGCGGAGGCGGCACGAGTGGCTTGATTAGCCTTTTGCACGATACTTGCATAATCGACCTCTGGAGCCTTACCGCTGAAGAAGCGTTCCAATTTAGCGGCCAATTCAGGATTTTGCTTTGCCCAAGCGGCTTGTTCAGCCTTCTTTTGAGCGGCAATCTTAATCAATTCATTCTTACGATCCTCATACAATTTTTGCACCTCAGGGAAGACAACGAATGGATTTTCAGGGTCTGCACCCAAGTTTTGGAAAGTCTTCGCGATAGAGACACCCGCCTTCGACAATGGTTGTCCGTGTGTATTGACCTGATTCTCCTTTGAGGAACCATCCTCAGCCAAGCAACCGACACCCATAGTGGTCTTACCGATGATCAATGTCGGACGCTCCTTCTCCTCGTTCGCCTTTTTCAAAGCGTCAATGATCTGAGCGGCATCATTACCATTGATAGAGATGACATTCCAATCCCACGCCTTGTACTTCATGGCGATGTCCTCGGAATCCACCTCATCCACCTTGGTAGAGAGTTGGATGTTGTTGGCATCATAGAACATGATGAGGTTGTGCAAACCGAGGTGACCTGCGATACGGCCGGAACCTTGGGAAATCTCCTCTTGAATACCACCGTCGGAGATAAATGTATAGATCTTGTGGCTCATCCACTCACCGAAACGTGCGCAAAGGAAACGCTCCGCGATGGCAGCACCCACAGCCATGGTGTGGCCTTGTCCCAACGGACCGGATGTGTTCTCGATGCCATGCTTGAGGCTCACCTCAGGGTGGCCTGGCGTTTCACTGCCCCATTGACGGAATGACTTGATGTCATCCATGGTGAATTTGCCAATCAAATGCAATACGGAATAGAGCATTGGAGACATATGTCCCGGATCCAAAAAGAACCTATCACGATTAATCCAATTAGGATCAGAAGGATCGTAAGTAAGGAATTGGGAGTATAGGACGTTGATAAAATCAGCACCGCCCATTGCACCGCCTGGATGTCCGGAATTAGCTTTCTCTACCATCGCGGCAGCTAAAACCCTGATATTGTTAGCCGCACGATTAAGCGTTTGAATGTCTGCCATTTTTACTTTTTATGTATAGGATTTGTACAAATTTTACTAACCGCGAAATTAAGAAAAATAAATGAGCTTTTGAGAGAGATAGGAAACAAAAAAGGAGAAAAGTTGTATCATTTTAAAAATCAGAAATTTACACAAACAAAAGGACAATAAAAAGCTCGAACATCCGGCCATCGTTGGGATGCGGTTGTAGGGTGGCCCTTGTGGCCAACCGCGGGCGTTGTTGGCGCAGGCACGCCCTGCATCCCGTGGGCGTATGAGATACGCCCCTTCTACGGACCAATACCCATCGGTTTCGATCGTAATTCTTATTGTATATTTTACGCATTTAATATTTTTCAATATATTTGTATCGACATAGAAAATTCATATCTTGATTTTTCTGCCTGATTATTAACTTAACAACTTTAAACCATGGGAGTTTACATGGATTTACGCAGCGATTACGGATTCAAATTCTGCATGCAGGACGAGACCGTGATGAAATCTTTCCTGAACGCTATCTTGGAGGGAGAAACCGACAGGATAACAAGTGTACAATTCAAAAATGTGGAGGTGCCTCAACCTCAAAAGGACGAAAGAGGCGTCAACTTCGACCTACTTTGCACCACGGAGCGTGGCGAAACCATCCTCATAGAGATGCAGAACGCTCCGCAGAAATTTTTCAAGACACGGGCCGCCTTCTACATCTCGAACATACTGATCAAACAGTTCACAAGAGGGTTCAAGTGGGAGAAGATGAGACAGGATATCTCCCGCATTTTCGGCATCTTCATCATGGGAGGTCGCAATAAATGGCTGAACAAGCCAATCACCCGAACAAGTATATACGACAGGGACGAGTTGGTAGAGTTTTGGGACCGCAATCACAATTTTTTCTTATCTTTGCCCAACTTCAAATTAAACAAGGGCGACATCTCCCCCAAGGAGATATGGCTCCACATTTTTAAGAACTTAGGAACAATGGACAGAATCGACCCATCAGTATATGAGCGAGCGGACGAAGGTCTGCTCAGACTATTGGAGAAGGCCAATGTGGCCAATCTCACCGAAGAGGAGTATGCCCAGTACGAGGCCAGCATGAAAGCCCTCGAGGACGAGGTGGACATGGAGCAGTATGGGTATAACAATGGTTATAGCAGAGGCGTGGAAGATGGCTTGGAAAAGGGGATGGAACAAGGAAGAGAAGAAGGAAGAGAAGAAGAACGAAAAAAACTCATTTCTAACCTGCGTTCATCCGGCTTCACCAATGAGCAAATCGCCGAACTGCTATCCATTACCCTTGAGGAAGTGGAGAAATAGAAATTCTTCACACAAATAATACCACCGCCATCACAGCAGATGTTGTGATGGCGGTGTTTGTTTCAGGGAGCCAGCCCTATCGGGACAGGCTCCCAATGATCTAATGACGCTCCTTCGTCGCTATAATTACTCCTGGACGAGGCGAACACTGAGACCGCCGCAGCTGCCGTTGCTGAAGCTGGTGCTCACATAGCTGCCTACGAAGTAGAAGTGGTACGCTAAGGAGCTGCTGAGGCACGTACTCGACCAGTAGAGGCCGAGCGAGCCGACATCGCCGACCTCCGTACCATGGCGGAGGCCCGCAGCAGGCAAGAAGACCGCCCCCTGCTCCTCCAACACCTGCCAATCCAATGCCGAGAAACTATTGCTATCAAAATCCGTACTACCCAATTTCACAGATAACACACAGTTTGATTCCTCCCAATCATCTGGGAAAAACAGAAATCCCGGAACGCCCTTTACTGTAGCATATGTTCTCAAATTCTCACAATTCATTCTTCCCGAGTATAAATAAGTCCACTCACCCTTAGACAAAACACGCCACTGACCCTTCTTGTCACCTCCATTAGAGATCGCATTGTAAACGCCCCAGTCATAGTTGGCACTTGTCCCTGTCAGATCAAGGGATGCCTGATTTGTGGAAGGTCCATATCCATATGTATTATAGATCATATTTACAGTTGCCGTGGACGTTGAGTACGGCATATAGTTCTTATTATCGGCATCCTCACTATTATGGTAACCTGAGGTGCCCCATCCGAAAAGATCAATCCAACCATCGTAGGTGGCTGAGATGTTTTTGTTATCCTCTCCTATCATATCGTACTGGTTCTCAGCAAATCGCCAAACGCCGGTGCTCGCCTGATACTGCAAGTTACCCATAGAGAAGCTGATCTGGATGGAGTCACTAACGGAAAATCTGCCAGGAAGCCTGCCATTAGGCTTTTCAACGATCATCTCCACCTTTGCCAAACGCATACAGAAACCGAAGATGCGATCTCCACTATCCATCGTGGCTCCAGAACGCATAAAGAGATATTGGGCATCTACGGAACCATCTGAAGTAGATGTCCAGTAGTTACCAGTTTCTTCTACATCGTCGATATCCGCACCCAGACGGAAACCTGCATAAGGCAGAAAGAGAGCTCCCAAAGATTCCATCCTTGTCCATTCGTCACCGCTGTAAACATTCGTTTTGAAATCTTTCGCGCCACCAAAGAAATCCAAATCGCGAGGAAGTATACAGCCGTCGGGCAACAGCATATAGCCCTTCACACCGTTAACGAGGGCTTGGGAACGAAGGGACTCTGCGCCCTCACGTTCTTTGAGGATGTAATTCCACTCGTCCGCACTGAGTGTACTCCAGCCTCCTCCGTTGGAGATGGCATTGAAAACTGTCCACTCCAAAAGGTCAATCCATCCCGCATAGTTAGAAGAGGCATTCTTGTTGCCCTCCCCTATCACATCGTACTGGTTCTCAGCGAAGCGATAAGTGTTGGAAGAGGCACAATACTGGAGGTTACCCTGTGCGAAAGAGGCCTGCTTGTTGACAGAGATGGAGAACTTGCCAGGAAGCACCCCGTCGGTCTTCACAACAGAAGGCACAGGCTCCTCCTCTCCCTCCACATACGTAACCCTAGACACCTTCTCCACATCGTACTTCACTTCCGTTCCGTCCGTCTGCTCCACCTGCATATAGGTGGTCGCCTGCGCCATGAAAGTGGTCATGATCGCAGTAAATAATAAAATGACTTTTTTTCTCATACTATTCTAATTTCAATTATTTACGAATGATTTTAAACGATTGGTTTTCCACTGAGAGCAAATAAACGCCTGGTTGATTAGGCAACTTCACAAGAGCCTCACCTGTCTCGTCAATGGAGGTTCTACACCAGGCCACACCATTGACACCCACCAAGGCAACAGCCGATTTGGGCGACGCATTACTAATCAGAACGGTCGATTCGTCCACTCTCGTCACACAGATGATCGGTGCATTGTTCTCCTGAACCTTTGTGGTCATGTTACTCTCGGTGAAGTGATAATCCTTCACATCGTTGATGGCGTAACTGGTGGAGGCGTCATCATTCACCACCAAGTCACCATTCTCATAGGTCACCACCGGTTTGTCCCTCAGAAGGAAACTGTACTGCTCCCCGCTTTTCAGCTCCACGGTCATATAGCTAACCTCTGCTTGGGTGGCAAAGGAGACTCCGACCAGACCTAAAAACATTAATAATCTCTTTCTCATATTCTAAAAATTAAATTTGACTGACACTTATATGGCAAACAAACTTGATTGTCTGGATTGATACGTCCAGACAAGACAAAGTACGACATCCCGTAGAGACGCACAACTGTCCGTCCCTACGGGATGCATATCATCATAATCTATTGATTTATAGGAAGATTGTGTGTGTGTGTGTGTGTGTGTGTGTGTGTGTGTGTGTGTGTGTGTGTGTTTATACAAACATTTGACATCGCCAAACGTTTACCGTTAAAAGTATTTAATGCACATACACTGGACATTCCTAAAATATTCATTCGTTAGATTTTCAAATATAGGGGATTTTATTGGATTGGCAAACAACCGGGAGAGAAAAATAGATGTGCCATTTCATACCAAATGTGATATCGTCAGTAGAAGGGGCGTTTTGAAAACGCCCGAGGACCGCCGGTCATAACCATCTGGCCGTATGCCCTACGCCCCTTCTACATCACGAAAAAAGGGGAACCCTTTCGGATCCCCCTTTCTCTATGATGAAGAATATGATTATTCCTCGTTCAAAGTAAAGCGCTTGAATGCAGTAGCAGTCAAGTTCTTTGAAACTGATGCCATGTATTGAGCCACATTGATCTTAGACTCCTTAATGAACGCTTGATTCAACAAGGTTTGCTCCTTGTAGATCTTTTGGATACGTCCGTTAACGATACCATCGATCATAGGTTGCTTCAAGTTAGCAGCAGCTTGCTCAGCAACAGTTGCCTTGATCTCGCGAGCCTTAGCAGCTTGCTCAGCAGTGATCCAACCCTTCTCTTGGTTAGACTCGATGTGAGCCTCAGAGTCAACGTGAGCAGGATTGATTCCAGCCTTTTGCAAAGCGGCGTCAACTTGCTTTTGGATCAACTCAGCCTTAGTCTTCTCAGCAGCGATCTCACGCTCCTTCTCAACATACTCAGCAGGAACATCCTTCTCAGAAACTGCGATAGGGTTCATAGCCGCAACTTGCATTGCGACATCTTTGTATGCTTGAGCATCCAAACCAGCCTCATTGAAGGCAACAACTGATGCCAACATGTTTCCTGGGTGAATGTATGCTACTGTAGCAGCACCGTTCACGAACTCGTAGCAACCCAACTCCATCTTCTCACCAGTCACACCAGAACGGTCGGTGATCAATTGTTGGATAGAAGAGTTACCAATCATTGTAGCGTTCAAAGCCTCCAAAGATGCAGGCTTAGTCTCCATAGCCTTGTCCAAGATTTGCTTAGCCAATGCTACGAAATCAGCGTTCTTTGCAACGAAATCGGTCTCACACTTCAAAGCTACGACAGCGGCGAAATCACCGTTAGCGGCAGCCAATACACAACCCTCAGAAGCCTGACGGTCGCTTCTCTTTGCAGCAATTGCTTGACCTCTCTTGCGGATAAGCTCGACAGCCTTGTCGAAATCGCCGTTAGCCTCTTCCAAAGCCTTCTTGCAATCCATCATACCCGCACCAGTCATGGTACGCAATTTACTGATATCAGCCAATGAAACAGCCATAATAATCTCTTTTTTAATATTAATCTTCAGATACCTCAAACTTGCTAGCAACCTTAGCGTTAAGAGCGTCGCCATCTACGTTAGCCTTACCCTTCTTCGCTACTCTCTTTCTCTCCTTCTTCTCAGCAGGAGCCTCGCTAGCCTCGTTCTCTTCCTTCTCAACCTTTCTCTCGTCCAAGCCCTCCTTGATAGCACCGCAAAGTGCGTTCAAGATAACCTCTACTGACTTAGTAGCGTCGTCGTTAGCTGGGATTACGAAATCAACGTCGTTAGGGTTAGAGTTAGTATCTACGATACCATAAACTGGAATACCCAATCTCTTAGCCTCTCTTACAGCGATGTTCTCCTTAGTTGTATCAACTACGAACAATGCGGATGGAAGTCTTGTCATGTCAGCGATGCTGCCCAAGTTCTTCTCCAACTTAGCGCGTTGACGAGAGATTTGAAGTTTCTCTCTCTTAGAAAGGTTATCGAAAGTACCGTCGTTAGACAATTTATCAATAGAAGCCATCTTCTTAACCGCCTTACGGATAGTTGGGAAGTTGGTCAACATACCACCAGCCCAACGCTCAGTTACGAATGGCATAGCAACCTCAGCAGCCTTGTCAGCGACAACTTGCTTTGCTTGCTTCTTAGTTGCAACAAAAAGAATCTTCTTGCCCGATTTTGCAACTTGCTTCATTGCAGCAGCAGCCTCTTCAACCTTTGCTACAGTCTTGTGAAGATCAATAATATGGATACCGTTACGCTCCATGAAGATGTAGGGTGCCATAGCTGGGTTCCACTTTCTTTTCAAGTGACCGAAGTGACATCCTGCCTCTAATAATTCATCAAAATTAGTTCTTGACATTTTTTTTACTTTTTAATCGTTTACATTCT
The DNA here is from genome assembly GCA_045601045.1 of Paludibacteraceae bacterium. Taxonomy (GTDB): domain Bacteria; phylum Bacteroidota; class Bacteroidia; order Bacteroidales; family Paludibacteraceae; genus UBA1181. The sequence continues at coordinate 37,673 of JAZRZA010000071.1, forward strand.
TAATAATTACAATCCGTCGGTAGTCCGAAAACAAATACAATCCGAAGTCCGACCGATTTAGATACTAAACGTACTCTCTTATGAAGCCATGCCAAACAAGTGGCAAGCCCCATCCAAGCACTAACGTTTACTGAACTGGAATCTCTTTCTAGCCTTAGGACGACCTGGTTTCTTACGCTCAACCTCACGGGCATCACGAGTCAAGAAGCCTTCAACCTTCAATGCTGGCTTGTTCTCAGCGTCAACTTTAACCAATGCGCGGGCGATAGCCAAACGCAAAGCCTCTGCTTGACCCTTGAAACCACCACCATCCAATACAGCCTTGATATTGAACTTCTCAGCTGCGTTGATAGCATTCAACGGTTGCTTTACGACATATTGCAAAATTCCTGAAGGAAAGTATACAGTTACATCCTTGTTGTTGATAGTGATCTGGCCATTACCCTCACTAAGGTAAACGCGTGCAATAGCAGCTTTTCTTCTACCTACGGTATTAACTACTTCCATGTTTTTACTTAATTGAGTTTAAATCTAAAACTTTAGGTTGTTGAGCAGATTGCTCGTGCTCGCTACCAGCGTAAACGTAAAGGTTACCAAGAATAGCATCACCAAGACGGTTCTTAGGCAACATACCCTTTACAACTTTTCTGATAAGCTTCTCTGGGCTCTTCTTCAAAAGATCACCAGGGGTGAACTCTCTTTGACCACCAGGATAACCCGTAAATCTCAAATAAATACGGTCAGTAGCTTTGTTACCAGTGATTTTTACTTTAGCTGCGTTGATAACAATCACGTTGTCTCCACAGTCTACATGAGGGGTGAAATTTGGCTTGTACTTGCCTCTCAAAAGCTTAGCAACTTTTGACCCCAAACGTCCCAATGATTGGTCCGCTGCATCTACGACAACCCACTCTTTCTTAACGGTTGCCTTGTTAGCAGAAATGGTTTTAAAACTTAAAGTATCCACTTTAATTTGTTTTTAATTAGTTAATTAATCATTCACTCGCTTTCGGCTTCGGGCAAGCCTACGGCATTTTGACTATTTTGGATAATAATTCGGTCGCGAATTTATCTAAAAAATTTCTTTCCGCAAAATGTTTTTCCAATATTTATTCATCCGCGCCCATTCCCCACGCTATGGAAAAACACAATAATATTTCACTATTTACAATTTTCTCCCCGCTCGATCGCCTTCGCCTCATTCCAATAACGGTCCATCTCCTCCAGCGGCATATCTTTCAACTCTTTTCCCTGCTTCAAGGTTTTTTCCTCCACATAATTGAAACGGCGGATAAACTTCTGGTTGCATTTTTCCAGCGCGTATTCAGGATTGATCTTATAGAGTCTGGCCGCATTGATCATACTGAATAGCAGGTCGCCGAACTCCTCCTCCATCTTCTCCGCATCCATACGGTCGATCTCGACCTTCAATTCGTCGAACTCCTCCTTGACCTTATCCCAAACCTGCTCCTTCTCTTTCCAATCGAATCCGACATTGCGGGCCTTATCTTGAATACGGTACGACTTGATCAAAGCGGGCAATGCGTCTGGCACGCCGGAAAGGACACTTTTATTGCCATCCTTCTCCTTACGTTTGATCTGCTCCCAAGTCTGCTCCACCTCTCCCGCATTTTTCGCCGCGCCCTCGCCGAATACGTGCGGATGGCGGAAGATCAATTTATCGCACAACGAATTGCAGACATCCGCGATATCAAAATCGTTGGTTTCCGACGCGATTTTAGAATAGAAAACAATGTGCAGCAGCACATCGCCCAACTCCTTACGGATCTCTTTCTTCTCACTCTTCATGATCGCGTCACAGAGCTCATAACACTCTTCTATGGTATTTGCCCGCAAAGACTCGAAAGTTTGCTTCTTGTCCCAAGGACACTTTTCCCTGAGCTCGTCCATCACCTCCAACAATCTCTGGAAGGCCTTCAATTTATCATCCATCGTATTCATAGGCGAAAATATTAATATGCCAAACCCTGTATCGTTTAAATCATCACGCCTCTTGCCATACCGTCACCTTCTTCGGACCAAACTTCTCATTGAATCTGGCATAAAGGGTGAAGAATGGTAAAACAATATCGAACAAAGGTATGGAAAAGGCAAACTTACGCTCCTCCAAGGCATTGGAGGTTTTGCGGAATATCACCAACTGCATCACATAACGCATCAAAGCGATCAAAGCGACAATACCCATCGTGATGAATTCTCCCATCAATGCCAACATACCCACCGAAAGGGCCGCCAACACATAATAGGCATATCTGGAAATCATCTCCATAGAGATACGGAACTTCGTGCCGAACTTATATCGCGCATAAGTAGCCATCTGTCGTTCTCGTTGATACATAAACGACTTCATAGAGATGTCGCGGTGAGACCAAGTAATCGCATCCGCATCCGCGCAAACTCGCGTATTAGCGTCCGTCGCGATGTCGCGGATCAAAAGGTCATCGTCGCCATCCTCCAAAATCAAATGGGAGGAGAATCCCTTCTTCTCATCGAACAAAGACTTCGTATAGGAGAGGTTACCGCTGGTTCCGCGATAGGGTTTTCCGCTGAGTGCGAATCCCATAAAACGCATAGATTGGAACATCGTGTCATAAGCGATCAGCTTATCCAAGAAACCATTGTTCTGTTTATGGCCCATATAACCCAATACCACAGAGGTTCCGCTCGCGTAATTACGCATCACATGGGCCAACCACTGCTTACTCGCAGGTTCACAGTCAGCGTCCAAGAAGAGCATGTGATCATAGTGCGCAGCCTTGATACCCACGGAAATACACATCTTCTTGCGGCTCACGTACTTGGCGCCCATCGGCAAAAAAGTCTGGTATAAATTAGGGTACTTCTCCATTAAATTCTTCAACAAATCGGTACTCTCATCGGTAGAACCGTCGTTCACGACGATCACCTCGAATTTAGGATAAAGCTGTCCCAAAACGGCCGGCAAGAAACGGGCGAGATTCTCCGATTCGTTTCTAGCGCAAATAATCACAGAAACGGGCGGTTTCGCGGAGGAAAGACGCACATCGTTCCGATCCATTCTCTTCTTTAAGCGAGCAATACCATTAAAGTAGCGCAAATAGAAATAGGCTTGTATCCCGAGGACGAAGACAAACAGTCCCAATACCACCCAAATATAAATAGGATACTCAACTAAACTATTCAAATATTCTTCCATACAACAGACACACATGTGGACATCAGTCCAACATTAACACTTGATTTGTGGGTTCTATATTAATATAAATGTCGTGAAGCGCCCCAACGGAGCGCCTCACGATCACCATTTATTTAAATTCAGTGGAGAGATAGCCCTTAGGCAATCGTCTCAAATTATAGCCGGAGGCCATGATCTCACCATACGCTCCAGCGGAACGGATAGCCAAATAATCACCTCGTTTCGTACCATTCAAAAGGATCTCCTTGTCGAAGACGTCAGAAGACTCGCAGATAGGACCAACCACATCATACTTCTCCTCGTCGGCATCGGAAGAGATGTTCTCGATACGGTGGTAAGCATCGTACAATGCAGGACGGATCAAATCGGTCATACCGGCATCCACAATGGCGAATTGCTTCTCCTTGCCCTTCTTCACGTAGGTAACCTTCGTGATCAAACTACCGCATTGCGCCACCAAAGAGCGACCTGGCTCGCAGTGCATGGTTTGTCCAGCACGCAACTTCAAGTGTTTGCCGAACAAGCGGAAGTATGATTCGAAATCCGCGATCGGCATATGGTTAGGATGCTCGTAATTGATACCCAATCCGCCACCGATATTGATGTTCTCCAACTTTACGCCCCAAGACTCGAATTTATCTTGCAAATCGTTCACACGCACGCAAAGGTTCTCAAATGAACTGAGGTCGGTGATTTGCGAACCGATATGGAAATGCAAACCGATCAACTTCAAATTCTTCATACCGGCGATCATCTTCACAACAGACTCCAAATCATCCATATTGAAGCCGAACTTGTTCTCGTTCAGACCAGTGGTGATATAGTGATGGGTGTGGGCATCCACATTCGGATTGACACGCAATTCGATGTTCGCGATCTTTCCCTTGCAGGCCGCCAACTCGTTGATCACCTCCAACTCCGGGATAGACTCCGCATTGAAGCAGAAGATATTATACTCCAAAGCCAAATTGATCTCAGGATCAGTCTTTCCTACGCCAGCGAAAACAATCTTCGAAGCGGGGAAACCAGCCTCAACAGCCGCCTTCACCTCATTACCGCTCACGCAATCAGCGCCAAAGCCTTTGCTTGCTATAATAGACAACACCTTGGGATTGGCGTTCGCCTTTACCGCATAGTGTACCTCTACCTTATTCTCACTGGATTCTTTCTTCACCAAATCCAATGTCTTATTCAATAACTCTACATCATAGTAGTAGAAAGGTGTCTGCACCTTCTCGAATTTTTCCACGGGGAAAATTCCCTTCACAACCTGTGCCATTTAAAACAATTTACTATTTAACTGGTTCAACGCTAAGTTTTTATCTTTATCACCCACCAAAAGAGTGATGTTATGCAAGCTACCTCCGTAAGAGATCATTTGCACAGGCAACTCCTTCACCGCCTCCAAGACAGTATTGGAAGCGCCCTCGCCACTTCGCATATCACCCACCACGCAGATGATGGTCATATTCTTATTCACAGTCACCGTGCCGAAAGTCTTCAAATCATCCACGATCTCCTCCAGATATTTATCGTTGTCAATCGTGATGGAGACACCAATTTCGGATGTGGTGATCATATCGATCGCAGTCTTATGCCCCTCGAACACCTCAAAGACACGACGCAAGAAGCCATGCGCCAAAAGCATCTTCACGGATTTGATCTTAATCATGGTAATGCCATCCTTCGCGGCGATCGCCTTGACAGCGCCGTTCGGCATCTCGGAAGAGACATAAGTGCCCTCCTTCTCCGGTTGAGTGGCGTTCATCAGGCGGATAGGCATATTGGCCAACTTAGCGGGCAAAATGCACATCGGATGGATCACCTTATCCAAGAAATAGGAGAGTTCGGCGGTCTCGTCGAAATTCAAAGACTTAATGCTGTGCGCATCCTTCACGACGGAAGGATCGATATTGTAGATACCATCGGTGTCACTCCAAATCTGCACCTCTTCCGCACGGGCCGCCACACCAATCAAAGTCGCGGAGTAGTCACTACCTCCGTTGCCCAAATTATCGATCTCGTTGTAGGCGTTGCGGCAAATGAAACCCTCCGTCACGAAGACATCGGCAGACTTACCCGCCTCCATCAACTCGGAGAGAGTTCCCTTGATGAAATTGACATCCGGTTCGTCATTTTTGTCGGTCTTCATAAAATCCAAAGCGTTCAAATGCTTCGCCTTCACGCCGATACACGACAAATAGGCTACGAAGAGTTCCGAAATCAACAACTCACCCTGTGCGACGATAATCTTCTCCTCGTACTTGGTAAATAGTTCCTTCGCTGTCTCGCGGACCACCGAGAAGGAGTTATCCACCACCTTCTTCATCTCCACCTTTTTCGCATTGTCGGAGAAGAGGTCGTCCACCAACTTCACATATTGAAGTTCCAGATTATTCATCAACTCCTTCGCGCCATCCACATTCTTCTTGTAGAGGTAATCAGCCACCTCCGCAAGCGATTGACGGGAACCGTTGATAGAAGAGAGGACAACGATGTCGCCCTTTCCCTTCAAAGCGGCGACTTGCTTTGCCACCTCTTGGATCTTTGCGGCGGAAGTCAAAGTGGAACTTCCATATTTCAATACTTTCATATCCTATGATTTCAAATTTTACTAAATCTCAATCTTTAATTTTCCGTACATTTGGTTCACCTTTTCCCTCGCCTCCTCCACGGATGCACCTCTGGCCAACAACACCGCCATACGACGATGGTCGTGAACATCAGGTTTTCCGAAGATACGGATGGAGGTATCCGGCAACGAAAGCGCCTCGTCCAAACCTTCAAATGTGACATTTTCGCTATCGCCTCTCACCACAACTGCCTTTGAAGCGGATGGGCCATGGAATGCGATGTTCGGAATAGGCAAACCAAGGATGGCTCTCACGTGCAACGCGAACTCAGAAAGGTCTTGTGAAATCATGGTCACCATTCCCGTGTCATGCGGACGAGGAGAGACCTCACTGAAAATCACGTCATCGCCCTTGACGAACAACTCCACGCCAAAAATACCACGTCCGCCCAATGCGTCCGTAATCTTCTTCGCGAACTCCTGCGCCTTCTCCAAGGCACCGGTGTTCATCGGTTGTGGCTGCCAAGATTCCTGGTAGTCGCCATCCTTTTGCCAGTGGCCGATAGGAGGCAAGAAACTGGTACCATCCTTATGGCGGACAGTCAACAGGGTGATCTCGTAATCGAAATCCACGAATCCCTCAACAATCACCTTTCCGGCTCCTGCTCTACCACCCTCTTGGGCGATGGTCCAGGCTTTCTCAATATCCGCTTCACTCTTGATAACGCTCTGTCCGTGTCCGGAAGAGCTCATAATCGGTTTCACCACGCAAGGGATGCCAATCTGCTTCACAGCCTCCAGATATCCCTCTTTGGTCGCGGCGAAACGGTATGGGGAAGTTTTAAGTCCCAACTCCTCCGCCGCCAAACGACGGATACCCTCACGGTTCATCGTAAGGAAAGTGGCACGGGCAGTAGGTATGACATTGTAGCCCTCCTTCTCCAACTCCACCAAAGTGGATGTAGCGATCGCCTCCACCTCCGGGATGATGTAATCGGGCTTCTCTTCGGCAATGATTTCAGCCAATCGAACGCCGTCCAACATAGACAACACATACGATTTGTGAGCGACCTGCATCGCAGGGGCATTCTCGTACTTATCAAGAGCAATCACTTGAATTCCAAGACGTTGCAACTCAATAGCCACCTCTTTACCCAACTCGCCAGATCCGCACAAAAGGGCTTTCTTTCCACCCTTCTTATACACTGTTCCGAATTTCGTCATACTATCCGATTTTAAAAATTATTTTAAGGTCCAAAGGTAATCATTTGGACGGAAATCGCACAATCAAAATGGATAAAAATACCATCTGTCCAAAAAGAAAAGGGGGAACGAGACACTTGTCCCATTCCCCCGTAAGAAATCCTTTATCAGAAGCCTATTTCTTTATCACCTTATAGCCAACCGCCACGCCCTTCGACGCTACCTGCAACACATAGTTTCCCGCAGGGACATCGGACATATCGATGATTTCACGAACAGCATCCACTTTCACCTTTTTCACCTCCACGCCACTCAATGTGACAAGGGTCGCCACCACGTCATCGCCTGCATAAATATTCTGATCGACCACCATATAGTCTTCGAAAATGGTAGGATATACAGAAAAATGGTTCTCCGACAACGCATTCTCCACCTCGGTACCGAAACTGGAAGGGTCCTTCTCTGCCGCAATACGCGCTATAGCCATAATGAACGGCGCATTGTAGTCGCAACCGCCCTCTGTCTCCGTATAAGAGGCACCGCCCTCGATGACGTTCTCAAATCTGCCGGTTCCGGAAGGGCCACCAATCAATCCGCCACTTGCGAACATGAAATCAGCCCTGTTCTTTACATCTGATGGTGGGTTATCGTTTCTTCCCATCGCGTTTCTATGGTGGATGCGATAGGTCATATCTCCTTTGAATCCATGGAGGAAAGTATGATTGAACTCGTTCTTACCAAGCATATAATCCACCACACGGGTGACAAAGTTCTTCGCCTCCTTGGCATTCACCACTTCACCCACGACCCCGTCGTCCATCAGCTTCAACAACAAAGAGGTAGCTGCCGCGGCACCACACGCCAACTTGTTCGTACCCCACAATTGCCCGTTCACATAAGGGAATCCGTTAGAATCGGCCTTGCCATTGGAGATGTGGAAAGCAACATTCTTTGCCATGTGATCCACGAAATTACCACCCTGTCCATTATTGGCTTTCGGATCATCCTTCACCACATAGTAATAGGCGAAATCCGCCATCGTATCCCACGCCAAAGGATATTTAGACTCCCATTTACCAGACAAGTAACTTTTCGCATCTTGCTTGTAGCTCTGCTCTCCCGTCAGACGATAGAGCAACATGGCGGCCAAAGCCAATTCGTCTGTCCACTCCGCATTAGGGCTTCCATAAAAACTAGGGATAGCAGCGTGTTGCGATTTATTCTTTTTGGCGAAATTGTAAGCCTTCAAGGCATACTCCTTACAAGTAGCTCGATAAACCTCATCTGGATACTTCAAAGCCATCAAAGCCAATGCGGAGGCGTAGTTGGCAGCCTGTGGACCACCCTTGTCAGAAGCGGTATAGAATGGACGGGGATCTCCTCCGCTATTCACGCCCATCATGGATTGATGGGAAGAGGTGCACCAAACTCGGTGATCTAAATCGCCATTGCCCACATAATAGACAAAAGTATTATCATTGATGAAACTCTTCATGAAGAAATCGGTAGCCACTTTCGCCTCGTCCAAGACATCCGCAATGCCATTCGGTGCACCATACGCTCCATCGTAATTATCTTGGAACGCCTGTGGCCACAAATCATAAGCCACCAAGAGAGAGACTGCGGCATAACCCATGGTCGTTCCCACCTTGATGTGGTCACCACAATCGTGCCAACCACCTGTCAAATCGTAGTTGCCGTTTCCGCCACCATTCATGGCACCCTTACCATCTTTGGTATGACAATACTTAGGAGAGACATCCGGATTGTTCTCCAACATCCAGTTGTGGGTGTCTCCACATCGTTGTCCACCAAAGAACTTCAATCCCATGTTGATCGCTGTACGATAATCCGCTGCGGAGTAGGCCTCCGAATAGGAGGAAAAATCATACGCCGAAGCAGTACTTACGACACCCAAGAGAGAGGCGCCTACTATCCATTTCTTCATCATAATCTATTCAATTAGCTTTTTATACTCCCCATCCTAATTGGAAGCAATAATGGTTCACGGGACAAAGGTAAGAATTATATTCTTATTTCTCGCTCATCTTATCCTTGAAGAACTTTCTCACATCGCTCCACTTGTAGTAAGGAGCCACATCGCTCTTCAACGGAAGATCCACTTCCCTCTCGTTCAACATAATCTTCACGAGAATGTCTGGGTTCTTCTTTGATTTATAGAAAATCATTTGGACATTGGAGGCCATCGGAATGATTTTATATTCGTTCCAATATTTCATGACATCATCCAAATTGGTCAGTTGGTCACGGCAGCCCTGCAACTCCATCAAGGCGGTCAACGGAAGGATCGCGATGTCGTGGCCAAAACGCAAGTTCGCCTGTACATCTCCACTCGCCAAGGCAGCATCCGCATCGTTGATCATAACACTCAACAAATCATTCGCGAAGAAGCGGCTTCTGTTTTGCGTCAACGGACAAGGACCGTAAGCGCCATACCACCACGCATTCTGCACTACCCAGTTGTTGTAAAGTTCCTCCTTGGTCCAGATATCCTTGAAATTGATGTCGGAATCGTCGCAGACCAAACTATTGTTTACCTCATAGAACTTACGCATAAAGCCAATCGTATCGACATGCTTCGCCACATAATCCATATCGGAGAAGAGCTGCTTCACCATACGGGTAGGATGAATGAGTCGATAGTGCAAATCGCCAAATCTATTCGACCATGCCGTATCGGCCAAACGGCGGTTCTTATCCTCCATCGGATCGTTGGAGATATAATACATCAGACGCTTGCTGGACTCTCCGCGAATATCCAATGTGGGTTGCATTGCCTTCAATTGCTGGCAGAAAGCATCCATACTCATGATGCAACGGCCAGAGGTGGAGGCCTTGATCTCTATCACCGCATTTTTCTTAAACACCTTCGGGAAGGAGTGGAACATACGGTCGGCGATGGCTCGGTGTTGCGCCACGCCCTTTGTGGTCAAATCACCGGCACGATCGTAATAACGGTTATACATCTTCTGGAAACGATCCTTCACGGTCAAACCCGTGGCGGTCAACGCATGGGAGGAATCGGCCTTTGCGAAGATTTCATACAAATTCTTGTAATCGGCCGCCGTATGGTGATAGCGGGATCCATGACGTCCATAGTGGCTGATATAGAAGGCTTCGTACCCCTTGGGCGCCTTGGTTTGTTGAGGGAACGATGTCGGATAGGAGGTGTAATTACCAGCCGTATACTCAATGTGTTCCATCATATACTCTTTGGTGGTCTGCGCGGAGAGCGCACAACAAAAAGAAAGGCCCAACATGGCCAATTTCGTCTTCATAGGAAATATCATATTATATTCTTTAAAATTTCACACAACACTGGAGGATGGACCTCGGTTCACAAAGATAGGGAATTTTAAGAATTTTGAATGATGCTTACCGAATTATCTCAATTCAGGAAAGTTATTTATTCCGGCAAAATTCATTTCAAACCATCGGCAGCGTCTCTTTACAAAAAGTGCCGACACCACCCGGCATCGGCACTTTCATATATTAGGACATCAAAAGCGTTTTGATTACCATAAAGATTACCATAAAGGGACAACTAATTCCGTCTCACAGAATTTTCATACTGCTTCCATAATTCAGACGCAAACTCTTTCGAACGCTCTTCCGCTTGATTGGTAAACTGATACTTCAAGTAATACTCCACCTTACCATCTTTTGATTTAGAAATGAATCCGTTTCCGACAATAGCATATTCGTCAAACGATTTCTGAATGATCTCGCCATCCACTTCCCAAAACACGAGATTTTCCATAGGCGAACCTGAGATCATATAATGTTCAGGGAAATCATAGAAATTCGTTGATGAATCACTCGTGTCCGTACAGGCATAAAGGAACTCCGCTGCCGACATCGGAAGAACGACCACATCCAAGGGATGGAAAGAAGAATCCCTTCCCGATTCACTACCATTTTGTCCAGAATCATCTAAACCCTCCTCTTTTTCGCAAGAAGTTAGCGTTACGGCGCCCAACATAGAGAAGAACAAAGCCGCAATCATTAAAAAATGTTTTTTCATGATTTAATAAATTAAGTGCTTAATATGTGTGTATTAGAATGTTATATACAATAATCCCAAACTCCCAATCGTCTCTTTTCTCACCTCTAAAAACTCCCCGACAATCTATTATCACAGCAACACCACAAAGGTAAAAAATGAACAACACAAAACGCAATATTTATACACAAAAAGCACCGACTCCAACAAGGAACCGATGCTTTTTTATTTAAATATCAATGTAACTCCCTCTTGTTGCCATAATCAACGATCCATGCCCCATCTCTATGGTATCATATTTTGCACCACCGGCTAATTTACAAAAACCGATACGCGTCTTATTCCCCATACCAAGGGAGAACCTCCACTTTTATAATCGCTGTAAATCGAAATATAGCAATCTTGTATCAGATTTCTCATCTGCTTTGGATAGCGGTAGAAATCCATGATTATAATAAAAGTCTAATGCGCTATTATAGGCATCTACGGTAACAAAACGACAACCTGCTTTATTGTCTTGCTGATAAGATGAAATAATCATATTTATGATTAATCTACCAAAACCCATCCCTCGGTATCTCTTACTTGTCGCCAATCTGCAAATTTTAATAGCTGGATAACTTTTAAACATTTTTCCCTGTGAGAAAAATTGTTTTCGAAAGCGATTATACGCAGAATTACTAGGGAAATCAGCCAACGATATCCTATCATGCGCTAAACTAAAATAACCTATCACCTCCTCGTTTGTCAGATCTTTAAGGACATAACTGGTAGAAAGTCGCGATTGAGAATACAGGTAAGCGTCACTCTCAATAAATTCATTTAAATCTTCATCTCCACAGTCAAAGGATATTACCTCAAATTCTTTTTCTATCTTGTTGATTTCGAAATCAATATCAAACAAATTCATTTTTAAAATTTACAATTGGTACATTTTTTTCGCATAAAATCATAGTCATTCTTTATCTTCTTTCGCTCCTTTTCTGAAATCGGAACAACATTTTTTGCCCTTTCCTCAAATTCGCGAGCTTCGTCTCCGTAAAGGATAGGCGTTTCTTTGATTGGTTTTGCCATAGTCGGTGTCTTTTAAAATTAACTTCGTAAAGATACAAATACTTTCCGATACCACAAACCATTTTCGGTCGAAGTCCTACACTTCTCAATCCTTTTACCACTCATACCCCAAACCATACTTCTCATGTAATCGCTTCAATGTGCCATTTCCCTGGCATGAACGTATGATATCGTTCACGCGTAGAAGCAACTCTTCGTCGCCTTTCCGCATCAATACGCCCATCAAACTATGCGTGAAGGGTTGGTCGATCAATGGGGCGGCCAGCCGTTCGTCGGTTTGCGCATAATAGGTCGCTTCGACAATCTCGGTGATCATGATATCCGCCTCACCTTCGGCTATGAGCGAGGGGATCTCTTCGTTCTTGGGGTGCACGACAATCTGCGCCTTGGCGAGATGCTCGTGGGCAAATTTCTCATTCAGTCCGCCAGGATTAACCATCACCTTCACATCGGGTTGGTCGATATCCTCCAAGGATCGGAAACGTTCGGACTGCTCCTTACGGCAGAGGATCGTCTTGCCATTGCGAAGGTATCCATCACTCATCAACATGATCTCCTTACGGGTGTCGGTGATCGTAATGCCACACATGGCGATGTCGAAGAGCTCCTCGTTCAACATATCACTCGTGAGCGTAGGCCACGAGGTGGGGACAAACGTCACCTTCACCCCTAACTCCTTGCCGATGATCTCCGCGAAATCAGCATCGAAACCCCAATAGGCATGGGTTTGCGGATCGAGGTACGACAAAGGTCGATAATCACCCGTGGCACCGACACGCAATGTACCTCGCTGGCGTATTTCCGCTATTTTCCCAGAAGGGAGAGTCGTATTAGACGAGTTACAACTAACCAGACCTACCAAGCTCAACAGGAGTGACACCTGTAGAATTACGTTTACGAATAATTTTCTCATTGTTAAAAAACAGCTTATCGAAAAAGGGTTATCGAAAAAAAGCGCCATCCCATAATTGAGATGGCGCCATGTAAAATTGTTGAGGATTATTACTTCTTATTGATGTAATCAACGATCCATGCGCCGACCTCTTTGGTACCATACTTCGCACCACCGGCAACTTGGATCTCTGGCGTGCGGACATTGTTGTCCAATGATGCGTCAACCGCCTCACGAACCAATTTACCCTCCTCCTTCAAACCGAAGTATTCGAACAACATGGCAACAGAAAGGATTTGCGCCAATGGGTTGGCGATGTTCAATCCCTTCGCTTGTGGCCAAGAACCGTGGATTGGCTCAAACACAGGAGTATGCTCACCTGTAGAGGCAGATGGAAGCAATCCCATAGAACCAGTGATGCAAGAACCCTCGTCAGTAAGGATATCTCCGAAAGTATTCTCTGTCACCATAACGTCGAAGAACTTAGGCTCTTGGATCATACGCATAGCGGCATTGTCCACGTACATGAAATCGGTAGTCACATCTGGATATTGAGGAGCCATCTCTTGCGCAACCGCTCTCCACAAACGGGAAGATGCCAACACGTTAGCCTTGTCCACAACGGTCAAGTGCTTGTTGCGTTGTTGCGCATACTTGTAAGCCTCCTTCAAGATACGCTCCACCTCAGCACGGCTGTAAGCGTTGGTATCGTAAGCGTAGTCGCTACCCTCTTTCTTCTCACCGAAGTACATACCACCGGTCAACTCACGGATACATACGAAATCGGCACCCTTCACCAACTCATCCTTCAATGGGCTCTTGTGAACCAAGCAGTCGAATGTTTGAACAGGACGTATATTAGCGAATAAGCCCAACTTCTTACGCATCGCCAACAAGCCTTGCTCAGGACGAACCTTTGCGGAAGGGTTGTTATCGAACTTAGGATCACCTACTGCTGAGAAGAGGACTGCGTCAGCCTCCATACAAGTTTTGAAAGTCTCCTCTGGGAATGGATCACCCACCTTATCGATAGCGTCAGCACCGCAGATAGCGTGCTTGTAAGTAACCTTGTGGCCAAACTTATTACATACGGCAGTCATCACATTGACGCCTTGCTCAGAAATTTCTGGACCGATGCCATCACCTGGCAACACAGCAATTTTTAATTCCATTGTATCTTTTATTTTGATTAATTTATTGTTTCTTCTTTGGTTCTCTCAGGTGCCTGCTCATAGAGATCCTCTATCAAGTTCAGCATCTTAAAGGTCGCCTTGATAGCCGATTCCATCTGGTCGGCATCCAAGCCTCTGGTACGGTAATTCTTTCCGTCGAAAGACCATGATATGGTGGTCTGCACCAAGGCATCTGTTCTACCACCTGGCGGAATGCTTACGGCGTAATTGGTCAACCAAGGGAACTTGCGTTGCAACTTCTCGCGGTAAACGTGGCGCACGGCACGCACGAAAGCGTCGTATTGACCATCTCCCGTGGCAGTCTCCTCGAAACGCTCGCCATTCACCTCCATCCGCACACTGGCCAAAGGCTTGAGTCCGTAACTGGTACTGACCAGATAACTTTCCAACTTCACGCGGTCGTCCGGAGCGGAGTGTTTCACGATGTCGGCCACAATATAAGGGAGATCCTCTTGGGTGACAATCTCCTTCTTATCGCCCAACTCAATGATTCTCTTCGTCACCGCCTTGGTCTGCTCAGGTGTCAAAGCCAAGCCGAGTTCCTCCAAATTACGGAGAATATTGGCCTTACCGCTATTCTTACCCAAAGCATATTCGCGCTTACGGCCAAATCGCTCGGGCAAGAGGTTATTGCAATACAATCCCGACTTGTTGTCTCCATCCGCATGGACACCCGCCACCTGGGTAAATACGCTGTCTCCCACCACCGGTTTGTTCGGTGGAACGGCGATTCCGCAATAGGACTCCACCAAGTGGCTCACCTCCGTCAACTTGCTCTCAACGATGTTGGTCACCACCCCGAAATGGTCTCGAAGGGCGGCCTGCACGCTGGCAAGCGGCGCGTTTCCGGCACGCTCACCCAAACCGTTGATCGTGGTATGAAGCGAGGTGACACCACCCTTCACCGCCGACATAGCATTGGCAACCGCCAAATCATAGTCGTTGTGTGGATGGAAATCGAATTTCAGGTCAGGATAACGATCCGTCATCAGTTTCGTATACTCATAGGCGCTATCGGGTGTCATGACACCCAAGGTATCGGGCAACATGAAATGGTCGATTCCCGAATCCTTCAAGCCATCCACCATGTCGAAAACATATTCCGGGCTATTCTTGATACCATTGCTCCAATCCTCCAAATAGAGGTTGACATGGATGCCCAACTGCTTCGCATAGGCGATGCTGGCCTTGATATCCGCCAAGTGTTCCTCCGGCGTTTTCTTCAATTGTTCGGTACAGTGGCGAAGGGATCCCTTGGTAAGGAGATTCACACATCGACAACCGGTGGCGTAGATCCAATCCAAACTGGTCGTGCCGTCCACGAAACCGAGCACCTCGATGCGATCGAGTTTGCCCACACTTTCCGCCCAACTGCAGATGCTGCTGACAGCATCCTTCTCGCCTTCGCTCACACGAGCGGAAGCCACCTCCAAACGATCCACTTTGACGCTTTCCAAAAGGACACGCGCCAACATCAGTTTCTCGTGGGGGACAAAACTCACTCCGCTGGTTTGTTCACCATCGCGGAGTGTAGTATCCATAATTGTTATGCGTTTGCCTGCTTCTTTTCCCATGCTTCAATCTTAGCCGTATTCTCAAGCAAGAAATCGATGTCATCAAGGGCGTTCATCAAGCAATACTTCTTGTAGCCGTTGATTTCGAACTTCTCGCTTTTTCCAGTGGCCATATTGGTGACTGTTTGGTTAGGCAAATCCACCTTAACTTCCGTCTTAGGGTCCTTAGCGATGCTTTGGAAGAGTTCGAGTTGGAACTCGCGGCTCACAATCACAGGAAGAACGAAGCAGTTAAGCAAGTTGTTTCTGTGGATGTCCGCGAAACTATTTGAGATCACAACTCTCACGCCATAACCCGCGATTGCCCAAGCCGCATGCTCACGGCTGGAACCGGAACCCCAGTTTTGGCCACCCACGATAATCTCGTGGATTCCCTTACTAGGCGCTGCCGAATACTCAGGCTTGTTCATGACAAAATCAGCGATAGGCTCGTTGTTAGCGTCGTAACGAAGGTCATGCATGAACGCGTCGCCATAAAACTTAGGGTCGCGTGTGGTAAACGCAAGATAACGTGCTGGGATGATGTTATCTGTATTGTTATTGTCAATCTCGATAGGAATACAAGTTGACTGAATAATATCGAATTTTTCTTTAGCCATGTCTCTTAAATTTTTCTTGGGTCAGTGATTACTCCAGTGATAGCAGATGCCGCAACAACAAGTGGAGAGGCAAGGATGGTGCGCGCGCCTGGTCCTTGACGTCCTACGAAGTTACGGTTGCTGGTTGAGATGGAAAGTTTTCCGGCAGGCACCTTGTCTGGGTTCATCGCCAAGCAAGATGAGCAAGAAGGAAGACGGAGCTCAAAGCCAGCCTCCTCCAACACCTTATCGATTCCCTCGTCGATGATTTGTTGGCGTACCAACCATGATCCAGGCACCAACCAAGCCACTACGTTAGCAGCCTTCTTCTTTCCCTTCACAACGGAAGCGAAAGCGCGGAAGTCTTCGATACGGCCATTGGTACATGCGCCCAAGAATACATAATCGACAGGAGTACCCTCCAACTTTTGTCCTGGCTTGAATTGCATATAATCAAGCATGCCAAGGAATTGTTCCTTCTCCGTGTCAGACATACCGTCAAGCGTAGGGATGCACTCGTCGATCGCGATACCAGCGCCTGGGTTTGTTCCGTATGTGATACGAGGAGCGATGTCCTCCGCCTTGTAAGTCACCTCTTTGTCGAATACGGCGTTGTCGTCGCTCTTCAGCTTCTTCCAAGCCTCAACAGCCTTGTCCCACTCGGCGCCCTTAGGAGCGTACTCACGTCCCTTCAAGTAGGCGAACGTGATCTCGTCCGGAGCGATCAAACCAGCGCGGGAACCCATCTCGATAGAGAGGTTGGAGAGTGTCAAACGACCCTCCATAGACATATTGCGGATGGTACTACCAGCATACTCCACCGCATAACCGGTAGCGCCGGAAGTAGTCATTTGCGCCATGATGTAAAGCGCCACGTCCTTTGCGGTAACACCAGGTTTCAAAGTTCCCTCGATGTTGATTCGCATGGTCTTAGGCTTTGATTGAAGGATACATTGGGAAGCCATCACTTGCGCCACCTCGCTGGTACCGATACCCATCGCGATAGCACCTACCGCACCGTGGGTAGAGGTATGGGAGTCGCCGCATACAATGGTCATGCCTGGCAAAGACAACGCCTTCTCAGGTCCAACAACGTGGATAATACCATTATCCTTGGAGCCCATTCCGAAGTGCTTGATGCCGAATTGCTCGCAGTTCGCCTTCAACGTCTCCACCTGCTTACGACCTACAGGATCGTTGATCACCTCTTGTTGGTCGGAAGGCGTATTGTGATCTGGCATAGCCACAATGTGATCAGGACGGAAAGGCTTGATGCCCTTATCTCTAAGTGTATCGAAAGCCTGAGGAGTGGTTACCTCATGGCAATAAAGACGGTCGATGTATAATTGGGTAGGACCATCTTCCACCTGAGACACCACATGGGCATCCCAAATTTTGTCAAATAATGTATTAGCCATTACAATATATTTATATTACTTTCTAAACTTATTAATACAATCGATGTACGCCTCGACGGAAGCAGTCACAATATCAGTTCCCGCACCAAATCCGTAGTAAACCGAGCCATCGAACTCCACTTGCATGTGAACTTTCGCCACATCATCGCTGCCCTTGTTGATCGCTTGGATCGTGAACTCCTTGAGCACCATCTCACGCTTGATGATCACCTTCAAAGCCTTAATGGCGGCGTCCACCGGACCATTACCGGTTGCGGCAGCCTCGAACTTCTCGCCGGCGATATCCAAACCGATGCTTGCCACCGGACGAGTGCCCAATCCACTGGTAACTTGAAGGAAATCGAGCTTGATGCTGTGGGTAGTCGCCCTATCGGCACCTGCCAACACAAGGATATCATCGTCGTTCACCTCTTTCTTCTTATCAGCCAACTTCAGGAACTCTTGGTAGGTACGGTCGAGCTTCTCGCCCTCCATCTCGACACCTAATACGTGGAGACGGTGCTTCAAAGCGGCACGTCCACTACGGGCGGTAAGTACGATCGCGTTATCGTCGATACCCACCTCCTTAGGATCCATGATCTCGTAGGTACCCGCATTCTTCAACACGCCATCTTGGTGAATACCGGATGAGTGCGCGAAGGCATTCTTTCCGACAATCGCCTTGTTGGGTTGAACCGGCATGTTCATCAAGCTGGAAACCATGCGGCTGGTTTGGTAAATCTTGGTGGTGTTGATATTGGTCTCGATACCAAGATCAGGGTGCGTCTTAAAAATCATAGCCACCTCCTCAAGGGAAGTGTTACCCGCACGTTCACCGATACCGTTGATGGTTACCTCCACCTGACGGGCTCCGTTGATCGCGCCCGCGATGGTGTTGGCAGTCGCCATACCCAAGTCGTTGTGGCAGTGGGTAGAGAGGATTGCCTTGCCTGCTGACAAGCCATCCACATGCTCCATCAAATATTTGATCTTCTCTCCATACTCGTTAGGGATACGGAAACCAGTCGTGTCAGGAATATTCACGACAGTAGCGCCCGCCTTCACAACAGCCTCCACCACGCGGGCAAGGTATTCGTTGTCGGTACGGCCAGCGTCCTCAGCGTAGAACTCCACATCCTCCACGTAACGCTTCGCATACTTTACAGCAGCGACCGCACGCTCGATGATCTCCTCTGGTGTAGAGTTGAACTTGTAACGGATATGAGACTCAGAGGTACCGATACCCGTATGGATTCTCTTGTGCTTCGCGAATTTCAAAGCGTCAGCCGCAACGTCGATGTCCTTCTCCACCGCACGGGTCAACGCGCAAATGGTAGGCCATGTAACGGCCTTGGAAATTTCGATCACTGAGTTGAAATCACCAGGGCTGGAAATAGGGAATCCCGCCTCGATCACATCAACACCTAAAATCTCAAGTTGCTTGGCAACCTGGATCTTCTCCACCGTATTTAACTGACAGCCAGGCACTTGCTCACCGTCACGTAACGTGGTGTCAAAAATAAATAATCTATCGCTCATATCTTTTGTGTTTTATTTTTACTCTTTTTTACAGATTCCGAACCGTGTCATAACAAAAAAGAAAGCCTTTCACACCGGGAAAGTGAGAAAGGCTTTAAAATATCGATATACACATCCCCACTTTCCCTTACTTTTGCAAGAGAAGCAACAAAATGTGTATGTTAATGACAAAATTCATATAATCTAATCTTTCAAATTCGCCCCTTCGTGGAGCCTCTATTAAAACGACACAAATTTAGGGTGTTTTTAGATAATGTCCAAATTTTTTTGTGGTAAAAAACATTGATTTTCACCAAAAACGAACGGATAAATTTCTATCGCACCGCAGGCTTTCTATCCTGGTCTTCCTTATCATTGAGCGACGAGAACATCTCGGCTTTCACCAACCAAGCCACAGCGAAGGCAGTGAGCATCACAAACTCGTTCAGCCAAGTGAGCGGGAACCATGCGGGAACCCAATCAAACACAGGCGTCGCGGTCAAAGCCTGAATGATGCAGAAAGCCAATATCACACATCCGCAAATACGGTAAATACGGTTTCTCTTACGCTTCATCTCATTGGTGTCCTCGTGGCCTCGCGTAAAAAGGAAGAGGATGTTCACGGCGAAAGCGACGAACAGCACAGCCGCAGAGGCCGTATGGATGATATTACTGGTGGCAAGAGGCAAGTTGAACAAACCTACCGTCTCGGGCACACCCGGCGTCTTGCAAGGGAAGGCTACCACACCCAGACAACCTGCCGCCTGGACAATCGACATGACAACATCACGCCAATCATACTTTTCGGCGATATAACTCAAAAAGAAAACAGCCGCGGAGAAGAGCAGGCCGATCATACACATCTTGGAGGAGGCGTAATAGGTCGCACTAATACTCATATACCATCCATCAAGGTTGTTTTCCGAACCAAGCATTCCTAACAACACGCAAGCGGGCGCTAACAGACCGCACAAAATACCCAACATCTTACGTTGGAACAGAGAACTGGATTTGACCTCTCTCTCGGTGCATTCACATCCACACTCACACTCACAAACATTTTCCATCTTGTCCATCTTCACATCAAAAAAAATTAAACATACGTACTAATCACGAAAACGTTTCGTCAAATCTCCGAAACACTCAATACGGCGATCGCGAAGGAACGGCCAGATTCTACGGACATCCTCACTACGCGTCATAGAGACCTCCACCACCCTATTCTCCTCCTTGTCGCTTGGAAACTGAGTCAAGAGTTCGCCTTGCGGTCCCGCTACGAAACTGTTGCCCCAAAACTGTATGCCTCCGGTAACACCAGAAGGATCCTTCTCCACGCCGGTACGGTTGACCGTGATGACAGGGAGACCATTCGCCACGGCATGGCCACGCTGAACCGTCATCCATGCGCCCAGTTGACGATCTTTCTCCTCCTGAGGGTCGGTACTCTCCCAACCGATAGCGGTCGGATAGATCAGCATATCCGCCCCGGCAAGCGCCATCATGCGCGCGCCTTCCGGATACCATTGATCCCAACAAACCATCAAGCCCAACTTGCCCACACTGGTCTGGATGGGCTGGAAGCCCAAATCGCCTGGGGTGAAATAGAACTTCTCGTAATAGGCTGGGTCATCCGGGATGTGCATCTTGCGGTACTTGCCCGCGATGGAACCATCCTTTTCGATCACCACAGCGGTATTGTGGTACAAACCCGCCGCACGCTTCTCGAAGAGAGAGAGCACCAGCACGATCTTCAAGGATTTCGCCAAAGCGGAAAATTCTTCCGTCGAAGGACCTGGGATCGTCTCCGCCAAATCAAAGCAGCCGGTATCCTCCGTCTGACAGAAATAGAGCGAGTTGTGCAGTTCCTGCAACACCACCAACTCCGCACCCTTTTGGGCACACTCGGTTATATTCTTTTTCAGTTTCTCCACATTTGCCCTCACATCAGAGGTGCAACTTTGCTGAACCAAACCTACTTTCATAACTATATTAACAATTTACGATTTACAAATTACTATTTAGGACAAATTCATTCGCCTAACACGCCCTTGGGGAACTGCATCGTCACGCAATGCAGAGAGCCATGTTGATGAATCAACGCGGAGCAATCCACACCTACAATCTCTCGGTCAGGGAAGGCGGTCCGCAAGGCGGCGATCGCCTCTTGATCCTTCTCCGAACGGTAGGTCGGCATCAACACCGCTCCATTCATAATCAAGAAGTTGGCATAAGTGGCGGGTAGGCGAAAATCATCCTCGTAACGAGGATCCGCCATCGGCAACGCCACCAAGCGGTAAGGATTTCCATCCACATCCCTGAACGATTTCAACTCCTCCTCCATCCGTTTCAAAGCCTCGTAGTGTTCGTCTCGCGCATCGTCACATTTCACATAAGCGATGGTCTTCTCATCACAGAGGCGAGCCAACGTATCAACATGGCTATCGGTGTCGTCTCCTGCCAAGTAACCATGATTCAACCACAAAACACGCTTCGCGCCAAAGCTCTTTTTCAAGAAATCCTCCACCTCTTCTTTCGATAGGTGGTCGTTGCGGTTAGGGGAAAGAAGGCACTCGGCGGTGGTCAAAATCGTACCACAGCCATCCGATTCAATGCTTCCTCCCTCCAATGTATAATACAATAAATTCTTGTATTCCACCCTCTTCTCGAAGGTGTTGGAGTGATACAATTTCCGGGTGATCTGATTGTCGAAATTGGCGGCGAACTTCATGCCCCAACCATTGAATTGGAAGTCATAAAGGCAAGGTTCCCCATCTTTGAAGACGGTAATCGGGCCATGGTCGCGGGCCCAAGTGTCGTTGGTCTCCATCACACGGAAGGTGATGTTGTCATTCATCGCGTCGCCCAAAGCGTCACGCACCGCCGCCTCATCCTTGCATACGATCAGCAGAGGCTCTCTGCGGGATATTTCACGGGCTATATCCGTAAAACAAGCGACCGCCTCGTCCAACATATAGACCCAATCGGTCTCCTCGTGGGGCCAAGTTATCATTACGCCACTTTGGGGCGCCCATTCAGCGGGTAGGTATAATGCCATATTCTCCAATAATTTTCATTGTATCCGCCAAAGTTAATAACTTCGTTCCGCCCCACAAAATTGTAATCACATTAATTCTTAATTCATATGATTTAATTCTTAATTAAAATTTCTATCTTTGACGCAATAATTGCAAGTATAAATAAGTACCGGACAAATCACAAACGGAAAAATGGAAAACAGAGATATCTCAAGAAGAAATTTCCTCAAGAAATTGGGCGGCACCACATTGGCTACCGCAGCCGTATTGACAAGTTGCTCCAAAGAGGAGGAAAAGAAGGTGCAGGGCACCAACACACAAGAGATTCCCACTGACAAGATGACCTACAGAAAAGACGCGCACGGCGAAGATGTCTCCATCTTGGCCTACGGTTGCATGCGTCTCCCGACGACCATGGGTGTCAGCGGCCGTGAGGACAGCAAGAACGAGATCGACCAAGAGGAGGTGAACCGATTGGTGGACTACGCCATCGCGCATGGCGTCAACCTCTTCGACACATCCCCTGCCTATTGCCAAGGCCGTTCGGAAAAGGCTGTCGGCATCGCCCTTAGCAGACACAAAAGAAGCGAATATAAAGTCTCCACCAAACTCTCCAACTTTGGCGTCTATACCAGAGAGGCATCCTTGGAGATGTACCACAACTCTTTCAAGGAGTTGCAGGTGGATTACATCGACTACTACCTACTCCACTCGGTGGGCGGCGGCGAAGACTCCATGAAGCTGCTCTCCGACCGTTACCTGAACAACGGCATGCTCGACTTCCTATTGGAAGAGAGGAAAGCTGGCAGAATCAAAAACTTGGGATTCTCCTACCACGGAGATATCAGGGTCTTCGACTATCTTTTGTCCAGACACGATGAAATCAACTGGGACTTCGTATTGATCCAGCACAACTATGTGGACTGGAGCCACGCCAAGAAGATCAACCCAGGCAACACCAATTCAGAGTACCTCTACGGCGAGTTGGACAAACGAGGCATTAAAGCCTTCGTAATGGAGCCTCTTTTGGGAGGTAACCTCGCCAAACTCAACAACCACGCCACCGAGTTGCTCAAAAAGCAAGATCCCGACGCAAGCATCGCCTCTTGGGCCTTCCGCTTTGCGGGAACACTCCCCGGCATCCTCTCCGTCATCAGCGGTATGACCTACATGGAGCATCTTCAAGACAACATCAAGACCTACTCCCCTTTGGTTCCAATCAACGAGGAGGAGGAGAAGCTCCTCTACGAGATCGCGGACATCTACGCCAACTACCCCGTTGTGCCGTGCAACACTTGCCAATATTGTATGCCTTGCCCTTACGGTCTGGACATTCCGACCATATTCACCCACTACAACAAATGCCTCAACGAAGGATTAGTAATCGAGGAGAGAGGTAACGAACAATACAAAGAGGCCCGCAAAGCCTTCTTGGTAGGCTACGACCGACAGGTGCCTAAACTACGCCAAGCGAACCACTGCATCGGTTGCGGCAAATGTCTGGAGGCTTGTCCTCAACGCATCAATATACCGAAGGAGATGCAGCGCATCGACCAATTTGTGGAAATCATCAAAAAGGATGGCGCCGACTTAGGTTTAGCCGCCCGCCTCGCCATTCTGATGAAGAAACTGGACGAGGGCAACCACTCCTGCGTCATCGGCAAGGGAGACGAGGTCAGGGCTTACAGCAAACGAGGCGTGATGGATCTTTACGAATTGGCGGAGAGCGGCGACAACTTCACCCAAGGCGCCTTATTGGCGGACAAGATCATCGGCAAGGGAGCGGCGGCATTGGCTATCCAATGCGGCGTATCACAAATCCGCACACACATCATCTGCACACCGGCCAAAAAGATGTTGGAGGAGCACGGCGTGAAGGTCACCTTCGAGCAAGAGGTGGAATTCATCGAGAACAGAGCCAAGACAGATTGGTGTCCGTTGGAGAAACGCGTCAAAGAGTGCAGCACACCAAACGAGTGCATGCCTGTCATCCGACAATTCATCCAAGATCTGAAAGCTGGGAAAATCTAACCGATCCCAATTCGAAGCAAATTCCTGAACATAACAAGGGGAGACTACTTATCACAAGTATGTCTCCCCTTGTTACATACTATGTAAGTTCGCAATCAGTGTTCATACGCAATACCCTAATTAAAGAAATCGCCCAACATTCCGACTCACATCAATCTTTTTTTTCAAAAAAAAAATAATTCTAATTGTTTAATATTTAGACACATCTGCCAACTACAACACAAACATCCGCCCATAAATCATCAAAATAATGATATAACTCATACATTTGGCGCACAATTTGATACTGTACAACATAACTATTAAATATAAATAAATAAAAGTTATGAGAAAAAGCATTTTATGTGGTCTATTTATGGCAGCAGGTATATCTGCCAATGCCCAAATGACGGTATTACCAGATGGTAAAGTTTATGTTGGCGACATGCCAGAGTCAAGTTTCGACGATGATGGTTCTTGCAATAACGACAGAAACAAAGAAATTACTTTTCAATTATTCGGAAAAGGAGATGCCGGAGGCGGATCAAAGATCGCATTCGGAGATTTTGGACGAAGAGAAAAATATGGATATAACGTATTCATAGGAGAACACGAGACAGTTAATAAAATAACAGGAGAAACCGAAAACGGAGACTCTGACCAATTATGGCTACATGGTAAGAGCGGTATTTATTACACCTTCAACAACGCCATTGACAACCCTCCAATATTCTATTTCGACGTAGAGAGAGGAAAGAACTTTATCTACAAAAGCAATTTGGAAACTGAGCGCATCTACCAATTCGGCGACATGAACGGAATGTCAGAGATAAAGGAACTTGGCGATCAAATGGACAAACTCCAACAACTGAATGCCGTTAGTTTCAAGGAGACAAGAGAAAAGACCAACGTTGACAACAAAAAGACCCTATACGGATTGGTCGCCCAAGACTTGGCTAAGGTTTATCCTGACCTTGTGATCAAAGGTGACGGTAATGAGTATTCCATCGACTATACCGGATTGATTGCCGTATTGATTGAGGCAGTCAAAGAACAACAAAAAACGATAGAGTCATTGGAAAAAGAGATCAAGAAGTTAGAAACGACAGGAGAAGGAGGTCTCGTGTACCACGCTGCTCCAAAAAGCGACAACACCAACGCATTCTTGCGTCAAAACACCCCTAACCCGTTCAGTTCAGAAACCGTCATTGAATACTTTGTCCCAATGACTTCAAAATCCGCACAGATCATCATCTATGACATGAACGGAGCGCAGTTGAAGGAATACCCTATCAACGCCAACGGAAACGGCTCAGTTGTTGTGAACGGATCGGAACTATATGCGGGAATGTATCTTTACGCACTTATCGTTGACGGCGCATTGATCGATTCAAAAAAGATGGTATTAACAAAGTAGTAGAACAGAGATGAAAATCAGATATATATTATCAGCATTTCTTGTTTTCGCATCATCAGCTGTTTATTCAAATATAACCAAGACATTCACCATCGGTGATGACATAAACATCCGAGAGGAAAAATTGCATGATGCCACTTACACAAGAATTTCGTTAAAAGGAGCCCAAAGCTCTGGCGAGGTGGGAACACCTGAAATTCCTGTCCTTGCCTATCAGTTTTACGTACCATTGGGAGAAGTTCCATCAGAGGTGACAGTTGAGATGAAGGATGTAAAGGTCGCACGATTGAATTACAGACTCTTCCTCCAACAGGCGCCCCAACCAACCGGAAACGTTTCCACAGGATCCGCAACACCCTTTGCTGTGAATGACGATTCAATGACGGAATCGGAGATACCGCAAGAGATGGAGTACACCCTAAAAACGAAGGGAGGAGCTATCAATGTGGTCAATGTCTACATCAACCCGTTCAAGTATGATGCGACAGCGTTAAAGCTCAGCTACGCCCGATCCTTCAAAGTCAACATTATCACCAAGAAGGAGACTTCCGTCGCAAAGATGAAGATTCGAGAGAGGGATCTAAACAATTTCATTTCAAACTTGAAACGAAGCGTGACAAACAAAGAGGACATGGAACCAAACCTCAAAGAGCTGATTCAAGATAGAATTGAGAAAAAGACAACGCTTAGGGTCGGCTCCCAACAATGGAACGTGCCATTTTACGAATATGTGGTCATCACCTCAAAGGATTTGGCGCCAGCCTTCGAACCGCTTGTCACCTGGAAAAGGAGAAAGGGTCTAAATGCAGGAATCGTTGCGATTGAAGATATATTAAAAGATCCAATGGCAGCAGATGGTGACGTACTATCCGAGATCAATGATGACGCCGGAAAACTGAAGGCATATCTTCAGGCTAGCTTCGATAATGATGGAGAGTATGTATTGTTAGGAGGAAATGATCAAGTAGTGCCTATTAGATATGGATATGGAAATGATAACTACGACAGCTCTAATTTCAAATACGAAGTAACATGGGCTGGATCATTGGCAGACAATATACCGACCGACTTCTACTTCACATGCGTGGATGTGGATTGGAACAAGGATAGGGACAATTTCTACTTTAATACATACGCCTCAGCCAATGACAGAAACCCTGAATTCTACATAGGGGATAATTTTCTGAAGGTTGGACGCCTTTTATGCACAAACCAAGAGGAGATATCCAACTGGATTACGAAGCAACTAATCTACGAACAAAATCCGGGCTTGGGAGACCTCTCCTATTTGGGCAACACCCTAATCACCGTAGCGGACCAAATGATGGACGACAAGAATAATGTGATGGATAATTTGCCCGAACATTTGAAAGGGAGGATAGATTTCATCGAAGACGAGAACCCTGAGGAGTGCATCATGCCAGTTTCGCCAACCGGTAATGACATGGTTAGTATGATGAACGAAAACAAATACGCCTTCATCTCCAACAGTAACCATGGCTCTCCGACAACCATCGCATTGAACACGTACGCAGTAAATGGTATTTGCAAAAAAAGGCCATGTAAGGAAGGAGCATCATCCACATGTCCATATAAAGACGAACCTTACCACGAGTGCGACAAGCGACTCAGCAAATTCTGCTTCACTAGTGGCCGCAATGTGGATCATTCCGACATCGCCTCCGGCAATCTATTGTACGCAATTGAGGAGGAGAGCAATTCCGCAGACGATTTGAACACCGAGATGTATAAGTATCCGTTCATCCTCTACTCCAATTGTTGCGAGACCATGCCGTTTGATGAATTTAACGGATATAGAAAACAAAACCAACCCAACTTGGGTGAGGCACTCACAACAAAGAACAGGACCGGATGCGTCGCCTATCTGGGATACACAAGAGCAGGATGGGTGGGACCATCAATAGCCATGGAAAAGCAATTTTTAGAGCAGGTAAATTTGGCGTTAGAATCTGAAGAGTATATTCGGATTGCAGAATGTGAACTAATTTCAAAAATTAATCACAACAACGCAAACAAAAGCAGTAAATTAGCCAAATGGATTGCTTTAGCACACAATCTTTTAGGTTGTCCAGAAACCAATATGTGGATGTTTGAGCCTCAGGTTTACCAAAGTCCGATAATCAAAAGGGACGGAAATAACGTCACGGTCAGCCTTTCGGACAAAGAGATCCAGAACTTGACAGAGGTCCATGTCACTAGCGCAGACGACAATGCGATAAGCTACAGACAATCCTTGACCATTGATAGCGATCATAAGAGCGTGACATTCGAGGATGTTCCAGAGAACTATTATGTAGTCATCACCCAACCTCGCCACTTGCCTTACATCTATAGTTCTAAAGTGAATGGTTGCATCATACAAGATGAAATCTTCACGGAGGATCGAGGATTCATCTGCGACAAGATCAAGGCCGGAGAGAAAGTGACAGACGAAAAGGCTTACGGAAAAGTCATTGTCAAGGAGGGTGCAAAGCTATATCTCGAATCTCTGGAGAAAACAGAGCTAAAGGGTGGTTTCCAAGTTGAATTAGGAGGTAGCCTTGAAGTGAGATAATATTTTCATATTAGATAAAACTAAAAGGGAGACTACTTTCACAAGCGGTCTCCCTTTTGACATACTTTTGTAAGTTTACAATCAGTGTTAATGTGTAATACCCTAATTTAGGAAAAACATCCGAGATATACAAATCGGCGCGCCAACGCCTACCGCAGTCAGATAGCGCACAGAAAATCCAAAATTTCGTTTTTTGAAGAAAGGGAGAAAAAGGGGTAAAAAAAACGTGGCACGTTAACCTTACAGGAAACAACATTTTTTCATTTTTTAAGCATTTGAAACCTAATTTAAAGAAATTCATATTGCACAGAGTTTTTTTATACCTACCTTTGGTCAAGTATTAACAGAGATAACAACTATTCATATAAACTTAAAATTTAGCAATGAAAAAGAGATTTTTTAGAATGGCAGTCATCATGACCGCATTGACCACCGCATTGGCATTTTCTTCATGCGGAGAGGATCCTATCGAGGAGGATAACAACCAAGAGGAAGTGAACGGCGGAGACAACAACAACAACGAAACAAACGTCTCTTACGAGTTCAAGAATAACAAGATCGCGGTGGAGAGTGGTAAGACTTACGTATACAGCATGGATCAAAAGAACGTGGACGGAGAGTTCACTGTCACCGCTGCAAGCGCTGGTTCGGTAACATTCACCATCAAAGGTAAGACCATTACATTGAGCGACGCTGGTGCCTCTTATTTGAGCATCAACTTCGAGACTATGAAGCAAAACGACGCAGTTGCGAAACCATCCGATGTTCTATTCTGCCTTTTGAGCGGTTCAACCAACATCTCTTCCGCCACCAACGCGGCCAAAACGGAGATCGCTGCCGGAGCAGACAACATCTTCTTCGAAGTGAAAAAGTAATTTGGGTAAGACCCAACAAAAAAATCCCGTTTCAATGATGAGACGGGATTTTTTTTTGAGGAAAGACTACTTTCTCAAGCCGTCTCCCTTGTAAAATACTTTGTAAGTTTACAATCAGTGTTAATGTGTATATCCTAATTTATAGAAAACATTTCAGATATGCAAATGACGCGCCCAGCATTTATCGGTGATGCAGGCAGGGTCGAGGCGGCAAAATTGATTGATTTTCAGAATGAGAAAGAAATGGAGATTGTATTTGTGGTGCGTTTCTATATACCACAATACTTTTTATCAATATTACAACACTTTAAAATCTAATAAAAAGAAATCAATAACACACAAAGATTATATATATACTTACAAACATCAATAAAAACCAAACTATTTTATTTCACAAACCCACTTTGGTCTTGAACGAAGCAAACAAAAAAAAGATGCGTCAAGCAAAACACATTGACGCATCCCTCCTGTTCGTTAAAAAAGGGACTATTTCACCCAAATATAGACCTTTCCGTTTCTCACAAACATAGTTCCAGGCGCCGGTTCAATCGGGCGTCCTTGCAAATCATAGCACCTACCGTCGCCCGCCGACTCAGATGATGAAACGAGATCCTCCACCGCAGTCTCCGTAGTGGATGGTTTCACCTCCAAAACAGCAATGAAGCAGACCTGCTTATTAGAAATCGTAAAGGTGAAAGAATCATGAATCTCTTCAGTGAATTCATAAGAGACAACAGAAGGGTTGGAACCATAACTGCCCAACTTATTCACACCAAATGTTTTGTCCAACTCATGGCCCGCCACCTCAGATAGAACGGCGTAACCATCCTCCGCATTGGTATATCCCACGAAGGTGATCTTCACAGGCACTACATCCTTTGGAAGATAAACAGTGTTTTGCGCGCCGTTGGAATTCTTCATGGTCTTATAAGAGCCACCATTGTAAGAGATATTCTCTCCATACAAAACGCTCTTGGCGGTATTGCCCGTGATACACCAACCATAGTCACTCTTGCCCGCATCGGTGCAGCTCCAACGATTCAGATACTCCGCATTGCCCGTAGTGGAGGACAATGAGCCATTGTTGTAATGGAAGATCACGGTGCTGTTGGAAGTCTCCGGCACGTATGGATTATCAGGGATCACTGGCTCCTTGAAGCCAGTGGCCGTCACCTTATTGGAACTTACGCCCAAGCCACCCATTCGGTTCGCAGCGCGAACGGTAAATACATCCGACTCCTGCGTACCGGCAGGAAGCGCATAGGAGTTAGTCGCCACATTTGCCACATAGGTGTCGTTCTTGAAGATCACATAACAAAGCGCGGAGTCATTGTCCACCCACTTCAAATAGCCATCCTTCAAGACAACTTTCGGTGCGGAGACCAATTTCACATCGTTATCCGGTGTCCAGTTGTCACTTCCTGACAAGACATTCCGCAAGGTGTATTTCGCCGCATCCGAAGCGGAAAGCACCGGATTCACATAGGCGGTCACTCCATTCTTCTCATAGTAGGAGCGACGGTTGGAGAGATTCACCGCATTACCAAACGCATCACGGCTATTGTACTCCGCGAAGAGGACAGGCATCACCGCGTTGATCGGATTGCCCCATGCCGCATCGGTAGGCACCTTCTTCATGGTCGTATTGATGTAAACCGCACGAGGCGATTTGTTCCAAGCTCGTCCCAAGGTGTAGTTCTTGTTGGTGCTATCATAGCCATCGATGGTGCAGTTGCTGAAGACATAACCCCACTCACCGGTACCCGCAGGAGCGGCGATGCAATCGTTGGCACGGTTCTCCAAATAGAGCAGACATCTGTCGAAGAAGATATCGCCACCACCGCAGATGAAATCCACCGTTCCATGGATTTCGCACTCCTCCAAGTAACTACGTCCCGCACCCGTATTCGAATAGTAGGTATCCTGTGTACTCAACATCCTCACACGTTTGTAAATATTCTTATTACCCTTATCCTGCACCACGACAAAGCGGTTGGCGCTGGCACTTGGGTTATTATAAGCCTTGTTCTGCAAGGTTAGATCCTGCAGATAGAGGTTACTGGCGGAAGAGGAGAAGCAAAGAGTTGCGGTGACGCTGATTCCCTCCGTGGTGGCGGTGTTAAAGATCGTCACGCCAGAGGTGCTCTGTCCGACAAAGGACACATTGCCCTTTCCCCATGTGGTCATCTGGTTCTCGTTACCGGTCAGGGTACCGATGTTGTAGTTACCATTCGGGAAGAAGATGATGAAGCGAGATTTAGAAGATGCCTCTGCCGCAGCCTTTGCCGCAGCGAAATTGCCATCCACACCCACAACGAAATCGTATTTACCATGGTTAGCGGTGGCGGAAGGTTGGTATAGCGCGTCATCCACATTGGAATCACCGCCTTGATTGCCCGCACCCGGATTGGTGGTCACATCACAGGTGATCTTGGAGACACTGTTCAAAGCATCCGCCACACCATCCGACATGATCTCGCAGACCAAGGAATTCATATAGAGTTCCAAATTGGTATACCCCTCCGCATTGGTGGCGTTACCATCCGAACCATTGTTTGGATTCAAGCCATGGGCAGACTCCCAACTATCGGGAATACCATCCCCATCGGAATCTTTCGGTGCCGATTCAGACTTCAAAGTAGGCCATCCACCCACATCGGATGGTTTGTCAATGATACCCAATCCACCCAACACGGAACCCCTGTAGGTATTAGAACGGTTCTTGGTCTCGTTCGCGATACGCTGATCCACCGCGTCACGATGGAGAGAGGCGCCCGCGTATTTCAGCACCTTCTCATAGGCCACTTTGGCGGTTTGGGTAGAGACAGGGCTCACCTTATACTCCGAATAGGCTGTGATGGACGATTTGTTCATCGAACCATTGTTTGAGTTGTTCACATCGAAACCGTTCCAGTCCCAGTTATCGCCCTTGTCCTCCATATAGTTGCCCTTCACATAGTAGTGGCCATAGACACCCTGCGGTTGACTATTCTTACCATCATCGGCCCAAGGCTCGAAGATACGGTACTTGATGCTTGATTTAGTGGCAGGGCCAGACTTGTAGTAGTTGTTCACGAAGTTGTAACTACCACCCTCTCCCGCATAACCGCTGTTGGTATTTCCCCAGTTGTAGAAGACATTGTTTCTTAGATCCACCAACTCTTTGTCGGGCTCATTGGAGTATCGGCTACCGCAAAGACGAGGGGTTCTGCTGTCGTGATGCGCCACCAGATTGTGGTGGAACGATGCGCCCTGGCCACCCCAGATACCGCCATAACCATGGTATCCCTTCGGATGGATGGATCCGCGGAGACTCTCCGCTACCAGACACCACTGCATGGTGAAGTTTTGGTTCCCATAGAAAGAGGCGCACTCATCGGTACACCAACTCATGGAGCAGTGGTCGAGGATGATATTTTTACGGTTACGTCCCCAAATCGCGTCACGGTCTTGGGAGATGGTTCCATCCGAAGCGACATCTGGTTTATCCGTACCCAAACGGAAACGAATGAAACGGATGATCACATTATCCGCATTCACATAAGTTTCATAGTTTTTCAAACAGATTCCATCACCGGGAGCCGTCTGTCCCGCAATGGTCAAATCGCCCTTCGTAATATTCAAACGGGAAGTCAATTCAATGGTACCGGAGACATCAAAGACAATGGTACGCGCGCCAGATTGTCCAACCGCATAACGCAAGGAACCCTCCTTGCCATTATCTTCCAATGTGGTCACATGATAGACCTTTCCGCCTCTACCACCAGTCGTGTACATTCCAAAACCCTCCGCACCGGGGAAAGCTGGCGTATCTGCATAGGCGACACCTGCCAACAAGGCAAATAAAGTGATGAAAAATTTAGCAATCGTTTTCATTATATTCGATTTAATGGTTTATCATAGAGTTATCCCAAAGGATGACCGATTCATTCACGAATACAAAATAAACGAACTTAGCAACAAAACCCAGAGAAATTCATGTCAATGAGTTGTAAAAAAAAGTCATGGAATTACTCCATGACCACTTTGAATGTTTTGTTTATGTTTTTGCCACGAATTTGCAACAAATAGGTTCCTAATGGAATTGAACCGATCTCCACAACATTTTCACCGTTTATCAAATCCGTTTCGTTTGCGGCAATTACCCTACCCGTCAAATCGGCCAAGAGCATCGTGCAATATCCCTCATGATAAGCATCAGAGAAGATGGAAATGTGTCCCTCTTGGAACACCACACGCATGTGTTCAACCGTCACCTTTTCACTCTTCGACTCACCCGGCGCGGGTTTGAATACGAACGTTCCGCTATCCCTTGCGACAGGTCCATACTCACCCACCGTGGAAACGCAGTATGCGAAAGTTCCCACCGTATCAGACTTTCCTGAGATGGTCACGCTCGAGAGAACAGTATCCATATCCACAGAGATACCTTGAGGTTGATTTGGATCCCAATCGACCGACACGGAGTCGGCATTCTCCCAATGGTACACCAAAGGTTGGATGCTGTCGCCCATATAGAAGGATTGGATAGTATCACTGTATGAGTCCTTTACCAATTGTGGGCGAGGACGATCCACGACAAGGAGTCCCTCTCCCTTCAAGAAATCAGGATAATCCTCCGATGTATAAACACCTCCAAACAAGGTATCAGAACCCAAGCGGACAGAACGTACCACGAGGTTACCGTTCAATTCCAACTTAGCGTCAGCACCTACATATAAGCGATTGGTCTCCGCATCGCAATTGAGTTGCATAAGACCCAATATCACATCCACGCCATTCTCGCCCAAAGCATATTCATCACACACGCGAAAGACGCCATCGCTGATCACCCACCTACCCGTATACGACGAAGCGTCCGCAGAGAGTGTCAACGTATCCGTTCCGATCTTATTGATGATGTCGCCACCGACCAAAACGCCCTTGAGCGACATATTCGCCGTTGTATCTTTGGAGACAACTTGGATAGTTGTCTGGGCATCCACGACAATAGTGTCGGCTACCATAGAGGTGGTCGTATTGGAGAGGATGGTACCGCCCTTCGAAACAAAAGATCCGAAACTATTCTCTCCCGCCAAGGTAATAACGGTTCCTCTCTCCATTGAGAAAGGCGCGCGCTGCGACAAGCCCATCGTATTCAAGGTTCCTCTCTTTACAGAAACCGTATCGTCGGCGGATGGCACCCGTTGCGGATTCCATGCCTTCTCATTGTTCCAAGCCATCTCACGCAAATTGTCGAACACCAAAGTGGCGGGACGAGGATTATAAGAGATGGTGGTAATACTATTTCCCGGCAAATTCAACTCCTTCAAATTGTCGTAGGTTCCCAACACTTGGCTCCAACTCTTCTTCATCACATCGGTTTGGATGACCGTTTGGGTACATTGCGCGGGATTGAAAGAGCAATCGAGGCTCTTGCCGAATCGGCTCTTGTTTACTAGAATCACCGCATACGCATCGTCGGAAGGGCTCTTGAAGGCGGTGATCAGCACATCAGCGTCAGAGGTAGTCGCATAAAGCATCTTCCAGCCCCTTTTCACGAACTTCGAGTAGTGCCTCAACGCATGATAATCACCATTGACACGATATCCCTCCTTAAACTTCTGGTATTTTCCATTCACAAAAACCGTATCGATATTGATGCAGGCATCACCTTCGTCGCCCCAAATCAAGTTCCAGTGGAGATAAGACGAGACGTGGTTGACTGTGAAAGCCAGATTCATAAACCATGCGGTATAAATAGGATCCATATCCACAGGATCGCGGAGCGGACTATTCTCAGACATGAAGAGCGGCTTATTCTCCTTACCATAGGTATCATAGAGCTTTTGCATCGCATCCTTGAAATCGTCAGGATAGGCATAACGTTGGTCGCGGGCGTCATGGTCGTTCAGACCACTATGATAGTAATGGAATGAGTATCCGCCCATCAGACGCTTATCGGATGGCG
This sequence comes from Paludibacteraceae bacterium, assembly GCA_045601045.1. GTDB lineage: Bacteria > Bacteroidota > Bacteroidia > Bacteroidales > Paludibacteraceae > UBA1181. The sequence goes on from JAZRZA010000071.1 coordinate 72,756, forward strand.
TCACATAATCCTGCACACGGTCCCAACCGATTCCCAAAGCCTCTGGGCCAATGATTACCGGAGGATTCTGCAATTGATTGATCTGCTTGGCGGCGGCGCTCAAAGCTTTTGCGTAAGAGGCCACATTTGGATTGGACTCATCAGGGTTCAATTCCATACCATAATAATCAGGATTACAATCAGGCTCATTTTGTAGGCTCACATAATCAGGATAGATACCCACACGGCGATATTGCTCCAAAGAGCGTTTCCACCACTGTCCAAACTTATCGTAAACAAATCCGCCGAACTCCTTTTTCAGGGAGACATTGCCATTACCGCCACTCGCCTCCATCTTGCCATTGGACTTCAACGAAGCGGGAGCGGTCCATGAGGTCATATCCACAAAGAAATTATCGCCCAAGCGCTTCTTTCCCGCAGCGACGATCAAAGAGTCGAAGGTCAGATCGGCATTAGGTTCCTGCGCCCAGTTGCCGATACGCAAACCAGTCAAACCCAATCCGTTATAGACGGTATCATAAATCTCCTCGCATTTACGATGTTTAGCGATCCAATCCAGATAGTACACAATACCACCACCAATACCTTCGACAGACTGATAAGTCGTCGCAGGTCTTACCTCCATGGTCACAGCAAAAAGAGAAGGTGCTGAAAGAATAGAAAGCAATAGTGTAATAATATGTGTTTTCAAGTATCTCATCCGCTAATCATTAATCGACAATAATTAACCATCGCTTGCCAAATATATAACAAAACAATTAAAAAAGAACACATTGTCACAAAAAAATATTTCAACAAAATGCGGGAACCCAGTAAAAATAAGGAATCAGCAAACAAACCAGCCCTATTTTTGATTTGATAACATCCTACTTCACACGCTTCTATCCAACTCTTAAACAAAAAAAATGGCTTCTCCCAAGGTTTAGAAACGGAGAAGCCATTTAACGATTGTCAATTAATGAGCAGACTATTGTATTAATGTAAGCATATATGTCAATTGGTTTAATTCTGAGTCATCGTTCTGAACCTCTGTTCGTTCCCGATGACATTGCAAATATAGGGTGACATATAGACTTCGCATTGTAATAATTCGGCAACTATTGGGAAAAATTCGGCGAATTTATCGGCAAAAAGGCGGTTTTTGCGGTGAAATGGGGGATTTTTCAAATCACACACGTTCGAAAAAGCATTCCCAAAAACATCTATTCCACATTTGCGAAACAACATCTCACAGGAAACATCTTATCGTCTACGAAAAATTCCGATATCTGCGGAATAACTCCAAAATCACCCAAGACGAGGATGTGTTGGAGATCGAACAAAAATCCGATTGACTCAAAATGTTTCATCACAAGACGTAATAATTCAGGCAAGCCCCTCCCCTCGGAGAAGTCCGCCACACCGAATGGCATCATTCGAACATAGATCAAATCACCTGCATAATAGAATATCATATATGACTCATCACAGTATAAATCCAACATGATCGTTCCAGAGGACAATTCCTCTTCTGTCATTACCCTACGCTTAATTTGTGACAACACTTTCATAGCAACAAATCACATCTGATTATCCAACGCTTCCTGCAAGGCGTCCACCAAATAGAGTCGCAAATCATCTGGTTCAAGCACCTGCACCTGATCCGCCATCGTCATCAGTTTTTGCACAAAGTTCCAAGTAGGAATTAGCCTCAACTCAAAATGACAACTGGTTCCATTCTCCTCCGTCACACGCTGCGACGCATGCAATGGCACCGACTTAAGGTAATTAGCATACCTAGAAGTGGAAAGCAGTTTTATTGTCACGGGCTTCAAACTCTCCTCGTCATCCTCATCCACAATTCTAGCACTATAATAATGTTCATAGAATTTCTCCAAAGAGAAATTCTTGTCACGAGAGAAAGGCCTTTCGGTCACTTCAAAATCACGGATTCGATCCAGCCCATAAATATTATATTTCTCCGCATTCGGGTTCCACGCCACCAAATACCATCGCTTGTCAAACTCTTTCAGACCATAAGGATGGACACACTGGAATTTCACTCTCTCCTCCCACACATAACGATACGAGAATCGGACAACCTTGCAACAACTGCAGGCATGAATCAGCGGATGAATATACTCGGAACCAGGGACACAACTAGGTTGGAGCTGGACATACTGTTCTATATTCTTTTGCGAATGCATCGAATGCTGCAGATCAAACATCTCAATCATACGCAAATTAATCTCCTCGTAAGCAGAATCATTGGTTTTAATATAATACAACGAATCCGAGCCACAGGCAATTTCAAAACCGAAAAGTTCATATATATCTTCAATATCCCGCTGAAGCGTTCTACGACTATAAAGCATCTCATCAATGCCTCTATCATGATAGGCATCGTCGATAGCCTGTTTCAACGACTCATAAGACTTAGAACTACGCAACTCCTTGATAATGGTGGAGTAACGAATAAAATAAGAATGTTTGGACATACGCTTTAAATTTTGGTTGATGCAAAGATAGGAGAAGGAACGACATTCCGTGTCGCTAAAAAAAAAACAATTTGAATCCTTGTTCAAATACATTTTTCACTTTACCTTTGTGTAAAATATTCACTAATACTTTTAATTATGGCAAAACCTATTGCACCCACACCTGAATTGCACGGACAAGCGGCAATTGACTTCATCACAGAAATAGAGAAAAACAAGAAAGCATCGGAAGAAGAAAAAAAGAGAATAAAAGAACGTGCAAAAATCGTCAAATCCTGGTTAACCTTTCAGTTTTAAAGAGCATGAATATTAAAATTAAGAAGTTAACCAATGATTACAAGATATCTGATTTTGATTGCGGCAATATAGATTTAAACGAATTTTTACAGAAAGAGGCAATACTCTACTCCAAAAAACGATTATCCGTCACCTATCTGGTCGAAATAGATAATAATATCGCTGCGTTTTTCTCCCTTTCCAACGACAAGATCGCTATTCCCGACAGCGACAAATCCACCTGGAGGAAAATAAAATCACTGTTCCCTCACAGCAAACATAGAAGCGACTATCCAGCTGTGAAAATAGGTAGATTAGGAATAGCGCTACAATATCAGAAGAAACATCTTGGATCCGATTTGCTCTGTTTTATAAAGGAAATGTTTATAGAGAATAACAGAACAGGTTGCGCATTCGTCACAGTTGATGCTTTAAACGAAGCCATACCATTTTACCAAAAGAATGGCTTTCTCTTCCTCAACAAAGACGACACAATGGGGAACTCGAAAGAGACTTGCCTACTCTATTACAACCTTTCAGAATTAATATAAGACTAGCACCTCTCATCCCCCCAAAAGCGACCCACTTAACATAAAGTGACCCCGAAAGTTTCTTGTCTAACTTTCGGGGTTCATATCAAAACTAACGAGATGCCTTAATCTTAAATTCCGCGGACATGGTACGTGGAATTCGATCATCTCCCTTCATCTTCACATCAGACAAGAAAAACGAATCGCCTTCACGTAGTTTACTGATTGCGTTTTTCATCTCTTCCGTCACAACAGAAGAATTTGAATGACAAATCACCCATTTACCATCCACCACACACTTCACATCGAACTCCGAAATGACAAAGCGAGCAGCAGAAAAGTCATAGTCGGGAATCAACGCCGCTACCACAACAGAGTCTGTATCACAAAACGCTTTTTTACTGATTCCGTTATTATATAGTCGCTCTCCTCTCTTTATATTAATTGTAGGGGTAGGAAGAGGAGCCACACGGAACTCCCTGCGTCCGATAAAACAAGATTTTCCATCTATATACGCAGAGACATCCAATGCGCAATTTGCCCCAATTTTAATAGGCTTTACGACAAAACCGTTTTCTGTCCGTTGTACACTAGCATTAACAGCCCCAATACGCAACTCACTTTGAGGGACACCAGGAACTGAAACTTCTATCTTACTCGAATATCCCGCATACAACACATTGCCACCAACCACAGACATATCAACCCAAGGTTCAATCACTTGATAATTGAAAACGAAAGGATATTTTCTGCTTATTCCCTTTTTGTTAGTCTCTAGAATATATCCACGACATTCTATATTACCAACATCACTTCCCTTTTTACTATAGTGAGCACCCTCCATTTCCTTCTCATCCAGAAAGACTCTATAAGTACACTTAGGCGTGGGATTTGACATAATAATATCAGCCTCATATTGATCGCCTCTAAAAATAGTGCTTTTTTTAGCCACTACGACAGCTTGCTTCTTTTGGTAATCAATAGCCTCCTCCGCCATGACAGCACACGGCAAAAATGCAATTAAGACAATGGCAATTATTCTATTTAACATCATATCAAAACAAATGGTTTAATTATTATGCAAAAAAAGGCGATCCATCCGGACCGCCTTCCCTTATATAAGAAGCAATGATTAGTTGTTCTCAGGACGAAGCTTTCTAACAACCGCACCAGCACGCCACATCTCGCTATCACGAAGAGCAGCCAACTCCTTCTCCAATCCAGCACGGTAGTCCTTCTTAGAGTTAGAATCGATAGAGATTTGAGCCTCGTTACCAGTGATAACTGAGTTGTAAAGCTTTTGCATAACTGGCTTGATAGCATCGTGGAAAGGAGTCATCCAATCCAATGCACCACGTTGAGCAGTGGTAGAGCAGTTAGCGTACATCCAGTCCATACCGTTCTCAGCGAAGAGAGGCATCAAAGATTGAGTCAACTCCTCTACTGTCTCGTTGAATGCCTCTGATGGAGAGTGGCCATTCTCACGAAGAACCTCGTATTGAGCCAAAAGCAAACCTTGGATAGCTCCCATCAAAGAACCACGCTCACCAGTCAAGTCAGAAGTAGCCTCCTTAGTGAAAGTAGTCTCGAACAAGTAACCTGAACCTACACCGATACCAAGAGCGATAACCTTCTCCCAAGCGTGGCCAGAAGCGTCTTGATAGATAGCGTATGAAGAGTTCAAACCACGGCCTTGAACGAACATACGACGAAGTGAAGTACCTGATCCCTTAGGAGCGATCAAGATAACGTCAACATCCTTTGGAGGAACGATACCTGTACGGTCATTCCAAGTAATAGCAAAACCATGAGAGAAATACAAAGTCTTTCCTGGAGTCAAATATTTCTTGATCATTGGCCAGCACTCGATTTGAGCGGCGTCTGAAAGAAGAACTTGGATGATAGTTGCCTTTTGGCAGGCCTCCTCGATACCGAACAAAGTCTCACCTGGAACCCATCCGTCAGCAACTGCCTTGTCATATGTCTTACCTGGACGTTGACCAACGATTACATTGAAACCGTTGTCACGCAAGTTCATTGATTGACCTGGTCCTTGCACACCGTAACCGATAACTGCAATGGTCTCATTTTTCAAAACTTCACGAGCTTTCTCCAATGGAAACTCTTCGCGGGTAACTACGTTCTCGATTACACCGCCAAAATTCATTTCTGCCATTTTCTTTATTTATATATGAAACAATTATATATTCGTTGCAAATTGCGTGCAAAAATAATAAAAAAAAGAAATTCGCAAGTCATAAATGGCTTACGAATTTCTTATCATTTAATAGATTATTTCTCTAATGTGTCATTTCCCATTAGTTCTTCTTGCAGTCACCTGCGACAGCGCACCATGCAAAAGCAGCCAATGCGGCACCCACGAATGGAGCGACGATGAAGATCCAAAGTTGAGAAAGAGCTTCACCGCCTTGGAAGAATGCAGGAGCGATTGAACGAGCTGGGTTCACGGAAGTACCAGTGTAACGGATACATACGAGGTGAACCAAAACAAGGCAAAGACCGATTGCCAAACCAGCGAAGTTACCTGCGCCCTTCTCGCTATCAGTAGTACCCAACACAGTGAAAACAAACACGCAAGTGAAAACAACCTCAGCGATAAAACCTGCCAATGTGCTTACACCATCTTGCAAAGCATTCGCGCCAGTTCCGCTCAATCCTTCAACATTGCTGGTGAGCAAGCAAAGAATACCAGAACCCAAGAATGCGCCAACCACTTGCGCCAACATATAACATCCAGCGTCTTTAGGAGAGATCCTCTTGGTGATCAAGCAACCCAATGTGATGGCCGGATTGATGTGACAACCGCTCACTCCACCGATAGCGTATGCCATTGCGACAACAGCCAAACCGAACGCCAAAGAGGTGCCAACCACACTTGCGGTATCAACACCACAATTCAAACTTACGGCTACGCCGCAACCCATAAGAACCAACACCATGGTTCCTACCATTTCTGCTAAATACTTCTTCATTGTAATTTATAAAATTTAAAAGTTAATGTTAAATACATACCTAAAAGTGGCACAAAGGTATGATTATTTTGGCATACAATTAATATGACAAGTACATATTTTTCGTATCTTGCGGTCAAGACAATACACAATGAGGATATGATACAAAAGGATAACAATCTAAGAGAGAGGGTAAAAGACATTGCAGTGACGCTGGAGAGCGTGCCCTACGACGTGGCGAAAGATAGCTTATACGATGCGGCCTCCCTCTACCAAGGTTACGACTACACAAAACCCGAAACATTCGCGACCTGCTACGACAGCGTCGTGTATCAACACTATATAGAGACCGGGAAAATCGCGGAGGACGAGAAGGAGCTACTCGCCCGTTCGCTTCACGACTACGCCATGAACAAGAACATGCGCAGATTCCTTACGCAATACAACAAAAGGCGAGGCGTCGCGGTAATGGGCGGCCATGCGTTGGCGCGCACCAACGAGATGTATGGGCAAATCGCTTTGCTGAGCAAAAAACTGACCGAACGAGGATTCATCATGATCAGCGGTGGCGGACCCGGCGCCATGGAGGCAACCCACTTAGGCGCATGGTTGGCGGGACATCCCGACGAGGCATTGGCTGAATCTCTGAAAGAGCTGCGACAATACCCCACCTTCAGAGACGAGGGTTGGTTGGCATCGGCCTTCCATGTGATGCAGAGCTACCCAAAGAAAGATGGTTACCAAAGTTTAGGAATTCCAACTTGGACCTATGGTCATGAGCCAGCCTCTCCTTTCGCTACCCACATCGCGAAATTTTTCGAAAACAGCATACGGGAAGACAGCATCCTCACACTTGCGTTCGGAGGCATCATCTACACGCCAGGTAGTGCAGGCACCCTTCAAGAGATTTTCCAAGATGCGGTTCAAAACCACTATTTGTCGTTCGATTACGCCAGCCCCATGGTATTTCTCGGCAAAAAGTTCTGGAGCAAAGAGGTTCCGATCTACCCGCTATTGGAGAAATTCATGGAGAGGGGCATCTACAAAAACCTCAAACTCGCCCTTACCGACGATCTGGATGAGATTACCGAGATTTTCCACCATTTTTACGAGACGGGAGCGAAAGAGATCGGCGACGAGCTCTTGGTGGATAGGTAGGGATAAGCAGTCCCTTCACTTACATCCGCCCTTAATCCGCTTCAAATGGCAGAAGGCCAGCTCATTCGTGGCCTCATCACGCAAATGGAGTCCATTGCCCTCACAATGGTTGAAGAAGTCGCAATCCTTGCAAATACCCGTCTTGGTCCATTTGCGGTCGCGCATGACCTGATAACGGTTTTGCCAAACATCAGCCAAGTTATCCTTGTAAATATTTCCCTGAATAAAGCGTCCCCGCAAATCAGGGCAGGCGGAGATGCTTCCATCCACCAATACGGAACCCACATTGATACCCGCACGGCAGAAAAAGAGATTGTCACGGGCCTCCATCTCATAATCGCCCAAGAAACCTTCACAGCCATAAGAGACCTTGATCCTTCCCTCCTTACGAGTCTCCACAATAAAATCGAAGACCGCCTTGAAGCGTTCATCAGACAATTGTAGCTCTGGATTGTTAGCAGCTCTTCCGATAGGGAATATCGTAAAGAGACGCCACTCCTTCACACCACAATCAATCAACAACTCCTTGATTTGCGGCAGCTCCTCAAAATTCCTGTTGTTCACACAAGTACAGACATCAAAACGCAAGTCTGTCGCAGGCAATAATTTGATCGCCGCCACTGCCCTACGGAAAGAGTCCGAATGTCCTCTCAACCAATTATGGGACTCCTCCAACCCATCCAGACTCACCGTGCAAGATCGCATACCCGCATTGAGCAGAGATTGGAGCCTTTGAGGTGTCAGTAAAAAACCATTGGTCACGATTCCCCAAGGGAAGCCCATATCGTACATCGCCTGACCTGCCTCCTCCAAATCGTGACGCACCAAAGACTCTCCACCTGTAAAGACAATCATCGTATGGTGAGGATCCACAATCGGAACGATTTGCTTCACCGCATTCACGAAATCCGCCACTGGCATATCCTTCACAGAAGAGTCCGAACGGCAATCACTTCCGCAATGCTGGCAATTGAGCGGGCAACGCAGCGTGGTCTCCCAAAAGAGATAGGTCAAATCGTGGATTTTAGCCGCATTGTGGCGATAACGGTCAAATAAGGACATCGCCACCTTCTTCTTGAAGGATATTTTCTCAGGGTTTTGTTTCATCCTATTTTGTCTTTTCTTTCAAAGTAACATTCACAACAACCGAAGTCTTTCCTTTATACCAATCACCATCCCCGCCTTTGAAGTTCAGGCTGGAACGAGAAATGGTCGTGTCAAAAGGTTCGTATTTCGTCGTATCCCCCACAAAACGGAAAGAATAGCCTTCGGCTTGCTCCCACAAATTATACAAATCGTCCTGAACGACATATTCACCTGACTCATTTGTGGTGGCAACAGATCTATAGATTCGGGAAGTATCACTTTGTGGATAGGAATTACTTACATCTACATCAGGCATAGCCTCACCCTTCTCATTGACCACCTTTCCCTTCATCTCAAAGTCCGCAGAAGGACAGCCATACTCTTCAACAGCACACTCCGAACAGCCCATCAAACCCAATATGGCACTCAAAATCAACTGAACAATTTTTCTGATTTTCATAAATAGAAATTTAAATAAATTAAACACACATTACTAATTCCCCAATGAATTCAAAAGCAAAAGTAATAATATTTTGCGGATTTTCGTATCTTTGCGCAAAGAAAGATAGGAGGAGAATATGCCACTAAACATACCATCAAACTTACCAGCAGTCGATGCATTGAAGAAGGAGAACATCTTCGTGAAGGATTCCGAATCCGCCGCTAACCAAGATATCCGTCCACTCAAAATCATCGTACTGAATTTGATGCCGTTGAAAATCACAACGGAAACGGACCTTATCAGATTGCTTTCCAACACGCCATTGCAGATTGAGTTGGACCTCTTGAAAATCAAGAGCCATACCTCCAAAAACACGCCAATGGAACATATGATGACCTTCTATAAGGATTTCGACTCCATCAAGAAGCAAAGATATGACGGTATGATCATTACAGGAGCCCCTATCGAGAACTACGAGTTCGAAGAGGTTACTTACTGGAATGAAATCGTGGAGATATTCGATTGGGCCAAGACACACGTCACCTCCACCCTTTACATCTGTTGGGCAGCCCAAGCGGGCCTATACCACTATTACGGCGTACCCAAGTACCCATTGCCACAAAAGAAATTCGGCGTATTCAAACATAAAGTGTTAGATTCCAAGAATCCAATATTCAGAGGATTCGACGACATCTTCTATGCGCCTCACAGCCGTCACACCGAGGTAAAAAGATCCGACATCGAAAAGGTTTCAGGTCTAAAAATCCTCTCCGAGTCCGAGGAGGCGGGCGTCTACATCGTACAAGGCAGAAATGGTCGTGAGTTTTTCATCACCGGGCACTCCGAATATGCGCCCAACACGTTGAAGGACGAGTATTTCAGAGACAAGGAGAAGGGCATGGACATCCAAATCCCATGCAACTATTTCGAAGATGACGATCCACAAAAGAAGCCCGTTGTTAGATGGAGAAGCCACGGCAATCTATTGTTCACCAACTGGTTAAATTATTTCGTCTACCAAAAGACGCCTTACAACATCAGCCATATCCGATAATGCGCAAGATAGAACTGCTCTCTCCCGCAAAGAATGCGGAGATCGGCATCGAGGCCATCAACCACGGTGCGGATGCCGTCTACATCGGAGCGCCCCAATTCAGCGCCAGGGCGGCGGCAGGCAGCAGCATCGAGGAGATCGAACGTCTGATAAAACACGCCCACCAATACTACGCCAAGGTATATGTGGCGCTCAATACCATCCTCACCGATGAGGAGTTGGAACAAGCCCGTACCATCATCCACCAATTATACGACATAGGGACCGATGCGCTGATTGTACAGGATTTCGGCATCACCCAATTGGACATACCTCCTATCCCGCTCCACGCCAGCACCCAAATGGACAACCGCACAGTTGAAAAGGTGCGATTTCTGGAGAAAGCTGGTTTTGAGCAAGTGGTATTGGCCAGGGAACTATCCATAGAGCAAATAAAAGAGATCGCGCAATCCACCCAGGTGCAACTGGAGGCCTTTGTCCACGGCGCCCTATGCGTGAGCTACAGCGGACTCTGCTACATGAGTCAGAATGGTTGCGGCAGAAGCGCCAACAGAGGCAACTGCGCGCAATTTTGCCGTCTCCCCTACTCCTTGACGGATGCCACAGGGAAAGTATTGGCACAAGACAAATACCTACTTTCGCTAAAAGATTTCAATCTCTCCGCCCATCTGCAAGAACTGTTGGATGCAGGCGTCTCCTCCTTGAAAATTGAGGGAAGATTGAAAGATATTTCCTATGTAAAAAATGTCACCGCATTCTATCGCCAAGCATTGGACAAAATATTAGACGGGAAGAGTTATATACAAGCCAGTTCAGGACACTGCACCTACACCTTCACGCCTAACACAGAGAAGAGTTTTCACAGAGGTTCCATCGACTATTTCCTACACGGGAGGAAACGCAATATCATCCAAATGGATACGCCCAAATCCACGGGAGAGAAGATGGGCAACGCATTCAGCAGGAATGGAAAAATCATCGTGCAGACAGAGAAGGCGATGTCCAATGGAGACGGATTCTGTTACATAGACCGCAACGGAGAATTCCACGGATTCAGAGCCAACACCGTAGAAGGCAACATCATCACCCCTGCGGAGCGAATCATCATTCCAAACAACACATTGCTCTACCGCAATATGGACCAAGCCTTTGAGAAGACACTGTCCAAGGAGTCCGCAGAACGAAAGATTAACGCCAAGATCATACTCACAGAGGACGCAGAGGGATTGACAGCTACCACCATCGACGAGGATAACATCACCGCAGTCATAACAATTCCTAACGAGAAAGAGGCTTGTAAAAATCCTGACCGCCAAAGGGAGAACATCGTCTCCATCTTCAAGAAGAGCGGCAACACCATCTTTCAAATCAACGAAGTGGATATTAAATGCGACGTCTACTTTATTCCAGCAGGCATCATCACACAATGGCGTCGTGACTTATTGGAAGCATTGGAAGTGGAGAGAGCCAAGCAACGGAGAAAGTCTGAAATTGTCTTTCCACAAACATCACATCCATACATCGCCCACGAATTGGACTACAGAGGCAACGTCCACAACCAAAAGGCAAAAGAATTCTACACACAACACCAAGTGGAACGCATCGCGCCATCCTTTGAAAAAGAACCACAAGGTGGTGTTCCTGTTATGACCTGTAAACATTGCCTTCGCCACACACTAGGATACTGCAAGAAGCAAGACAAGGCTGCGAACGAAATCAAGGAACCACTCACACTGACCGCCAACAACGGGAAAGAATACACCCTCCATTTTGACTGCCAAGCTTGCGAGATGACGATTATCGCAAAATAAGCCTAACGCTTTTGGTAGGCGTTCAACACACGCATTAAAGCCTCCTCATTCCGATAGATCCGCACATTCTCTATCGGCTCATAACTATAAGGAATAAACTTGAACATTTGAGAAAAGCACAAGGTTCCATCCGCCGAAGCAACCACCGATAAACGCAAGCCACCATCCCCGGTCACACATAGAGACACCAACTTTTCAAAATCAGTTGATTCATAAAGCCACATCACCTCTTCCATTCGATCCGCCGCAAAATCAAAGTCATAATGTACCATCGGAAGTCCTGAAGATTTCTCAAAAAGATGAGGTGTACACTTCGCCAACAAAACGATTCCATAAATGGCAATGCACCACCCCAAGAAAGAGCCGATAGTGCGCAAAACACACGCCGGGACAATCGCCAGACGCTCAGACATCAGCACGACCAACAACACACCCAAAGCACTTACAAATAGCGGAATCCTCATACAAGGCCGTCTTCTTACCACTTCACCATCAGACACAGACAATATCCGGTCTTCCAATGTATCATACGTCTCCATAATTCTAAAATAGTTTTCAATTTTGATGAGACAAAATTAGACGAACCGTCTCCCAATTCATAAAGAGAGTATGAATGAGACTATTCATAAAGCATATCAAGCCCCAAACAAGATGATTTTTTAGCGTTTTATCTCTATAATAGACTGATCTTCTATTTGTTTTCACTAAATTTGCAGTCTAATATTTCGAAATATAATTAGATAAAAACAATATGGAAGAATTGGCAAGCAAGTACAACCCAGCCGACGTCGAGTCGAAGTGGTACCAATACTGGTTGGACAATGGCTTCTTCAAATCGAAGCCAGATGGTCGTGAACCTTACACAATCGTTATTCCCCCACCAAACGTGACAGGCGTGCTTCACATGGGACACATGTTGAACAACACAATCCAAGACATCTTGGTTCGTCGTGCACGTATGTTAGGAAAGAACGCATGTTGGGTGCCAGGTACCGACCACGCATCCATCGCGACCGAAGCGAAGGTGGTCAACAAACTTGCCAGCGAGGGTATCAAGAAAAAGGATCTTACCCGCGAGCAATTCCTTGAGCATGCTTGGGACTGGACCAGAAAACACGGAGGCATCATCCTTGAGCAATTAAAGAAATTGGGTGCTTCTTGCGACTGGGACCGTACCGCATTCACCATGGACGATAAGAGATCCGAGTCGGTATTGAAGGTTTTCGTTGACCTTTACGACAAGGGGTTGATCTACCGTGGTCTTCGTATGGTAAACTGGGATCCAAAGGCACAAACTGTGCTTTCAACTGAGGAGGTCATCTACCGTGAGGAGAAGAGCAAGTTGTTCTATCTAAAATACTATGTGCAGGATAGCGCATCTGTCAAGCCTACTGGTGAAGAGGGTGAAATCCTTCACAAGGATGAGAAGGGTTACTACGCAGTTGTAGCCACAACTCGTCCAGAGACAATCATGGGTGATACCGCTATGTGTATCAACCCTAAGGACCCTAAGAACCAATGGTTGAAGGGACACAAGGTGATCGTTCCTTTGGTGAACAGAGTAATCCCTGTCATTGAGGACCGTTACGTTGACGTTGAATTTGGTACAGGATGTTTGAAAGTCACACCAGCCCACGACGTGAACGACTACGCGCTTGGTAAGACCCATGGTCTTGAGACCATTGATATTTTCAATCCGGATGGAACCATTTCAGAGGCCGCTGGCATGTATGTCGGCCAGGACAGATTCGTGGTTCGTAAGCAAATCGCCATCGATCTTGAGAAAGCAGGTTTGCTTGAGAAGGTCGAGGATTATGACAACAAGGTAGGTTATTCAGAGCGTAACCAAGACACAGCCGTAGAGCCTCGTCTTTGCAAGCAATGGTTCCTTTCCATGCAACACTTCGCTGACATCGCTCTTCCACCAGTATTAAACAATGAGTTGAAGTTCTATCCTTCCAAGTATGTATCCACCTATAAGAACTGGTTGGAGAACATCCAAGATTGGTGTATCTCAAGACAGTTGTGGTGGGGACACAGAATTCCAGCATACTTCCTCCCAACCGCAGAGGGAGCAGAGGAGAAATTCGTCGTTGCGCTCACCGTCGAGGATGCGTTGGCAAAGGCGAAGAAGATTGCTGGATACGAGAACATCACCGCGGATCAATTGGTTCGCGACGAGGATGCGCTCGACACATGGTTCTCTTCTTGGTTGTGGCCAGTCTCTTTGTTCGACGGCATCAACAACCCAGGCAACGAGGAGATCAAATACTACTACCCTACCAGCGACTTGGTAACAGGTCCGGACATCATCTTCTTCTGGGTAGCGCGTATGATCATGGCAGGTTACGAGTACGAGGGCAAAATGCCTTTCAAGAATGTATATTTCACCGGTATCGTTCGAGATAAGATTGGTCGCAAGATGTCCAAGTCATTGGGTAACTCACCTGATCCATTGGATTTGATCGACCGCTTCGGCGCGGATGGTGTGCGTATGGGTATGATGCTTTCCGCACCTGCAGGCAACGACATTTTGTTCGACGAGGCGCTTTGCGAGCAAGGCCGTAACTTCAACAACAAGATTTGGAACGCCTTCCGCTTGGTAAAGGGATGGGAGGTAAAGGATATGGAGCAACCAGAGTCCGCTCAAAAGGCTGTGAAGTGGTTCCAACACCAATTGAACAAGACCATCGCCGAGATCAACGACTGCTTTGACAAGTATCGTATCAGCGACGCTTTGATGGCTGTTTACAAGTTGTTCTGGGATGAGTTCTCTTCTTGGTATTTGGAGATGGTGAAGCCAGCTTACCAACAACCGATCGACAAGGCTACCTACGAGGCAACCTTAGGTTACTTCGAGACCTTGTTGAAGCTACTCCACCCATTCATGCCGTTCATCACCGAGGAGCTCTACCAAAACATCAAGGAGCGTGACGCCAAGGATACCATCATGTTGAGCCTTCTTCCTACCGCGGAGGATTTCTGCGAGAAGAACATCAACCGCATGGAGACCACCAAGGGCATCATCGCAGGTATCCGTAACATCAGAGCCAACAAGGGCATCAGCCCTCGTGAGGCATTCGAGATGTTCTACAAAGGTGAGTTTGACGACAAGAACAACGCCATCATCGAGAAATTGGCCAACGTCAGCAAGATTGCCGAGACCACAGATGACTTGGGTGGCGCGGCCGCTACCTTCATGGTGGGCACCATCGAGATTTCTGTTCCGCTTGGCAACAGCGTCAATGTCGAGGAGGAGATCAAGAAGATGGAAGAGGAGATCAAGTACTTGGAAGGATTCTTGGCCGGTGTAGAGAAAAAGTTGAGCAACGAGAAGTTCGTCGCTAACGCTAAACCTGAAATCGTGGATAAAGAGCGTAAGAAGAAATCTGACGCGGAGAGCAAGATCGCCACATTGAAGGAGAACATCGCTAAGATGAAATAAAACGCCATAGCGTTATGGAGAAGGCCCTGTCGTCGTGACAGGGCCTTTTTTCGTTTCAGAAGATTCCCATCAAATGATTATCACCACGCGTGATAATACCCATAACAAGGGATTTTATAAGTTTCTTGACCGATATACTTTTGCATTGTTCAAATGAAAGACATCCGACATTAGCCATAATTGATGTCTTTTGACAGAACAATAACCACATAAGGAATAGTGAGTAAATCTAATTACTAGCGGAGGAACCCTTGCGAAAGACTTCCTCCGCTTTCTGTTTTCGAAGCCACCGCTCAGCCTTATACACGAAAGAGGGAGTCCCCCTTTCCATTTTTAGCCACATGTTGGGATTGTCAGCGTCTCTGAATCCATAGAACTTTGCAGCATAAAAAATAAAGAATATGAAATCTAAAATCATCACAGGATTACTATCAGTTGCCGCACTTCTCCCCCAACACCTATCGGCAGAGAGGTTGGACACAATGCCATCCAGTCAAGCGACAACATCCAAGAGGAATCTCTCAGTGGACAAGAATGATTACGGAGAGTGGAGATTCAGACTCGGTGGATACGGAGAGATGCTTTTCCAGCACTTCGACTACGGGCCAAACAGTTTTTACGAGAAGGGTTCAGAAAAAGACAATCGTTCTCAAGTGTCGATTCCACGCTTCATCGTCGCTATGGATTTCAAACTCTCCCCCACATGGATACTCGGTTCCGAAATTGAATTCGAGTATGGAGGAACAGGTTCTGGCATCGAATACGAATACGACGAAGCCGGAGAGTATGAACTCGAGGTAGAGAAAGGTGGAGAGGTTGCCATTGAACAATTCCACATCACAAAGATATTCAACAAGGCCCTGTCGCTTCGTTTCGGTCACTTGATTGTCCCAGTCGGATTGACCAATTCGCACCATGAGCCCATCTTCTTTTTCGGAGCGAAACGTCCAGAGGGAGAGACCACAATTCTTCCCTGCACATGGCACGAGACAGGAATATCTCTTCTCGGAGAGATCGGTATATTCAAATATAACGTACAATGCATCAGCGGATTAGATCCTAATCGATTTTCAAGAGCCAACTTCATCAAAAAGGGAAGACAAACCATATTCGAAACACAAGCAATGACCAATCCGGCATTGGCCTATCGATTTGAATTCCAAGGAGAAAAAACGCCTCGTTTTGGCGTTTCCGGCTACTATGCGCCCAAAACATCGGGCAACTCATCCAAGCCGCAAAAAATGGAGGAGATAGATATCCCCGTCGTCCTATTAAGTTCCGACATTCAATACAACCGGAACAGATGGATCACCCGAGCCAATTTCCTTTATGGGAGAATCGGTGACAGTGAGGCTTTATCGAAACTCAACTTAACCATGCCCAAAACCGGTAACATTTCTATTTTCCCACGTGACCAAGTGGCGGAAAGTGCTTTGACATGGTCTGCGGAAGTCGGTTTTGACTTAGGCAATCTGCTCTCGGAAAAACTCAGTCTAATTCCCTTTGTCCGTTACGAATACTACAATTCCATGCAAAGCACAGCGGGATCTGTGGCACCCGATCCTCGTTACAAAAAAGATATCATCACAGCCGGCATCAATTACTATCCTTTAAAAAACCTTGTGGTAAAGGCTGACTATGCCCACCGATGGGTGGACAGAGGTAATTTCAATAGCGAGAACACGGTATCCATCGGGGTAGGTTATCTGGCATGGATGGTGAAACAACCCAATAAACAAAGCAAAAACAAACAACAATAAATTTATCACACAATGAAGAAACAACTTTTACTTATTTGCGGTTTGGCAGGATTGTTAAATACCGCCTGTAAACATGATGACGATGCGATAGACAATGGATTATCGCAGGATTACGACGAAAAATACACAGCCATCATCGACAACTATGTGGACAACATTGTCTTGACCACCTACTCCAACCAAAAGAAATGCGCCGCCGCCCTTCTATCCGCAGTGGAAAAATTCACAGAGAGTGGACAACAATCAGATCTTCAAAAGGCTTGTGACGCATGGAGAGCAACCCGTTCACCATGGGAAGAGAGCGAGGCATTCCTCTTTGGTCCGGCTGCGACCTACAGCCTCGATCCATCCTTAGACTCTTGGCCTTTAGACAAGGTGCAGATCGAGAAGTACCTCAACAGCGAGATTGTTTTTGACGTTGATGGATTGGGCTCAACCGTCAGAGGTTTTCACACCTTAGAGTACCTTCTATTCGAGAACGGACAAGCGAGAGTAGCTTCAACCATCAGCGACAGACAAAAGGAGTATATGCTTACAGTCGCTACGGGTCTATACTATGACAGTTTCAAATTATGGTATTACTGGAATGGCGACAATGGATTAAGTGCAAACGATGATGAACTAATATCTGAATTGGAACCAGACATGGCAGCAGACGGATTCGGTCATCGTTTCAAGCATCCCAACATGTACGACCAACTCTTCAAGACACAAGCCGATGTCATCTCTCAGATTGTAGATGGTTGCACAGACATTTCAGGAGAGGTGGGAGAACAAAAAATCGGAGGTCCATTCGAGAATAAAAATGTCGAAGATGTCGAATCTTGGTATTCTTGGAATTCATTGGAGGACTACAAAAACAACATCTTGAGCATTCAACACGCTTACCTCGGAACACTCTCTAATGACATCAGCGACCTGGACAACACCGGCGATGAGAAATCAATCTCCTTGTTAGTCGCTCAAAACAACAAAGAACTTGACAAGGAGATACGCCAATCCATCCAAGAGGCCTACAAAGCCATCGACGCAATTCCCGCACCTTTCAGAAACAACCTAAACGCATCGACCGAAATCAAAAAGGCGATGGAAAAATGCGCGGAATTGACCAATGCGTTGGAAAAGATTAAAACCATCGTAAAATAAAAAACATCCGTTGCTATCAGGCATCCTGGCAAACAGGTGCCTGATAGTAACTCATTTACAGATATGACTCACTATATTCGATTCATTCTTTGCCCACTGCTTCTCCTTGCCGCATGCCAAGAGGAGGTCACGGACGACGACAGCATTTTGAAGCCCAATGGAGAAATCGCGCTTTTCAACGAACTTTCCGCTGGACGCTCAACCATCTTCATGTCGTCGAGCAAAGCATACGACACACCCGCATCTTGGGTGACAGGAAGCCTATCCACTCGATTCAACAATGGCGACCTTTTATACGACAACCCCAATACGACAGAGAGTGGACTAGGTCCTGTATATGCGGGCTATTCCTGCGGAAGTTGCCACAAAAACGCGGGAAGGACGCCATCCTCCCTCTTCTCCCAAGGCGGAAGCGGCAACTACGGGTTCTCATCCATGCTGGTCTACATAACCCGAAAAAACGGTGCGTTCTTTAACAGATATGGACGCGTGTTGCACGACCAAACCATTTACGGATCGGAGGCGGAAGGAAAACTTCACGTAAGCTATACCGAAGAGAAATTTCAATTCCCGGATGGAGAGAGTTACTCGCTTCAGAGACCACACTACACGATCACAGAGTGGTATGCGGATAGCATTGCGCCCGAAGATCTCTATATTTCAGTCCGCATCCCTCTTCGTCACGTAGGAATGGGACAGATAATGGCGTTAGACCCAAACGAGCTACGACGAATCGAAGCGCTTAGCAATTACCCCGAATATGGCATCAGCGGACGATTGAACTACATCACGGAGAGAGGAATCAGACAAATCGGCGTTTCGGGAAACAAAGCCCAGCACGCAGACTTAACCGTAGAGTTAGGCTATTCAAGCGACATGGGCATCACCAACTCACGCTATCCCGAAGAGGTCTGCGCAGGGCAAAGCCAACATCCGCAATTATACCACGGACTTGAAATATCCACGGAAGATATGGAAGATGTGGATCTCTACATGCAATGTCTAGGTGTCCCTGCCAGAAGGTACGTCAACAACAGCATTGTGAAAAAGGGAGAGGAGGCCTTTTACAAGGCGAAATGCAACCTTTGCCACATTCCCACACTCCACACAAGAGCAGAGGGGAGTACCCTATTAAACGGGACAAGACTTCCTTGGTTGGGCGGGCAAACGATTCATCCCTACTCCGACTTCCTCATCCACGACATGGGACCGGAACTAGACGACCACTTAAAATCAGGATTAGCCTATGGCAACGAATGGAGGACCACACCTCTTTGGGGCATCGGACTTCAGGAAATCGTAAACGGCCACTCTCAATTTCTGCACGACGGAAGGGCCAGAAACCTACAGGAAGCCATCTTATGGCACGGTGGGGAAGGTGCCGTTTCTAGAGAATTATTCAAAAAACTGAGCAAGGACGAGCGGAAAGCGCTCATCGTCTTTTTGGAAACACTATAACATATAAACCCCTTTCATTATGAACACCAAACAACTACTATTCACAATAGCCACACTCCTCCCTCACCTTGCTGGCGCTGCCACCATAGAGTACAAAGAGATATCGGACAAATACATAGAGAGTGACGTCGTCCGTCTGGACGAGAAGAAAGGTCTATCCATAGAGACCAAAGCGGGCGACTTTGCCTTTAAACCCTACCTTCTTGTCCAAACAACAGCCAATTTTAATTGGTACGATGACGAGGGTCTAAATTTAGCGGATCAAGACAAAGTGGCGAACATCGGATTCGCCATCCCCAACACGATTATCGGATTTTCAGGAAAAGCATTCAAACTCATCACGTTTAACGTTGCGTTAAATGCGGCAAAAAGCGGAGAAAATCTTTTGCAGCAGGCCTGGTTTGACATCAATCTAAAAGAGGCCATCAGAATACGCGCCGGAAAATTCAAAACGCCATTCTGCCACGGCTACCTATCCACTTTGGGCGAGACGATGTTTCCCAACCTGCCCCTATCCGTCACAACGACAGCCAATGTGAACATGAGCCTCAATGCAGCCAACCCCACAATGGGATTGGGCTTTGATTTAGGTGTCCAACTACACGGAAACATAAAAGAGAAATTCCAATACCAAGTAGGTCTATTCAACGGATCCGGAGGTGGACTGTCCGCTAACAAGACGACCAGCGACGACCACAAAGGCGTCCCCTCCCTACTCTATGCGGGACGAATAGCATTCATGCCCATGGGAACCATGCCAACTCACCAAGGAATACCGACCGATCTGGAGAACAAAAAAATACTTGTGGGATTATCCACCAACTACAACATAGAAGCAGAGGACGAAAGTTCGAATGACCTCCGCTGTGGATTAGAATTCGCTTGGCTTTACCGTCGATTTTACCTATCCGGAGAGTTTTACTATTTACGAATGAATTGGACCCGCAGGATGCAACAAGAGAACGATTTCCAGATGATGGGCGGTTACATACAGGCTGGATTTTTCCTTACCAAGAAATTACAGACAGCAGTTCGCTACGATCTTCTTGACAGGAATGGATTAGACAGAGACGGATGGCTCAATTCCCCTTCACTATCCCTCAACTACTACTTCGTCAGGTGCAACTTAAAGATGCAATTAATGTATCAATATTTAGGCAGATATGGCCACTCCACTCAACTCGACAGGGATAATGACGACACAGGATTAGCTACCCACACCGGAATGGCCCTTCTTCAATATACATTCTAAAGAGTCTCCACAATTTTATTCACACAGACAAATAAAAAAAACACATGAAGAAAAGAGCGCTTATCATTTTCGCCACCCTTACCGCAACTTTGCTATCGTCCGGATGTGACAGTGGCGACATTATAGAGCAGACGGACGCAGAAGCTGGCGGTCTCAGATGCAGCGGCCTCGTAACATTCAACAACACCAACGCATGGCCACACGAATATTCAATCGTCATCGCAGCATTTGGAGGCAACGACTATCCTCTCATGTCAAAAGGGTTGAGCAAACCCGCTGTAGGAGATTCGACACTTTTGACCATGGAGGCCATTCCAGAGGAAAGCGAAGATATCGCCATCGCATTGTTGAATAAGAGTCGGAAAAAAGTAACCAGTTTTTTCACCCATTCCATCACCAAGAAGGAGAGGGAAAACAATATCATAGACTTAGGAAGCATCCACATTGATTTGTTAAATTACAACAGAATCCAGCACCAAGTCTTCTCCAACTGCATCAATTGCCATGGTGCAAGCGAAAAAGCCGCTTGCGGACTCTTCCTCACCGAAGGGGAGAGCTACGACGCCATTGTGGATATCGCATCAAAAAGGGACAACCAGTACAAAATCGTCCATCCTGGTTTGTCGGAGGAGAGCTTTATTCTACACGTCTTAGAGGGCAAGACAGATCAGGTACACTACGACCACAAAAACGTCAGTTTCAACAGCGAAACAGAGGACATCAATTTATTAAGATTATGGATTAACAACCTTGAAAAGTAACCGATAGACTTATGAAATACAACATCAATAATACCAACATCACGACATTCTCTTTCGAAGCGACGCAGGGCTCGGGAAACGCATCGACAGAACACCACATCATTCTCCAGTGCGAACCGTCAGAAACTTTTCAAGAGCAGAACGACAACATATTCCTCGCATTCGACACAATAAACGATGGCAGATACGGCCAATGTCTATTTATTCGTTTTTTTGTCAGCGACGCAAGCAACCAGTCCACCACACTCCACAATTCAATCAACGAAAGATCTTTGGATGCTACCGTCTCCATCATACAGCAGCCTCCTTTAGACGGTTCTAAGATCGCCGCATGGTGCTACTTCGCCACCAACATGGAGATCTCGTCGCAAGAAGCGTCCGGCCTATTTTCGCACAATGGTTACCACCATACTTGGAGCGCTACCAACCGGGAAAAAGGAAATGCCTATGAACAAACATATACGTTATTGGAGGAGGAGAACGCAAAAGCGAAGAGATTGGGTATGAGTCTGGCGGACAACTGTATACGGACTTGGTTTTATGTTCAAAACATCGACGTCAACTACCAAGGTATGGTCGTCGCCAGAAAAGAATTGTTTGACACCTTCGGATTAACCAACCACACCCACTACATCGCCAGTACCGGTATTGAAGGGAGAAGCGCCTCGCCCGCCTCACTCATTCGGCTGGACAGTTATCTCGTCAAAGGCCTGAAAGCGGAACAGATCCAATACCTGCACGCGCTCAGCCACCTAAACCCAACCTATGAGTATGGCGTCACGTTCGAACGCGCCACAGCAGTCCACTATGGAGACCGAAAACACATCTTTCTATCAGGTACCGCCAGCATAGACAATAAAGGAAACATCCTTCATATTGGGGATATCAAAAAACAGACATTACGGATGTGGGAAAACTGCGAGGCTCTTTTGTCGGAAGCGGGTTCTTCTCTAAATGATATGGCCCACATGTTCATCTATTTACGCGACATTGCTGATTACCAAACAGTGCACGAAATGTTCGAGAAAAGGTTCCCCGACACGCCAAAGCTAATCGTACTTGCGCCTGTCTGCCGTCCCGGTTGGTTGATTGAAATGGAAGGCATCGCCATTACAGGGAACAGAGAAAAACAATATGCCAACTTTTAGAAGAGAAAGATATCAAGGCATAGGTTCCAGTAGAAATAACGTGAGTTCACCACTAATCATCCTCCAATGGCGTGCATTCCAACGCCTCGAACAAATCTTTGACGAGAGGATTCCGCTCCACCATTTTCTCGTAACACTCACGATTTGACGAAGGATCCTCATCTGATTCATCTTGACTCTCCAAGGAGGGTAATGGTTCCCAATAACCATCGGCCGCCCACATCGGGCAACTCAAACGAGGCGTGACAAAGGGATGCGAAGGATAGATAAAATAGATATAATTCTCGGCATCAAGATCGGTGAGATATTTCAAATCAGCAGGAAATTCCTCCACGATGGTTCGGCAAAACAACTCACTTTTTTGCGCTTCACTCATGGCCGGAGAGCTCTTCCCGCGAAACGAACGAGTGACTTGATCTCCCCAATGGACAAACGCCTCCACCTCAGACTGATGCCCCATCATCAACAAATAGAAGAGCGCGGCATCCACTCCCCAGCCATTCAGCACATGATAGCCGCCATCCCCAACTCGTCCCACAAAGAGACCGTCAGGGACACGCGACCAAAACGAATAGAGATCAATATTGACGGGATAATCCCGAAAAGAGAAGACTGCCATCCAACGATAGAGCAACTCCCTCGCCTCGTCTGACGAAACACCTTGGGCGGTGCGGGACATAACGTAGAGATACTCATTGATATCAGCCACACGCTTCAACCGTTCCTCATCCAATTGGAACCAAGGCGCGCAGACAAAACGAAGGCACAACAACAAATAATATTCATCACCAGACAACTCTTCCCAGTAACTCCGTACCACCTTTTCGTCCAGATGCTGAATCATGAGACGTCCGCAATGGAATTGGTGATATCGTCTCCATGCCAATTCGACCGCTTTCGCATAGGCAGGATGCCAACTGATCTTCCAAGGGGTGTAGGCACTCTTTTTATAGTCAACCAAACGCAGACATACATAAGTCGAATCGGTACAGTTGCCTTCCAACAGGGCGATACCGACCTTACGTTGATCGACTGGAGGCAGATGCGTAAACATCTTTTTAAGTTTACGCGAAGCATAGGCCACTTTTCGGCTCTTCTTATCTTTATACATCTCAAGGAGCGAATCAATCGACTCATCCATCTCCTCAGACAATTCATAAGGAGGTGGGGCCATCTTCTCGTGGAAATAGTTGCGCCATTGAGAACCATAATAGTCTTTCAATAGCGCTTCAGCTGCCACCTGCGCATGATCTTTTGTAGGGTGTGTTGTCATAAGATTTCCTCTTTAAAACTATCCTACCACAAAAAGAATATATTCCTATGCCGAATAGATGCATAGCAACATATAAAACAAAAAAATCCCGAGATAAAACATCCCGGGACTTCAAATAAGATTGTTATCTAATTACTTTTTCTTTGCGAATAATTTGCCTAAAACACCGACAACAGATCCCAACTTGCCAAGTGAAGAATTATTTCCTGCACCCAATGCGGACAAGATAGAACTCAAATCCAATCCAGAGGCCTTCTTGTTAATGACCAAAGAAACAATCGCGCTCAAGATGGTTGGCAACAAGCTAGACGCGGTTGATGATGTAGAAGAAGACAATCCCAATTTTGGTGCCACTTGTGAAGTAAAGATTTTGGACGCCAAAGCGGTGATTGGGCTAGACTCCGCGGATGTCTTTCCCGTAAACAAAGCTGTTAATTGCTCAATTCCTCCCTGTTTAGTCGCGGTTTGCTTCAAACTGTTCACAATAGAATCAGACAAACCATTCAAAACATTGTTCTCCAAATTACTTCCTGAAGCAGCAGCCTGTACTTGCTTCAAGATCAAATCTGACAACTGTGACATAACATTAATATATTGATAAGTTAATAGTAAAATTCCTACTTTCTAAATAACCGCGTGAATTATCGAAGCAAGGTAACGTGTCCCATCAATTGTCTATCTGACTCTGGCAAGTTGATTACATACCAGTAGTCGGTTGAAGGCAATGCTTGACCATTGCAAGTTCCATCCCATCCCGCAGCGTTGTCATAACCTTGTGAACGGTATACGATGCGACCGAAACGATCGTAAACAGTCACTTGGCACTTCGCGTACACATCGATGTTTTCGATGGTCCATACATCATTCTCTCCATCATTGTTAGGAGTGAAATATTCCATTGGCGTAACTGGCACCGGTGAAATCTCGAAGTAACCTCCATCTGAACAATCGTTCACATCAGTCACAACCAACTTGTGGGAACCGATTGGAGAGTCATGAATCTCTCCCGAAACGTCGGAACCGATCACTTCCTTGTCCAAAGAGATCTTATAAGGCTCGCTACCGCCAGTCACAGAGTAAGTGACAACATTCTCCTTTTGGTTCACCTCCTCGATCTCCAACACCGGAGACTCCTTCACAAAGACATGGATGGTATCAGTGGTGACACATGTCGAATTCTCATCGATAACACGCTCTGCCTTCACAACACAGTCCATATCGCCGCTAGGGGTAAAGTTCTTCTTGGAAGAGTTTAGACCTCCCAAATCAGGGAACCATTGGAATGGAACATTACCTGGCTTCAACTCCTTGATGTAAATCTCAACCTCCTCACCCTTACATACGGTATTTCTATCAGACTTAATCTCCAATTTCAATTGAATCTTCAAGACAGTTAAGTTGTACCAAACGATACTATCACAACCTGTGGATGATGTGTAGGTGAAAGGATCACGAACTAAGATTGGGGTTGTGGTTGGTTCTGGATAAACCACACCGAACAATTTAGAGTCGTAACAGATCAACGTATCTATCGGATTATTCTGGTTGTCCAACTTATCAAGGATAGTCAACTTTTGACGTACGACACTATCACAATTGCTGGAACTTGTATAGATATCCTCCAAATTATAGATACCAGGGGTTGAATAAGAATCGCCTCCGAATGAGTATGATTCACCATAGCAAATTGTTACTGGTTCAAGATCGGTATAGGTCTTACCTGTCACATAAATGCTGTATCCAACTATACTATCACAGTTGCAACCCTTTGTCTTGTAGGTCACCGCATCATAGAATGGGCCACCCGTCTCACCATAAACCTTACCATTGAAAGATTGGCCTTGACACAAATAAATCTCTTCAGTCAAATCGTAAGTAGGGTTAACCTTGACTGTATAAGAATATTCAATACAAGAGTTCTCCTCATCTTGTTCTGTGATGTCGAACTCGCCCGCCTTATCGTAAGTTTTACCATAAGCGTCTTGGCCTTGGCAAATGGTCTTTCCTTGACGAGACACAACAGAAGGACCAGTCACATGGATCACCCATGTCATAACAGAATCCAAACAGCCAGCCTCATCCTTGAATTCAACCTCAACATCGATATCCTGCTCTTCACTGAAAGTCTTTCCAAGATAATCCTTGCACAAACCACTGTACTCAGTGTCGATACAAAGATACTCGTCATTCATGACAACCGTCTTAGATTCCTTTACGGTAATATAGTAATCTATCTTACCGTCCGCGCTCTTCTTCACGTCGCCTGTTTTATATTGAGCGGCGCTGATGACTGTTCCGTCATCCATAGTCTTAGTCTCGCCAGCACATAGGGAGACCTTCTTTTTGTCTTTCTCCTCCAAGATTTGGATGGTCTTGGTGAGGGAACATACCTCCGAGTCCATATTACCCTTCTCTCCGATGGTGATACGGTAGTAACCGTTATTCTCCTGACGGTCAAACGAAGGAATGGTATAAGAGAACTCTTTGTTGGTTGAATACGATTCGGTCTTAACTGTTTTCCAATCGTTTCCATTCGTACTGAATTCCCACACATACTGCACATTATTCAAATTGGAGAAGAATCCATTATTGTCGAATGACGCGGTCAGTTTCAATGGATCTTGGTAATAAACCTCGCCCTTGTCGATGGTGACCTCAGGTTGTTTTACCTCGATAAGGATATCGTCAATAGCGAAATCCCATCCGTTAGACTCAGGTTGGTTCATCACGACAATAAAGTAAGCCTCTTCGTTGTCTCCGTTCATGGTGAACTCAATCACCACCTCTTGCCAATCCAAACTTGGACTATCCACGGATTGTTCAGCGCAAGGCACCTTCACCACTTTATAAGCATCAGGAGAAACCTTTGTCACAGGCTCATTGGTCTCGTACACACCAACTCCCACATGAGGAATCATGGAAGATCCTGATTTGTTAGGCAACATCATATTGGCTACCCAAGCGGAGAAACGGAAAGTAACTCCACGACACAAATTAGACAATTTGTAAGAGAAGGCAGTCACGTCACTCTTCGCTCCTTCAGGGTTGATGATAACGAAGTATCCTTGCTCCCTATCGTTTGAGTGGGTATGGTCGCCACCGTTATACCAGTCCGCATTGTTATCGTAGTGTTTAACAACAGTGTAATCACCACCATACATACGATCGTTTAGCGCATCCACGTAAACAATGTTACTTGGAACACCATCCAATTCGCCTCCGGCCCATGGATCTGACTTGTTGTTTCCTCCAAAATCGTTGTAATATACCCTTCTCCAAGTCTCTTGCGCAAAAACATTTGTCACATAAGACCCCAAAGTCATCAACAATAAAAATATGTAAAACTTTTTACTCATAATCCAATGATTTACAAAGTAATTTTCAATATACTATATCCCAAAAAAAACGTTCACCATTCTCAATGACTAGCAATTATCTGATGCAAGTTCGTTTCACGCAAATTTGCAAAAAATATTTTAATAATAAAACTTTTGGAAAGAAAAAAAAGGCCCCTTCCACAGATTTTTCCGCGAAAAAGTTCAAACGAGTCTTTTCAAACAAAAAAAGTCTGCCGAACCAATGCTCGACAGACCTCTTTTCTCAATGTCAAGGGAACCCCCTTCGCTTATTTTACATTCTTTCAGGAACCTCGATACCCAACAATCCCATTCCTGTCTTGATGACATTCGCCACCTTCTTGGAAAGGAGCAATCGGAACTGTTTCATCTGCTCATCCTCCTCCTTCAAGATAGAGAAATCATGGTAGAAAGAGTTGTACTGCTTCACCAAATCATAGACATAGTTCGCAATCAACGCAGGACTATACTCGCTTCCCGCTTGCGCGACAACGCCAGGGAAGTTGGACAATGTCTGAATCAAGTTAGACTCGGTTTCAGAGATGTTGATGTCTGCCGGCAATGAAGATGGAAGCGCCACATTGCTCTCCGCCGCCTTACGCAAAACGGAGCAGATACGAGCGTGTGTATATTGAATGAACGGACCTGTATTTCCGTTGAAATCAATAGATTCTTTTGGATTGAACAACATGTTCTTGCGAGGATCCACCTTCAAGATGAAATACTTCAAGGCGCCCAATCCGCAGATACGGGCAATTTCATTCACCTCCTGAGCCGACATACCGTCCAATTTACCCAATTCGTTGGATACCTCCTTGGCCGTATTGATCATCTCATCCATCAAATCATCCGCATCCACAACAGTACCCTCCCTGGACTTCATCTTGCCCTCTGGCAACTCTACCATTCCGTAGGAGAAATGAACCAAATCCTTACCCCAGGAGAAACCTAGTCGATCCAAAAGGATAGACAATACCTGGAAATGATAATTCTGCTCATTACCAACCACATAGATCATCTTATCGATGCTGTACTGGTTGAAACGCTGCGTAGCCGTTCCGATATCTTGCGTCATATAAACGGATGTGCCGTCGGCACGGAGCAAAAGTTTCTCATCCAATCCGTTGGCGGTAAGATCAGCCCACACAGAGCCATCTGGACGACGATAGAAGGAACCATTGGCCAAACCTTCGTTCACCTTAGCCTTACCATCCAAATAGGTCTGCGACTCATAATAGATTTTATCGAAACCTACGCCAAGACGCTTGTAGGTCTCATCGAAGCCGGCATAAACCCAGTCATTCATCATGTTCCAAAGCTTGCGTACCTCAGCGTCGCCATCCTCCCAAGCCTTCAACATCGCCTGGGCCTGTACCATCAACGGCGCCTCACGCTTCGCATCCTCCTCGCTCTTGCCTTGCGCCATCAAATCCTTCACCTGCGCCTTATACTCCTTATCGAACTTCACGTAGTAGTCGCCCACCAAGTGGTCGCCCTTCTTTCCCGTAGAGGCTGGAGTCTCGCCGTTACCGAAGAGTTCCCAAGCCAACATAGACTTACAGATATGGATACCACGGTCATTGACGATATTGGTTTTCACCACACGAAGACCATTCGCTTCCAAAATCTTGCACAAACTATAACCCAAAAGATTGTTTCGGATGTGGCCCAAGTGAAGCGGTTTATTGGTGTTCGGAGAAGAATATTCCACCATAAATAGCGGAGAATCCGCCGTGGCCTTCTTCGTTCCGTAGGCATCATCCGCCAACATATTGTTCAACTGGTTCACCCAGTTACTTTTCGAAATAGAGAGGTTGAGGAATCCTTTGATCACATTGTACTTCGCCACCGCGCTGTCGATCTTCATCAACTCATCACCAATTTCAGCCGCAGTATCCTCTGGCTTTTTCTTTGACATTTTCACGAAAGGGAAAACCACAAGGGTCAAATCACCCTCAAATTCCTTACGAGTAGCCTGCAACTGGATTGTCTTTTCGTCAACAGGTTGTCCATAAAGCGTCTCAACCGCCTTCTTTACAGATTGGACCAATGTTGTATCTAAACTCATTGTTATGAATATTTTAGGCAGGGAATACCAACACTCCCCATTATTATTCGTTTTTTGCGACGGGAGCCATCACCTCACCAGCAACGCCGCTCCCTAATCCGACGCGAAATTAATCAAAAAAATCTCCTCACACAATCATAGGAAGACAATAAAACAAAAAAGGCGATTCCAAACGGAACCGCCTCGTCTCTTCTGTCTAAAACAATTAGTTAAGAGCCTTGTTCAACTCTGCACCAGCCTTAAACTTAGCTACCTTCTTAGCAGCGATCTTGATCTTCTTACCAGTTGCTGGGTTAACACCCTCACGTGCTGGGTTCTCCTTAACAGAGAAAGATCCGAAACCGATAAGAGCTACCTTGTCGTTGCTCTTCAAAGCCTCAGTGATAACCTCTGCGTATGCATCAACTGCCTTCTTGCTGTCTGCAATAGTCAAACCGCTCTTCTCAGCGATTGCTTTAATGAATTCTGATTTGTTCATAACAAAATGTAATTTTAAAGTAATATAATATATTTCTATCTATTCACATCAATAAAATTCAATAGTCACATCATTTTTGACTCGTTTTCCTATCCCAAAACAATGATGTAATCGGAACAAAGATACTATTCAATCTAAATTTCGCAAAAGAATTGCTAAAAAAAAATGTTGTGAAAACAAAAAAAAATACATTTTTATGTTCATTAACATATTATGAGGGGATTTTCGCTATTTTTGCAGTGTTAAAAGAGGGGCCAAACAGCATTGCAGAGCCCCCAACCCAAGAAGAAAAATTAATAAAACACAAAAGAGATGAGATTAGGATCAAACGACGGATACTCTTCCGTAACAATTCACTTAATAATAATCAATGCATTATTATGGGGTGCCTCCCTTTTGCTTCCGAGAATCGACATTAATTTGATAGGACTACTCGGGCTTCACTATTGGGAAGGGTCGGATTTCAATCCCATCCAATTGGTGACCTATATGTTCCTTCACGACACATCGAGCTTCTGGCACCTCTTCTGCAACATGTTCAGCCTTTTTATGTTCGGACCCGTTTTGGAGAAGACAATGGGTATGAAGAAATTCATATTCTACTATTTTTTCTGCGGTATCGGCGCGGGTATCGTCCAAGAGTTGGCATGGAGTTACGATCTACAACCAGTCACCGCGGAGATCAACGCCTATATGGAATCAGGCATCTCCAACGGCTTGAATATCGGAAACGGCAAGATAATATTCACCACCGGGGAGTTGGCCCAGTTCGCGGATAGCATCTACAACAGTCACATCACCGTAGGAGCCTCAGGCGCCGTCTTCGCTTTGCTATTGGCTTTCGGTATGATTTTCCCGAATGTGCCTGTCTATTTCTTCTTCATTCCTATCCCTGTCAAAGCCAAATATATGGTAATCGCTTACGCCGCCTTCGAATTATTCGCCGGCGTGAAAGATTTCAATTTCGACAAAGTGGCGCACTTCGCCCACCTGGGAGGCATGTTATTCGGACTCATCCTTCTTCTCTTTTGGAGATACCAAGGAAAGAAGCGACTAGAAAAATTTCAGCGTGGGTAATCACGACCTAACAACATCAGCACACTAGATTATGGCAAACTACATGGGCAACAATATTAAAGATGAAATCATAGCTTCGTTCAAACATGGAACGACGCTCACCAAACTCATCTACATCAACCTCGGGGTATTTCTCTTGGTAAACATCGCATTGGTCATCCTCCAACTTTTCCAAGCGCAGACAAACTGGCTCTACCAACTCATGTTGCCAGGCTCTCCACAAACGATGATCCGCCAACCATGGAGTCTACTCACCTATATGTTCCTGCACCAAGGATTCATCCATCTGTTGTTCAACATACTCACACTCTACTGGATGGGTAAAATCTTTTTGGAATACGCGTCACAGCACGCTTTGGTAGGTCTCTACGTCTTAGGAGGCATACTAGGTGGCCTCTTTTATATGTTAGGCATCAATATCTTCCCGCTCTTCGCCAATAGCGGCATCACCTTCCACTTACTTGGCGCATCAGCCTCTGTGATGGCGGTCACGGTAGCCACCGCGGTCTTCTCACCCGACAGACCGATCCGTCTGATGTTGATCGGAGAGGTCAAACTCAAATGGATGGCGCTCGCCTTTGTCGTGATTAGCCTACTGCAAATGAGCGCGGAGAACGCGGGCGGACAGATGGCCCACGTGGGAGGCGCTGTCGCGGGATTCATATTCGCGAAGCGATACATGGCGGGCAAGGACATTACGGAGTGGATCAATAAGATCATCCACAAAACGGTAAATTTCTTTCACCAATTCGGTGGCCAACCCAAAATGAGGGCGACCTACAACAAACGGACGGAGAGCGACCACGACTACAATTACAGAAAGAGACAAGAAAACGACAAGATCGACAAGATTTTGGACAAAATAAAGAGCAGCGGCTACGATTCGCTAAACGACGATGAGAAAAAGCAACTCTTCGGGAACAAACAATAAACGGTTCGGATTCATCCGATTCACGATTTATTCTTTCGCGGTCCTTCTAAACGGGATCGTGGCGATCTGCACGCTCTTAGGAAAGGCCGCCTGCTTCGTAAATCCTTGCGAACACATCCTCCCTTCTTATTTAGGATTGGCCTTCCCCTACTTGGTGTTCGCGAATCTGCTCTTTCTTCTCTTTTGGATCATCAAGCGGAAATACTATGTCATCCTTCCGATACTAACACTGCTTGTCTGTTACCCGGAGACGCGCCGCACCTTCTCCATCGGCCACGACGTCCATGCGGAGGGAGATACCCTATCGGTGATGAGCTACAATGTCCAGATGTTTGAATTCTTCGCGCCTCGCAAGAAAAACCATATCCTCCCATTCCTCGAGGAGGCTCAACCCGACATTCTCTGTATCCAGGAGTTCGGTCACAGCAATTTGCCAGATCACTTAGGAGCAGAAGATATCAAGCAATCACTCTACGCCTTGTATCCTTTCCACCATTCCACGGAAAACAATCTGAGCTGGAACGCGGAGATCGGAGAGGCCATCCTATCCAAATATCCGTTCATCCGATCCGGAATTGTCAATCTGGCGGAGAATAGAGAGAAGAAATTCAATGGGGCCCTGTACGCGGACATCCTCTTCAAGGGAGACACCATCCGCATCATCAACTGCCACCTCGAAAGCAATAAGATCACGGAGAACGAGAAAAAGACGCTGCAAAAAATCAAGGCCATCTCGAAAGAGGATGCCAACCAAGTAGTCAACGCCGTGTCCAACAAGATGAGCGTGTCGTACAAAAACCGAGCCAAGCAGGCGACGATGATCCACCAGCAACTTATCAAAGAGTGCCCTTATCCGATTATCCTCTGCGGGGATTTCAACGACGTGCCAGTCTCCTACACCTACCAGACCATCCGAGGAGACAAGTTGTCGGACGCATTCGAAGAGAGCGCCACAGGCTACGGTTACACCTACAACAAGCAACTATTCCACTTTAGAATAGATCAAATCATGCATAGCAAGGAGGCTAAGGCAATCCAATTCCAGGTCGGCGACAAGGATTATTCCGACCACTACCCTATCTCATGCAAAATCGTATTCTAAATACAATCCTTCTCTCGCTGGGCGCCACCCTTTCGCTCCACGCGATTCCCGACGAAGAGGAAATCAGCCATTACACATTAGATAGCGTCAGCGTCATAGGAGAGCAAACACGCCAACTTGCGGACTTCTCAGACGCCACCTTCTACCAAGCGGACACCCTTCTCATCAACAATCAGCGGCATACTTCATTAGCGGACTTCATCGCGCAGAACACCCCGTATGTCGTTAGGCAAAACGGCAATGGCATGATGACCACCCTATCGCTCAGAGGCACTTCCGCCTCCCACACGCAAGCGATATGGGACGACATCAACATCACCCCACTCACCATGGGACAAACGGATTACAGCACACTACCCGTTTTTTTCTTCGAAAGCATTGAAATATTTCCAGGCGGAGAGAGTGCCGTTTTCGGCAATGGAGCCATTGGAGGAGCTGTCAGCCTGGGGTCGGGCAAATCATCGGGAGAAGGGAACAGCCTCTCCATCCAACAAGACCTCGGTTCCTACGGAAAGAGTTTTACAGGCATACGAGCGAACCTCAAAGGCAAAAAGGTGCACAACAAAACGCATCTCTTCTTCGACCGATGCGAAAACAATTTCCCCGTCCAATTCAGGGATGAGACCTTCCGTCAGAAGAACGCCAGCTACATGAATTATGGTCTGCTCCACGAAATCGACGCGCAAATCAACAATCGGAACCTACTCAAAGGGAAATTATGGTTCACCCGTCACAACCGAGAAATCCAGCCGATGCTTCAAAACAACCAGGATCCATCTAAATACGAAAAGATAGACGACCAAAGCGCGAAAGCCGTGTTGTCGCACGAATATAGTGGCAGGTGGTTGCATTTGAGGAACAAATTCGCTTGGATCAACGACCGGGAGCATTTCCAGGGAGACCTAATCGCCACTCACGACATCATGCTGCAAACAAACGCCAGAAAAAGATTCCGGAAGGCACTCGTAGAGGTAGGAGGAGACCTGCACTACATCAAGCCAGAGGTCTACGCCTACAAGGCGGGCGTTGAAGAATGGAGAGGCGCTCTATTCCTCCTCTCCAAAGTGACTCCTCACAAACGAATCACGCTACACGGCAACATCAGACAGTGTTTCGCCTCCAACCTCTCCATTCCATTCTCGCCATCCTTCGGATTGGAGACGACTCCTATTCTCGGGAAAAATATACTATGGAAATTAGGTGGCAACATCGCCAGGAACACCAAAGTACCCACCCTCAACGACCGCTACTGGGGAGACTACGCCAACCAGGAGCTAACAGCGGAGACCGCCTTCAACCTGGAGGCTAAAAGCAGTTGGGAAGCAACCATCAAACGTGGGAAAATCTTTCTGGGCGCCACCCTTTACCGCAACGATGTGGACAATTGGATCATGTGGATGCCGCGAGGCGTAATATGGAAACCTATCAACATCGAAAAGGTCTTGGCGAGAGGCGTGGAGGTAGAGGCGAACAGCACCTTCCCCATCTGCCAAACCACACATAAACTCTCTCTCTCCTACAACCACAGTTTCACAGAGATACAAAAAGGATTCTCCAGCATGAGTCCCTTTCTGGGGCACCAAATGCCACTCACCCCTCAAAACACATTTGCGGGCGTATGGAGCCTCCAATATAAGGCAACTGACCTCTCCATCAGCGGCAACTACACAGGTGAACGCACCTCTTCGGATATCTACGACATTTTAGAGGGATATTTCTTGATGGACCTATCCATCAACCACACGTTCGCCTTCCCTAAAAAAAGGGTCGGCAAATATGGACAAAGGATTACGCTCTCATTCCAAATACACAATCTTTTGGACAAACGTTACCAGAATCTTCCTTTCAGAGGAATGCCAGGCAGAAATTTCCTCGGGGGCATCAAATGGCGGATGGAGAAGAACCAATGACCGGGGGCCGCTATTTACGAAGTACCAACAACGACTCGGGGCCCATATTGAAAAGCAAATCCAAGATACTTAGATCGGGGACAAATCCATATTTTTGATCAAACACCTGGTAATAGGCCACTTCACTTCCATCTGGTTGTTTGGGGGAGAAAACCTCCCGTAGATCCTTCATTCCAACAGGAGAAGGTAAATACTCCTCGGTCAGGGAGATAGGCGTTTTTATGCCAACCAAACCATCGACCACCTCCATCAAACCCATGTTGAAATCAATGAGATATTCAGTTTTCTTCGTGAAAAAAGGTTCAAAATCATCACGGTAATATTCGAAGAAGGGAGAGGAGTTATAGGCCGAGGCGATGGCTCTCCAATGTACTTGCTGCCAACTCTCCACATAGGCGATTTTCAAATCTCGAACAGCTGTTTTGTTACCGCTTTTTAGCACAGGAACGGACAATTCCATCACACCATTTCCCGTCATAATTCTGCATCGATTACGATAGGTTTGCTTGTGGTAGTGGTCACATTGTTCCACTTGGATCTCATCCGCATGGGCCATTGCCCTATAATAGGAGACAGGGCCTAAATAGGCGGTGGACAACAATATTTTATTATTCATGGCTTGAGATTAGCACTTCCGCCTATTTGTTATTTTTTTTCTTCTTAGCAGTCAATCCGGAAGGTCGCTGCTTCTCCAAGGATTCCGCTTTGATATCCCAATCTTCGTCCACCTCCCAGTTCGCGCGTAATTTCATCGACTTCGGGAAATAGTAAACCCATTCAGGGGTCACACCCTCCTTGTAGTTACCCGTGTCCCAAGATTGATTGCCATTGACGTCCAAAACCATACGGGCGTAATAAGTGCCTGGGGTGATATGTTCAAAATAGGCTTTGCCATTTTTCACCTCCACCCGACGGAAAGGAGTATCATTGGACTTCAACAACTCCACATAAGCCGGTCCTTCCAAATTGGTGATATGAAATGTCAATTTCGAATATTCATTCTCCGCCATCACCCTAAAACGCAAGGAGATCGGATCATTATGGTTGCCGTAATAGTCATACACGCAAGCGGAATCGATCTCTATCACATAAGCATCATCCGGCAACAACTCCTTCGAATCGACGCGGTATGATCTGCAATTCGACCTTGATTCGATTGGCGAAACGGTAAATGGCATTGGGGTTTTCAACGTATCCTTCGCATGATACAGAAGAATCTTTCCCTCATCCATAGAAGCGATCGGATTTTGCCACTCTATCACAGGTTTCTCATAAACCTCCACCAATGTGAACGGTGAAGCGTTCAACAAGTTGGTGCGTTTATAGGGACGATTACGCTTCTCCGCCTTTTTTCGCTGGATCAACGCTTGCTGAATCGCTTTCGCCTCATTCTTCAAGAAAGTAGACGACAATGAGGCCATCATTGTATCCACCACAGGGATTAACACACCCGACGAATCCGTCTTTTGGTAAGAGACCGCCAAACGAACCGTATCCTTCTTGCTCAACATACTATCCGTGAACCAATACTTGACGGTATCCGCCATAGCACTGGACTCGGTCACATACCAATTATCCACCACAGTATCCAACAGCGTCACCTTCGGAATGGAGTTCTCCATCTTCTCAAAAAAAAGCGTGAAAAAGCGTCTGTCGGAGCGTTCCAATTTATCGAATTTCTGGAAATTCTGCTTCTCCTCAAACAATCGGAGCACCACATCGTCTGGGGTATAACTCATCACCTTGCGCGCGATGACGGTATCGATCTGCATAGTGTCACCATAAATCGTATCAAATTTCTCGGTAATGGAGATGGATGGAATCTCCATAGGAAACTCCTGCACCGCAATCGCCTCTAGGGGTTGATCGAAATAGTGGTTGTTATTCATATCCCGCAAAGCGAAAATACGGTATTTTTTTCCAGCGACTCCACGAATGGTGAAACGTCCCTCCGCATTGGTCCTTCCAATTCGTTCGAACTTACGAGTTGTAAAAAGGGAGTCCGCCTCGTCGCTATATATACCCACCGTCACCTCTTCTTCGGGAACAAGCGTCTCCGCATTTAAGACAACACCAGATATCGTCAAGGAATCCAACTGCTCTCCCGTGGAGAAGGTATAAAGGAAATCATTCACCCTATTATTCTCCGTATAATCGCCGATGGATTTACCGAAATCGAAAGTGTAAGTGGTATTGGGCTGCAAAGAATCGCGCAGCTCCACCACGATCTTCTTTCCAATTGCCTTGGCGATCGGATTGACCTTCTGTGGAGGCGACACCACCAACTCTTTTGAAGGATTGGAAAGTTGAAGGAACTCGTTGAATTGGATTTCTATTCGTTGACTGGTAACATTCAGCGCCTTATTTTTAGGTGTCGAACCCAAGCAATCGGGCGGCGTCACGTCAGCCTTTCCTCCCGTCGGACCTTGTGCCATGTTGGCGCAAGCCCCCAACATCATGAGCAGCATCGCCACCCAACCATATGATATGAGTCTTTTGTTCATTGTCTTTCAAATTGATACAAAGATAAGGAAGAATTGCGAAAAACGGGCATAGTTCCCAAGATTTAGAATGAAAGGAGCATATCAAAAGTACTCATCACGAAAAAATATGTATACTTCTGTATTTTTTACACATTATTTTAAAATAAACATTATCTTTGCATCATATTTAACATTCAAAATCTACGATGTTTCACCTAAACAATCACCTATGTTTAAAATAGATCTTTTTAAGGATTTTTTCTTTTTCTCCAAGGGAGAGAGAGAAGGCCTGGTGCTACTAAGCGGCCTGATTTTAATGATGTTCGCCATCAATTTCTGTCTTCCTCAACAAAATGGCTACGCGGAAAGTTACCTGCAACAGGCGGATAGTCTACTCACCCAAACAGCAGATTCCACACTGCTGACGAAGCCACGATATCCACAAAGAGAGCGTGCCAGAGAATCGGTTTCGAGCAGGGAATCGGAAGAGAAACAACCTTACGCTCCTCCGAAAAGA
Organism: Paludibacteraceae bacterium; assembly: GCA_045601045.1. Lineage (GTDB taxonomy): Bacteria > Bacteroidota > Bacteroidia > Bacteroidales > Paludibacteraceae > UBA1181. Next base: position 110,727 of record JAZRZA010000071.1, read on the forward strand.
ACGTACGCGCAACAGAGAGATGGAAGCAACCATGACAACCGAAGAGCGTATCACAACGAATACGAATCGTTACGAATCGAACTCAACAGCGCAGACACCACCGAACTGAAAAAACTGCGGGGCATCGGCAGTAAACTCTCCCAACGCATCGTGAAATACAGAACAAAGTTAGGCGGATTCTCCTCCAAAGAGCAACTGAAAGCAGTGTATGGACTCTCCGAGGAGACCTACGAGGCGATCCTGCCCCATGTTTGGGTAGACAGCACGGCTATTCAATAATGTGTCATCCAATAATGGGGCGTATTCAATACGCCCCTACGGATTGCCGCCATTTGGCGATGTTCTCCTCGAACTCCTTTACACGCTTCGCACTCTTATTCTTTCGGAACCATTCGGAGACATAGACTCTTTCGGGGGCATCAACGCTATCCGCCACACAGACTCTTTTGCCATTCTTTTTCAAGATACGCACCTTGTCGTACAACTGGTGGTCTGCCGTGAAGGATTCCAACGAGAGCATGGTATCCGACACTGTAATCCGTTGATAATAGCGGTCATCCGTTCCCCAACGGGCCACATCACCATGGAAACTAAGCGGATACTCCTTGCGGGAACAGAACGAGACCAACCTGAGCGGCTCTCTCATTTCGCCCGCATCGTCATGCGACACATTGAATCTGGCATAACCGTGTTCATGGCCCTGCAAGACAAGGTCCACGCCATGTTCACGCACCAAATCATCGAACAAATGCTTCACCATGAAATTATTCATGGAACCCCTGATAGAGATGATCGGATGATGAAGCACCACCACCTTCCAACGCTCTTTACAGTTCTTCAACTGCTCCTCCAACCAGAAGCGTTGCGGAAGCAGGTTCCAAGAATCTTTGTTGGAGTCCAACAAAAAGAAGCGTACATCTCCCATCGCGAAGGAGAAGAGGGCATTATCTTCCGGACCTAAATCGCCGTAATAGGGAAACACCAAAGGAAATCTCCCCTCCAAATGGCGGACCACGCCCTTCAAATATTCATGATTACCAGGAACCGACACGATCGGATAGCTGGTCGCATTCGTGCCTAATGTCGCGAAAACCTTTCCCCAATAGCGATCCATCGGACGCTCAATGAGGTCTCCACCAAAGAGCAGCATGGCGGCATCAGGCGTACGCGCCACAATCTGAGGCAAAAGCGTATCCAATCCCATCTCATCCATCTCGTCCTGCACATCACCGAAATAGAGGAACGAGAGGGTAGAATCACGCTTCGGCATCCGAAAATGGAACCACTCCGTCGTGTCTTGGGCCACACGCACCCGATAGTCGTAAGCGCTATCGAAGGCCAAACCACCCATCAAAGCGGAGAAGTAGGCACCTACCCCCGCGCGGGAGTGGAAAACCTTGCTTCTCGTCTCCACCGTAAGGGTATCGCCTCCACCCTTGGGGCAATAATCCACCCATCCCGATTGCACCTCCGCGCCATACTGCCACGAGATATAACGTTCATCGGGCTCCGGACCAACGGTCAACATGACACGAGACAAATGAGTCTGTGGCTCATAAGCCGCCTCAGGCGGATTGCCAAACCACGTCCCCCATTTGGTCACGCAAAGTGCTACCGCCGCCACAAAAAGGAGCAGGGCGAATATCTTTTTTTTCATCAATTAATAACCCAAAATCTTTAACATAGACTTGTAACTCTGCTCCTTTGCGAAGAGTTTGGTAAAGTACTCACCATTCTCATCCACATCGACCACCACCATCTTAGGCGCAGGCAACAAACAGTGTTGGATGCCTCCGTAACCACTCAAAGCCTCTTGGTAAGCGCCCATGTGGAAGAATCCGATGAACTGCTCCCTACCCTGCTGCATCTTCGGCAAGAAGATCGCATTAGAGTGAACCTCCGCATTGTAGAAGTCCTCGCTATCGCAAGTCAGACCACCCAAATGGACACGCTCATACTCCTGATCCCAGTTGTTGATCGCCAAGAAAGGGAAGCGTTGGTTCAATCCCCATGTATCCGGCATGGTGTTAATGAAGGAGCTGTCGATCATGTTCCACAACTCACGGTCGTTCTGTTGCTTCTGGTTCACGATGGAATAAAGCATCGCGCCACTTTCGCCAACGGTATATGATCCGAACTCGGTGAAAATATTCGGTTCAGGCACACCCTGCTGCGCGCAAGTATTCTTGATCTGCGCCACAATCTCCTCCGCCATGTACTCGTAGTCGTAAGAGAAATCCATGTGCGCCTGGATAGGGAAACCACCTCCGATATTGAGGCAATCCAAATCCGGACAGATCTTACGGAGTTCGCAGTAGAGGTTGATGCCCTTGCTCAACTCATTCCAATAGTAAGAGGTATCCTTGATACCCGTATTGACAAAGAAGTGGAGCATCTTCAACTTCACCTGCTTATTCTTCGCGATCTTCTCCTTATAGAAAGGAATGATATCCTTCACACGGATACCCAAACGTGAGGTATAGAAATCAAACTTAGGCTCCTCCTCGGTAGCGATTCGGATACCGACATTGACATTTTGGTCGAACCCATCCATGAGCATATCCAACTCATCCTTGTTGTCAAGGATCGGAATCACTTTGGTATAACCTTTATTGATAAGGTGTTGGATATTCTCTATGTACTGAGGTATTTTGAATCCGTTGCAGAGGATGAACTTATCCTTCTTCAAGTGACCCGACTCCTCCAAACACTCCAAAAGGTTCACATCGTACGCGGATGAGATCTCCACATTCACCTCTTGCTTCAACACCTCCTCCATCACGAAAGAGAAGTGTGAACTCTTTGTGCAGAAGCAATAGTTGTAGTCCGCCTGATAATCCACCTTCGCCATCGCCACATTGAAAAGACGACGGACGCGCTGAATATTCATCGCGATTTTAGGCAAAAAGGAGATACGCAAAGGGGTTCCATACTGCTTAATAATATCCATCAAAGGGACATTATACCAGTAGAGTTCATTATCTTTTACACTAAACTCCTCATTAGGGAACTCGAACGATTGTTCGATCAAATCTACATACTTGTTTTTCATTCCTCGCAAAAAACTTTAAAGTGAATGTAATAAATACAACAAAATATTCGCATCCGACTCACTTGGATTGGATAAAAATCGGCAATCCGCAGAATTCAAATGCAAAAATAGAATATAATTTAAGAACAACGAAAGATGAGGAAAGAATTTTCAAAGACAAAACAACAAGAAGCACCGACTATTCAAATAATTATTATTAAATTTGCGTAAGAGAAAAAACTATTTGGATATGAGCACACTGCAATTACAAAAGATTTGGGATTTTTTACAAAGTCTTTCCCTATCGGACGACAACAAAGAGTGGCTGGCCAACAAACTAATCGAGTCTAAAGGCCAAAGCACCTGCCACGAAGACGAAACAGCGTATATAAAATCTTCGCCGGAAATGATAGAGATAATAAAAAAAGGGGACGAAGAAATTTCCAAAGGGAACTACTCCCCAACCCAATTAGATGATTTATGGAAATAATCTTACTGGAACAAGCGAAAAAAGATATCGAGTTTTGGAAAAAATCTGGCAACCTAAAAATACAAAAGAGAATTACGGAATTAATCAAAGACACCTTGGATCACCCTTTCGAGGGGAAGGGCAAACCTGAACCTTTAAAAGGAGAGCTGCAAGGGAAGTGGTCCCGAAGGATCAACCAAGAACATCGAATGATCTATTCCGTTAGCGACAACCAAATATTCCTATATGTATTCGCCCTGCGTTTCCATTACAACAAATAATTAAAAAACTCATCAAACAGTTGAGCCAAGACAAAACCACACAACCCAGTAGGTAAATAGGTAAATTTTTATCATTGATTATCAATTACTTAATAAATTTTCTCACAACAAAGATAAAAATAACCCACCAACATAGTAGGTTGTTATGATTTTATTTCTACCTTTGCAGTGTCGATGAGTTACAAATCACGACGATTTAGAAATTGAACAATAAAAAAGAAAAGAAATAACTATTAAAAAAGGAGGTAAACATGGGACAAAAGAATTACAAATTTGAGACATTACAAGTCCATGTAGGTCAAGAGACGCCAGACAGCGCAACAGACGCAAGAGCAGTACCTATCTACGCCACCACATCTTATGTATTCAAGGATTCCGCGCAAGCAGCGGGAAGATTCGGATTGACAGAGGGTGGCAACATCTATACTCGTTTGATGAACCCTACCTCCGACGTATTCGAGAAGCGTATCGCGGCATTGGAGGGAGGCGCGGCCGCATTGGCCACCGCCAGCGGATCATCAGCCATCACCTACGCCGTACAAAACATCGCGACAGCAGGCGACCACATCGTCTCCTCCGCTAACCTTTACGGTGGAACCTACAACCTCTTCGCCAACACATTGCGCGAGCAGGGATTGACCACCACTTTTGTGGACCCTTCCGATGTAAGCAACTTCGAGAAAGCGATCCAACCCAACACCAAATTGTTGTACGCCGAGACATTGGGCAACCCTAACTCAAACGTCATCGATTTGCAAGCCATCGCCGACATCGCACACAAGCACGGCATTCCATTCATCGTAGACAGCACCTTCGCTACGCCATACCTGCTTAGACCAATCGAATATGGTGTGGATATCGTTGTGCACTCAGCCACCAAGTTCATCGGCGGCCACGGAAGCGTAATGGGTGGTGTCATCATCGACGCGGGTAAATTCGACTGGGCGCAAAACGATAAATTCCCAGGTTTATCCAAACCTAATCCATCCTACCACGGTGTGGTCTTCACAGAGGCATGTGGTAACTTGGCCTACATTTTGAAGGCACGTACCACCTTGATGAGAGACCAGGGCGCGACCATCTCCCCATTCAACTCTTTCCTATTGATCCAAGGTTTGGAGACTTTGTCACTCCGCGTGGAGCGCCACGTCGAGAACGCTTTGAAGGTAGTGGATTTCTTGAGCAAGCACCCTCAAGTGGAGCGTGTCAACCACCCATCATTGGCGACAGGCAAGGAGAAGGAGCTCTACAACAAATACTTCAAGAAGGGCGCGGGATCTATCTTCACCTTTGAGGTAAAGGGAAGTTCGGAGGACGCGAAGAAGTTCACCGAGAGCCTCGAATTGTTCTCACTATTGGCCAACGTGGCAGACGTGAAGTCACTCGTGATCCATCCAGCCAGCACTACCCACTCCCAACTTTCAGAAGAGGAGTTGCTCGGCGCGGGCATCAAACCGAACACCGTGCGTCTCTCCATCGGAACAGAGCACATCGACGACATCATCGCGGATTTGGAGCACGGATTCGAAGCAATCAAAAAATAATTGAGTAAATTTGTAATGATTAAAGAAAGGGTAACATTATGTCTAAGATATATAAATCAGCAGATGAATTGATCGGACGCACTCCCCTTTTGGAGTTGTCCCACATAGAGAAAGAGTTTGGTTTGAAGGCGAATATCATCGCCAAAGTAGAGTACTTCAACCCTGGCGGAAGCGTCAAGGACCGTGTGGCGAAGGCGATGTTGGACGAAGCCGAGAAGAGCGGTAAATTGAAGAAGGGATCGGTGATCATCGAGCCTACCTCCGGAAACACAGGTATCGGACTTGCCAGCGTAGCGGCGGCGCGCGGTTACCGTATCATCATCGTGATGCCAGACACCATGAGCGTGGAGCGTCGCCAATTGATGAAGGCTTACGGTGCGGAACTCGTCTTGACAGAGGGCGCCAAGGGCATGAAGGGCGCGATTGCCAAGGCGGAGGAGTTGGCCAAGGAGAATCCAAACAGTTTCATTCCAGGTCAGTTCGTCAATCCAGCCAATCCGAAGGCGCACTTCGAGACCACAGGTCCGGAGATTTACGAGGACACGGATGGTCAAGTGGATATTTTCGTGGCAGGCGTCGGCACCGGTGGAACCATTACCGGTGTGGGCAAATATTTGAAGAGCAAGAACCCGAACGTCAAGGTCGTTGCGGTGGAGCCAGCCACATCCGCAGTGTTGTCGACAGGCGTGGCAGGCGCGCACAAGATCCAGGGTATCGGTGCGGGATTCGTGCCAGAGACATTGGACACCAAAATTTATGACGAGATCATTCCAGTCCCTAACGAAGAGGCTTTCGCCATCGGCAAATTGATCGGTAAGAAAGAGGGTATCTTGGTAGGTATCTCCGCAGGTGCGGCCACATGGGCAGCCATCGAGTTGGCGAAGCGTCCTGAAAATGCGGGAAAGAACATCGTGGTGCTCTTGCCAGATACGGGCGACCGCTATCTCAGCACACCACTTTTCGCAGAGTAAATAACACAACAATTACATAAGCGAATCCGCAGTCCTCGTGAGGGGGCTGCGGATTATTTTTTTTACAACTGACAGTTGTAATTCATAAATAAACAATTATATTTGCAAAAAAAACTATGAAATTCGACAAGATACTTGAAAACGGCACCCTCTGGGCAGTAAGATATGACGGAGCAAAAGACAATGTTCTTCAAACTACATTTGAACAATGGAGTGATCCCGAATGGTTAGTCGAATTCTTCATAAAAAACATGTCAGACTTAACATCTTTTTTCAAAATCACAGATTTAAGCCAAGCTATCTATGATACAATCGACGACAGCCAAAAGATGCAATGTCTAATATTGGACATTTCTCCAGATGCAAATCTCGACCATCTATTTCGTCCATTAGAAAATAGTCGAGCGAACGAAATGGTTTTAGGGAAAGAGAAAGGGAAGATAACAAACCGTCCTCGCCATGCATCGTGGTTGCGCTTATATGCCATCAAACTTGAACCAGGATGTTATATCATTACAGGGGGAGCTATTAAATTGACGCGAACAATGCAAGAGAGAGAGCATACACTAGAAGAATTAAGAAAGATGGAGCAAGTCAGGGAACTATTGATAAGCGAAGGGGCAATCGACGCAGACGGATTCGAAAACTATTTAGTAGAAACAGCATAACAAATCAACCAATACTCGTATGAAACAAAAAACATTGGATTATCTAGAATCAAACAAAAGCCAAACACCTTCTTCATGGAGAGAAGAAGCGGAATGGAGGCAAAAGAACTGGTATTGGCTACAACACTCACAGAAATTAGCCGCAACCATGCTTTTGAGAATGAAGCAACTAGGTCTCACGCAACAAGCCCTTGCGAATCAGATGAACTGTTCACAACAATATATATCTAAAATATTAAAGGGGAAAGAAAATCTGTCACTTGAAACAATCTCTAAAATCGAGCAAGCCCTCAGTATCCAAATAATCAAAGACGACGCAAAGGATCTTTCCAGCATAGCAGCCGACAAAGAGGAGGATTACACCCCCTCCTACCGACAATAGGTAAAAGACAAACGCTACCCGACTTGGTTATTTCATTGGATAGCGTTTGTTCCTAAGTTTTAAGGACAATATTTCAACATATTATTTCAGAGGATGAGCGACCCCAATCATCGACTAAAATTGAGGGAAGATAGAGCTGGATGGTCTCTTTTTTGAAGAGGCATCCTCTTTTTGCTTCGCATCCATGATGTCGTCGGCAAACTTCTTCCAATCCTTATAAGACATCTTCTTCACATCACTGAGCGTCGTCTGATAAGTCTTAACCCCTGTTTTACTAAAAGTTGACATCACAGCCATCTGCGATTTGTATTGATCCACCACATCATCAACATACTCCACACGAATCGCATAATTCAACGTACGGGCGCCACTTGCATCCGGATCATAAACCCTGAATATATACTGCGTCGCCATACGGCCCGCATCCTGTGGATTAAAGTATTCATATACGCGGACCTTGGAATCACCATGCATGTATTCATCCACCCACAAAAGAGCTTGATTTTGGCTCTGCTTTTCTTGCAACTGAATGGCTTTCTTTTGATGGACGGCCGCCTTATCATAGGCACCGATCTTATTGTAGCACAAAACCGCATAGGACTGAGCCCTGAAATTATCACCACCCATATCCTTCAACATCGCCTTCAACAAAGAGGAGACCTCTTTTCCCGTCGCATGGGAGATAAGTAAACGATGGGCGGAGAAACGGTAAGAGGTGGTTCCCTTCATCTTAATCACCTTATTACATGCCGTCCTCATTTTCTCGACATCGCCCATGTCTGAATAGCAATAGGCCCTACAAAGCATGTTATAAGCATCCGAGCCGAACTTCCTCTCCATCTCATCCAACACGGCAAGCGCCTCATCGGATCGATTGAGAGATTGCAGGATCATACCCTTCAGCATCATGTACCTACGAATCTTCGGAGCGCATTGAATCGCCTTCTCATTGGCGGGCAGCGCCTCTTGGAATCGGTTGTTGGAGAACAACAGACTCGCCTTTCTGTAGTAGGCCTCATGGAAAAGCGTATCAGCTTGAATCGCCTTGTCGTAATAATAGATGGCGCTATCAGACTCCTCCGCCTCCAAAAAGAACTCGGCACGCGCCATATAATCGGACGCCAAGGAGGATGCCTCTGCCGTTACAGATGATTGACTCTCCTCAGCCGCATAAAGACTTAGGCTCATGAAAGGTAGGCCTAAGATTAATAATTTCAATTCACGCTTCATAGTTGTACCTGTTTTGTTCGACAACGAGATAGAACAAATTTATGAAAAAATTTAAAATATACAACTATTAACGAAAAAAGAGACGCCACCTAATGGTGGAATCTCCTTATCTATGGGGCTAGTAAACAGCGCTAAACTTCCGGTGCATTCACCCTTTCCAAGAATAAGGAGATGGCTTCAACGTAACGCTCGGGTTGTTGGCTAATCGCCTGGATGTGCGTTCCGCCCTCCACTTCCCAGAATTCCACCTGTTCCTTTTTCGCCTTCAAAATTTTCACGCCCTCCACCAATGGCACTCGGGTATCGGCATTGCCGTGGATAATCAGAAGCGGTGTCTTGACCGCTCCTAAAGTACGGATGGATGATGCCTCCTTAAAGCTCCACCCCTCCTTGATCTTACAGAGCAAACTGGCCGCGTCAAGCAACGGGAAAGGGGGAAGATGCATTTTAGTTCGCATCTCATAGGCAAACTCCTCATAGGCAGAGGAGAATCCACTGTCATCCACCAGAGCCCTCACATAAGAAGGGAGTCCCTGTCCAGCGCACATCAGGACGCAAGCACCGCCCATAGAGAGGCCGTGTAACGTCATGGGCAATGAGCCATTTCCGAACGTTTCATTCGCCAGTTCCGCCCAACGAAGTACATCCAATCGCTCCTTCCAACCCATATTGATCACCTTGCCCTCGCTACCCGCATGGGCACGCTGATCGATCATCACCACATTGTAATGGAACTTTTCAAAATACATCTTCGCATGTGGTGCGGTTTGGATAGCGCATCCCGAATAGCCATGCACCAACACGACATTACCCACAGCATTCTCGCAAGGGATAAAGTAGGCGTGCAGACGAAGTCCCTCCTCATTGGTGAAGTAGCGATCCTCTACCTTCCGTTGTTCGCGCAGCGCATCGAACCAGGCCAACGCGTCGGCGTATGTGGGAAGCATCTTCTTTCGATAAGCCTCCTCACTGACACCCACCACCCGTTTATAAATCGATATTTTCAAAAAGAATATGGCAAAAGCCACCACAAGCAGCAGTACAACCGCAGCCACTACACCCAAAATAATCATAGCTCAAATATTAGAAAAAGTATCTATCGGACAAAATCAATCATGCAAGATCTTCTCAATCCCCACACGCTCCACATAACGCTCCTTTAGGGATGATAACTGTTGGAAATGAGGCGTCGTCATGTGAATCTTCTGCGCCTCCTCACTCTCCCACTTCTCCACCAAGAGAAGGGTATCGTCGTCATTCAACGGAAGGAAGTAATCATATTGTTTGCAGCCATTCTCGGCTTGACACTTCGAAGCGATATCCGCAGCGGCGATCTCCTTGACAAAATCATTGCGAAAACCCTTTTTGCAATGATAATAAACAATCATTGTTAGCATAACTATCAATATTATTTAATTTTAACGCCACAAATATAATGGATTTTTTCCAAAATTGTTCTAAAACTTTCGACACCCTTTTCCATTCCCTCACGGACAAATGGATGCCACACGCTTCCCAAAAAAGCGGCACCACCAAATCCATATTCCTTCACTTCCGGTAGATATTCCGCTTTCATGCCTCCCAAAGCGATCACATCGTCGTCTATGACACCCTCCCGCTTGGCTTGAAAGAGCACTTCCGGGGTGAAGGTCGCCCCATACCCCTCTTTGGAGATACTGTCGTAGATGGGGCTCAAAAAGAGGTAGTCGCAATGCGGCTTATAGCGTTCCACCTCCTCCAAAGAGTGGCAAGAGCGTGAGACATGTCCGCACCATCCCACAGGAGGCTGCGGATTGCGTGAGTTGAGATGCACCCCCTTCAAAGGGAACTCCTCAAGCAGTTCAAAGTGGTCATGCAAAACGATTCGGTCATAATAGCAAGGCGCTATCCGCCTCAACAAAGCGCCATACTCCTGTGCGGAGGCCTTGGGCTTACGAAGATGCAGATATTGCAGACCATTGCGGAACAAAGCCTCTATGCATTGGGCCTCGTCCGCAAAAAAATCAGGCATCGTAATGACAACCAACTTCATCCTACTCCTCCACCTCGCAACCTGGGAATCCATCCGCAGCCGCTTGCTCCTTGGTTTTACAGAAATAGACCAACTGGCCTTGGGTACACAAGGTATCGGTATCATCATAAATCTCCGCGTCAATAAAGGCGACATTGCGCATCATCTTGTTCAGACGAGCCTTTACGGTTATCACCTTGCACTTGGTGGAGACAGGCTTCAAATACTTCACCTCCATCTTGGAAGTGACGCCAATGGTCTGCAACTTTCGGGAGATCACCCATCCCGCCAACTCATCCATCAAGAGCGACTGGATGCCGCCATGCAAAGTATTCACATAACTTTGGAAGTTATCGTTCGGTTGCCAACGGGTAATGATATCCTCCCCATCCTCATAGAGATCGAGGTGAAGGCCAATGCTATTGGTCGGACAGCAGGCGAAACAGTTATATCCCTCCACGCCCAACCAAGGGTTGATAATTTTCTTATACATATTTTCTTATATTTCTTGAGAATTAAATATTTACGATAAAGCTATTCATGGAGCGCAGGTCAATGCTCCACAATTTATTGACCAAGGGTTCGCCGAAACCGCCCACCAACTGAAGCACCTGATTGGCCTCCACACTTCCCACCACGGCGGGCGTCGTACCAAGGACCGCCTTTGAGGGTTGGTAATCGGAGGTTTCCGAACGGGGATAGAGATCGGTGTAATACCTCGGATGGTCTCCCACGCCAAAGACAGAGACCTGACCATCCAACCCCTCGATAGAGCCATAGACATAGGGCTTACGTTGCGCGCGGCACACCTCGTCGATCACATAGCGGGTGGCGAAATTATCGCATCCATCCACCACCAAATCATATTGGGAGATGATTTCGGCCGCGTTATCCGCCGTCAAACGGCAGACATGGGGCACCAGACGCACCTCGCTGTTCAAATCAGACAAACATCTCGCGGCGCACATCGCCTTGTGCTGCCCCACCTCATGCTCCCGATAGAGGACTTGACGATGTAAATTGGTGACACTCACCACATCGTCGTCCAGAAGGCCAATGGTCCCGATGCCCGCACCCGTCAAATAGAGGGCGATGGGAGAGCCCAAGCCTCCCACACCAACGATCAGCACACGCGCCTTCCGTATTTTCTCATGCCCCGCCTCACCCAGTTCAGGCAAGAGGATTTGGCGTTGGTAACGTTGCGACAAATCACCCATATCAATTCTTTTCCAATTTCAGCTCGTCGAAACCGCTGTCCCAATCCTTCCAAACGGGTTCTCGACCCAACTCCTTCAAACGGGCGTTGATCTCCACCGCCGTACGGTCGTCATTGACATGGAACTGCTCCAAAGCCTCCGGATAGGTGTAGTAACCGCCTGGCTCCGTCTTGCTCTCCGCACTCATCGTAGTCACGCCGAGGCAGGCCATGTTGTCACGGATGAAGGCTGGCTCACGGGTGGAATAAGAGATGTCCACATCGTGGTCGAAGATACGCATGGCGAAGGTCACCTGCGCCAACTCCTTGTCGCTCATAATGCAATTGGGTTGGAATCCGCCATTCTCCGCAGGACGCATACGAGGGAAGTTCACGCTATATTTGGTCTTCCAGTAATGTTTCTGCAAATAGCGTAAGTGGTAGGCCATCATGGTGATGTCGGTACGCCACTCCTTCTCCAGACCGATCAAGACACCCATTCCGATGGAGTGGACGCCCGCTTGGCCCATACGGTCGAAACCGTTGCATCGCCACTCGAATTTGGACTTCATGCCCTTCGGGTGGTAGATGTTATAGTTGGCGCGGTTATAGGTCTCCTGGAAGCAGATCACACCGTTCATGCCATGCTTGGTCAGCTCGGCATACTCCTCCGTGCTCAAAGGCATCACCTCAATCTTCAAATTGGAGAAATACTTCTTGGCGATATCCAACGCCTTGGCAATGTAGGGAACACCTGCCTTCGCAGGGTTCTCGCCCGTCACGATCAGAAGATTCTCGAAAGGACCGAGCTTCTTGATCGCCTTGTACTCATCCTCACACTGCTCCGGCGTCAAGATGGTACGAGCCATCGGATTGCTGATGTGGAAACCGCAATAGACGCACGAATTGGTGCAAGAGTTGGTGATGTATAACGGAATGAACATGGAGATGGTCTTACCGAACCTCTCCTCCGTATATTTTTTGCTGAGGCGAGCCATCGTCTCCAAATAGGGAGTCGCAGCTGGGGAGATCAAAGCCATGAAATCCTCCACATCACAGTGCTCCTTCGACAAGGCACGACGCACATCGGCGTCTGTTTTAGCGGCGATCTTCGCCGTTGTCTCGTCCCAATCTATCTTTAATAATTCGTCTGAAAACACCGAAATTAATTTTGAATTATGAATTACTTATTTCCCTTCTTGATGTCGCGGCTGAGGCGCATCGCACAGAAGTTCGGTCCGCACATGGTGCAATATTCACCATCCACATGCTTTCCCTTGTGGAAGTAGGATTGCGCGCGCTCCGGATCCAAAGATAAATCGAACTGATCTTTCCAACGGAACTCATAGCGAGCCTTGCTCAAAGCGTTGTCACGCACCTGCGCGCCCGGATGTCCCTTCGCCAAGTCGGCCGCATGGGCGGCGATCTTGTAGGTGATCACACCTACGCGCACATCCTCTTTGTCCGGCAACGCCAAGTGCTCCTTCGGCGTCACATAGCAAAGCATAGCAGTGCCTAACCAACCGATCTGAGCCGCACCAATGGCAGAGGTGATATGGTCGTAGCCAGGAGCGATGTCGGTCACCAACGGGCCGAGCGTGTAGAATGGTGCATTGTGGCACTTCTCGATCTGACGTTCCATGTTCTCCTTGATCTTATGCATAGGCACGTGACCAGGTCCCTCGATGAAGGCCTGCACATTCTTATCCCATGCGCGGAGCACCAACTCGCCCAAAGTATCCAACTCGGCGAATTGCGCCTCATCATTAGCATCGGCGGTGCAACCCGGACGGAGACCATCTCCCAAAGAGACCGCCACATCATATTGGGCCAAAATATCGCAAATCTCGTCGAAATGCTCATACAAGAAACTCTCCTGGTCATGCACCAGGCACCACTTGCTCATGATGCTACCACCACGGCTCACGATACCGCAGACGCGTTTATCGGCTAAGTGGACATTCTTCCGACGGATACCCGCATGGATGGTGAAGTAATCCACGCCCTGTTCGCACTGCTCGATCAAGGTGTCTTTGTAAATCTCCCATGTCAGATCCTCCACCTTGCCATCCACCTTTTCCAAAGCTTGGTAGATAGGCACAGTGCCCACTGGCACCGGACAGTTGCGGATGATCCACTCACGGGTCTCATGGATGTTGGCACCTGTGGAGAGATCCATCAAGGTGTCGCCACCCCACTTACAGCTCCAGACCGATTTCTCCACCTCCTCGTCGATGCTGGAGGTGGTGGCGGAGTTACCAATATTGGTGTTGATCTTCACCAAGAAGTTGCGTCCGATGATCATCGGCTCGCTTTCCGGATGGTTGATATTGGCAGGAAGGACCGCGCGGCCAGCGGCGATCTCATCACGCACGAATTCAGGTGTGATATGGGTCTCGATACCCAACTCCCTACAGTTCATATTTTCACGGATCGCCACATACTCCATCTCTGGCGTGACGATGCCCGCCTTGGCATAGGCCATCTGGGTAATGCACTTACCCGCCTTCGCGCGGTAAGGCAGTGCTATATGCTCGAAACGGAGGTGGTCGAGACTCTTGTCGTCACGACGCATACGGCCATACTCGGAGGAGATCTCCGGCAACTGCTCCACATCACCGCGGTTGGTGATCCACGCCTCACGCATACGAGGCAATCCCTTCTTCAAATCGATTTCGATATTAGGGTCGCTGAATGGGCCGCTGGTATCATAGATCATGATCTTAGGATTCTCTGTGATCACCTTTTCTCCGTTCACGAAATTGGTGCTGGGCACTTGCTCCACTTGGCGCATACCCACGCGGATATCTGGAAATAGCGTTCCTTTCAAATAAACTTTTTCGGAACGGGGGAATGTTATTTGTTGACTCATAATGATAATTATGAATTTTGAATTATGAATTATGAATTATGATAAGGGGATGCTATGAGACTCGTTGGCTGAGCGTAGTCGAAGCCAAGACTCAGCCGAAGCCAACACTGCAACATTTATGAATTTAAGAACGCTGTGAGTGGAGAGGATGCCTCCGCCACAAAATTGTCCGCTTGCGTACCCAAACCAGCCTCATAGGCCATACGGCCCGCCTCAACCGCCTGCTTGAAGGCTACCGCCATAGCGACAGGATCTCCCGCCACAGCGATCGCAGTATTCACCAAACATGCGGAGGCACCCATCTCCATCGCCTCGGCGGCGTGGCTTGGCGCACCGATACCCGCATCCACCACAACTGGGATATTGGCTTGTTCGATGATAATACGTAGGAAATCACGGGTCTGCAAACCCTTGTTGGTACCGATAGGGGCGCCAAGTGGCATCACAGTAGCGGCGCCAGCCTCCTCCAAACGCTTGCAGAGTGTAGGATCAGCCTGGCAATAAGGCAATACGACAAAGCCCATCTTCACCAACTTCTCCGTCGCCTTCAATGTCTCGATGGAGTCTGGCAACAAATAGCGGGGATCTGGGTGGATCTCCAATTTCAACCAGTTGGTTCCGAAGGCCTCGCGCGCCATCTGTGCGGCGAATACCGCCTCCTCCGCGTCGCGGACGCCAGAGGTGTTGGGCAACAATTGGATGTTTTGGCTGACGATATGCTTCAACATATCATCGTTCTTGTCATCCAATTCGATACGCTTCATGGCCACAGTCACCATCTCCGTGCAAGATGCCTTGATGGAGGCCTCCATCAACGCGTTGGAATCAAACTTTCCTGTTCCAAGGAATAGGCGTGAATTAAACTCACGACCTGCAATCACTAATTTACTCATATAGTTTGTTATTATTTATTTCTTCTACGATTGATAAGTAACCGGTCACACCATCATATCCATCAGCTTACGCATCTCCGCCACCGGATTCTCCGCACGGAGCACCGTTCCCGACAAGGCGATGCCTGAGACGCCCGTCCGCATAATGGCGGGGATGTCCGCCGCATTGATACCGCCGATGGCGACAATCGGAAGGGTCAACCCGTTCTCCCTCATCTTCGCCACCAAGGTCTGATAACCTTCAAGGCCCAAGACTGGGGAGAGATTCTTCTTGGTGGTCGTGAAACGGAAGGGGCCACACCCGATATAATCCGCACCCGCCGCCGCATGCATCGCGATATCCTCAAAGGTATTGGAGGTGCCACCGATGATGAAGGAGTCCCCCAATATCTTTCGGGCCTCGCCTACCGGCATATCCAACTTGCCCAAGTGGACACCATCGGCGCCGATTTCTTTCACCAGCTCCACGTGGTCATCGATGATGAAGGTCGCATCCTTCGCCTTGCAGAGTTTCTGGGCCTCCAAAGCAATCGGGAGGATCTCCTCCGGGGTCGCGTCCTTCATTCTCAGCTGCACCCAACGACAACCACCCTCCAAAGCCATCGCAATGGAATCTAAATAGTCATATTGATCGGTGAAGTGCGAGATGAACTGCATCCGCACATTCTGGGATAACATCTCCTCTTTTTTCATACGCATCGATTAATCAGCCGCCGCAAGCAGCCTTGATGATGACAATATTCGCCCCTTCGGACAATGGAGTATCCGCCCACTCCGCACGGGGAACAATTTGGTTGTTGACCGCCACGGCGACGCCCTTATCCGGCAACGCCAACTCTTTCGAGAGATCCAAAAGTGTAGAGGAATCTGTGGTTACCTCCTTCGCATTTACCAATACCTTCATTCTGCGATTCAATTAAGAATTAGAAATTAGGATAAATCAAAAAGGAGAACCTTTATAGGAAATTTAACGATCAATCCCTACGGCAGCATGATCTGCATCAGGTCAGAGGGTATAATCTCAGCCAACGAGCTCTTTCTTAGAGTTGGGCACCCCTTTGATTTATCGCAGGCAAAAGTAATAAATAATTAAGAGTTTAGAAACGTTAGTTCGATGAAATCAGTTAGGAAGTAAGATTTTTTTGTAGATTATTATTTGCCAGGAAGGAATTTGGTTTTGAGCGTCAGATGTTCTCCTTCCGCAAAAGACTACAAACGCACTATTGAGCAGCAAGAAACTCGGAGGGAGTCATAATCTTCACATCCGATACAGTATTAAAATCTTTCACATTACGGGTGATGATGCAATCGGCAGAAACATTTCGAGCAGAATGGTACTGCACCATATCCTCGAAATCGGGAACAATGTTAGATAGTGCTTCAGATAGTACAAACTTGTCAGTACTTGCAATGTTGCACTTTCATCCAAAACGTTCGTCTAATGAATCCAACATTGCAGTTTTCTCGTCCTTTGGAGCAAGCCGACGATATTTCGACATTGACTGTACCCATGCCGAGTGCTCTTTTACTGACGAAGATGCGGCAATAGACTCCTCCGAGTTTTGGCGTGCGACAACCTGCTGCAACAAAAGAGTTGCCTGATTTTGCAACCACTCATTGACCTCTTCTCTTGTTTTGAAAGTAGGACGAACTGCCTCTATCAAATCATCGTTCATAATTATATTAAAAGTACACATATTTAACCATGCTTTATTTATTCTTTCAAGTATTTCAGATTGCAACTGATTATGTCATACAAATATAGCGTATATATTTAAACAAATAACCTACAAGTCATTTTTTTAAGATTTCATATTGGATAAAGAAAGGAAAGAGGGTGTATCAAAATTGATATGCCCTCTTTTCGTATAAAAGCCACCGAAAAGAGTGAAAAAAAGCCCCAACTTTCACAAGCTGAGGCTTTGTAGTCTCATAAAGATTTTGTATCTTTATGAAAATCAAACAATTAAT